>NZ_ML014778.1 GCF_003675895.1 Parashewanella curva
GGTTGGCACGAAGAACGATTTGCTTTTCAAAGTTAGAGAGTATGCACGACACTGTAATTGGTTTGTTAATCAATCGTGTAGAATTTGGAATTGATATTCATGCATATCACTAAATTAGGACACTACCGGCTAAATTTACTGAGCACTAGCTGAATTTTGAACAAAATTGTTTTATGGTAGATAACCATTTGTCACAAACAGAGACTTACTAATGAGTAACGGTAACAAACAAAGTTCCATTTCTGTGATCTCTGCCCTATTGTTAGCTTTGGGCATTGCTTGTGCAGGCTATTTTATAAGTGAAACCGTATATAAATCAAAGGTCGCATTGAATACGGCACAAGTAAAAGGCTTAGCGGAACGACGAGTCAAGGCCGATACAGCTTATTGGACAATACAATATAAGGTGAGTGGCACTTCTAAATCGAATATTAAGCAGATGTACCGACAATCAGAAAGTGACCAAAAGATCATTATTCAATTACTTAATCAAAGTGGGTTTTCCAGTGACGAAATCAAACCCGGCGTCATAGATTATCGAGCACAAGAGTTTAGAGATGAAAATCAGAAGCTAGTAGACACCAACTATTTCCTCACCGGAAAAATTGATGTTGAAACGGATAAAGTCAGATTAGTTTCAAAAGTCAGGGCCAAGCTCAATGCTCTAATTGCTCAAGGCTTAGATATTCAAAACCAAGAACCCAGCTACTACTTCACAAAGCTAAATAATATAAAGCCTGCCATGCTCAAAGAAGCTACCCAAAATGCCCGTTTAGCCGCTAACGAATTTGCGATAAATGCAGGTGTTAAAGTGGGAGGGATTCGAAATGCCAGCCAAGGCAGTTTTATCGTTAGAGATGTAGGACAAAGCTATGGCGACTCCCGAAAAATTGAAAAAGACGTCAGAGTCGTCACCAGTGTTACTTTCTTTTTAACAGATTAATAAATAAAAGACATGGAAGTATAATGAGGCAAAATTCAACAGAAAAACTCGCCACAATTTTTGCCGTTATTTTAGGAATTATTTATTTCACAGCGGGCATCAGTAAATTTTTTCACTGGTTTCCCCATATCATCGGCCCAATTTGGTTAATTGATGCTTTAGCAAAATATAACCTCGCTTTATTTGGCTATTTTATTGCACTCTCTCAAACCATAGTTGGAGCTTTGCTACTTACATACCGTTTCCGGCTTATAGGCGCACTGATGCTTTTGCCTATGCACTTGTGCATATTGATTATTCCCATATCGCTTGGTTGGCAAGGTACACCATATGTTAATGCGGTATTACTCTCAATGTTAATGTTAGTGATTTATGCGGATAAAAACAAACTATCAGGATTAGTCAGAAGCTCTGAAAATGAAACGACTGAAGTACCGTTTATTAGGAACTTCGCATTCAAATCCTATTCCATTAGCTTTATTGCAGTAACAGCTTTGGCTGTCTTACTAAAATATGGGCACCTTTTATTTGCATAAAATGCTAAAATCTCCCACCGATATTAAGAGAGCGATGTTGATAGGAAGGTTTTTTATGTCTGGAAAAGGCATTCATTGGTATCCGGGGCATATGCACAAAGCCCGCAAAGAGATTGAAAAGGTACTGCCACAGGTTGATTTAATCATTGAGGTGCTTGACGCTCGTATTCCGTATAGCAGTGAAAACCCGATGATCCAGCAACTGCGTGGTGATAAACCTTGCATCAAGTTGCTTAATAAAAGCGATCTCGCCGACCCAGAAGTTACTGCACAATGGATTGGATACCTTGAGCAAGAGCAAGGTGTTAAAGCCAGCGCCATTACTACTTTACAATCCGCTATGGTGAAAAAAATCCCCGATCTCTGTCGTAAATTAGTGCCTCACAGAGATACAGTAGAGAAAGATATTCGCACCATGATTATGGGCATCCCTAATGTCGGAAAGTCTACTATCATCAATACCCTAGCAGGACGTGTGATAGCTAAGACAGGTAATGAACCTGCGGTCACTAAAGCTCAGCAACGCATCAATCTTCGTAATGGTATTGTGCTTTCTGATACTCCCGGTATTCTTTGGCCTAAAGTCGACAACCCTGCCAGCAGTTATCGTCTAGCCGTCACAGGTGCGATTAAAGACACCGCAATGGAGTATGATGACGTTGCTATGTTTGCCGCAGAATACTTCCTTGAGGCTTATCCTGAGGAAATCTGTAAACGCTATAATCTTGATGAATTGCCAAGGCAAGACATTGAATTATTAGAAGCCATTGGCCGCCGTCACGGTGCTCTGCGCTCTGGTGGCACGATTGATTATCATAAAGCTTCTGAAGTTTTACTTCATGATTATCGCAGCGGAAAAATCGGCCAACTAACACTAGAAACGCCTGCAATGGCTGAAAAAGAAAAAATTGTAGTAGCAGAAATGATAGCGATTAAAGAAGCTGAGAAAAAAGCTAAAGATGAGGCTCGACGCAAAAAACATTCTGGGAAAAGACATTAATACTTACCCCATCTGTATAGAGCCTATATAGAGACACACTTTTGAGTGCATCAATTTATAAAGAATCCAATATTTCTATATTGATGCACCTCACACTCTAACTATACATGTAACCCTGATAACAAAATTTTATATTGATTAAGCTATGAGCACAATCAACTCTTAGTCTGTGATTGTGTATAAAAAGGATAGCCAAGTTGATTAAGAAGATCTGTCAAAACCACCTCTTCAAGTCTATGTAGTCCAACTTCTGTTTTCTCTACAGCCTTTGTTTTAAACTTGAGTTGTCCCTCTTCATTCAAGCAAGGCCTTAGACGTACTTTACAAGGTGCGTCAGCCAATTCCATTGTCACAGTATCTAGGTAATTTGCAAATATATATTGTACTGACCCATCATAATCACTCTCTTTAAACGGCGGAGGCACTTTACCATTTTTCTTGTCAATCATAACTCTGCACACTTCATCGACGTTTATTGCTCCCTGCTTTATTTTTTCAAACAAAAATTTTGCCACACTCTCTTTATCCATGGGTGTTGTTGCGAATACTTGCTCTCCAGAACCAACCCGAAGCAACGCCTCATCATCATTTAATAAAAATAGAGGATCACCTTGCGCGATTAACTTAAAACCTTCTACGTCAGCACATGAACTTAAACCCACCTTAGATAAATCTATAGAAATATCGTCTGCCTCAGGCTTTGAATTAGAGTAAGCAGAACAAACAACTTTATCATATGCCCGTTCAGGTAATGGCGAAGCTGCTGCTTCTACGGTTTTGATATCAAATAACTTAATCTGCTCTTCTTTTGATAATGCATCAATTTCATTTAACTTTTCCTGCAACTTTTCAGCATTCACTCTAGGAAAAAATAGCGAATAACATACAACCTGTGTCAACGACTCTACAACCTTACAACATATATATTTCGAATCTTTATATTGCTCGAATCCTAATCTATCAATAAACCTAACCGTTAACTGTGAACTGCTCTTCATTGTATGAAAGGTAATAGAATTAAAAAAAACGGCTTTTAGAAAACCCTCACTTGGACTTACCATATAATTGATTAATAAGGTTCCACCCAAGTGACAAAGTTCTCTTAAAATTCTCTTATTTTCTTGTCTAAAGTGAGTTTTATCTACGACAAAGTTTATGGCTGGTTCAAACATAGCTTGACTGCCAAATCTTCCCGCAACCGCCATTGCTGTAGAGGCTACTAACGGGGAACCTCCTAAATAAGCCATAATAGATAACGGTAATAGTGTGTCGATAGTAGCCTTTACTGCAACAGAAAAAGCTTTACTGTTGATTATAAGCTTTTGAACATCAGGCTCTTCTCCTTCAGGAACACCTAAGGCTAAATAAAAAGGTTTTAAAATTTGAGGAGCAGGGTATGGAGTAATAATGATTATTTGCCATTACAAAATCAACTTGATGATATTTTAGGCAAAAAAGCTAAACCATAACTGAATGAAGTATTGAAAATCACAAAGCCTCAGAAGTCCTCCACCACAACCACCGAAGTGGCAAAATCGGCCAGCTCACTATGGAAGCACCAACAATGGCTAAAAAGAAAAAGTTGAAGTAGCAGAAATGCTAGCGATAAAAAAAGCTGAGAAAAAAGCCAAAGATGAGGCTAGACGTAAAAAGCATTCAGGAAAAAGACATTAACTCTCTGGTAGATTGGCTTCATTTATAAAATAATGAAAACATCTTATGGCCAAGCCTATAGAAGTTATTGAAGTCACTGTTTGGTACAGCTACCAAGCAAGTTTTCCACAGAAAATAGACGCTGGAAACTTGCTTTATATAAAAGAATTGCTCCGCAAGGATAAAAATTGGGTTTTAATCAAGTTTAAAGTCAACCCTGTAGGGGGAGCAAAGAAATCAAAAAACCTTAACTTTCAAGTGGGCATTTTTCATGAAAAAGGTAAGTTCGAAAAGCTGGATTACGCTCCACAAAAGATAACTCACCAATTTAATATTACAGATGAGTTTCTTAGAATGCTCAATGCGAAAAGAAGATGAATCAATTAAAGACCTGATACTTGAATGAAATCTGCTATCAGGTCGTTGGTTTATTTAAAACTCGTCCTGTTTAAACTCAGCGATGGTATCGCCTTTAAACTGCTTTTTTAACTCAGACTTAGACAGCTCATTAATCTGTCCTTCTGAGCCAATAGTAAAATGATCAGTTTGTTCCAAGTGACGAGCTTGATATAGCATAACCACTTGCAACGCATGCTCACGCTGCTCTTCAGTTAACGCCACACCATTTTCCCATTTACCTAATTCCATCGCAGAGCGCATACGTTGGTACACTTCCTCTGGCATATCATCAATGATTTTATGCAAATCCATTAGACGCTCCTACGTTTGTGTAAAATGATTCGAACTCGAGTGATCAAATAGCCAATAAAGCCAAATGTGAAACACACTGCACCCGCATACATGCGATTGCCTTCAGCTGGCTCACCACCCCAAAACCAAATCACCACTCCGGCTACAAATAAGGTCATGGCAATAAAGCTATGAGTTTGAAGTTTACTGGCTTGATTGATTTTAGCGATATTCAATCTCGCTTCATTGTCACCCGTCAATTTAGCATCACAATGTTGACATTGCTTAGCCAAACTTGAGATCTGCTTTTTACAATATGGGCAAGGAATGAGTGCCATCTTATTTTCCTAATTTATTTACAACCGCTAGCATCGCCAACAATGATGCTTCACCAATATATACGCTTCGCTCTGGTGACCAGCCCATAAATGGATCTGGTAAGTTGTCATTATCTTTGAATGGCATTTCTAAAGTATTAGATAAACAATCAAAGGTATGTGCCACCCAGTTAGAAGCGACTGTTAGGTTAGCTTGACCAGGTTCGTCTTTGTCATAACCAAATTCAGTTTGAAAATCTGCTGAAGCCATTTGTAATGCAGATACAAAATCAGCTTGGAGGTTAGCTAAGCGTTCACTGTAATTTGGTACGCCTTCTGCTCCAGCAAGAAATACATAAGGCAAGCCTTCATCACCGTGTACGTCATAAAATAAATCCACACCTGTCTGCTTCATTTTTTCAGTAACGTAATACACCTCAGGGCTTTTTTCTAAACTTGGTGATTGCCACTCACGGTTTAGGTTTACACCCACAGCATTAGTACGCAAATGGCCACGAACACTGCCATCAGGATTCATGTTTGGTACAATGTAGAAGTTAGCTTTGTCTAATAAACTCTTAGACGTTGGGCAGTTTTGATCAAGTAAACGGTGTAGAAGACCTTCTACTGTCCACTCAGCCATAGTTTCTCCCGGATGCTGGCGAGCCGTGATCCAAATATTCTTTTTAGAAGCATCACCATCACCGACTTTCACTAGCGTCATATCACGACCATCTAGCGTCAAACCTAAGTGCTCTAATGACACTTCAGGATGTAGTTGCACTGAACTTAATAGGTCTAAATGACGTTCATAGCTGTAAGGAGCAAAATAAGCTATTTGGATGGCATCACATTGTAGTTCTAACTTAATGGTTAGCTTGCCATCTTTGAATTCAGTTGGAACACGGAACCAGTTATCACGGTCATAACTTGCAACGGCATCATACCCTTCCCAACCTTTTATATAAGAAGAAGTACCAGCGTTTAGGATATTGAACGAGTATTCACTACCCACTTGCCCCTGAAAACGAAAGTTAAACCACTGATAAAACTCACCACCTTCATCAGGGCGAATATTTAGCTCAATATTGTCTTTATTTTCAATGCTGATGACTTCAATATTGCCGCCATCGAAATTATCGGTAATACGCATACGTTTATTCTCTTTTAATTTTTAGCGAATATTATACCCGTGATGCTTCAATATGCACGGCTATATCACTGAACTTGAGCAATAGCCTTGCAAATAACCGGAATATTACTTGTGGTCATTCCAGCAACGCTTATTCGACCTGAGCCAACAATGTAAATGGCAAACTGTTCACGAAGTTGCTGAACTTGTTCTATATTCAAACCTGAAAAACTGAACATCCCCATTTGCTGTTTGATAAAGCTGAAATCTTGCTTCACCCCTTCAGCCATTAAGGTTTCAACAAATAGTTCACGCATTTGAGCTATACGAATACGCATTTCTGCTAACTCTTGTTGCCATTGTAGGTTTAACTCAGCATCACTCAAAATAGTACTCACAATAAGAGCACCATGAGCTGGAGGATTAGAATAGTTGGCACGAATCACACGCTTTATTTGGCTGTACGAACAAGCCGCGACATCAGAGTTTTCAGCAACAAGGGTTAATGCACCGATGCGTTCATTGTACAAACCAAAGTTTTTGGAAAATGAATTAGCCACAATTAGCTCAGGCACTTTAGCAGCAACAATACGTAAGCCTTGTGCATCGTCTTCAATGCCACGTCCAAAACCTTGGTAAGCAAAATCAAAAAATGGTATCAGCTCTTTTTCAAGACATAAGTCAGCAATTATTTGCCACTGTTCATCATCTAAATCAATACCTGTAGGGTTATGACAACAGCCATGAAGAAGTACCAAATCCCCAGCATTGGCATGTTGAAGATCGGCAAGAAAAGCGTCGAAATCTAAACCATGAGTGCCTTCGTTGTAATAACCGTAGGTTTTGACTTCAAGTCCTACCGTAGTGAAAATATTTTGATGATTTGCCCAAGTTGGGTTACTCACCCAAATAGTACGAGATTGAGTGTGGCGTAAAATAAATTCAGAGCCAATTCTTAATGCACCTGTACCTCCAGGGGCTTGCACTGTTACCGCACGTTTTTGTGCGATGACCTCAGCATTGTCACCAAACAACAAAGTTTGAACAGCATGATTAAACTGTTGAACACCTTCGATTCCCAAGTAGTTCTTACTTTTTTCTATTTCTAATAACTTAGCTTCTGCCCTTTTCACCACATTGAGAATTGGCGTTTGCCCTGCGTCATCTTTATATACTCCAACGCCAAGGTTTACTTTCGTTTTGCGAGTATCGGCTTTAAAGGCGTCATTCAAGCCAAGAATAGGATCCGCGGCCGCTTGTTCAATATGGGTGAAAATCATGGACTTTTCCTAAGAAAGGTAAAATTGATACTATTTTAACATCAAGAAAAAATGAGTTGGAACCTGAAAAGGTTATGAATGCAAAAAAGCCTCAACAAATGTTGAGGCTTTTTCACTTATGATGGTACCCGAGGCCAGACTTGAACTGGCACGCTGTTACCAGCGAGGGATTTTAAATCCCTTGTGTCTACCGATTCCACCACTCGGGCAAAACTGTTGTTTCAACGCTGAAGCACTAAAACTTAATTTCTCATAATAAATCTGGAGGCGCGACCCGGAGTCGAACCGAGATCGACGGATTTGCAATCCGCAGCATAGCCATTCTGCCATCGCGCCTTTCAAATCCAGTCTGGTTCTAACTTCACTTTCGTGCCGCTGTTCCCTGACTGCGAGATGCATTCTACGGTTTTCGACTTAAGAGTCAATCAGGATTTTATAAAAATTCAGAAAATCGCGTTCATTTGAAGATTAATGCATCAAAAGCTTTATTTTTTCATCAAGTTGTCGAGGATTTAGGCAGCCGTTGATAAAGTGCTTTTACGTAATCCTCTCTTTGACCTGTTTCTTTCAAGTATTTACTCATGAGATCTAACCTTTGAATGTATTCTGATTTATTCTTTGTTTTTACTTTTCTTGCTGCTTGAGCAATAACTTCTTCTCTTATAGCTTCTCGAGTAGCACTTATATCTGCGTGATACATTTGAACTCTAGTTTGATAGTCAATTTCTGAAAGGCTGTTCGTATCGTCTAATTGCTCTAGCTTACGCGGAGATATAGTTGGGACAACACTCATAGTTTCTGAGGGTTTTCGCCTTTTCTTCGGATTAATCGAACCTAAAGCAAATGGTGTTTCTTCGAGCGAACGAGCATCATCTCTATGCCTTCGAGAATACCTTAATGCTTGCAATTTGGATTCTTTAGCACATGGGTTCTGTGCATGAATTGATGCTGGTTTATAAAAAACCCCTAAAGCCTCTCCTTTTTTCTTTTTAAATTGAACTAAAGTTCGACTGGAAAAATGGCTAGGCAGGCTTTGCTCTCGTTGAAATAGACACTCCGGCGAAGTAGTGACTCGCTCAAGTTGATAAGAGGCTAACCTTCCCTGTCTGTGTGGTGGCGGAGAAAAAGGAAGGTTACCCCATGATGGGCCAGCTTGCTGAGAAGGTGATGTGGGACTTGCCATGACATCCTCCTTCAGATAAATTTTCAGTAAGTTGATTGTTCAACCTAACTTAGTTCATGACAAGTTAAAGTTTGTCAATATAGCTTAACCCCATGTTTTATAACGATCAGTTATTAACCTGATGCTGCTTGAAGTGTTACTTTCAGTTAGACATTACCACTGCATTTACCACTCTATGACTAATCAAATTGTCGCTGTGCCAAACAATTCTCAACAGTATGTGGAAACTGCAATGACTGTTGCTATCGGTGCTGCAGTTGGAGCAAGCGTTGGGACTGTTGTGGCTCCTGCAATGCTAACGGGGATGTTATGGGGTGCCGCTCAAGCTTATTTAGTCAGCCAAGTTAAGCAAAAAGGGTTTGAATTAATAAGTCATTTTTTTCAAAGTGTTGAATACTCACTGCCCAAACATACTGCAATACATTACACGCTTAATATGACCGAAACGGCTGTTCAAGGCGTCTTAGTTGGGTACTTTTTAGTTGAAAATACTTTGTATGGCGTCGTTGCAGCCACAGCTGGCATAGTCACAGGGAAAATATCAGTCCAAATCAGTGATGCAGCTATGACTAAGTTAGGGCTTTCAAAAGATAGCACAATAAGAACTGTTGCTAACTGTTTTACAGGATTAGCTGGCGGGTGTTTTGGAACTGTTGCAGCAAAAAAAGGATTAGATTTTTTCTATCCTAAAGACGCGACAGATACCCCTTCCGTAAAACCCTCTACAAGCTCGGGCTCATCAAATTCAAGTTTTAACTCTACTCAAGGTGAATGGCATGGCGGAGACACGTTTTATGATGCACCTGAACATCAGGGTTGGATGAATACCTCAACAAAATCCAATTCGCGTTTACCTTTCGGGCATCAACATTCAAAGCCTGATTTGGAAGGTATAAAAAGAGCAGCAAGGCAAGCTCTACCACCAATAAACCCTGAATGTGATTGCGCATATGATGAACCATCTATCAACATTAGTAGCAATCATAACCTTTTCACTGGCAATGAGCACGAGTGTAATGATGTTTTAATCTCTGGTAGATTCACAACTGTTACATATAGAGGTTATTCGGCAAGGTGTGCAAGAATTTTAACGAGAGATGACCCTTTAGTTTGGTTTCATGACGAATCAGGTGAAAAAGTCCGCTTGATTGCGAGACAAAGTGATGACTTTATATTCACAAGTGGCTCTTCAGCATATGATGGATATTTTGAAATCAAATTTAACTCAGAATTACACACTTCTGATAGCTCATGCAATAGATGCTATGTCAATGTTAATGAAAGAGGGCTTGCATGGCTATCGGATACATCAATGAATAACTCTTTCATTGAATTAATCAACGGAACTGTTGAAGTATATGGCTCTGCTGGCTTAAACGCTAAGTTAGTCCTCAGAGGTGGAACGTTAAAAATCCTATCTCAAAGTGCATTACAAAATGGCACTGTCATTTTGTGTCCAAATGGAAATATTGAAGGCTCAAACCCCAATTATCAATTGATGAATATAACGAACGAAAGTGACTGCCCCCCTCCTTATGCTCCACCATCAAAACAACCATCACCCTCAACAAGTGACATAAATATCACACCTTCAACCACATTAAGTGATAGTGCAAGTTCTACTTTCGAGTTTACTCTTGAAACAAGCTCAAAATCTGAGAGCATTACGATAACAATGGATCACAAAACTCAATTTGTAACAAAAACGTCTACTTCGAGTTATTCAAATAATCCCTCTCAGACCCCAAGTACAACTATATTTATGGAGCCTAGCACTAAGCCTGATCCGACTAATTCAAGTCAAGTAGCCCCCTATGTGGTTCCAGTCTCTATTATTGGAGCTACTGCTGGCATCGCGGTTGTTATTATCTTTGGAGGTTTTGTACTTTACTGCGTAATTGATAAGTGCCCCAAAACCAAAAACTACACTTTGCGAGTTGTAAAAGCCGTTCGAAGAATTGGTTATGATGACACTACTATGTTGCAAGGCGATGGAGATACAGAATCTATTGAATTGAATCAACTTAGAGACAGTGACGGGCGTTTCCATATTTCAATAAATCCAAGAGTTACAGTAAGTCCGACTATTACGATAAATCCAAGTTTCAACAATTACGGTACTGGCAACCTTCCATTCCCTGAAGATAAACGAACCGATTATCCTGGACATCGCGCTCACCCAAAAGCAATTTCAGATAGTACTAATTCAGAACATTATGATACTTAAATAAAAAAAGCGCCTCATTGAAGCGCTTTATCAAAAAAGAAAACTCTTAGCTATTAGGCAAAGAAAGCGTGGTTAAACCAAGCATCTTAGCCATTACACTAACAACTTGACAGCTATAGCCAAATTCATTGTCATACCAAACGTATAACGTTGCACGTTTACCTTCAGCAATAGTTGCTTGAGAATCAACAACACCGGCATAACGTGAACCCACTAAATCGCTTGATACGATTTCAGTCGATTCAGTGTAGTCAATTTGATGTTGAAGATCAGAATGCAGAGCCATATCACGAAGATAAGTATTTACTTCTTCTTTGCTGATTTCTGAGTTTAGGTTCAAGCTAAGAATCGCCATTGAAACATTTGGTGTAGGAACTCGAATCGCATTACCCGTTAGCTTACCTTCCATTTCAGGTAATGCTTTAGATACCGCTTTAGCTGCACCCGTTGATGTAATAACCATGTTTAGTGGAGCGCTGCGACCACGGCGATCGGCTTTGTGATAATTATCAATCAAGTTTTGGTCATTGGTGTAAGAGTGAATTGTCTCAACGTGACCGTTATCGATACCATACTTGTCATTTAGCGCTTTAAGCACTGGAGTAATGGCGTTAGTTGTACAGCTTGCCGCAGACATGATGGTGTCTTCAGGTTTGATGTCATCATGGTTAACACCATAAACCACATTTTTAATACTACCTTTAGCAGGTGCAGTAAGTAATACTTTAGAAGCACCTTTTGATTTTAGGTGAAGACCTAAGCCATCTTCGTCTTTCCAGATACCCGTGTTATCAACAACAAGAGCATTGTTAATGCCGTACTGAGTATAATCAACTTCATCTGGAGAGTTTGCATAGATAACTTGAATATAAGTACCGTTAGCAATAATTGCGTTGTTTTCTTCATCAATATATACAGAACCATTAAATGGACCATGTACAGAATCACGACGTAACAAGCTTGCACGCTTTTCTAGGTCGCCTTTACGGCCACCGCGAAGAACAATCGCACGTAAGCGAAGTAAGTTGCTGCTGCCGGTCTTTTCAATTAATAGACGAGCAAGCAGACGGCCGATGCGACCAAAACCATAAAGTACTACGTCTTTAGGTTCTTTATCTGAATCATTATTGATGCCTTGTGCAAGCTCAAGAGCCATGTAAGCTTCGATGTTGCTAGCATCTTTATGATTACGCCAGTAGTTTACTGCTAGTTTTCCGATATCTACTTTACAGTGTTTAATATCTAGCTTGCTTAACGCTTCGACAAAAGGGAAGCTCTCACGTAAACGAAGTTTGTCCCCCACAAAGCGGCGAACCAAACGGTGAGCTTTAATGATTTCGATGGTAGAAGCATTAAGAAGCGGCTTACCATACATTACTACTTCCACACCTTGGTTTCGATACAGCTTACCTAGTAAAGGCTGCATAGCTTCTGCCAGTTCGAAACGTTCTTGCCAACTTTTTAGGTGTTTATCAGCGTTCATTTAGTAATCCTTTATTTCACTTACCACCCTATCGAAGATAAAGCAGTGGAAATCTATAAATGTAGAGTTAGAGGGATTTGAGTTTACAGCCTCAAATTCGCGGCAATTGTAATGAAAACAAGCAGGATATGCCAGTCAGGCAAGGCAACGTAAGCATGTAATTTAATTATAAAAAAAGTCGAAAAAAGATATAAACGATACTTTTTTTAGTAATAAAACATCAAAACAACTTTATTAGATATTGATCTTTAATTTGCTCACCAAAAATCAAATGGTTACAAATTGATTTTGTAAAAATAATTCAGAGATTTTTTTAGAGGAAGTAAAAAATAGTTTTATTGAACAGCATGCTGTCAAGGGGGGGTTCAGTGTATTCATGATAAATACTCAGACACGTATTTTCTATTTTCATTGCAATCATGAGCAGTCATCGAGCATCTTCTGAACATAATAACTGGCAATTAGAGCACAATTCATCACAGTACTATCAACAAGGAATGCTACCACCTGCTCATCAACCACATTACTTTCATAGTAGTGCTCAAACTTATCAAGTAGAAACTAACAGTGAAGCTGCAACGGCTCCCTCCCCCGAAGCAGCATATCCCTTAGCACCCCAGCCTGCATTTTGGTTACAACAGCCTCCACAATCACATCAACCAGAATACCCTGTTAGATTTGAACATCCCGCTACTTATCCAGCTGTTACCTTAGTGCCTAATCAAAGAATGCTTACTATCAGCCAGTTACCTTTATTAAAAGAAGAAATTCAAGCATCTCATCTTGTAGAATACTTTAAACCTCAAATAGGCCTTATTGCATCTAAAGGAGCTATAAAAGAATTTATTAAAAAGCTAGGACTAACTAACAATTGGGAGCTACAGAGAATTTTAGCTAATGCCCCAGACAAAAACTTTTCAAAATGTACGGACCCTGCATCCTTTGAATCAGTATTAACTGAAGCAATAAAATTGTGGCAGAACAGAAGCGATCTTGGGTTTAAACACCTTGAAGATGCAATTAGATTTTGGGTAGAGAAAACTCAGCATCAGCAACCTCTTTCAGTTTATGCTTTGCTTGCTCAAGACCGTATAGCTCAAAAACTTCCACTTACACAACATCTGGAGGCACAAGTCGTAAGTTTGCACCATCAACTTCAGCAGTATCAATTTAACTGCAAGGCACTACAAGCCGAAAACCATAGACTGAACGAAACATTAAAGAGCCAAAGTTCTCACCGCAAATATAACTACACAACCTCTTCACTTGAAGCTGCTTCAGATAAAAATACGAAATTGGAAGATGAATTAAAGTCACTCTCAACTCAAAATAATCACTTAAAAACTGAATTAGGTCGATTGAAAAAAAACTTAGAACAAAAAGAGCTCGAATTGGAGGGGAAAGAAGAGCTAGTTCAAGAAATGAGTCAAAAAATGACGCGAATTCAACAAGACAACATCGAACTATTAACTCAAAAAACAGCAAGCATGATGCCTCTCAAAGAAACCAATATTGCTGCCAACAACAATCAAGGGAACATGGCTATTACAGTCAATACCTCAAATATAGTTGCGCCTTCAAAAAGGCAGTTAACAACCCCAGAAAAGAAACTATTGCAGCAAAAGGTAGACCAAGAAATCCTAGCTGAGTTTATGAGCCCATATTGCCAAAAAAAATACATCCATCGTGAGCTAGGGAGAAATTTTAGATTTACGGATGATCAAGTATGGGATGTAGAACACGACGAAACAAATAAAAGAACACCCGGACCTTACTCAAAAAGCCTCGACATAAGGAAATACGAAACATGGGAAGAATGCTTCGCTAGAAGGGCCATACATTATTGGGTAGAATCTGATGCTGGTTCGAAGAACTATTTAAAGTTTTTAACTGTATTTTCTCAAACAACGGGTGAAGATTACAACGAGCTAGCTTTCAAATTATTGCTTCATTTTCCAATTTAACGGCAATATAAGTGTCTTGCATAAGATTACCAATTTACGCTGTCTTCGATGCTTTTGAGCACTTCCTGTTCTGTGTTGTGACCAGTTTACTTAGATGGCTAAGCTTCACTGCTCACGCCTTGAACAAAAAGTGCTCGAATAGCACAAAATTTAATCCTAAAAGATCAACACGCCCTAGTAAAAATGACGAATTAAAGAACACCATTCTGTTAAGGGTGAGTTCAGTGTATTCATGATACACATATCGCTATGAATCCGAATTTTTTTAGTAATCATGAGTGCTGAACATGCATCGCTAGCCTATCAAGGCAGGCAATTGGCCCCCAATTTTCCTAATACTCATCCACAAGGAATGCTACCGCCTGAGCATCAACCACAATATATTCAGGGTGGCGCCCAAGAATACAATATAGAAACAGCCCCTCTTGCAGCATCGGCTCCGCCCCCCAGCGCTGTATCAACAACGGCTTCCAAGTCTGAATTTTGGGTACAGCAACCACCACAATTACAACTACAACAACCTGCATTCCAAGTTAAAGCAGGATATTACGATCCTTATGTTGCAACGTTTAATCGATCTTTTAGCCAAGGAATCTTTCCTATAACTCAGCTACCCTTAACAAAACAAGATGTTTGTGCATCTTCTCTTGCCAAACATTTTGAACCCCAGATAGGATTACTTGCTAAAAAAGGGTGGTTAAAGGAATTCACACAAAAGTTGGGGCTGAAAAATCATTTTGAACAAGAGAAAATCTTAGCCAAAGCCCCTGATAAAAACTATTCAAAATGCACAAGCCTCACTTCTTTTGAATCAGTATTAACTGAAGCGATAACACTGTGGCAACACAGAGGCGATCTTGAATTCACACACCTTGAAAATGCAATAAGATATTGGATAGAAAAAACTCACGACCACAAAGCTGTGTTAGTTTATTCTTTACTTCCACAAGACCGCGTAGTTCATAAACTCCCATTTACCCAGTACCTAGGAAGTCAAGTCGCTAGCTTGCACCAACAACTTCAGACACAGAATCAACAGCATCAATTTCACTACCAAGCACTGCAAGCCGAAAACCATAAGATAAACGAAAAGTTAGTAAGTCAAGAATCACCTCTTACATATAAGCATGCAACTAGTTCGTCTGAAACTGAAGCACATGGAAAGCTTGTAACTCAATTTATTGAAACAAGTCACCAAAGAGATGAAGAACTGGAAAGATTAAAAGAGGAAAATCAACAACTAAAACTTGAATTACAAAGCCAAAGAACGCGCTTAAAGAAACAGGAGCAAGACTCTGAGGCTATAGACAAGGAAATTCAAGAGTTGAAAGAAACAAATGCGAAACTACAAAAGGATAACTTTGAGCTTTTAACTCAAAAGATGTCAACAATGATGAATGCCCCACAAGCAAATATTGTTGCAAACGATAATCAAGGCATACTTTCAATTAATGTCAACTCAACTCACTCAAATACAGCTTCACCGGAAATATTAACAGAGAGTGAAAAGCAAAAATTAGCTAAGCAAGTAGACCCCGAAACGCTATGTTCTTTTATGGGCGCATACGATAAACATTGGTGGAAGTTAGGAGAAAGCATAGGCATGTATCACGTACTATATTCTATATCCACGAGTGATAAATGTCCCAGATTGGGAGAAAGCTATGCCTCATTACACTTCAGAACGCTTATGCAATACTGGGTTGGGTCACAAGCAAAGCTAAAAAGCTATAATGTTATTCTCAACGAATTATCCAGAATAACGGGCAAGAAATTTTATGATTTAGCTACAGAGTTACTGCGTTATTTATAAATTCTATTACTTCACTTTGTCCATGTAGAGGATCATGGTGTAGCGATAAAAATCACAAATCTTCCACTTACTGGCATGGCATGGTACTTATATCGGCTCAGTTGTTCATAGAATCGTTATATCAACTTCATTTCGATGAAATTATCAAAAAATGAGATTCTCGTTAAAAGCTTTCAACTATTATCACTTGCTTACCCAAATGTTGAGTTCAAAGTTTCACAAAGCTCGCCTCTTTGTAGTCTTAGAAATGATTTGCTTTATTTTTATTTTAGAGTGATATCGAATTCGCGGAAATTGTAATAAAAACAAGCTAGAAATTTCAGCCGACAACCAAACTTAACCACCTTGTTTTATTATAAAAAACCGAATAATTACAAACTGATTTTATCAAATAATTCAGAGGTTTTTTAAAGGGAATGTAAATGATATTTTATTGAACAACATTCTGTTAAGGAGGAGTTCAGTGTTTTCATGTTAAACCCTTCACTATGCCCTTTGATTTTTAATAGTTTTCATGAGCGCAAATCAAACATCAACTGACCATAATAGCCGGCAATTAGAGCACCATTCATCACAGCACTATCAACAAGGAATGTTACCACCTGCTCAACAACCACAATATTTTCATGGTGGTACTCAAGATTACTCTGTAAGTGCTACGCCTCTAGCAGCAACAGCTCCGGCTCCTTATGTCGGTTCACATTCTGCATTTTGGATCTCCCCCACAGCGCCCGAACCTACTTTTTTGGCACAGCAGCCGCATCAACCAGAATACCAAGTAAACACTGGACATTATCCTCCTTATCTTGCAGCGTTTACTCCACCCTATAGCCAAGGGATAATGCCTATAGGTCAATTGCCTTTAACGAAAAGTGAAATTTGTGCATCTTCCCTTGTTAAATATTTTGAACCCTACATAGGTTTTCTTACTTCTAAAGGGGCTTTAAAGGAATTTACAAAAAAGCTGGGCCTGAACAAAAATTCCGAACAAGAGCAAATTTTGGCTAAAGCCCCTGATAAAAACTATGCAAAATGCACTGATGTATCTTCTTTTGAATCAGTGTTAAATGAAGCATTAACACTGTGGCGACAAAGGGACGATCTTGGATTTACTCACCTTGAAGCTGCGATAAGATATTGGATAGATAAAACTCATAACCGACAGCCTTTGTCAGTTTATGCTGTACTTTCACAGGATCAAATGGCTCAAAAACTGCCGCTAACACAACACCTACAGAAACAAATAGTGAGTTTGCATCAGCAGCTTCAATCACAACATCAGTATCAACTTGATCAACTAGCTCTGCAAACCGAAAACCTTAGGTTAAACGAAACATTACAAAAGCAAAGCATTCCCCGAGTGTGTAGCGACACAGCCCCTTCATCCAAGGCTGGTTCAGATACAAAACTGAATGATGAATTAAAGATGCTTTTAAGTCAAAATGACAAGCTAAATGCTGAATTAACCCGAATGAAAGAATGCTTAGAGCTAAAAGAGCAACAACTGAAAGTTAAAGACGAGCAAGTTCAAGAAATGAGTCAGAAAATAATTCGTCTCGAAACAGAGAATATCGACCGATTAACTCAAAAAGCAGCCAACATGATGCTTTCACCATCTACCAATATGCAATCTCAAGAACACTGTCAAAAAAGGAAACGTCCCGATACAGAGAATATCGACCGAGAAACTAAAAAAGCTGCCAATATGATGACTGCACCGTCCACCAATATTGTTGCCGATCATAATCAAGGACATATGGCTATTACTGTCAATAACACACATATAGCGTCCCCCTCAAAACCACAGTTAACTTCAGAAGAAAAGAGGGTACTGCAGAATCAAGCAGACCAAGAAATTCTAACCGAATTTATCAGTCCATATTGCACAAAACGAAACTTCTTCGAGCCGTTAGGAAAAAACCTTAGACTTTCTAGCGATCAAATGTGGGATGTAGAGCACGATAGAGTAGCGAAAAGAACACCCGGTTCTTGGCCAGAAACCCTCGAAAAAAGAATATCTGAAACTTGGCCAGAATGCTTCGCTAGAAGGGCCATTCATTATTGGAGGAATTCAGGTACTGGTTCTAAGAGCTATGCAATATTCTTAAATGCATTTTCTAGAACAACGGGTAAAGATTACTACGACCTAGCATCCGAATTATTGCTTCATATTCCCACTTAGCCCAATTTAAGTAACCATATAACTGTCTGATAAAAACCCTTAAGAGGCTTATGGTCAAGTAGTTACCCACTTTAGTACTGGAAAATTTAGGGAGCATTCCCAATACCATTTTTGATTTGTTACGCTGTCTAGAAGTGATAAAAATCACAAATCTTCTCTTGCCGACATGATACAGTGCTTATCGGCTCAGTTGTTAATAGAATCGTCATATCAATTTTATTTTAATTAAATTATCAAAAAATGAGATTTACGTTAAAAACTTACAATCATTATCCGCTTTCAACCCCATTTTTGAGATTAAAACTTGACTAAAGCCCGTCTATTTGTAATTTTATAACCAATTTGATTTACAACTACTTTAGAGGGATATCGAATGACTATCCGCGTTGCTATTAACGGTTACGGCCGTATCGGTCGAAATGTTCTACGTGCTCTATACGAGAGCGAAAAAGATTACCCAATCCAAATCGTTGCTATTAACGATTTAGGTGACGCTGCAATTAATGCTCATTTAACCAAATTTGACTCTGTTCATGGTCGTTTCAACGCTAAAGTTGACCATGATGAAGAAGCCATTTACGTGAACGGCGATAAAATTGTCACTTTCCAAGAACGTGATCCAAGTAAACTACCTTGGGCTGACCTCAACGTTGATGTTGTATACGAATGTACTGGTATCTTCGCATCTAAAGAAGCGGTTCAACCTCACCTAAATGCAGGCGCGAAGAAAGTTATCATTTCTGCTCCAGGTAAAAACGTTGATGCAACTGTTGTGTACGGTGTAAACCACGACGTTCTAACTTCAGACATGACGGTTATTTCGAATGCGTCTTGTACTACTAACTGTTTAGCTCCATTTGCTAAGCCGTTAAATGACGAGTTAGGTATCGAATCTGGTCTTATGACTACGATCCATGCTTACACTAACGACCAACGTCTATCAGATGTTTATCACTCTGATTTACGTCGCGCTCGTGCAGCTGCATTATCAATGATCCCAACAAAAACTGGTGCAGCTGCCGCTGTTGGCCTAGTAGTTCCTGAGCTACAAGGTAAATTCGACGGGATGGCGGTACGTGTGCCTACTGCTAACGTATCTTTAGTTGACCTTTCATTTATTGCTTCTCGTGAAACCACTATTGAAGAAGTAAACGACATCATCAAACGTGCAGCTGCTCAATCTCCACTTTCAGAAGTACTTTCTGTAAACGAGCAGCCTTTAGTGTCGATTGACTTTAATCATGACCCTCATTCTTCTAACTTTGACGCAACTCAAACACGTGTTAGTGGTCGTCTAGTTAAAGTGATGTCTTGGTATGACAACGAGTGGGGTTTCAGCAACCGTATGCTAGACAACACTGTTGCTCTAATGAACGCAAAGTAATTATTTGACCTAAAATAAGGTTATTTTGAAGAAGCGCGACTGAGTTCGCGCTTTTTTATTTGGGCAAAATAAAGTAAAACTACCGTTGCAAAAACGGATAATAAGATCCCCGGCAATACTTTAAGTTCAGGTAATTGCCCTCCTAATATCGCCACTTCAATAGCAACAAGCACTGGGCTTAAATAGATATACGTGGTTACTTCAATAGACAGTAATTTTTGACTGGCTTTTTGGGTCAAATAGGAAGTCATAAGCGAAGTTGCGACTGCGATATAAAACAATACCGTGAAATCATGCGTCGACAATCGCAACCAACCTAACTCTACTCCCATAAAAAAAGCGGCTAACGAAGTCACAATCAAACCACCTAAAAGAGAACTAAAAGTCATAACAATAGCATCTTCACCTTTATGTAAAATCTTCATCGACAGTATATATAAGCTCATACAGACCACTGCTCCTAGGTAAATCCAATCCCCGGGATTTAAATGAAACCCTAAAATCAAATCGATTTTGCCTTTAAAAACTACCCAAGCCGTACCGATTGAGCCAATTGCGTATGCGAGTAATTCGTAACGATTAATTCGATATCGCCAAACTACAAAACTTAATACTGCCGTAAGAAAAGGTGTCAGCGTATATAAGGTGCCTGTATGTAATGGTGTGGTTTGTTTTAATGAAATAAACAAAAACTGAAAGTAGGCACTGTAAAAACCACCAATGATCATCCCTTTTAACCAAGTTTGTTTTAATTGCTTTCGGTATTTCGGCTTAAATAATACAAAAGGTGCCAAACAAACAACTGCAATCACAAATCTCAAAATATTGAGTGAGATAACGGAGTTATTGAGATCTAACATTGCGGTGGCAGGGAAAGAGCTAGCAATCAATACTTGCGATAAGACAAGAAGAAGATGTGGAGTAAAATGAGTACTTTTAATATTCAATGTAAAGAGTTCAATAACTTAATTAAAGTGATGGATACAGAGATTGATAACTTGGTTTTTCTTGTTGTGTATTATGGGTTTCCTTATGTTTATATTCAACATCAACGGTAGCTTCTAAACAACAAAAACCCTCATTTAAGACCACAAAATCAGCTAGCCACCTTGTGCTTTTTATTGGCTCATCGAGCCCGCCCTCTGCAGCCTTGCCTTCCCTATATTTAGACATTACCTCTAGCTTAAAGCAAATATCTCCGTTGATTTTTTTTGAAAAATTATACACAACAATAAATTATGTAGATATGAATAAGCATCATTCCGAATTGATCTAAAGTGATGAATTAGCTGTTGAAATCCTAGGTTTTGACAGTATTCTTTAATCGTAACATTATCAAAAAAAGATGTTGCTGCTTCCAGTTTTTCCTGAATGGTTCGACCGTCTGTTGTAAAAAAATGTTGATATGATATTCGTGCATTAGAATCATCAAACGTATATTCCGCTCTATTGAGATCAGTCTCAAATTTAGTTCTTAAATGTTCAGCATCTCGATTTTGGCAATATTCTTCGTGCTCAGAATCCAACCGTTGGGCAAGTTCAGGGATCTTCATTGATGCTAATTCAACATCTTTATGGCCATTCTGCATAAAGTGAAATTCTAAACATTTATGCCCCGCAGTCCTTTCTAGTTTTAGTTGGAACCAGTGGTGATAATTCGGCTGTAGTAAACTGATGAATTGGTAATAACTGTCCACTCTCATCTTGGTCGATACTTGAGTATTTTGGCAAGTTTGCAGATGTTCCCAGGCTTGTTCAGCTTTTGTTTTATCCTGCAAGTAGCAATTCAGATCACGAAAGTCTATGTGCTTAGTGGCATCAGTGCGTTGATTATTTAATCTAGTACTTGCTAGATAAGCTTCAAGTTGGTCAGCTGTGTCGCCTGTAGGAACAGTCATCATTACCCATAATCAAATAATGTTTCAGCCAGTATAGGGGATTTACTTTTGAGCTATTCCATAATTAACAAAGCTTAACTTCTAGATTAGAGGAATAAATTAGAGTTGTTACTTGAAGCCCTTGAGTTAGCATGACATCCTACCACTATATTTTCACAGTAAGATTAAAATCATTTTATGTTTAGTAACACCCCGCTTGAGTCATTAACTACTGGCACTATTTTTTTACTCATCGCTGTTGCCATATTGGCCTTTTTATTTGGCATGTTAATCAACCAGCGTTTAACTCGAAAACGTTGGGAACATGTCATGGAAATCAAACAAGAACTGCACGAAGCTGAGTTGTTGAAAACCCAAGAAAAATATACTCACTTGCAAGAAGACTATCAGATCAATATTCAAGCTCTAGGTAAGGCACAAGCTTTAACCGAGAACTTTGCAAAAGTCGAAGCTGATTTAAAAAGCACCCAACACAAAATGATGGAAGCACAGTTGGCATTATCAAAATCCAACTCAATGCAAAAAACATTAGTCGCAACTCATGAAACCGAAAAAAAAGCACTTGAAGATAAAATAGCTTTGCTCGAATCTGCCGAGATTCGCCTTAAAACTGAATTTGAAAATCTAGCCAGTAAAATATTTGATGATCGCAACGAAAAATTCAATAAACATAATTCTGAACAGATCAATCACCTGCTTTCACCTTTTAAAGAGCAACTTGAAGGTTTTAGAAAACAAGTAAAAGAATCCTATACCCATGAACAATCTGAGCGAAGTGCACTCAAACATCAACTTGAGCAACTTCAAGCTCTGAATCTAAAAATGAGCCAAGACGCTATCAACCTTACCAACGCTTTAAAAGGTGATAATAAACAGCAAGGTAATTGGGGAGAGGTTATTTTAGATAGAGTATTACAAGAAAGTGGTTTACGAGAAGGTCACGAGTACGACACTCAAACCGATCTTAAAAATGACGATGGTAAACGCTTTAAACCTGATGTGATTGTCCACTTACCTGAACAAAAAGATGTCGTTATCGATTCGAAAATGTCTCTCGTCGCTTATGAGACTTTCTTTAATAGCGAAGATGAATTAATACAAAACCAGGCAATTCAAGATCATGTCATCTCGATTCGTAACCACATAAAAGGGTTAAGTAAGAAAAACTACCAGCAACTCCATGGCATCACTAGCCTTGATTATGTATTGATGTTCATTCCAATCGAACCAGCATTTCTCTTGGCTTTAGAGCATGATCCTGAGCTGGTAAACTTTGCATTGGATCATAATGTGATGTTGGTTAGCCCGACGAACCTATTGGTCGCTTTAAGAACCATTCATAATATTTGGCGTTATGAATACCAAAACCAGCATGCTCAACAAATTGCTCTACAAGCAGGAAAAATCTACGACAAGTTATGTGGTTTCGTCACCGACATGCAAAAGCTTGGCCGCGCGTTAGATACAGCAGACAATACTTATAAAGCTGCAATGGGTAAGTTAGCGGAAGGGAAAGGTAATTTACTTCGTCAAGCTGAGCAAATGAAACAGCTTGGCGTTGACAGCTCTAAACAACTCGACAATGTACTGCTTGATAAAGCAATGAATAAAGGCTTAGACGGTCAAAGTTCATAACGAAAAAACCGCCAGTTATCTTGGGATAGCTGGCGGTTTAACTAACACTAAATTATTGCTGTTGTCTTACATAAACTTCAAACTTAGTTGCCGTTGAATTTGGAGCAACTGAAGTCACTTGCTTTGACTCTTTGCCGTAAATAGTTAATGGCTGCCACGTTTCACTATCAGATTCTATTTCGAAATTATTTGCATCAAACCACATAAAGCGATACTGAACATTTTTAGTTCGGGAAGAATCACTGACGATTGTAACTGCACCTTGCAGCTGTTCACCCACTTGACGAAGCTTATTGTTGGTTAGGGTAATATCTCTGGCAAATCGTTTATTGTCTATCTTGAATGAACCTTCAGAGTCAAGTTTTACGCCCGCAGTTCTTGATGCACAAGCCACCAACATTAAACAAGTAAAAGCTACACCTAATAATATACTGAGTCGTTTCATGATCTTCCCCAATCAATTACCTGTAGGATAATGAGTGTAGCCTATTTTTCACTATTCAATTAAGAAATGAGCCCTTGCCGTAGCAATTAACTGCTTGCGACTACTTTGCCAGCAATTGATATTCACGTTCGCTACTCTACGCCCTTGTCTTGTAATGTGGCACTCGACAAAGGTGTCTTTATGGTAACCAGCCCGCAGATAGTCAATTGAGAAATCCACAATCTTTGGTACTTTTTCCGTATGCATGAATACCATTAATTGCACAATGGCAGACATTTCCATAAAGCCAGCAATCACACCGCCGTGGATAGCTGGTAAAACTGGGTTACCGATGTTGCTGTCTTTAGCTGGTAATCTGAACACCAACTCATAACCAAACCGCTCAACGTCCATGCCAATCCATTTAGCATAAGGAACATGAGCAAGTAACTGTTCAAAGTCATTGGTTTCCGAGGCTTTTTGAACGATGTCTTTTACCGCTAATGGTGTTTTAGGCGCTTCAGCAGGCTTCTCTGCTTTTTCAAATTGTGCTTCTTCTTGCATACGAAGCTGATTAAATTCAGGTCCTTCGCTTTCTCCCATGAGTGCCGCTCTAAACTCATCACCAATCATTTCTGGGCTGATACGCATGAACGCACCAACGGCATGAGCGATAGGATTATCAATACTGTCTTGGTAAGCAATAGCACGAGTAAAAGCAATACTAGACGTTAAGCGGTAACACTCTGCCAACACAAACACCGACTGACCAGGCTTGGCGGATTTCATGTAATCGACTCGTAAATCCAAAGTCGGCGAAATCTCTAACGAATCATATTTCTTTTTAATGGCACAAATGGTGGCACAGCCACAAGCCGTATCCATAAGCGTGGTGATCACACCGCCATGAATAACCCCTGTTTCAGGATAACCGATATGCTTTTCGCTATATGGCAACTCCATAAGTACATGATGCTCGCTGGCTTCATGTACTCTTACATTTAAACGGCGACATTGAGTCAACTGATTGACAAAGCGCTCAGCCAAGGTGGTTAACGGAAAAAACTCTGGATTAACGGGAGTAGTACTGCTCATTATCTATCTGTGTTCCGAATTTAAATTGAAAGCATTGGGCCAACGTCCTGACCACCAATTAAATGCATATGAATGTGAAAAACTTCCTGACGACCATGTTTGTTGCAGTTCATGATCAAGCGATAGCCGTCTTCAGCAATCCCCTCTTGCTCAGCAATTTTAGCTGCAACCGTCATCATTCTGCCCAAAGAGGCTTCATCAGATTCAGTGACATCATTAACAGTAGGGATTAATTTGTTTGGAATGATTAATACATGCGTTGGTGCACGAGGGGAAATATCTCTAAATGCAGTCACCAACTCATCTTGATAAACGATATCAGCAGGTATTTCTTTACGGATAATTTTACTAAAAATGGTTTCTTCAGCCATGGTAGTTTCCCCAGTCATATAGTCTTTTTATTATCACTCAAAATATAATTGATAACCATTATTAACCGACTTATTCTGCCGCTTCAGGCCAACTTTCAGCCTCTACTTCAGCAAGAGCACGCGCCGCTCTTTGCAAGGCAGGCAAAAAGTGTAAGGCGCTTTCTGGCTTCAACCTCATAATCGGTGCCTGAATAGCAAGACATAAGTTTGAGCGGCCTTTATCACGAGGCACCATTACAGCCACACACAACAAGCCCGGAAGAAACTCTTCGTTATCAATGGCGTACCCAGCATATTTCACTTTATCAATTTCATTTTCTAATTCATCGATATCGACAATGGTCTTTTCAGTGTATTGGGTGAGTTGAGCATGAGAAAGCATACGCTTACGCTGTGATTTACTCATTTGCGCTAAGAATAATTTACCACTTGCAGAGCAATGTAGCGGTACTCTTGAACCCGGATGAAGATAAAACCGTAAAGGCGCAGCCGTTTCAATTCGGTCTAAGTAGACAATCTCACCGTCAGACATAGCGGTAATATTACAACTCTCACCGACTTCATCCACCAATTGTTGCAAGATCAGGCGACGAGCACTGTGTGTTGTGCTGTTTAAAAGTAGATTTTCGGCCAGTCTGCGTAAGCGACCACCTGAACTAAAGTGACGTTCGTCGCCATCACGCTGAAGAATGCCCGCTGACTCAAGCTGATTTAACATTCTGTGTACGGTTGGCTTAGGTAAGCCCGTTTCTTCAACTAATCCTTGTAACGAAAAAAACTCATCCCGCTGCGCAATGACTTCAAGTAGAGAAAAAAGACGAAGTGTTGGGGTATCTCCTTCAACCTTTTTTTTGTCCATTTTATTTTCCTAGCTGCCTTATTTTTACTCAAGGCAGCCATTATAACGATTTTTTTTGAGAATTGATTGACCAAATCAGCCTAAAACGCATAATATTTTCAAAAATTATACTTTATGAAACTTTTTGTCTCAAAATATAGAGAGGCAAAATAATATAAAAAGAGAAGTATTATGAAAGTCATGGATCTGATCATACATAAAGCCAAACAGTCACCTCGAACCATTGTTCTGTGCGAAAGTGATGATGAGCGTATTATCCAAGCTGCAATAAAAGCAAGTGAAGATGGCATTGCCAATATTATCTTAGTGGGTAATCTCAAAACGGTTTCTCAATTACTTTTGAAACACCAACAAAATGGCAGTAACGATGAGTGCCAAATAGAAATAATGGATCCAAATTCGTCTCCATTAATCGGCCAGCTAGCTCAAGCGCTATTTGACAAGCGCAAACACAAAGGCATGACGCTAGAGCGTGCTCAAAAAGAAGTATTAAAGCCACTTTGTTTTGCCAATATGCTGGTAGAGCATGGCATTGCTGAAGGCTCTGTAGCGGGTGCCGTATACAGTACAGCCGATGTTGTCCGTAGTGCAATTCAAATTATTGGAACCTGCCCAAGCTCAAAAATTGTATCTAGCTTCTTTTTAATGGTCATGTGTCAGCCTTTTCACACCTTTAAAGGTGGGATGATTTTCTCTGACTGTGGTCTGGTCATTGACCCTAATGCAGAAGAACTGGCCGACATAGCCATGGCTGCTTCAAAAAATGCACAAGCATTATTGGGTAAAGAACCAAAAGTCGCCATGCTGTCATTTTCCACAAATGGCAGTGCTAAACATTCAGCGGTAGATAAAGTGGTTCAAGCTTCAAGGATCGTAAAAGAAGTCATGCCAGAACTTGCCATTGATGAAGACGTACAACTCGATGCAGCGTTAGTGGCTGATATCGCCAAAGTTAAAAAGCCTGACTCAAAGGTAAAAGGAGAATCCAATGTATTAATTTTCCCTAACTTAGAAGCTGGAAATATTGCTTATAAAATGGCAGAAAGAATGGCACAGGCAACAGCCGTTGGCCCGCTTTTGCAAGGTCTAGCTAAGCCAGCGAATGACTTATCCCGAGGTTGTAACGCAGACGACGTTTACAATGTGATTGCTGTTACTGTCGTTCAGGCTCAGTCTGCAACATGATAACTACTTTCATTTTGCTATTGCTGATCATCGTTATCGGCACTTATTTTCAAACGGCTACGGGATTTGGGTTAGGGATTATTGTTACGGGTTTAGCTACGGCTTTAGGGCTTGCAGAGCTTAGTTTTATCGCAGCTGTTGTGAGCCTTGTAACTCTAGTGAACTGCTTAACGATTGTTCCAAAATCTTTGTATAGTATCGATTGGAAAATCGCTATTTTTGCTGGTTTGGCAATCATTCCCGGAGTCATTCTTGGTGTTCAACTGCTTTCGTATTTGAGTGATTCTGCAACAGCGATGTTGCAAGCTTTACTTGGTTTGATGATCATTATTAGTGGCATCAGCTCGATCAGCCAAGTATCACACAATCAAGACAAACCTCGTGGCCATATATCCACATTTTCGATTGCTGGTTTTGCATCAGGTTTTACAGGTGGCTTATTCGGTATGGCTGGACCACCTTTAGTTTTCCACTTCTATCGACAACCTTTTTCTATTGTCTCTATACGCAATCTACTACTGCTTTTATTTGCTTGCTCCTCAGCAAGCCGTAGTCTGTTTTTGTGGAGCCAAGATCTGCTCACTACTGACATATTGTTGCTCTCTGCATTAGCGATTCCTTTGGTATCGATTACAACAATGGTTGCAATGAAATACCCCATACCTCTAAAGCCGCAAGCTATGAAAAAAGTGGTATTTGTATTATTAATGGTATTAGGCGGTTATTTAGTGACTAAATCTTTAGTGACTTTTAGCTAAGTCACTAATTTCTATAGCTTGCATCTTATAAAAATTTCGTATGAATTAACCGAAAATTAACCTTCTCTCATAGTTACAGACAAGTAGGCTTAGTTGATCTATTTTCATATGACTTGAAATGCTTTTTTAGTTATGTGTGCAAACGAGAAGGTTAAATATGGCGAGCAGTAATGGTTATATCGGGCCAAACGGCTACCCTGAACAATCTTATGATTACCAATGGCAGTATGTGGGTTCATCACAGAGTCGTGGGTATCAAAGGTATCCCGAATACCAAAGACAGCCACATGATTATAATAACCAATATGGCTATTCAACGGACGATTATAGAGCCAGAGATCAGCATTCTCCATATCCTCTAACTCAATCACAATATGAACCCAATGATTCAGAAGAAATTTTCGGTTCAAAAAGCAATCACCCATGCAACTATGCGGAGCGTTACTATTATCTACGCCCTGGAGATTATGAGCATTTTACAACTGGAAGTAAACATAGCTTTTTTGTTCGGCACCAGTTAAGGTTCTCTTCTCTCGAAACAAAAATAGCGATTACTGAGTTTTTTGACTCTATGGCTTATCTAGACGATATCGCAGAAAGTCATACAAAAGAGTTTTCAGATAAAATCTATGGTATTTACAGTCAATTGCAGCTACAAAAACCATGGTTTGCAATGGTTTTAAGGGGATTTACGCCCAATGCCCGACAAGTTATTCGAAAAATAAAGAAGGAGCATGAAGAATTGAATTTTAGTACCCCTTGTCCACATAATGGACATACAACCCGTAGTAGACCTAATAGTCAAGAACATCAAACAACTCGGTTGCTTGTTAATTTAGCTCCACAACTTGAGCCGGAAACTCCGTTTCAACAAGCAAACGAAACAGGGCAATTTTTACCTGTTCAAGAAACCAGACAGTTAGCACATGTAAAGCAAGCTGACGGCAAGCCTATCCCAGCTCCGAGAAAAAAATTTATGAGCAACAAGATACCAGCCAATTCCTAATGTACATTTTTTGAAAATGAATACTATAAAGTAGTCGTTTGAGGTTAATAAGTGATTCCACAAATAGTCAGGATTGAAACTTAAATATTTCGATATAAATTGAGCGATCGTAACTTCTGTATTTTTTTTTCGTTTTTCACCAAGCCATGATATAAGGCGTTAATATATTGCTCAAATCGTTCACTATTTGTTTTAGAGGTCAATGAAGGTTCAGACCAAAACCTTTCAATGATATAGACCAACTTGTCTTCAGAACATTCTCTATCTACACCAGACACAAAACTTAAGTTAAAACCTAATTCCAAGCTAATATCCTTCCAGCATCCCTCATCATCACTTGAGCAGCTCAAAATATTAGTTATGATTTCAGCTTTCACAGAAAGGGGCATCTTAAAAAATTTCGGATTGGGGGTTAAGCTCTTTTTCAAATGAAAAGCCACAATATCACTATCTACCTGAACTAATGGGAAATTTTGCGAAGCTCTTTGAAGGCTGTACCTTTTACCATAGCCTCTTGTTTGAGTCGTTCTTTTATCTTGGCTAGAAGCAAAAGACAGCTGTAGGGCTGAAACATATCCCGGATCTATTCTGCGAATAATAGTGATTAGCTTTTGCTCGGTAGCATCAGTAGCCAATACCCATTGTTTTAATAATGCTAATAGGAAGCTTGATTCTGGTGAAGTTTGTGATTCCTTTACAATATCGTCTCGGAGACTCCAATCAACGTCAAACACTTCAAACCATCGAGTCTTCGAAACTGAAGGCTCTATCTTTTGTAGCACTTGATATACTTTTTGAGCATCAAGTGCTTTAAAATCAAATGAGTATTGACCACACAAAGCATCGTAGCGCGGTGAATTCATACCATAAGCGGCTGCCATAAATAATGTTCTTCAATCAAAACCTTAGTATCTCAAGCAAACACTAAAAAATCATTTGAACTAAAACAAAATTAATCTCTGGAAAACCTATCAACTAATTGTTTAAGCATCATAAAATCAAATTTACTTTGAATGTCAATGGCCATATTTTTCTCATAATATGGACTTAAATCTACCCCAACGCCAAGTCCTAACATCTCAATGCCAACTTGATACTGTTGAGCTATAACCGCTTTCAAATGATTATCTAAATAAAATTTATCATTAGCTTGATTAGTAGCGGTATCCATTGGGCAGCCATCAGACAGCACCACCAATATTTTTCGCGTTGTATCGATGTTTAATAATCGTTGACTCGCCCATTCAATGGCTTCGCCATCGATACCTTCTTTGTATAAATCGAGCTTTTGTAAACCGACGATGCCTAATCGCGCTTTTCTCCAGTTTTGTTCACTGTGCTTGAATATCATGTGACGAATTGAATTTAAACGCCCGGGGTTTTCAGGACTGCGCTGACGACGCCATTGTTTAAGCACTTGCCCGCCGTTCCATTCACCCGTGGTAAAACCAAGGACTTCCGTTTTTACTTCAGCGATATCAAACGCACGGGATAAAATATCCAGCAACAAAGTGATTTTCTTGGCGTGGGTTTTCATTGAGCCTGAGCAGTCCACTAAAAACGATACTGCGGTGTCGACTTTTGGTATTGGACAAGCTTGATAAAAGAGCGATGTTTCACTTGGCGAACATATCATTGAGTTTAAGCGTTTAGCATCAATATAACCTTCTTCTAGTTCTGTCTGCCGACCTTCCAACACTGTTTGATTAAGTTTCGCGGTGATGTATCTAGCTAAACTTCTAACATTAATTTTTTGACTGAGAATTTTGTCATCCAATTGCTGGCGATATTCTTTAAGGAGCTCTTCTCGAATGAGCTTTTCTGGATAAACCGATTTATCAAACTCGGTGGTAAACACCTTATATTGATAACTGGCCGCTTCAAACACTTTACTGGTACCTGTTTCAGCTTTAGCTATTGCCTCAAGCGTTTCTGCTTCTAACTCCAGTAATATTGCAAAGCCTTTTACAACTTTTTGTTGTTGCTCATCGGTTTCTTCATTGCCTGATTCATCTTCGGCCATGGCTTCAATCAAGTGTGCAATTTCTAAAGCATGTTGAGCATAATCAGCTTGATTTGAAAATGACCATCTCATTGCATTTAACGGCTTGCCGACTTTGCCAGAGAGCGTAAATCGAGTGTGCTCAATAAGGTGTTCCGTTTCTTCTGAAACAGCAATTCCTAATAACCTTGCACGACTCATTTGAGCCAAAGTATATAAAAGAATACCTAAACTGGACTCGGTTAACCCTGATGAATGAAAACAATGACTCCATTGTTCAAATAAATGGTTGATGTTGGACTTCATGCCTTTGTGAGCATCAGAAATCAAACATTCCACACGTAACTGCTCCAACATCTCAAATACCAAGCCAGATATTGAAGCTTTTGGTTTTAGTTTAAGATGCAAGCTTAAGTCTGAATATTGTAAACGAAGTGCAAGAGCATCAATTCGTCCACGATATTCCAGCCTTAATCTTTCTGCATCTGGCTCAGGGAAGATCTCTGAAATAGATGATAGCCATTGCTGTTGGGTGTGTGGAGCATAAAACGGTAACCTAGCAGTACCTTTATACAAGTTGCCTTGCTGGTACTTATAGCCAACTTGACCTTTTGAAGTAGAATTGAGATCGCTAGCAAAACTACTGATCAAAGCTGACGCTAACGAATCCCTTGCTTGTTGCTCAGAAGCGCTTATTGGCTCATTCATATTGCTAACTCATTAACTAATTCTTTATCAAAGCAACGTTGGAAATATTCTGCGACTAACGTCCTTTCTTCCTCTTGGCACTTATTTAAAAATGACAATTTGAACGAAAGTTCAAGGTCACCAAATATCTGGTAATTTTCAGCCCAAGTGATGACAGTTCTCGGTGACATCACTGTCGACATTTCTCCTGTCACAAATCCTTTTCGAGTAAAGGTTGCCAACGAAACCATACCTTCTACGATGTCTTTATTCACTTCAACTTGCGCTAAAACCATATTGGTTTCATCTTCTTCAGGCAGATAATTTAAAGTAGCAATGATATTCCAGCGGTCAATTTGTGCGTGGTTTAATACTTGTACGCCACGATAAAGCCCTGAGAAATCCCCTTGTCCTACTGTATTAGCTGTAGCGAATAGTCGAAAATCGGCATGAGGTGAAATCACTTTGTTTTTATCTAACAGGGTTAACTTTCCATCTCGCTCTAACACTCGCTGGATCACAAACATCACATCAGGTCGCCCTGCATCGTATTCATCAAAAATCAGTGCGACTGGACGCTGCAGTGACCAAGGCAAGATCCCTTCTTGAAACTCAGTAACCTGCTTTCCTTCTTTTAGCGTTACCGTATCTTTACCTATCAAATCTAAACGGCTGATGTTTCCATCAAGGTTGACTCGAAGACATGGCCAGTTTAAACGAGCTGCGATCTGCTCAATATGAGTAGACTTACCCGTACCATGCATCCCTTGCAACATCACGCGTCGATTATGTTCAAATCCAGCTAATATCGCCAAGGTCACTTCTTTATTAAATTGATAGTTTGGATCAATTTTTGGAACATAATCATTCGATTCTTCAAATGCGGTTACCATCATATTTGATGAAATATTGAAAACATCTCGAACAGATACTCTTTTTTTAGATGAAGTTTGAATTGATACTTCATTAGAAAACTCACCCATCAGCCACAACCTCTTATCTTATTGTTTTAGTTAACTTAAAACCGCTAAACAACACTTATTCTTTTTCTTATTTCAAGCTGTAAATTTATCACAAATATCACAATTTAAAACAAAATGTATCATTTTTTTAACTTTTTGTTTGACATGATAACTGAATCTCAATAACTTATTTGCATATCAATTAGTGGAACTTTTTATTCCACAAATGCTTCACCAGATATCACTCATACAAGGAATTAGCATTATGAGCAATGTAAATGACCGATCTTATGTACAAGGTCCCGCTAAGATGACCCCATCTGAAGCCTTCGTAGAAACTATGGTGGCCAACGATGTAACCAATATTTTCGGCATTATGGGATCTGCGTTTATGGATGCCATGGATATTTTCGCACCAGCTGGCATTCGTCTAATCCCAGTGGTACATGAGCAAGGTGCTGGCCATATGGCAGACGGCTACTCTCGTGTTTCTGGCACTCATGGTGTTGTGATTGGACAAAACGGCCCAGGTATTAGTAACTGTGTTACTGCAATCGCAGCGGCTTATTGGGCGCACAGCCCTGTTGTTATTGTTACTCCAGAAACTGGCACAACGACTATGGGTCTTGGTGGTTTCCAAGAGTGTAACCAGTTACCAATGTTCCAAGAATTCACTAAGTACCAAGGCCACGTAACCCACCCAGGTCGTATGGCTGAATATACGGGTCGCTGTTTTGACCGTGCATTAAGTGAAATGGGCCCTACTCAGCTAAACATTCCACGTGATTACTTCTACGGTGAAAGTGTATGTGAAATCCCGAAACCTTCTCGTCTAGACCGTGGTGCAGGTGGTGAGCAAAGCCTAAATGAAGCAGCTGACCTACTTGCTGAAGCTAAATTCCCAGTGATCATCTCTGGTGGCGGCGTGGTCATGGCTGACGCAGTAGAAGAATGTAAAGCACTTGCTGAGCGTCTAAATGCACCTGTTGTAAACAGCTACCTTCACAACGACTCGTTCCCTGCAAGCCATGAGCTTTGGTGTGGCCCATTAGGCTATCAAGGTTCTAAGGCGGCAATGAAACTGATCGCTCAAGCGGACGTTGTCGTTGCACTTGGTTCTCGCTTAGGCCCATTTGGTACGCTTCCACAACATGGTATGGATTACTGGCCAAAAGACGCAAAAATTATTCAAATTGATGCTGATAACAAGATGCTTGGTCTTGTTAAGAAAATCTCTGTGGGTATTTGTGGTGATGCAAAAGCGGCTGCTGTTGCACTAACTGAGCGTTTATCTGGTCGTACTCTAGCTTGTGACTCAACCGTTGCAGAACGTAAAGATAAAGTAGCGACTGAAAAAGCGGCTTGGGAAAAAGAACTGGATGAGTGGACGCACGAAAAAGATGCATTCAGCTTAGACATGATCAAAGAAAACGCAGAAGAAACACCATTCTCGGGTGGTGAATACCTGCACCCTCGTCAAGTTTTACGTGAGCTTGAAAAAGCAATGCCTGAAGACGTAATGGTATCAACGGACATCGGTAACATTAACTCTATCGCAAACAGCTACCTTCGCTTTGAAAAACCACGTTCATTCTTCGCAGCGATGAGCTTTGGTAACTGTGGATACGCTTTCCCAACCATTATTGGTGCCAAAGTTGCTGCACCTCATCGTCCAGCGATTTCTTATGCGGGTGACGGTGCTTGGGGCATGAGCTTAATGGAAACCATGACTTGTGTTCGTCATGACATCCCAGTAACGGCTGTTGTATTCCACAACCGTCAATGGGGCGCAGAGAAGAAGAACCAAGTAGATTTCTATGACCGTCGCTTCGTAGCAGGTGAGCTTGATAACCAAAGCTTTGCTGAAATTGCACGTGCAATGGGTGCAGAAGGTATCACAGTTGACCGTCTAGAAGATGTTGGCCCAGCGCTAAAGAAAGCGGTTGATATGCAAATGAACGAAGGAAAAACCACCATTATCGAAATCATGTGTACTCGTGAACTTGGTGACCCATTCCGTCGTGATGCGCTATCTACACCAGTACGTCACTTGGATAAATATAAAGATTTCGTCTAACTCCCGACGACGTTAAAAGCCTGACTCACTGTTGAGTCAGGCGCTATTTTCCAACTTGAGGTATCAGCAACAATGAGTACAAAACAATTACAAAAACCACTCTTCGATTTCAGTTCAATTCAGCTGATCCTTCCCGGCTTTATTCTTTGCTGTGTGATTGCTGCAGCAGCAAGTTTTGTTTCTAACCAATACGGTGGCCCTAAGTTTCTTTACGCGCTACTTATTGGTATTTCATTCCACTTCTTAGTCGACAACCCAAAATGCGTAAAAGGCATCGAAATATGCGCTAAAAAATTGGTTCGTGTTGGTGTTGCACTATTAGGTGTTCGTATTGCTATTAGCGATATCAGCGATCTTGGTTTACTTGGCGTTGTCGCCTTAGCTGGCGGTGTAGTGCTAACCATCAGCTTTAGTATGCTACTTTCCCGAATTCTTAAACTGCCTTACATGCTGGGTTTATTAGCCGGTGGGGCAACAGGTATTTGCGGCATTTCTGCTGCGATGGCAGTGTCTTCAACATTGCCACAAAACGAAGATAACGAAAAATATACCTTATTAACCGCAATCGGTGTTGCCGCATTCTCAACAGCAGCCATGGTGTTATACCCGCTTATTGTTGGCACTTTTAATCTTTCAGTTTCAGAAGCAGGTTTATTCTTAGGTGGCTCCATTCACGACGTAGCTCAAGTGGTTGGTGCTGGCTACATCATTTCACCTGAAGTTGGTGATGCCGCAACGTTAGCGAAAATGTTCCGCGTTGCCATGTTAATGCCAGTGATCATGTTTCTAGTGGTTGCCCTTCGAAGCGAACGCGAAAAGTTCGATGGCAAAGAAGGGAAGCGCCAACCACTAATCCCATTTTTCTTAGTGATGTTTGCGGTATTCATCATTATCAACCAGTTCGGCTTTATCCCTGAAGCAGCGGTAACTCAAATTTCTCAGCTGTCTTCATGGTGTCTAGTTATCTCAATTGCGGCCCTTGGCGTTAAGACCTCATTTGAAAAATTAATTGGTTTGGGTTGGAAGCCTATCGCCCTACTGTTTAGTAACACCATTTTCATCGCTTTATACATGTTAACAATGGTTTATCTAAGTCGTGTGATTAACGCTTAAAAGTACAAAAACATCAAACATATGTTTGAAACAGCACAGTATGTAAGCAACAGAACAAATTATTGAAATAAATTGCTTTAAAAAATTGCTAGGGTTTAACAAATGAGATACAAGTTAGTTTCATTTTGTTAAACAGATGGAAGTCGGTTCAATCATTGAACTGCATAACAATAATAATTAGGAGTCAACAAAATGAATAATCAAGTCACTACAGAGTTTTTAGATACCTTTTCTAAAGCTTGGAATGACCATGACATCGAAACACTAATGAGCTGCATGACTGATGACTGTGAGTTCCACGCTCCTGCCGGCCCTGAACTTCTAGGCGCTAGTTTCAAAGGCTATGACGACGTTAGAGCCGCATTCCAAATGGCATGGACTAATTTCCCTGATGCTCAATGGCTAAACGCTGAGCACACCATCATGGGTGATACTGCTATCACTGTTTCAACTTTCTGCGGCACTAATGCTGACGGCTCTCGTGTTGAAGCTCGTATGGTTGATGTATTCACTTTACGTGATGGCAAGATCTTAGTTAAGAATGCTTTCCGTAAAGCTCGCCCTGCTATCTAGTTATTGATCATGAGAGAGTATTCCGAATTCGGAGTACTCCCTTAGCAATTTTATTCAGTCAAATGAATTAAGGATGATTATGAGCATTAACGTAGAAGCAACAGGCTTAAATTTAAATCCTAACGCCGCAACTCGGGATCCTTATAACCCTCAATATGATCCCTTAGTACATACCACACCAGGGAAAGGGCAAGACTATGCCCCCACCTATTGGATTGGTACGGCAGGAGAAGCACCGGAAGATGATGGCCCTGTAATGGGTGATATGAGTGCAGACGTTGTTATTGTTGGGTCAGGATATACCGGTTTATGTGCTGCAATTTATTTGGCTGAACATTACGGTATTAAAGCAACGGTACTTGAAGCGAACCAAACAAGTTGGGGTTGTAGCACCCGTAATGGTGGTCAAGCTCAGTGTGCATCAGGTCGCCTAAAACGTTCTCAGTGGATTGAAAGATGGGGTGAAGAAACAGCCCTAAAAATGCATCAAGAATGTCTTGATGGCATGCAAACTTTCAAAGATTTGATCAAAGATATTGACTGCGAACCACAGTTTGGTGGTCACCTCTATATTGCTCATCGCGATAAGATCATGCCTACCCTTGAGAAAGAAGCAAAGCTGCTAAGAACCAAGTTTAACTATGATGCACAAATTTTAGATACTGACACAGTTAAAAATCTATACGTTGGCGATGCTGAAGCCGCAGGTGCAATGCATGAACCTGAAGGCATTGGTATTCACGCTGGTAAATTGGCTTTTGGTTATTTGAAAAAAGCACGTGCGCTTGGTGTGAAAGTTCATACCTCAAGCCCCGTATTAGGCATTGAGTCCCGAAATGGCAAACATTACCTAAGAACACCAAAAGGAACGGTTGAAGCACGTTCAGTTGGTTTAGCGACGGGTGGTTATACATCACAAAACTTACACGCTCAGACTAAAAACCGTCTGCTTCCTGTTCTATCAAATTCAATCGTTACTCGCCCACTTACTCAAGATGAGCTTGACGCCTGTAATTTCAAGACCACTCGAGTGCTTACCGATACTCGCGTTCTACGTCATTACTATCGCCTGCTTCCTGATAATCGTGTGCAAATTGGTAGCCGAAGTGCCATTAGTGGTCGACATGCACCTAAGGGTAAGTATCAACAATTCCTTGAGAACGATTTAGCTAAAAAATTTCCTGCTCTGAATGGTATCGACATCGACTATTCATGGTGGGGATGGGTTGACGTCAGTCATGACATGATGCCCCGAATTTATCGTCCAGATCCTAAACAAACGATTTACTACGCAATGGGATACGGCGGTAATGGCGTGATGTATTCAGCACAAGCTGGAAAACGTCTCGCACAATGGATTGCTGGTGAAGAAACACAACTGGATTTACCGATTTTCCAGTCCAAGTTGCCTTTTCCAAATGTCCGTGAAGTTGTTGAATCCGAAGTTTTTGCCCCTTTCAGACGTATTGGGCAGCGATTTTTGTACAACTGGTATCACCTCAAAGATGAGGTTTTGTAATTGGTATTCCAATTAACAAGATGCAAATGAAATATCTGTAAACGTATTCCAGTCAGATTAATTGCGTAAATTGAGAACAGTATTTGGCGAGCGGTATCTAGATTTCAAATGCTTAGGGGAAACGAAGTTAATCAAAGGGTGTGTTGAACTTTCAGGATTAAATTTTGTGCTGTTTGAGCACCTTTCTGTTCAAGGCACGAGCAGTGAAGCTTAGTCATCTAAGTAAACTGCTCGTAACACAGAACAGGAAGTGCTCAAAAGCATCGGAGACAGCGTAAATTGGTCACTTTTTCTGCGTTATCGTTTGTTTATGTGGGGCAACCACACTTCACAAACTCTGCCTTGTAAAAGATAACCAATTTATCGCTGCAAAACTAATCTCGAAAGTTCAACACACCCTAATAATGGAATTATAAATATAACAAGAGGATACACCTATGAAATTTGTAAAACGCATCGTTCTACCATTTATTACTAGTATCAGTCTGCTCTCTGCGCCTGCTGCTTTAGCAAAAGATTATAAAATGGCATTGGGGGATGCCGCAGGAGGAACACAGTGGGAACTAGGCACAAAGTTTGCTGAACTGCTAGATGAAAAATCTAAAGGCAAGCTTAAAGTAAACTTATTCCCTAATGGTCAGCTTGGTAACGAGCAAGATACTGTCAATAACGCGTCACTGGGTTTATTGGATTTTTCAGTTCTTGCAATTAACAATGTTACTCCATTCTCGCCTACTGTTGGCCTGTTAACCATGCCATACGTGATTTTGAGCCCTGAAGAAGCAAAATCATTGACTCAAGGCAAGATTGGTGAAGAGCTTGTAAAGAATACCGTTCGTGATGCCAATGTACGTATTGTTGGTTGGGCTTACTCAGGTTTCCGCGTACTAACCAACTCAAAGCGTCCAATTAAGTCTCTTAAAGATCTTAAAGGTCTTGTTATTCGTGTTCCTCGTAACGAAATCATGATGTCAACGTACCAAGCTTGGGGCGTAAACCCTACTCCTATGGCTTGGTCTGAAACCTTTACAGGTCTTCAGCTTGGTGTTGTTGATGGTCAAGACAACCCATACATCACTATCGATGCTATGAAGTTTAATGAAGTTCAGAAGTACGTGACTAACATTCGTTATATCTTCTCTATCGAGCCCCTCATCGTGAGTGAGTCTGTATTCCAATCTCAAAAGCCTGAAGTTCAAGCGATGATCCTTGAAGCCGGTAAAGAAGCTACCGAGCACAGCTATAAGTTTCTGCTTGAGTCGGAAGAGAAAATCAAACGCTCTCTTATCGCAAAAGGTATGGAAATTCACACGCCGGTTAACGCTGAGAAAGAATGGATTGACCTAGCGAAGAAAAAAGTGTGGCCTAAGTTTTATGACAGCATTGGCGGTAAAGCTAAGCTGGATGAAGCGCTAGCGACTCTTGGTCGTAAGGCTCACTAATCTCTGCATATAGGGATTCATCTCATTGAATCCCTTTTTTTTATTTTGAGGCGAACGCGATTAATTCATATCTAACGGCATATCAATTATTCGCGTCGATGATACCAATCACACAAATTAAGTTGCTTTAGGTTTTATACCATTCACATTAATTAACTGTGTTTATAGAGGAGTCTTAGCAAAGAAAATACAAGGCGCGATGACGAATCATAGCAGTAGCTATGGTGAGGAATTGAAACGATGTAGTTTCAATGCTAAGGCTCAATCTAAGGCATAGTTAATTGATACGAATGGTATTCGTCCTAAGTTAATTGGTTTGATTGGTAATAGATGTTTGATTAAGGACAAGAATATGTCTATTAAGCGTTCATTGATAAAGCATATAAATAACGTTGAAGAGTATTTATGCGCATTATTATTGGCCCTTTTTGTGTTGTTATTATTCGTGCAAATTGTTTTACGCCAATTATTTCAATATTCATTACCTTGGGGTGATGAAGTCGCAACTTATATGTTTGTTTGGTTTGCTTACTTAGGCGCTGTTGTCGCCGCAAAAATGTCAGCCCATAACCGTGTAACGTTTCACTTTAGTTTCTTTCCTCCGGTAGTAAAAACCGTCAGTGAGACCATTGCGGATTTACTTTGGTTGGTATTTAACGCTTTCTTTGTTTATTTAAGTTACGACTTTGTATTCAACAAGATGAATCTATTTTGGAAGTCCCAGACCACAGGGATCCCAATGAAATACTTCTACATGATCCTTCCTATCGCTTTCACTCTGATGTCTATCCGTATTTTATGGAATCTATATCTCAGATTATTTAAAGGTGTAGATGTGATAGACCCAGAAACCGAAGAATTAAAAAACAATTCTAAAAACAACTCTCAACAAAAGATTCAAGGCGAGGTGTCGTAATGGAAGCCTATCTTACTCTTATTCTTTTTGGCGGCTTTATTTTAATGCTAATTTTAGGCGCGCCAATTACCGTTTCATTAGCTGGCGCCGCCATGGTGTCTTATCTGGTATTAGATAAAAACCCAATTGCGCTAGTTCAAATCGCGTTTACCTCTGTCGGAAACTTCCCACTAATGGCTCTGCCCGCTTTCGTTCTTGCTGGAGCATTAATGGAAGCCGCTGGAATATCAAAACGACTCGTTGATATTGCTGAGCACCTTGCTGGCCCTATCACGGGTGGTTTAGGTGCAGCGACAATCATCGCCTGTGTATTCTTTGGTTCGATTTCAGGCTCTGGCCCTGCAACTACCGCAGCTGTTGGTATGTTGATGATCCCTGCAATGGTAAAGCGTCAATATGACCGCAACTATGCATCAGCGGTTACTGCTGCATCTGGTGGCTTAGGCATTTTGATCCCACCGTCAATTCCGTTGGTTATTTTTGGTATTTCATCAATGGGCTTAAAGCCACCTGCAGAAGCGATTGCACTGCATGGTCAATTTGCCAGTGTTTCTATCCCTAAGCTGTTTGTTGCGAGTGTCATTCCTGGACTGATCATCGCTGGTAGTTTGATCACCATGAACTATTTCATCTCTAAAAAGAATGGCTACAAAGGCTTAACCGACACATGGTCGTTCTCTGATATCGGCACTGTGATGAAACGAGGTGTGTGGTCACTTCTTGCGCCAATTCTTATTCTTGGCGGTATTTACTCAGGTATCTTCACCCCAACTGAATCAGCCATTATTGCCGTATTCTACTCATTGGTTGTTGGATTCTTTATCCATAAAGAAATGAACATCAAGCAACTGTTTAAGTCACTTTCCACCACTACTTGGATCACTGGTCGCGTACTGCTTATTTTATTTGCAGCCACCGTATTCGGTCGTCTATTAGTAGAACAACGCATTCCTGCAATGATTACAGAAAACCTGCTTAGCATGACCGACAGCATGCACCTAATTTGGTTACTGATGATCGGTTTCCTTATTTTCGTAGGCATGTTCATGGAAACCCTTGCTGCCATTATGATCATCGTTCCTGTTTTATTGCCAATCATGTACATGCTGGGTGCTGATCCAACCCATGTGGGTATAGTGGTTGTGGCTGTTCTGTCTATTGGCTTTGCAACACCACCTTTGGGCGAAAATATCTTTGTTGCCTCGGGTATCGGTGGTTCCAGTGTTGAGCAAATTACTTCAAGAATCCATCCGTTTGTCATTGCTTCAGTTATTGGAGTCATCATCATCGCCTTCTTCCCTCAGTTGACCTTATGGTTGCCGTCGTTAGTAGGTTATTAGGTGGGATTTCAGGCATGGTTCATTTTCAATTTAGGAGTGTGGTATGAACAATAAAATAAAAGAAAGTCTATTCATTGCTGGCTTAACTTTAAGCGTGCCTGTTGCCGCTGATGCCGTAAATAAGGAGCAACAAATGTTAGCGACTCATATAGAAACCCATGAAGAACTCAGAGCGAAGAAATTACTTAATTCAGCGGTTGAACACCTAATAAAGAATGGTGCCACTGCGGTTAAAGATTTCAACAACAAAGAAGAGTTCATAGATAACGAGCTATATGTTTTTTCTTTAACCCTAGATGGCAAGTTTCTAGCTAGCGGCGGTTCGTCATTAGTGCTTGTTGGTGACACGGTATTAGATACCTTTGATATGTACGGCAAGTACTTCTTCAGAGAAATGGTACAAAAAGCCAAGCGTGATGGTGGTGGTGATGTTGAGTATCACTGGCATAATCCCACTGACCGTGTTGCTTCACCGAAAAGAACCCTATTCAAAAGAGTTGGAGACATTATTGTCGCTGTTGGATATTACCCTGTCAGAGCTAATGCTTTTCAAGCCAAAACATTATTAGATAAAGCCACTGTTGAATTAAAAGAAAACGTGAAACAAGCCTTATTTAAGTTTAATAATTTAGATGGCCAATATGTTGATGGTGATTTGTATATCTTTGTAGTTGATACCGATTCTAAAGAATATTTAGCTCATGCTATTAGCCGCAGTTTCGTGGGTCAAACCTATGAAGATGCATTAGATGATTCTGGTGAAGCCGCTATATCTAAAATGCTTGATGTCGTAAAAGAAAAGCCTGAGGGTGAAATTGATTACATTTGGATTAATCCAATCACCAACCGTAAAGAAACCAAACATACTTATTTTCGTTTAGTGGACCATTATTTATTAGGGGTCGGGTTTTATAAACCTAATTAATAAATATAAGTAATACCAAGTGCTGAAATTAATTTCAGCACTAGAAATTATGGAGGATAAATCACACGGATTAATTAATAAGTCGAAAAGTTTTTAACAAAAATCAATTAAACAAAATGATTAACGACTCTATTCTTACTTCTTTTCAATAAAGAGGTTAAAGGTTCGCTGTGTCTGAGTTATTAATCGAATACTCGTGATACTTGAGGATGCAACTTTCAGGGCTTTTTCAGCGTTGCATTTTTCAAGGCGCGAAAATGAAGAACTAGCGGGCTAATTCAAAGTTTCGCAACAAAGAAAAATCAAGGCTGAAAAGCCCACGAAGTGCGAGTTTAATTGCTATTTACACTGCGTTACTTACCCTTGAAATAGAATTCTATTCCTGCGGATAAGCGCCTTGTTTAAATAGCAATTAACTCTCGCTGAAATATTGCATCTTCAAGTATCACGAGTATAGAACAAGGATAATAAAATGATGAAAAAACGAATTACACTTCCACTGTCTCTGACAGCACTGAGCCTAGCCGCTATGGGGTTCTCAACTTCTGCTTTAGCAGATCATTCTCATAGTCACACTCTCGAAAAGAAGATTGAAACATTAAATAAACGTATTGAGCAATTAGAAGGCAAAAAGTCAGCGTCTAAATTTAAAAATACCAAATTCACTTTATACGGTACGGTTCGCCCGACACTTCAATATAAAGCCGACAACAGTAAAGGTGATAAAGATTGGGATTTAGGCGATGCCCTTTCTCATATGGGTGTATCGGCAGAAACTGACTTATTTGATGGTTGGACAGCAATCGCCAAAGGCGAATGGAGTATCGATCTTTCCAACAATGGTGATTTTGGCAAAGCTCGACAAGTATACGCTGGCGTAGCAACTCCTTTCGGTACTTTTGCTTTTGGTAAGCAGCGCCCCGCTGAGTATACTTTGATTGCAGAATATTTGGATATTTTCAACCACGCTTCAAGCCCATTTGCGTTTGATAGCAATGGCCCATTCTTCGTAAATAACTTTGCAACTTATAAGCTAGTTGCTAATGACTTTACGATTATGGCCGCCGCTCAAGTTGATGGTGATAAAGATACTCACCTGATCAACACTGGTGTGGGTTACGATACTGATAACCTACATATTGGTGTGGCTTACCTAAACCAAAATGACAGTACCAATGCGAATGGTACTGAAGTGATGGGTGATAAGAAAACCATGGCTGCAACCGTAGCTTATACCTTTGGAAACGGTCTTTATTTAGCAGCGAGTTATGCTGATATTGACTATGAGTTTGATGTAAAAGGTTATGATAGAAGTGGCGGCACCTTGGATACAGCTTTAGCTTATCCTCTAAATGACGAGTACAAAATCAAATTAGGTTACTTTGATTTCGATGATGGTAAAAAAGATCCATCAAGCCAAAACTACACAGGTTACAACACGACTCTAGAGTGGAACCCTGCGAATAACGTTAGGCTTCACCTTGAGTATCTAACAAGAGATTACGACAACCTAGGTGATGATAAAATTCTTGCCCTTGGTGTTCGTTATGACTTTAAACTTACTTGGTAAACAAGGTCTGATTTCTAGTTAATCCCCCTTGAGCGATAATCGAAAGATATCGCTCTTTTTATTTGTTTGGATCTCAACATGTATAAGAATTTAAAAAGCTTAGCTGTCTTAATCTCCTTCTCCCTATTATCAGCCCAATCAATAGCAGCCTCTCAATGCGATAATATGAAAGTACAAACACTCGGTGCAGGTGGTCCTGAAGTCTCGGATGGTTTAGCGTCTGCTTCATTCCTTGTTTGGATAAATGACAAAGCTAAAGTCATGGTAGATGCAGGTGGTGGCAGCTCACTTAATTTTGAAAAATCAGGTGCCAAATTTTTTGACTTAGATGTCATGTTATTTACACATTTGCACGTTGATCATAGCGCAGCTTTACCTATTTATATAAAAGCCGGATATTTCACAAATCGCAGCCAAGCACTTAATATTTATGGCCCAACTTCTTCTGGAGACTTTCCAAGCACGACAACTTGGATAAAAGGACTATTCGATAATAAACCTGCCCGTGTTTATTCCTACTTAAACGACAACATCAATCAGAAAAAATCAACGCAGTTTCTTGTTAAGCCTCATAATATTCAACCCAATAACAATGTTTGGACACAGAGCTTAAATAACGGAATCAAAATCTCAGCCATCAATGTCAATCACAACCCTGTGCCTGCCCTAGCTTGGCGAGTCGACTACAAACAGTGCTCTGTAACCTTTAGCGGCGATATGAGTGGCACCAGTGACAATTTACCCAAACTTGCCTATAAAACCGATTTACTTGTGGCTAATAATGCCATTCCACAAGATGCAGGCCGAATTGCAAAACGCTTGCACATGACACCAGAAACTATCGGAACACTGGCTAATCAAGCTAAAGCAAAACAAGTCGCTCTTGCTCACTTTATGAACCGAACAATTAATAGAAAAGATGAGTCGGTTTCGATTATTAAAAAGGAGTATTCTGGTAACGTTTCTTTGGTGAAGGAACTTGAGTTTATTGAAGTTAAGTAAAGATAATCTATGCTCAATATCTTAACTTACGCTGTTGCTTGATATACTCAGAACAATCAAAATAAAACCGTGAGACATCAATGATCCATTACCGAATAATCGCATCCGATCCAAAAGCCCATTTATTTTCAGTCGAAATGACCCTTAACCAGCCTAAACCAAAGCAGCAACTTTGCTTACCAAGTTGGTTACCCGGCAGTTATATGGTAAGAGATTTTTGCCGTAATATCATTGGCATCAACGCCAAAGACTCTAATGGAAATATTGTCGAACTGGAACAATTCGATAAACAAACTTGGCAAGTTCGAGGTGAGCCAGAACAACTCATTATTAGCTACCAAGTTTATGCATGGGATTTATCGGTTCGCAGCGCTCACCTTGATACCACTCATGGTTTCTTTAACGGTAGTAGTGTATTCCTTGCTGCTAAAGGTTTTGATAATTCTAAGCATACGGTACAAATCGACAAACCTTTTAGTGATGAATTAAAAAGCTGGCGCCTTGCTACCAGCATGACGCGCACATCAGGCGAACACTTTGCGTTTGGTTCATTCAGTGCTGAAAACTACGATGAACTTATCGACCACCCTGTTGAAATGGGCGATTTTACTTCAACCACTTTTGAAGCCAATGGCATTCCTCACGACATTGTTTTAACAGGAAAGCACAGCGCTGATTTAGAGCGATTAAAAGTCGACTTAAAAGCCATTTGTGAGTACCAACTTAACTTATTTGGTGCTCCTGCGCCGTTTGAACGCTACTTATTTTTAACCACAGTGTTAGGCAATGGCTTTGGCGGATTGGAACACAGAGCGTCTACCGCCTTGGTATGTTCTCGCAGCGACTTGCCATATCAAGGCATGGACAAAATGAATAAAGGCTATCGTACTTATTTGTCTCTTTGCAGCCACGAATACTTCCACAATTGGAACGTAAAGCGCATTAAACCTGCGGAATTTACCCCATATCAATTAGATCAAGAAAGCTACACTCGTCAGCTTTGGGCTTATGAAGGCATCACATCGTATTACGATGACTACCTCACCTATCGATCAGGTTGTGTCGATAAAAGCACTTACCTTGAGATGTTCAGCGAAACTTTTACCCGAGTTTATCGAGGCCAAGGTCGCTTTATTCAAACGCTAAAAGATTCAAGCTTTAATGCGTGGACCAAGTTCTATAAGCAAGATGAAAATGCAGCGAATGCGATCGTCAGTTACTACACCAAAGGTGCACTATTTGCTTTGTTTTTGGATTTAACCATTCGTAAAGAAACCGACAACAAGCACTCCCTCGAAGACATTATGCGTCAGCTTTGGCAGCAGTTTGGTGTGACTCAGCAAGGTACATTAGAAAACAGCCACCAGCAATTAGTTGAACAACTGCTAAACCGAGATTGCAGTGATATTTTTGCTTATTTAGATTCCACTGACGACATTCCTTTAGCGCCTTTACTGGACCAATTTGGCATTGAATTAAAAGTCAGAGCGGCTAATGGTTCAAAAGACACAGGCGGTGGTGACGTTCAAGGCGATAAAGTTGACTTCGGCGCCAGGGTGAAAGCCGAAGCCTTCGGCTTAAAAGTATTAGCAGTTGCTAATAACAGTGCTGCCCACCAAGCAGGTTTGAGTGCTGGAGATTTGTTAATAGCTGCTGATGGCCTTCAAGTTAATGGTGAATTTGAAAACCTACTACAACAGCAAGTGATTGGGTTAGAAATAGAGCTACATTGGTTTAGGCGTGATGAACTCATGACTGGAGTTTTACCCATTCAAGCAGCACGATTGGATACGGTTTCTTTGCTGATAAGTGATGAAGCTAAGGCTAAATTGTGGTTAAACCTAAAAACATCAGTTGAACGCTAAGCTAGGTATTAACCTGATAAGAGATAAATAGTTTTTTGTTGGTTCACCCATTAGGTGAACCGCTTCACGCTCACAGGCTTGCTAAAATTGCCCCTAACGGCGTTGAAGCTTTTGCAAGTAGCACAACTACTTGCTACAATTTTCGCTTTGTTATCAACAATTTAATCTAAGCCTGAGAACGTGCCCAACTGATATTTTTAGGTTGTATAAATAGCAGACCTTCGTACAAAATATAGACTTCCCTTTATTCACCTGATACCGTTTAACAATCAGAAAAATAAAGGGATTTCTTATGCGCTTTTTCATACTGTTAATACTGATTTTTACAACGACAACTGCCTCTGCCGCTCAAAAAATATCCATTGGAGAAACATTCACACTCCACTCCAAAATCATTGGCGAAGACAGACCCTTATCAGTATTTATTCCCAAGGGTGTAGAGAAAAATGAATCCCTTTACGTCATCTACTTACTCGATAGCCAACATCACTTTCATACCGTAACGGGAATAGTGCAATCCTTAGTGGATTATGATCAAATTCCAAAGACGATGGTCGTTGGCGTTGAAACCACGAATCGTCCGCGTGATTACCTTCCTGCAATTAATGGCGAGCCTAAAACCCAATTTCAAAAATTTAAGCGTTCAAAATGGCCTGATGAAGGGCAAACTAATTTTATTAAATTTCTTAATGATGAATTATTTCCCTTTATTGATGACAAGTACCCAACCTACCCACACAGAACTCTGATAGGACACTCGAATGCTGGAACCTTCGCACTTTCTGCATTATTCAATCACCCTAATTTGTTCCAAAACTATTTAGCGATCAGTGCCAACGGTTGGTGGAGTTATGATGAAACGGTACATAACGCTAAATCTATGGCTGATAAAAACCGTAGCAACAAACGACTGTTTATCTCAGTAGCAGGTGAAGGGAGTACTTTCTATACAGGCACATTGAATTTGCTTTCTAATATGGAAACACACAAGCCTACGAATTTGGCTTGGCAATATAAACAATACCCTAACCACACTCATATGAGTGGTATTTTGCCGGCTGTTACAGATGGACTGACATTTTTGTATACAAACTACCAATTTGAAATCACGCCTGCGCTTGCTAAGTATTCAACGGTGTCAGCTCTTAAAGATTACTATGCTGATTTATCCAAACAGTATGGTTTTGCAGTTCCTGCTCCAGTCGGCACCTATGTAGACTTTGCTGAAGCACAACAAAACAATAAACGCTCTCAAGAAGCCATCATCACGCTAAAGCAGTTCGTTGCTGACTATCCCAAACATTCATACTCACATATGAAATTAGCTCAAGCTTATGCCTTATTAGATCAACATGAAAAGTCACTAAACAGCTATTTGCAAGGGCTGAAGGTGGCGAAAGAACAAAAGTTGAGTGCTGATATTATTGATGCCTTTCAAGATATGGTTGATAGAGCGCAGGCGAAATTAAACGCTAATGCCAAATCGCTATAAAAATACTTCTATCAACTTAGCTATGGAACAGGCTCATGCTGCTATTACCTATCAGGATCGGTTCATCTCGAAAATGTCGTCGATGCGAGCTTCAGATCAATGATCAAAAAGCTGCATGCCCTCACTGTCATCACCTTTCAGAAGATGAGGCAATGCAATTAAAAGCATTACTGAAACAGGAATCGAAAGTAGTCCATTCAGGGCTAAGGAAATGGTTTATTGTGATATTTATTTTGTCAGTACTTTTGGTGTTAGTGACTTTTATCTAAAACAAATTACCAACTCATGGAGCTTTTAATATGGGTATTAAGTGCTCATCACCTGATTAATCTTTTTCATATCACAATATTTTTCAATCGTATCGGCGATTCGATTCAGCTGTTGCTCGCGTATTTTCTCAATATTGAATTCGATATTTGAACTGAATCCAGCCCATTTAAGTATTGTCGCCAAAGCCTGAGGTTGATCAAAAAGCCCGTGAAGATAAGTACCAAGAATTTGTCCATCATTAGAAATAACACCATCCAATTGAGTATTATCAGCATCATTTAATTTAACCGCAGGTTGGCAGTTTTGAGTATAACTAGAAGCACCACAATGGATTTCATAGCCTGTTACTTCAACGGTTTTATCGCCCACCAGCAATTGACCTTTGACATTTTTAAGGTGCTTTTCAGGCTGAAGCTGAGTATCAATAGGCAAATAGCCTAAACCATCTACCTCGCCTTTTTGCGTTTCAATCTCATGAGGATCAGAAATACTTTCTCCTAACATTTGGTAACCACCACAAATACCAATCACTTTACCGCCATACCGCAAATGTTTTTGGATAGCGTCGTTCCATTTTGACGCTTTCAATGCTTGTAAGTCTTCAATGACATTTTTAGTTCCGGGGAAAATAATCACATCAGTGGGATAATCAGCAGGATCATCAGTCAGTCTCACATATTGAAACTCAACATCAGGATGTAATCGTAATGGTTCAAAGTCGGTATGATTGCTTATTCTTGGATAAACCAACACCACTACTTTTAGTTTTGTTTGAGTCTTAGTTATTGAATTTAGTGGAATGGCATCCTCGGCATCAAGATGAAGATCATTTAAGTAAGGTAAAATGCCAAGTACAGGTTTACCAGTCCTCTGTTCTAACCAATTTAGCCCAGATTGTAACAAGCTAATTTCACCACGAAAACGATTGATCACAAAGCCTTTGACTCTGGCTTGCTCTGATTTTGATAATAGTTCTAGCGTTCCAACTAAATGAGCAAACACGCCACCTTTATCAATATCAGCAATAATAATGACTGGGCAATCAGCGGCTTCCGCAAAACCCATATTGGCAATATCACCTTCTCGTAAATTGATTTCAGCAGGGCTACCTGCCCCTTCAATAATAATCGCATCGAATTCTTGCTGTAATCGTTCATATGAATCCAACACCGCTTCCATGGCTTTGGCTTTATACTGCAGCCCTTTTTTACCCCAAAAATCTTTCGCCTCTAACGTCGTTAACGCTTTACCTTGCACGATAACTTGAGCGGTTTTATCAGAGCTCGGTTTTAGAAGAATGGGGTTGAAATCAATACGAAGTGACTGATTAGCGGCTATAGCTTGCAACGCTTGGGCTCGACCTATCTCTCCACCATCGTCAGTCACCGCGCTATTGAGTGCCATATTCTGTGGTTTGAATGGCGCAACATTCACTTTTTGTCTCGCCAAAATTCGGCAAAGCCCTGCGACTAAGGTACTTTTACCTGCGTCCGATGTAGTTCCTTGTACCATTATGGCTTTAGACATAGAAATCGATTCCAAAAAAATCAGCTGGTGATAATACCAGCCCTTTTTTAAAGAGGAAATAGAGTTACGAATAATCGTTCTGTAGCGGAAATAGGATCATTTCACACTCTGAGTAAAATCATCTAACTCAGCCACAAGGTGCCCATTTTTTACTCGATAATTACAGGAATGAATATTTATCCATCCCGAACCCAGTGCTTCTTTCGCTTGCTGCTCTCTGAACTTAATTCGCTCATTGATAAATTGCATTAACGCATTTGCGGTAGTGTGTTGATTCACGCTAACATCTGGACTGTTTTCTCCTATTTTCCCCCTTATTACATATGTAGCCTTGAAGTCCCAAATAGCTACAGCGTAACTGTGAGTAAACCACCGAGCTTTAACTGTGAAAACATCAAGTGCCCACCTTCCTTCTTTCGAAGAAGCTTCAGCAAGTACCTTATCTATTTTGTTTCTTGTGCTTTCAGGTACGGATAAGTAGGCATTGTATTTAATCATGATTTGTTTTCTCAAAGCTGGGCCACTTGATTAACTTACTCTTTTTTTATCTATTTTATAATGGTCTAAAAAATATTTAATTTGTATTTAACCCCTACAATTATTAAGGTTGGTCAACCATTGTTGAAGGAGCGAAGTTTTATTTACCTTCAATATTCATCCTGTTTAATAGTTTGAGGCTAAGTATGTCTTTAGAAGAGGGAATTGGCGTAGGTTCACCTGCAGGTTTTCCAAACCCATGGGCTCATGCTGCACCAGAGACAGAAGCACTAATCGCTTCTTCAGATGGTAATAGCTATGGAGTAAATTCCCCAAGCCAAAATGCAACAACTTCATCAGTATCCGATTTTCATAATTCACCAAGTAAAACAAGTCCTACAAAGGCGTTAGCAAAGAAGGTGTGCTGTTATGCGGTAATAGGCCTCGCTTGTGCAGGGGTTGCTGTAGCTGGTGTTGGTACATTAGCAGTAATAGTTTTAGGTGTGGCAGAGTTCTTTGCGTTGCCCGACCATACATAGTTATAAGTATGGGTGGTCGTTAGTTCTGTATTGTGAACAGCTCACTTAGATGGCTAAGCCTCACTGCTCACGCCTTGAACAAAAAAGTACCCAGACAGCACAAAATTCAAGCATGATAGTTCAACAGGCTCTAAATACAAAATAGTGATCTTAGCTTACTCTTTCTAGAATCTATAGGATGCTCAGTAACCGTAAAGACTCGATCCCTCCGCTTTTCTTTAATATCTGAGATCGTAGACTCATTCAAAAATTTACTCAGGCTCGTATAAAGGTTCTCCTGCGGAGGTGTATGTAGCTTTGTTTTTCGTCGATACAAATAAGCATTTTTTTTTCTTCCTGTATTTAGCTTTATTCTTAGCTCTTGGAAGTCACGATCCTGTATATTGAAAAAGTTACAGCGAGTTACCCTTTGTTCTACATCACAAAAAACAATTGATATTTTGCCTGCATCTTCAACCATGACTCCTCTCCTTTTTCAATCAAGAAGACAATAATTCTGCCTAGGCTTAGGTCACTTAAACAAAAATCTATTCACTTGGCTTTCTAGCAATTCCTGCTGCCCTGAAGCTGGCCTTGGATTGATGTTGGTGTTTACTGCTTGTTTAGCTAGCGCTTCTAGTGATAAATCGCTTCTTAGAATTTTACTGCCTAAATCACCATTCCAACCTTGATAACGCTTAGCAACCGCATCGGCTAAAAAGTCGTTTTCAATCATATCTACCGCTTTTTCAAGTGATTTAGCTAAAGTGTCCATCGCTCCGATATGACCATGGAACATATCAGCATTATCAATGGATTGGCGGCGTAACTTAGTATCGAAATTGAATCCACCTGTAGTGAAGCCACCCGCTTTTAGGATCTCATAGATGACTAGACTATTTTCCTCTACAGAGTTGGGGAATTGATCGGTATCCCAGCCCAGTTGAGGATCGCCTCGGTTTGCATCAATGGAACCTAAAATGCCTAATGCGGTAGCTGTGGCCACTTCATGTAAAAAACTGTGACCTGATAGGGTTGCGTGATTGCCCTCTATGTTCACTTTGATTTCTTTTTCTAAACCGAATTGCTTTAAGAAACCATAGACGGTTGCAGTATCGTAATCATATTGATGCTTTGTACGCTCTTGTGGTTTAGGGTCAATTAATAAGGTGCCTTTAAAACCGATTTTATGCTTATGCTCGACCACCATTTGCATAAAGCGCCCGATTTGTTCACGTTCTTGACGTAAATCGGTATTAAGCAAGGTTTCATAACCTTCTCGACCACCCCACAACACGTAGTTTTCACCACCTAGACGCTGGGTGGCTCCCATAGCATTAAAGACTTGAGTCGCGGCACAGGCGAACACTTCTGGATCTGGATTGGTCGCAGCACCAGCCATATACCTTGGGTGCGAAAACGCATTAGCCGTCCCCCAAAGTAACTTTAATCCCGTTTCTGCTTGTTTTTGTTCCAGCACATCCACCATGTGTTGGAAGTTGTTCACATATTCCCTTAGGTTACTGCCTTCAGGGGCAATGTCGGTATCATGAAAGCAGTAGTAAGGAACTCCAAGCTTTGAGAAAAACTCAAATGCGGCATCGGCTTTTATTTTTGCTTTTACCATTGGGTCAGCACCGTTAAACCACTCTCTGTTTAACGTTGGAGCACCAAAAGGGTCATTACCTTGCCAACAGAAGTTATGCCAATAGCAGGCGGCAAAATCGTAGATGTTCAGCCATGGTTTTTCCATGGAGTATCTTGTTTGCATCATAAAACTTAAAAGATAAGGGGTTATTGGAATCTGCGCCCTCAAACTGAATCTTTTCTATACCATCAAAATAAGCTGCCATTACTTTTTGCCTTAACAAATTTGTATAGGCTTATTTTTGACCTCTCTTAACCCACTAGCAATTACGATTTTTGATAGTAGAGTTGATCTATTTCATTTCTTTAATCAACGGAACGAAATAATCAAATTTCATAATAACGTTATCAGTTAAAATAATGTTTTTGTTCAGTCACTTGTACCAAGATAACAGCATTTACCTCTGCGATTTTGAGCACTATGAGCAAATCTTTCAGCGTTATTCATCTTACTATTGTGGTTGCTCTCGGCGGTTTGTTATTTGGTTATGACACAGCCGTCATTTCAGGGGCAACGGAGGCCTTACAGCAGTTCTTCAATCTTTCAGCCACTGAGCTTGGCTTTGGGGCATCATCAGCCTTAATCGGCTGTGTCATTGGCGCCATAATGGCTGGTCCGTGCAGTAGCTCAATGGGGCGGCGTGGCTCGTTGATTTTGGCTGCAATTCTGTTTCTGATCTCTGCTATTGGTTCTGCCATACCTGATCAGTTTTGGGTGTTTGTGATTTATCGCATTATTGGTGGTGTCGGCGTGGGTATAGCATCAATGGTGTCCCCCATGTATATCGCTGAGATTGCACCTCCAGAAAAACGGGGGGCCTTAGTTTCTTGTAATCAGTTTGCCATCATTTTTGGAATGTTAGTGGTGTATTTTGTCAATTATGGTATTGCCTTAATGGGGACTGAAAATTGGCTAAATATCACTGGCTGGCGATATATGCTCGCCTCCGAAACACTCCCTGCCCTGTTATTTTTAGGTTTGTTATTTACCGTACCAGAAACACCCCGCTGGCTAGCATTGAAAGGTCGTGATGATGAAGCTCAACATTTGCTTACTGTATTAAACAAAGGGAAAAACATAGCAGCGCAATGGCAAGATATTCGCTCTTCAATCCATTCCACGACTCAAAGCAGTATTATTGCTTCTAAAATGATGGGAGTGCTTATCATAGGTATTATGCTCAGTATCTTGCAGCAAGTTACTGGTATTAATGTTTTTTTGGATCATCAAAATCAGCAATGATCCCGTCTACATTCAGGTGATGTGGCTTTTCAAGGTGAGTGGTAAAGTCTTCAGGTATAAACAATTCCCAATCACAATCAGAGGATTGTACATACTCACCAATGCCTTGAATGATCTGGCGGTCATAAACCTTATTGGCGTTAAATAATAGTGTGACTCTGTATTTCTGATTCATATCAACTGCTTTTTACAACTATGCATCATATAGCATAGTCGTAAAGCATCCATAATCAGCTTAAATATCATTAGGGCCTGTTGATCTTTCGTGCTTATTTTCGCAGCGATAAATTGGTTATCTTATGCAAGGCGGAGTTTGTGCTGTGTAGTTATTCTACATAAACAAACGATAACGAAGCAGAAGTGACCAATTTACGCTGTCTTCGATGCTTTTGAGCACTTCCTGTTCTGTGTTGTGACCAGCTTACTTAGATGGCTAAGCTTCACTGCTCACGCCTTGACCAGAAAAATGCTCAAATAGCACAAAATTTAAGCCTGAAAGATCAACAGGCCCTAATTAAATCAGTGAAATTAATAATCAAATTTCATAATTGTTAGCATCCGGCTCAGCGTTGATACTTGATAAACCTTGTGTAAAACAGTGAGCCATCATGTATTTGGGAATCGATTTAGGCACTTCTGGTGTAAAAGTCCTCATCATTTCAACTTCGGGAGAGAGCATCACAACAGCCTCTGCTAGGTTAACAGTTTCAAGGCCTTATGACCTTTGGTCTGAACAAAACCCTCAAGATTGGTGGGAAGCCACAAATGTAGCCATCGAAAAATTATCGAGGCTCGTTGATTTATCTCTAGTGAAAGGCATTGGGCTTTCAGGACAAATGCACGGTGCAACTTTATTAGATACTAATGGCCATGTATTACGACCAGCAATACTATGGAATGACGGTCGCAGCAAAGATGAATGTAGGCAGCTAGAAAACAACATTGAGGATTGTCATAAACTCACTGGCAAACCTGATCATGCCAGGTTTTACTGCGCCTAAAGTAAAATGGATAGCGAATCATGAGCCTGAAGTCTTTTCCCAGTTAGGAATGGTGTTACTGCCGAAGGATTACCTACGCTTTAAAATGACAGGCAATTTCGCAACCGATCTTTCCGATGCTTCTGGAACTGCGTGGTTGGAAATGAAACATCGTCGTTGGAACAATAAATTAGTGTCGGCTACTGGTTTGACGATAAACCAACTGCCTGAATTATATGAAGGCTCTGAAATTACAGGGTACCTGTTGCCCAGCATAGCTCAAAAGTGGGGAATGTTATCTGTACCCGTGGTTGCTGGCGGTGGTGATAATGCCGCAGGAGCCATTGGAATGGGAATAATAAACCCGAAGCAAGCCATGCTATCTCTCGGCACTTCTGGAGTATTTTTTTCTGTAAGCGATGGCTTTGCTTCTAATCCAGAATCAGCACTTCACAGTTTTTGTCATGCACTACCTAATACTTGGCACACAATGTCGGTAATGTTAAGTGCAGCCTCTTGTTTATCTTGGGTTTCGAAGTTAGTGGGTTTCGACGATGTTTCTTCCATGCTCACTGCTGTAGAGCAATCAAAGAATAGAAATTCAGATGTGATATTTTTGCCCTATTTATCTGGAGAAAGAACCCCTCACAATAATCCGAATGCCAAAGGCGTGTTCTTTGGCATGACCCATTCAACAGATAGAGTTGGACTGGCTCAAGCGGTATTGGAAGGTGTAGGGTTTGCCTTGGCTGATGGGCTGGATACAGTTCATTCTGTATCAGCGACGCCTAACGAAATATCTCTTATAGGCGGTGGCGCCAAAAGTAAGTATTGGCGACAACTACTGGCAGACATTTTCGGGTTACCCTTAGTTTATCGACAAGGTGGTGATATTGGACCAGCCTTAGGCGCGGCGAGATTAGCGCAATTAGGGGTTGATAAGAGCAACGATATCAGTCAAATCTGCCCTACTCCAATGCTGATCCAGTCCCACTTTCCTGATGTTCAATCCCACAACATGTTTAAAGTAAAACGTGCAAAATTTCAAAAACTTTATGCTCAGTTAAAAGACTGTTTTTGAACTAAGGGCTATTAAATAACCCTATTGCGCTCGCTGTCATGGCCTCAACCCCAGTTTTGATCGCTAAAGGATAATCCGGTGCGAATTTACTGGAATGCAATGAAGGTAATTCTGTACCGTTTTTTACACTTTCAGCGTATTTTTTAGGGTTTACAGCTCCTAGCCAAAAGAAAGTTAATGGCACTTGCTCTTTGGTCAGTGCGTATTGTGATACGTCCTCTCCCACCATAGATTGTTCAGCATGAACCACATTACCTTTACCTATGGCCGCCTCAATAAATGATTTCACTTTCGCTGTCTGACTAGGATCATTAAAAACAGCATCAGCGGTTTCCGTTGTTAACACCTTAACATCTGGTAATAAATCATCACTCAAGCCGACACTCTTAGCAATACCTATCGAAATGCGCTTGATTGCACTTAATAACTTTTCACGAACATCTGGTTTATAAGATCTTACTGTTAACTGCAATAACACTTTATTACCTATGATGTTTCTCTTGGTTCCTCCATTGATCACGCCAACAGTAACGACGGTAGGATCTAATGGCGATATTTCACGACTGGAAATAGTTTGTAAGGCTAAAACGATGCGAGACGCCAATACCACAGGATCGACAGTTTTACTAGGATAAGCACCATGACCACTGATCCCTTTAACGGTAATATCCACCGAATCCACATTCGCCATAATATAATCAGGCGCAATCGCCACTTTTCCAGCAGGCAAGCCTGCATGATCGTGTAAACCAATGATGTGATCGGGTATAGGAAAATCTTTATACAAACCAGCCTTTAACATAGCTTTAGCGCCTGCACCATACTCTTCGGCTGGCTGAGCAATCATAATCAAAGTACCTCGCCATTGGTCTTTCTTATTCATCAACATGGTTGCTGTACCGATGAAGCTGGTCATGTGAAGATCATGACCGCAGGCGTGCATCACTCCAACTTTCTCGCCTTGCTCATTTGTTGAAGTCACGGTTGAGGCATAAGGTAGCCCTGTTTGCTCTGTTACTGGTAATGCGTCCATATCTGTACGAATCATTACTGTTGGCCCTTTGCCATTTTTAAAAACAGCTACCACTCCATAACCACCGTAATGATCAGTTACCTCGAACCCCAATTTATTTAGTGTTTGGCTCATCAATTGGCTAGTTTGATTTTCATGAAAAGACAGCTCTGGGTTCTTATGAAGGTGAAGGTACATGGTTTCGAGCTTTGGCATTAATTCATTCATAGTTTTGCCCTCCTCTGCATAAGGTTCAGCAGCAATTTTATTTACAGTAATGAACGATAAAACCGAAAGGAAAAGTAAAAAGTAAAAAGTAAAAAGTAAACATTTCTAACCATTAGTAACATAACGCCCCCTTAACAGAGCCTAAATATTAATCGATTTTTGTTTTACAGGGTATAGAGTTTTATGCAATATGAAAGACGATGAAGATTTTGTCATTGTTAAAAAGTAAAGTAACACCATAGGTTTAAGGATGAATATCAATAAAAAAATGACTCTTTAATAGCTTTGGTTAGGGCGTGTTCTAAAAGTCATTAAAGAGTAATCGAGACTTACGATTATAGGAGTTTTAATGATGTTCAATACAAAAAAGCTATTTTTAACTACAGCCGTTGCATTAGCATTGTCTTCGCAAGCTTTTGCAGCTGATATTATTAATTTTCACAACCTTGCTTCACCATCCTCTACACTTAACAGCCAAAGCATGGCTTCTATAATGTCTGAGGGAAACAGCTTCAAACAAAAACAAGCTGTTACCCTACCAAACAAGGTAAAAAAAATTCGCCTACAACAATATTTTCATGGCGTTCCAGTATACAACTACTCGGTTGCCGTAACAGCTGACCTATTGCAAAACTTCTCCAACCCCATTGGCTTTGCTGCAAATAACATTAACCCTGATCCTCACTTCACCACACCGACTCTTACTGCCACTCAAGCTCTCGCAAAAGCGAAGTCGGTTCATTTCTCTGACAATAAACTTCCAACTGATACTAAAACCCAAAATGATGACACTAAGCTTTATGTGTACCTTGATGGAAATAATCAAGAACATCTTGTCTATATGGTCAATTATTTGGTTAATGCCAACAGTCAAAACAGCCGCCCTTACGCAATCATTGATGCTCATACCGGCACCATACTTAAACAGTGGGAAGGTCTGACTACACTAAGTATGGGGACAGGTCCTGGCGGTAATGAAAAAGTAGGTCAATACGAATATGGCTCTGGAAAGCTGCCTAAACTAAATGTCATGCCGGACGGTAAAGGAAAGTGCGCCATGGATTCAAGCTTCGTTAAAACTGAAGACGCTAGAGATGGATTTCCAAGCCAAACCACAAAAGCTTATTCGTTCGATTGTTCTAAGTCTTACCGCAATACGGAAAAAGAAGCCAATGGCGGCTTTTCTCCCATTAATGACGCTCAATACAACGGTACCATGATTTATAGCATGTACCGCGACTGGTTCAGTATGAATGTATTGCCCTTTAAACTCATCATGGCTCCCCATGACAACACATTCCCAGGGCCAGATAATGCATGGTGGGATGGTAAAGTGATGCACTTTGGTGATGGGCATGATTCTTTTTATCCCTTGGTCAGCATTGATGTCGGTGGCCACGAAATCAGCCACGGCTTTACAGAATTAAACTCTGGGCTTGAGTATTGGGGGCAATCTGGTGCTATGAATGAATCCTTCTCTGACATGGCTGGAGAGGCAGCTAAAAATTATGCTCGTGGAACCAATGACTTCTTAGTAGGTTTAGATATCACTAAAAACTACGGTGCCCTTCGCTATATGAAAACCCCTCCTTTAGATGGTTACTCAATTGATAACGAAGATAACTATACTGGACAAGAAATGCATTCTGCTTCAGGGATCTATAATAAAGTTTTCTATCTACTTGCAACCACAAAAGGTTGGACAACCAAAAAGGCCTTTGCGGCTTTTGTTTATGCGAACGTGCTTTACTGGACTCCTGAAAGCACATTTGACTCAGGAGCTTGTGGTGTAGAAGATTCGGCCAAGGATTTACACTTTAAGTCTACCGATGTAGTGAACGCTTTTGCTCAAGTTGGAGTAAAATGTAAAAGTTAATCTTTTCCTATAACTGAAAACTAATAAGGGAGCCTGACGGCTCCCTTATAATTGGTTAACAATATTATTATTGATTTCTTAACGCTTCAATGCGCTTTTCTAATGGCGGGTGGCTCATCAATAATTCAGCCATTGACTTCTTACCATTAATACCAAACGCTGACATTTGAGCAGGCATTTCACCGGTTGCTGGACCTTGGCGTAAACGCTCTAGAGCCGCAATCATCTTATCTTTACCAACCAATCTAGCTGCACCTTCGTCCGCTTTAAACTCACGAATACGAGAGAAGTAAGCAACGATAGTTGAAGCAAGAATACCGAGAATCATATCAAGTACGAATACTACGGCCATGTAAGCAAAAAAGCCCATGCCTTCGCCTTCTTCATCATCACTTGCAACAAAGTTATCAATCACTTGAGCAATCGCACGTGCCGCAAAAATAACAAACGTATTCACAACACCTTGGATTAAAGTAAGCGTTACCATATCACCGTTAGCTACGTGACTAACTTCGTGAGCTAATACCGCTTCAATCTCGCCCTTTTCCATGCCGTATAACAAGCCAGTGCTTACAGCAACGAGGGCGTTGTCTTTGCTTGGCCCAGTAGCAAATGCGTTCATTTCGCCAGAGTTATAAATCGCAACTTCAGGCATTTTGATCCCAGACTGCTCAGCTTGACGAGCAACGGTATCAACTAACCAACGCTCAGTTTCATCACGAGGTGAAGCAATCACTTCACAACCCATGGTTTTCTTCGCCATCCACTTAGAAATTTTTAAGCTGATGAAAGAACCACCAAACCCGAACATAGCAGCAAAAATCAGTAAGCCGCCCATGCTCTTGGTATTAACACCCAATATCGACATCACAATCGAAGCCACAACCAAAATGGCTAAGTTGGTCAATATCAACAACATCACACGCTTCATTTTATTCTCCAAAAAAGCAGACATCGATCACACAAAGACATAATATGTCCCAATTGAGAAATTTCAAGGTTTTTCGGTTTAAAATAACAAAACATGAGCAAATAGATTCTCAACCTCCACTCTTTTGATACACTTCCGAAATAATTTGTTTTAAGGAAAATACAAAATGAGCATTAATGCGCTACTGTTAAGCAGCTCAAAAGCTGAAGATACTCCCTATTTGAGCCATGCCATTCCGTTTATCAAACCTCTTACTGAAAACGCCAAGAAATGGTTATTTATTCCTTATGCTGGCGTAAGTGGTGTTTCTTTCATAAGATGTCATGGTTTGTAGCTTACAGCCCACATAAACTCAGAAGCCATGATATTTTAATGCAAGTCATTTTCTACTATAAAGTGTCACATAATCGTATTTTCCTACCATAAATGTGGTCGAGTAAGTCGGATAGGCGACACCTGTTACCAGATGCCGCCCTCCTGAGAACCCAGCGTGCAACTTTCACTGCACTGGGCTCAAGCCTCCGCTAAGGCTTAATTGTTACCCAGCAATATCACAAAGCCAACATGACAGGTGTGTTCCATGAATTTCTACTTGTTTTACAAACCTTGCGTTCGTTTAAATAAGTAGCGTATTCAGGGTCATAAGGTGTCGTTGCACCTTTTATTTTGTTATGTCGACAAATTGGTATTCTAGATATCTCAACAAGATTAAAAGCACACTCCATGCCTGCAATAATCTGCTTTCCTTGAAATCTCCAGTAGCCATTGCGGCTAAAGAAATATTTCTTTGCGATCCATTTCTTACTTTTGTTGGGATGACGCCTATTAGCCCATCTCCATAAGGCTTGGAATACTTGGCTGTTTACGTAACTGAAAATCCGTTTGGCTGCACTAAAGCTATAGTAATTAGCCCATCCTCGAAGTTTGGGATTCATCATTCTGATGAGTTCTTCCACTTTTATTGTCGGGTGTTTTCGGATTAGTTGACGCATATTCTGAACAAATAGCAACACATTGCTATTGCTTGGTTTCGTTAGCAGTTTCCTTTTGTATTTTCTAATGTTGAACCCTAGAAAATCAAAACCATCCTTGATATGAGTAATATGTGTCTTTTCTTCGGAAAGAGTTAGATTTCTTTCTCTCAAAAATTCAGAAACCAGCGGTTTAACTTTATTAACCAGCACTTCCTTTGACGCACCAGTTATCACAAAGTCATCAGCGTAAGATATAAAATGAATTTTATCTGCTTTAGTTGGAATTTTTGACTTGATAAAGTCCTCCAACCCTGCCAATGTAAGTAACATCAGCGTTGGAGATATTATACCACCCTGAGGAGTACCTTCTTCAGTTCGGCAGAATACTCCTTTGTCGATAAAACCACACCCAAGCCATTGCTTTAACATCCTTTTATCCGTGGGAATGTTATCAATTAGCCATTGATGACCAATTTTATCAAAGCAGGCTTTAATATCGCCTTCCAGAACCCATTTTGCTGAGCTCTTTTTGCACAAACATATGAAGCATTGTTGTATAGCATCAGCAACACAGCGATTAGGTCGAAACCCGTAACTATTAGGGTCAGCGAGTGTCTCAGATATAGGCTCTAATGCAAGAAGATGTAACGCTTGTTGCGCTCTGTCTACCATGCAGGGGATACCTAATGGTCTGAGTTTGCCATTTTTCTTGGGAATATATATACGCCTGAGCGGTTTGGCTTTATAGCCTTTCCTACTCAGTTGATTAACCGCAGCCATTCGACGGGAGTCTGTACTCCATACGATACCGTCGACACCAGGCGTTTTACTACCTTTATTTTGTGAAACTCGTTTCACAGCAAGAAGTTTTGCTGCTTTTGAGTGAGTTAATATCCATTGCAAGGACTTTGCCTTGCCGTGTTTATTTTCTCTTATCGCTTTTGCAATACGCATTTGAAGCTTTAATACGGCTACTTCAACTGATTTCCAATTGATGGACTTCCATTGTTTACCGCAAGGAGATGCACTAATCTCTGATGAAATTATCATTTGCGTTTCTCCTCTAATAAAGTTCTTCAAACTCTCTTGCAACGGGAGACCAGCTGGAAGTGGGCTCACTTTCGTGCCAGATATTCATCTGTATCTCCATCATTACAATGCAGCATTTGCTTTCTCCAGCCTCCTTTACCTGCACAACTATCGGCCATCCTCACAGACAGCTTTCCCACTGGGAGTAATACAGGCTTACCATGTTCCGTATATCACGCAATATCAGGTTAGACGCCCACATTAGTGCGGAGAGTGTAGCGATCACGAAAGAGCAACTTTAAAACTCTTTGGGTGTAGATCTTTTAGATCGACAAACATCATGAAAAGATCATTAATTATCAATGGGATGACTTTGACAAATAGTGCGAAAGGAGCAATTTTATAGTACTTATCAGTTTGCAAACACAACAAGTCTA
>NZ_ML014779.1 GCF_003675895.1 Parashewanella curva
AAAAAACAAAAATAAGCATCCCAACAAAAAGAAAGCGAGCTTGGATGAAAACAGATTATCTCGAAAAGGTTTTAAAGGCTGGGCTAACTGTAGCGGACGAAATTTAAACACTCGCGCGGTTGCCCTGGAATTAACCTTTATTCATAATCCTTTTAACTGCTCTATAGGAAGGGTAGTCTTGGGGGGCAAGTTTACCTTAGAATCAAGGGGGCAAAATGCCTGCAATACATAAACTATTTGACAAAAAATCTATGCATCTAAAGGCTATTTTGTGCATGGTTGTCTCTCAATTTAGTTTCTTTTTTTCAATGAATTTGTATGCAGCAACGCCCCAAGATCAACCCAAACTAATTTTGACGTCACCTCAATCATTGTGTATTAAACCCAATGAACAAGCATTAGTTAAAATCGAGATTGACAATACCGACTCTCTGCCGAATTTTGAGATCAACGGCAAAAGCTATTATACGGTAACCAACCTCCCTGGAAACTATGAATGGGTTGGTAATGGCTTACTTTACACTAACGACAATCCTGAGCCCAATGACGAGGTAACGGTGATGGCTTATCTGGTCTATTGCCCTAACGATAAACCACCATTTTGCTCAGTTATCAAATCTCAAACCGCCACCATCAAAATAACGGGTGATGATAAGCAATGTCCTAAATCTTCGATTTAATATCTTTTAGCCTCAAACACTCCTTCGATTTGATTGAGCTTGGCAATCAAACGAGTTAAAGCATCTCTGTTGTAGAGCTCTAATTCTAAGTCGATGGTTGCCACCAGCTTTTTGGTATCCACTTTGGTCGACATATTCATCACGCTGGATTTCTCAGAGGCTAAAATACTGGTGATATCCCTTAACAACGCTGTGCGGTCGTTTGCTAACACTCTCAGTTTAACTCTAAAGCCGCCTTTGTAGTTTTCACCCCACACTACATCAACTTCACGCTCTGGAGCGACTGATAACAACTCTTTTAGTTGCTCACAGTCATCTCGATGAACCGAAATCCCACGTCCTTTAGTGATAAAACCAACGATTTCATCACCCGCAACTGGCTGACAGCAACGTGCTAAGTGACTCATTAAGTTACCAACGCCATTCACTTCAACTTTATCACCACGGCGATTGGTGGACTTATGGATTTGGCCTTTTTTCAGAAGATCTTCTACAGCATCAGTCGCATCGCCTTTTTCTTTTGGTGCGTAATAACCTTGAATGTAATTGGTAACTTGATTTAAACGAACATCTCCGCCACCAATGCCTGCCAATAAATCATCAAGGCTAAGCATGTTAAAACGCTTAACAGCGGGTTCAGCATCTTTGATGCTAAAGCCTAATGGGCTTAATTCAGCATCGAGCATTTCTCGACCAGCTTGAGTATTTTTTTCTTTATCTTGATGTTTAAACCAGCTTTGAATTTTAGAACGTGAGCGAGATGATCGGATATAGCCTAAATTCGGATTCAGCCAATCACGCTTAGGATTGGGGTGCTTAGCAGTAATAATTTCAACCTGCTCACCCGTTTGAACCTGATAAGTAAATGGCACAATGCGGCCATCGACTTTAGCACCAATGCACTTATGGCCGACATGGGAGTGAACATAATAGGCAAAGTCCAAAACAGTACAGCCAGAAGGTAAATCAATTACATCGCCTTTAGGGCTGAATACATATACTCTGTCTTCAAAAACCTGACTACGTACTTCATCAACCAAGTTACCACTTTCGGTAACATCTTCTTGCCATTGTAAAATTTTACGAAGCCAATTAATTTTTTCTTCGTAACCACTTTGTTTGCCTGATTGATTGCCTTCTTTGTACTTCCAGTGGGCAGCTACACCTAGCTCAGCATCTTCATGCATTTGCTCCGTTCGGATCTGAATTTCGACGGTTTTACCTTCAGGCCCCACAACAATGGTATGGATAGATTGATAACCATTAGGCTTTGGGTTGGCCACATAGTCATCAAATTCTTTGGGAATGTGATGCCAAAGAGTATGAACAACCCCAAGGGCGCTATAACAATCTTGTAGGCGATCGGTAACAATTCGAATGGCACGCACGTCAAATAGCTCATCAAATTTTAGATCTTTGCCTTGCATCTTTTTCCAGATACTAAAGATATGCTTTGGTCTGCCATAAACTTTGGCCTTAATACCCTCTTCATCTAATTTAGATTGCAAGTGCTCTACAAAGTGAACGATGTAAGATTCACGATCTAAACGCTTTCCATCAAGCTGTTTGGCAATATCTTTGTAAATTTGAGGATGCAGATAGCGGAATGAGATATCCTCAAGCTCCCACTTTAATTGCCCAATACCTAAGCGGTTAGCTAATGGCGCGTAAATATCCCTAATTTCTCTAGCTAAAAGCACACGCGTTTCTTCATCTGCATTTTTGACTTCACGCAATATACAAATGCGATCCGCCAACTTAATTACCACGGCACGTACATCTTCCACCATGGCTAATAACATTTTACGAATGTTATCAATTTGAGATTCTGGCGATTTATTATGAGGCGAGCTTTTTAACGCACCGATGGCATTCATGGTAACTGCACTTTTCACCAATAGCGCAAGCTTTTTACCGTACTTTTCTTCGATTTGCTCTTCTGTTAACTTCTCAGAATTCAACAAAATATACAGCACAGAAGCTTGAAGCGTCTCTATGTCCATGTGCAGCGGTGCGAGAATTTCCACCATTTCTCGAGCACGAGTAAACTCTTCTGCAGATAATGTTGCAGTTTTGCCCTCTTGCGCAGTCAACAATTCACTGAGGAAGTCTTGTAAACCTCTAGCTTCTTGCTCATTTGGCAAGTAGCGTTTAGTCCATTCTTCTAATTGGAATTGATCGTGCTGAAAATGGGTCTCACGAACCGATACCATAGCCCAATTACCTTTTTAATGGTTAAATGCTTATGACTACTTCTTGGAGAAAAGAGCCATTGCTTCAATATGATGTGTCTGAGGAAACATATCAATCATCGCCAACTTCTGCAATTGATATCCATGATCTAAAAGCACTTTTGTGTCACGAGACAAGCTTGAGGGATCGCAAGACACATATAACACTTGATTAGGGCTTAGTTTCTTGAGCCATTGTAAGCACTCAAATGCTCCGGCTCTGGCGGGATCTAATAATAATTTATCAATTTTCCCTAACCATGACTCTGCTGATAAATCAGCACTGAGATCACAATCGTAAAACTCTACATTTTTAAGCCTATTAATTGACGCATTGAATTGTGCTTGTTTTACCGCCGATTTTACACCTTCAACACCAATGACATGAGCGCCTGATTGCGCCAGTGGCAAACTGAAGTTACCCATACCGCAAAATAAATCCAATATGCGCTCACCCGATTGTGGCTGTAACCACTCTAAGGCTTGAGCCACCATTTTTTCGTTTATGCTAGCATTGACTTGAACAAAGCTCCCCGGTGAGAATTGTAAGCGTGAATTGGCAACCTGATAACTAGGAAGTAACTCATCACCATGGATACTTTCAAATTGATTGTCATTCAATTGCAGGATCATGTTTAAGTCATGTTCTAAAGCAAATTCTTTGAGTACATTTTTATCGGATGATGATAAAGCTTCTGGAGTTCGGATGACCACAAAAGCAAGCTTATCTCCTTGTATCAATTCAATATGCCCTAGTCGCTTCACACCTTTTAACTGATTTAGTGTGTCTGCTAACGGCTTAATCAGCCTATCTAAGGTTTCAGGTAACACTTTACAGCTTTCAATATCAATGACATCACGGCTTGCTGATTTTCTAAATCCAACGTTAAGACGATTAGATGCCTTACCGAAGCTGGTAGCCAGTTTGGCACGACGTCGATATCGCCAAGCCTCACCACTGATCATTTCAGGCTTTGGAGGGGTAACCTTAGCGAGCTTTTCCATTAATTGGCTTAATGTGTTGAGCTTATGTTGACGCTGGGCATCGACGTCTAAATGCTGTAAATCGCATCCGCCACATTCTTCGTAATATTGGCAGTCTGGAACAACTCGGTCGGGTGAAGGCACAAGCACCTTAATCAACTTACCTTTGGCGAATTTTTTCTTTTGCTCCACCAATTGCAACTCGACTGTTTCGCCGGATAAGGCCTTAGGAGTAAAAACTACTTTTCCCTGATGATGTGCAACCCCAGCGCCTAAGTGATCTAATTGGTTCATAGTCAAGGTCATTCTCGGTGACATTTTTTTTGATCTTTTAGGTTTATTTGTAAAAAATTGCGCCATATTCGCCTCAAAGTTGATAAAGTAGCGGGGATAAAAAAAATAATTCTAATAAAGGGAAATAAAATAAAGATCATGAGAGGTGCTGAAACCCCACCCAAACATAACTTACGTACTTGGGTATTGATGCTGGCTTTAGTCCCAACGGTGGTAATCGCTATTTTACTCGCCGTTTTTTTCACGGTAAACCGCACAATCGAGTTAGAGCAAAATATTTTATCGAAAACGAGACAGGTTGCAGAGCCTGTAGCTCTAGCAATGGGGTTGGCACTTAAGAGTAAAAATAGGGATGAAGCTAAACGATTACTCACAAGTCTACAAATCAGTGACCCCGAACTTGTAGAATCCATCGCGGTTTTTGACAACAATAATCGTCGCTTCGTTTCTTCACACTACAACAAAGGATTCATCGGGCTGAGGCACGGAGGTTCGTTAGTCACGCTCAATCAAGTTGAACAAGAAATTCACGACAATAAGCTGGTCATCAAAGTCCCTATTTTTGCCATTTCCGATGAAGAAAAACAAGCATATCAACAACCAGATTTGCCAATCGAAAAACCTGAACGCGGCCCGTTACTCGGCTATATATCGGTATTAATGAATGTTTCTGACATTATTGAAGCAAAGCACAGAAACATCATAATTTCTTTCGTAATCATCCTTATTGGGATTCAGCTCAATTTGATGTTCACGATCCGCTTAGTGAAATTTATCTCAGGGCCTATTGATGAACTGTCTATGTTTGTCAGCCGCATTAATAGCAATCAGGAGACAAATGAACTCAGTAAGCAATACATAAGCGAATTAGATTTTCTTAAAAGACACATCGTCACCATGTCTAAAACACTTGCTGCCTCTCAAAACGAGATGCAAACCAACATTGAGCAAGCGACCTCTGATTTAGTTAAGACATTGGAACAAATTGAAATTCAAAACGTCGAGTTAGATATTGCCAAAAAACGCGCTCAAGATGCGAACCAAACAAAATCTGAATTCTTAGCTAATATGTCTCATGAGTTACGTACCCCGCTAAATGGTGTAATCGGATTCGCTAAACAGTTGGCTAAAACGCCGCTTCACAGTAGTCAGCTTGAATATATACAAACCATTGAACGTAGTGCGAATAACTTGCTCAGCATCATCAATGACATCTTGGATTTCTCTAAACTTGAAGCTGGAAAAATGGTTATTGAAATCATCCCTTTTAGTATCAGGGACGCATTAGACGAGACATTAAAATTAATTGCACCTGCTGCTCATGATAAACACCTAGAATTTGTGATTGATATTCACGAGGATGTACCGGATGACGTGAGTGGTGATATGAAGCATCTCAATCAAATCATTACCAACTTAGTCGGAAACGCCATCAAATTTACCGAATCAGGAAGTGTCATGGTTAAGGTAGAATTGGAATCCAGCCACTTAGAGCAAATATTGTTGCGATTTGAGGTTCACGACACAGGTATTGGCATTAAGCCTGAGCATCAAAAACTGCTTTTCCAAGCTTTTAAACAAGCCGATTCTTCTATTTCTCGCCGCTTTGGTGGTACTGGTTTAGGGTTAATCATTACTCAGCGTTTAGTGGAAGCTTTAGGTGGAAATATTAACTTTCAGTCTGAACTTGGTAAAGGTTCTACGTTCTGGTGCATACTTCCACTTGAACGCTGCCAGCTTAGACTGGGTGATTCTCTACCCGTAGCAAATTTAAAAAATAAATCTGTACTTTTGTGTGAGCCTAACCCTCTAGCTGCAAGTGTTACATCAGATATTCTTTCAAGCTGGGAAATGCTTTATCGAGTAGCCACTTCACCTGAAGATGTTACAAATAAACTCGCAAGCAGCCAGAACTTCGATTATTTTATGTTGAGTATTGGAGATACTTGCAACCTGGCTAAAGTTCAAAAAGTTCTACAACTGGCCCAAACTAAAACAGAACGCATCATTTTACTCTTCAATAGTTCAAAGCATGAGAGACTGCTTGGCGACGTACTAAATTACACCGATGCAGTGATTAAAACCCCTTTTACCAGTTTATCATTAGCCAGACAGATGATTTACGCCCAAAAGACCACACAACCCGCTTTTTACAGTAGTCAGGCCGCAAGCCCACAACAAAAGAAGAATCTCAATGTTCTTGCTGTTGACGATAACCCTGCTAACTTAATGCTAATTGATGCACTTCTTAATGAAATAGTAACCAATGTCACTACTGCTTCTAGCGGTGAGAAAGCCATTAGACTGGCGAAACAATATCGATATGATTTGATTTTAATGGATATCCAGATGCCCGATATTGATGGCATTCAGGCTACCCAAAATATAAGAAAAGACTCGCTTAATCGCAATACTCCAATTGTAGCGGTTACTGCTCACTCTATGTCAGAAGAGAAAGAACGAATATTAGCGAGTGGCATGGAAGATCAATTACAAAAACCCATTGATGTTAGTGACTTACAAGAAACAATTGAGCGCTGGGTTAATAAACCTAGTTTTCTCCAATTTGAACGCCATACCCTCAATTGGGAGCTATGTCTTTCACAGGCAGGTCATAAAACTGAATTAGCCCTCGAAATGCTGCAGATGCTTGTAAAATCAATTCCAAATACCTGCGAGGATATTCAAACAACATTTGATGCACAAGAACCTAAATCAATGATTCAAATCATACATAAACTCCATGGTGCCTGCTGTTACTGTGGTGTCCCGACAACCCAAGGGCTTTGCAAACAGATAGAAACGGCACTTAAGGCAGGAGAAAACATTAAGCAACTTGAGCCAGAAATTTTAGAATTAATTGATGAGCTTATCAAAGTGGAGTCTGCAGCTAAGCAAATCATTACACAGATGTCTCCTGAATCGCTATACTCGTGATACTTGACGGTGTAGAATCCCCAAAACAGTGAGGTTGAGCCAACCAGAGCTCTGCCTCCTCCCATAGCGAAGAGTTACATGACTAAAAAAATCGGCTTTTTCAAACGCTTAAAATCCCTAAACCTTCATCAAAAACAAGTTTTTGCCATTGCTTTATGCCAACGCATGTATCCAAACTACGCCCTTTTTTCTCAGGTATGCGAATTTGGTAACCCGCAAGTTTTAAAAACCACCTTAGATTTATTGTGGCAAAAGCAATATGATAGAAAACTAAAATTTAACCTTGAATTGTATTTAGAGCGCTTAGATGAAGTCGTTCCAGAACCTGAAAACTATGATGTCTATGGCGTTTACCCTGCCGTAGATGCTGTCGTTGCTTTAACATCACTACTGAGTGCGATTCAAAGTAAAATTGAAGACGATATCACTAACATCAGTAAAATTTCTTCTAGTACTGTAGCAAGCTATATAGAAGCGACTTGCGAACAAGAATTCGAAACTGAAGAACAAATAGAAGATTACGTCTTTGCTCACCCTGCCATGGATGAAGAAAGAGAAGTTCAAGCTAAGCTGCTAGACGTTATTGAGTCAAACTTCTTGAGCCCTGAATTTATTAAAGAGCTAAGATCTGAAATCGTAGAAAGTGGCATATCTAATATTGGGATTTCTGTTTAGTTTTTTGATTTAAGACGGTCTACTAGTAGTATATCTTCGATTTCTCTACTTAGGCCGTTATTATGAAGTACCTTCTGCTTTTTATCTCTCACATTGCCATCGGCATCATTGGATTCGCTATCGGCATCTATACGCTTCCCATCTTGACTGCTCCCACCAGCCCAAGCTCAGCGGTTATTGAAAAGATGTCTGCAAACTCAATGTATCACACGGTATTTGTTAGGGACTTAACGGACAGCGATGCATTTCACTGGGGAGAGGGTGATATTTCAATCGGGAGAAAGCATATTAGCTTTAAAGGGAAGCTAGCTCCGGGGCCAGATTATAGGCTCTACCTTTCACCCAAATTTGTCGAAACCGAAGCAGATTTCAAACGTCTAAAATCACAAATGGTTTTGGTTGGAGATGTAAAAACCTTTGATAACTTTGTGGTTAACGTCCCTGAAAGTGTAAATCCAAGTAATTACCAAGCCGTAATTGTGTGGTGTGAAACCTTTGGTGAGTTTATTACAGCGGCAAAATACCAATAATTTGGCTTGAACTCACTAATAAGAATAATTAGCGCCTTGAATATGTGACCTTTTCTATTAAGTAGCAGAAGAATAACACAGCTTAAATTCGAGTTCTGTTGAGTAAAACTCAGGTAATAACCGAATGATCCTGCTGCTATCTGAAGGGTAGGATAATTTTGTCGCTTCTAATGATTGAAAATAAATATAAGTATTACCATGTCTACTTATATACCTGCTATCTCCTACATAAACCATGCTGTGAATGAGTTTACCCATATGAGTATGCTGAATGATATCTCCCCAACGAACCGTTAATTCGCTAAAAGAAAGAATTTCAACAAACGGGAGTTGGTCATACCATTCTTTAAAATCCCTATCTAAATAAGCTTGTTTCTTCATACCGAATATCAAATAATTAGCAAAGTGATGACAACAACCATCACTAGGAAACTTAACTCCCTTATTAAAAAGTACTGTTTGACAAACCTGTTCCAAGCCATCTGAAAAAAGCTTATTAAACCGAATCAAAGCTTGAGCCCATGGAGTAGATGCTTGGGCATATGGTAAGGTAACGTACATAATTTTAGTGGCCTGAGCACCACTAACAGATGGTTCAAATTTTGTGCTTAGACTCAGCTTCCATCCGGCTGGAAGTCGTTTATCAAACACTGAAGCGTTTGGGTCTATTTCTGTATGCTTAGAACCGAGAAGATGAAAAGGAATAACCCGAACCTTATATTCCTTTCCCCAGCGACAGTCTCTTTTATTTTCTTCATACTGACAAAATTGAATTTCATGAACTTCATCATTATGCCACTCATCCCAAAGTGGGTTTTTAACCAGTCCACAAGAAAAGTACTCGCCAGAAGTTAACTTGGCTGATGCATTAAACTTACTATCTGCTACAAAATCATAAGTCTGACAATCTTTTGCTACATTGTTGCTCGATGGGAGAATATTGAAGCACCTTACTTAATGTTATTAACACTATTTTCAGAGGCTAGCATCTCTGTGTATCAATTGTACTGATAACTACTTGGAATAATCACTCTGTTCAGCGAAACTTAAACTAGAAGGGCCTGTTGATCTTTCAGGCTTAAATTTTGTGCTATTTGAGCACTTTTCTGTTCAAGGCGTGAGCAGTGAAGCTTAGCCATCTAAGTAAGCTGGTCACAACACAAAACAGGAAGTGCTCAAAAGCATCAGAGACAGCGTAAATTGGTCACTTCTGCTGCGTTATCGTTTGCTTATGTGGAATAACCACACCGCACAAACTCTGCCTTGCATAAGATAACCAATTTAACGCTGCAAAAATAAGCACGAAAGATCAACAGGCCCTAAGCTTCACACTCCTCAGATAAAGCTGTACTGTTCATCTAATGATATAAAATATATCTTTAAATGAGATACCTTGAGACGATTCTCATTCCCAATGAGATTCACCAATTTAACCAAAAATCGCCAATCACTATTTACTGTATATAAAATCAGTATATACTGTTCATTAATACAGTACTATTTTGATTGGGGGTTAGGATGCTCTACCAACTAAACATTCAAAACTTTGCCATTGTAAAATTTCTGGAATTAGACTTTCAGCATGGAATGACCAGCATTACCGGCGAAACAGGCGCAGGTAAGTCCATTGCTATAGATGCGTTAGGTTTATGTTTAGGAGAGCGGGCTGATTCAGGTAGCGTCCGAAACGGGGCTAATAAAGCGGAATTGAGTGCAAGCTTTAATATCACAAACCTACCCCAAGCACAGCAGTGGTTAGCTGAACACGATTTAAATATCGACAGTGAATGTATTTTACGTCGAACCATTAATCACGATGGCCGCTCAAGAGCTTACATCAATGGTAGTCCTGTTCCATTATTTCAACTCAAATGTTTAGGTCAGTTACTGGTTGCCATCCACGGGCAACACGCCCATCACGCCATGCTCAAAAATGAGCACCAACTGACCTTACTGGATGGATATGCCGACCATCAGCCTTTGATCAATAAAGTCCAAAAGCAGTATCGAAACTTCAAAAATATTCAATCTGAATTAAAGCAACTTGAAGCAACACAAGAAGAGCGCAATGCCAGAAAACAGTTAATTGAATACCAAGTTGAAGAACTCAATGAGTTTGATTTAAAAGCGGGTGAATTTGAGCAAATCGAACAAGAACATAAACTGCAAGCAAACAGTGCTGAATTACAGCAAAGTTGCCAACAGAGTTTATCTCTCTTAACTGAAGATGAAACCAATATTGAATCTATGCTAAATCAAGCGGTTCAGTTTGCTGATGGCCTCGCAGAACTTGATCCCAAGTTAAAAGCGGTCACAGAAATGCTCAATGAATCACTCATTCAAGTACAAGAGAGCTGTGGCGAAATCCAGCACTATGTCAATGGAATCGAACAAGATCCTGAGTATTTTGCTCAACTTGAAGAACGACTCACCAAAGCAATGCAGTTGGCACGTAAACACTTAGTTACTCCTGTTGCGTTACCATTACATCACCAAAAATTAAAACAAGAACTCGCTTCACTATCACAAGCAGAGAATAAGCTGGATGATATAAAAGAAGTGTTACAGCAAGCACAATCAGAATATCAATCCGCAGCAAAAAAACTCAGCCAAAGTCGATTACGGTTTGCAAAAGAACTCAATAAATTAGTTACAGCATCCATTCAAGAATTGAATATGCCAAAAGCGAAATTCTATATTGAAGTCAATCATAACGAACAAAGCATGACTGATTTAGGCTCAGATCAAATCGACTTTCAGGTTACCACTAATCCAGGGCAACCATTACAGTCCTTGTCTAAAGTCGCTTCTGGTGGTGAGTTATCTCGTATTGGGCTTGGTATTCAAGTGATCACAGCTCAAAAAGTGTCTACACCCACGCTAATTTTTGATGAAGTAGATGTTGGAATTTCTGGCCCAACGGCTGCTGTGGTTGGTCGTATGCTCCGAACGCTTGGAGAGTCCACACAAGTATTTTGTGTAACTCACCTACCACAAGTCGCGGGCAATGGTCATCAACAAATGCTCGTCAATAAAAAAGTTATAAAAGGAGAAACTGAAACGTCAATGGTGCCACTATCTGAATCAAAAAGAATTGAAGAACTAGCAAGATTACTGGCCAGTGACAAAATCACTGAACATGCATTGGCTAATGCTAGAGAGTTGCTTCAGAAAGCATAAATATACTCGTGATATCTGAAGATGCATCTTCAAGTATCACGAGTATAGACGTCAGTCAGAGCGGTTACGATTCGGCTACTTTCTTGCCATTTTATTTGATGTATGAGCCATCGATTGCTCATACATCAATCGATGGCAACAAAAATATCCTCCCAACGAACTCACTTCTCCAGCGCTTGTGCATAAACAGTTATAAATAAATAGCTTGACTGCACTACCTTTGGCTAAACCAGCTAAGGTAGTTGTTCCAGCTGCAGCTAAAGCATGGCCAACAAAAACAAACAATAAACCACCACCAATTGTCAAGCTGAAGCAACAAATTCCATTGACCATATTTGTTCGATAATCACCATCCCTAATTTTTTCAGCTAAATCGGCATAGCCACTATCATCTAGACATCGGCTTAGAGCTTCTACTGCAGATTTATCAAGCCGATCATACCTAGAACCGTTTTGGGCGAAATTATGGAATAATGAGTAATCTCCACAACGACTTTTAGAAACTTTATACTTTCCTGAAAGATGTAAGTATTCTTCGCTATGCTCATCAACTTTTTGGCAGCTCCAGCAGAATAAGTCTGAAATTGTACTCGTTGAAAGGGAGTGATTGGAAGACATAAAGGTCACCACAGGTTAACTATGGCGATACTTTACTCACTGCAATAATATAAATCATTACTTTTTGATGAAGCTTTATTTAGGTGGGGGGCTCACTCAATTAAGTAAATGCATAAATCATTTGTAGACAAATCAAAGCAAAGACACCTGCCACCACGTCATCAATCATAATGCCAAAACCGCCAGAGACTTTAGAGTCCAGCCACTTAATTGGCCACGGTTTAATAATGTCGAAAAATCGGAATAGAGCAAAGCCAATCAGTAACCATATCCACCCTGCTGGCGCTGCAATCATAGTGATCAATAATCCAGCCACTTCGTCCCAAACGATGGCGCCGTGATCATGAACCCCCATATCTTTTGATGCTTTGTCGCAAATGTAGATACCGACGATAGAAACGATCAAGGTTACGATTAGATATACCGATAACGAAAATTGATTCAATACTAAATAAAGTGGAATTGCTGCTAGAGTTCCAAAGGTCCCGGGCGCCTTAGTCGCAAGCCCAGAGCCAAAACCCAAAGCTAAGAAGTGAACTGGGTTCGATAAGCTTAACTTTCTAACATTTGTGTCTTGAGTAAAGAATGCCATTAGAAGTGTTTGAATCCTTGCTTAACTGGATGATATTTCAATTTACCTTGTTTGAATGTGAGTTCAGACCCTGAAGTTATCTGGCCAATCTTTGTAAACTGAACACCAGTTTGCTTTAACGAAGTAATAAGTGAGCTTTCATTGGCATCGGAAACGGTAAACAGTAACTCATAATCTTCACCACCGGATATGGCATATTCAATCGCCTGCTCTTTACCAACAGACTCTACTAATGCTTCGGACAAAGGCAACGTATCTACATCAATTCTTGCACCAGTTCCTGAAGCTTTATTGATATGATTTATATCAGAGCCTAAACCATCAGATAAATCTATAGCTGAACTAGCAATACCTCGAATGGCCTGCCCAGCAAGTACTCTTGGAGTTGGGCGATAATGTCGTTTTACCAAGTAGTCTTTATATGATTCATTTTCAATTTGCTGTTTATCGAGCAAAATATCCAAACCTAACGCTGAATCACCGATCGTACCGGTAACATATATCCAGTCACCTACTTTAGCACCACTTCTTGTCATTGCCATTTGTGGAGGAACTAACCCATTTACGGTCAGCGTTAAACTCTTTGAACCATGGGTTGTATCGCCACCAACTAGCGCAATGCCGTAATATTCAGAAATCTCATAAAGACCTTTACAGTATCCTTCAAGCCAAGTTTCATCAATTTCAGGTAAAGTGAGTGCAAGCGTCATCCAAGCAGGTTCTGCTCCCATTGCTGCAAGATCAGATAAATTTACTGCGAGTGATTTATAACCTAAATCTTCTGCTTCCATACTCGGTAAAAAATGAGTGCCTTCGACCAACGTATCACAAGAAATAGCAACACTATTACCTTCTGCTGGGTTAACCAAAGCACAGTCATCCCCAATCCCAACAGCAACATCCTTACGCTTAGGACCTAATTCTGCAAAATATTTTTCTATAATTTGAAACTCTTTCAAACTGACTTCCGTTTATTTTAAAAATAAAAAGCATAGACAAAAAAAACGGTATCGTATGATACCGTTTTAATTTATTTTTGACTGGCAGCCAGTTTATCTAGCACACCATTCACAAATTTATGACTGTCATCAGCACCAAATGCTTTTGCCAGCTCAATCGCTTCGTTGATAGCTACTTTAAAAGGCACGCCTTTTTGAAAGGTAAGCTCGAAAGCTCCTAGGCGTACAATCGCTTTTTCAACAGGAGATACATCTTCAACATTGCGATCTAAAAATGGAGCGAAAAGCTCATCTAAGGCAGATGCTTTTGTTGCAACACCTGAGAGCAACTCTCTGAAATAGCTTACATCAACACCTTTAACGTCTTGCTCAGTTAAAAATTGATGCTCTACATCAGCAATGTTATTACCACTTAACTGCCAAGAGTAAATGGCTTGTACCGCAAGACGGCGGGCTTTGCGGCGTTCAGAAGGCTTCATGGGGTTTCCTATTACAATTGTTGCTCATGGAAATTCTCGATCTTATTGGTGTTGGCTAAAAGTCTCTTAGCTAACACCAACACGATTAATCAAGAATCTTTTCCAAATCATCTAAAACATTAACCATTTCCAGCATACCTAGAGCAGCTTCTCCACCCTTGTTACCCGCTTTGGTTCCTGAGCGTTCAATTGCTTGCTCGATAGTATCAGTAGTGATAACACCAAACGAAACAGGAGTATCAAATTCTAACGATACTTGAGCTAATCCTTTATTACATTCACCAGCAACAAAATCGAAATGTGGAGTTCCACCTCGAATAACAGCACCTAATGCAATGATACCGTCAAATTTACCACTAGCAGCTACACGACGTGCAGCAAGCGGTAATTCATATGCACCAGGCACACGAACTACGGTGATGTTGTCATCACTGACATTGCCAAAACGCTTTAAGGTATCAATCGCACCTTCTAACAAACTTTCTACTACAAAGCTGTTAAAACGTGATACTACGATGGCCACCTTGGCATTTTTAGCTTCAATCTTACCTTCAACTAGGTTCATTATATTACCTTTGACGTATTCGACGGGCTGAAAATTGGCGCAATGATACCATAATTCCAACCCCTGTTTTCAAATTAAAAAATATTATTCTGACACATACTCAGTGACTTCTAAGCCAAAGCCTGAAAGTGAATGATAACGCTTAGGTGAGCTTAACAGACGCATTTTGCTAACGCCCAATTGCGCTAATATTTGCGAGCCTACACCCACTCGGCGTGATGTACCTTCCCACTTCGCTGCTGGCGGTAACTCACCTTTATCTTCCAATTCAAAGGCTTTTACTTTTTCAAGCAAATCGCTACCAGACTCATGATTTCCTAGCAGAACTAATACACCGTCTTCCTGTGCAATTCGTTCCATAGCTTTGTCTAATGGCCAGCTACGGCTTTGATTTCGCTCTGAGAAAAGCAAATCGTTAAAAGTATTTTGTAAATGAACACGCACTAAGGTGTTATCTGTAATTTCACCTTTCACTAGTGCAAAGTGAGGTTGGTTATCAATGGTGTCTCGGAAGGTCACCATTTTGAACTCACCAAAGCGTGTTGGAAGTTTGCATTCTGACTCACGGACAACCGTGGTTTCTTTGGTGTTACGATATTCAATCAGATCCGCAATAGTACCTATCTTAATATCGTGTTTCTGGCTGAACACTTCAAGCTCAGGACGACGAGCCATTGTGCCATCTTCATTTAAGATTTCTACGATCACACCTGATGGCTCAAGCCCTGCAAGCCTAGCTAGATCACATCCAGCTTCAGTATGGCCAGCACGAACCAACACGCCACCTTCTTGTGCCATCAGAGGGAAAATATGACCAGGTTGAACTAAGTCTGCAGCTTTTGCATCTTTCGCGACAGCCGCTTGAACCGTTACCGCTCTGTCATGAGCAGAAATACCCGTGGTCACACCACGCGCAGCTTCAATAGAAACCGTGAAATTAGTAGCAAACTGAGCATTGTTATTGCTCACCATCAAGGGTAGGTTTAATTGCTCGCAACGTGCTCTCGTCATGGTTTGGCAAATAAGTCCTCGACCATAAGTTGCCATAAAGTTGATGGCCTCTGGAGTCACAAGTTCAGCGGCCATGATCAGATCGCCCTCGTTCTCTCTGTCTTCATCGTCCATCAAGATAACCATTTTACCTAAGCGAATATCTTCAATGATTTCTTCTATGCTGTGTAACGCCATGTTAAGACCTTTACTTCATTAGATTTTTTGAGTGGGTTCAACGTATAAATCCAGCTTTAGCTAGAGTTTCTATGGTTAAACCGGATTCAGTTTGAGTTTCTGTAGATGCTTGCATCAATCGCTCTAAGTAGCGAGCAATCTGATCTACCTCAATATTAACTTTATCGCCTGCCTGTAAATCGATAAGTGTTGTTTCATCTGCAGTATGAGGCACTATGGTTAGCCTAAATTTTGCACCTTGCACTTCATTTACCGTCAAGCTTACACCATCAATAGTGATTGAACCTTTATGGGCAATATATCTTGCCAACTCACTTGGAGCTTTAAGCCAAAACTCAATGGCTTTACCACGATTCTCACGTTTAACGACATGAGCGATACCATCGACATGGCCAGAAACCATATGTCCGCCAAGGCGTGTTGTTGGTGTTACAGCTTTTTCTAAATTGAGCTTTTCACCCACTTGGTAACGGTCAAAGCCTGTCAAGGCCACTGTTTCGGCTGATACATCAGCAACATAACCGTCCGTATTTAATGACACCACAGTCAAACAAACACCGTTAGTTGCAATACTGTCACCTAATTTTACATCCGAAAGATCAAGCTTGCCGCTTGATACGGTAAGCCTAATATCATCACTATTACGGTCTATATGTTTAATGTGGCCTACGGCCTCGATAATTCCTGTAAACATAGTTCTCACTACTCATTTATCCCCTCAAGTAAATTGGAAGATTGGGGGGGATGGTGATAAATGTGTATCGTTCAATTCAACTTAAATCGCATTCTCAAGTCTTGCCCTAATTGAACTCGCTCTAATAGATTCAACGATGGCAATTCTGACATTATCTGAAAATCAGGTAGCTGCATCATACTTCTTCCGCAACTTCCTAAAATTTTAGGTGCTTGATATAAATATAATTCATCGGCTAATTGTTCTTTGATAAAACTGCCAATTAATGTCGCTCCAGCTTCAATCATTACGCTATTGCAGCTTTGACCAAGAAAATCCATTAATGTCGTTAAGCGTACACGTCCGTTTTGTTCAGGAAGAACCTCATATTGGACATGGCTTGGCAGCTTATCTTTGAAATCTTGCGGGTACTCTTGTGTCGAAACTAATAATACTGGCGAGGTTATGTTGAGCAACTTCGCTGTTAAAGGCATGCGACAATGTGAATCAAGTACTACTCGCAATGGTTGTTTAATATCGCCTTGATTTAACTCGCCAGCTAATAATCCCAGTTCATCATAACGAACATTAAGACTGCAATCATCGTCAAGCACAGTATTAATACCCGTTACCACCGCACAATGCTGTAAACGCAATTTTTGTACATCTTGACGAGACTCAGTACCAGTGATCCATTTTGACACACTATTTGATAGTGCTGTTTTTCCGTCCAAGCTTGCAGCGACTTTAAGGGTTACCCAAGGTCGCCCAGCTTCCATTTTTTTCATGAATCCTAAGTTCAAGGCACGAGACTGTTCTGCATACAGGCCTGAATCAACCTGAATGCCCGCCTCTCTTAGGATTTTAATTCCTCGACCAGAAACTTGAGGGTTAGGATCATCTGCTGCAATGACGACTCTAGCAACTTTAGCTTTCACTAAAGCGACAGCGCATGGACCTGTTCTGCCATAGTGGCTGCACGGCTCTAAAGTGACATACGCAGTCGCACCTTGAGCTTTTTCTTGCGCTTGATTGAGAGCGTGAACTTCGGCATGAGGTTCGCCTGCACGTAAGTGGAAGCCTTCACCAACTATCTTCTCACCCTGAGTGATAACGCAGCCGACATTAGGATTAGGGCGAGTGGTATATTTGCCTTTAGCTGCCAGCTGCAAAGCTCTGGTCATCATTTTTCTATCGAAAGTCGACCACATGGTATTGAGTTCCACAGAGTAAATATGGGTTATTTTTCTAGTTTGGCTATGGCTTCGCCAAACTCAGAGACATCTTCAAACGCACGATAAACAGAAGCAAAACGAATATATGCCACTTTATCCAAAGTCATGAGCTGTTCCATGATTAAATTGCCGATGATTTGAGACTTAATTTCGCGCTCACCCGTTGCTCTTAACGTGGATTTTATCTTTGCTAAAGCTTGTTCAATTTGCTCGACTGAAACAGGACGTTTCTCAGCCGCAATAGTCATGCCTCTTCTTAGTTTTTCTTCATCAAACGGTTGGCGACTGCCATCACTTTTGATCACTTTTGGCATTACTAATTCGGCACCTTCAAAAGTGGTGAAGCGTTCATGGCAACAGGTACATTCACGACGACGCCTTACTTGATGCCCTTCTGAAACCAAGCGAGAGTCAATCACTTTCGTATCCGTTTTATTACAAAATGGACAATGCATTGTGCCCCCTGTGTTGCCATGACCAAAAAAAGTGGCCGAAAAGGTTCCCTTTCGGCCACAAGATTTTATCTTATTTCAATTGCTTCTGCTACTTATGCTTTCTATTTGTAAACAGGGAAGCGACTGCAAAGCTCAAGAACTTGTTCCTTAACTCGATTAATCACATCTTCGTTATGTGCGTCATCTAAAACATCACAAATCCAGTGAGTTAATGTTTGAGCTTCATCTTCTTTAAATCCACGACGGGTAATGGCTGGTGTACCAATACGAATACCAGATGTCACAAATGGAGAGCGAGGATCATTAGGTACAGAGTTCTTATTTACCGTGATGTTAGCGCTTCCAAGTGCTGCGTCGGCTTCTTTACCTGTCAACTCACGACCGATTAAGTCAACAAGCATAAGGTGGTTTTCAGTTCCGCCTGATACGATTTTATAACCACGCTCTAAGAATACTTCCACCATAGCTTTAGCATTCTTAACTACTTGTTGCTGGTAAGCTTTAAACTCTGGTAATAATGCTTCTTTAAAGGCTACCGCTTTACCTGCGATAACATGCATTAATGGCCCACCTTGACCACCAGGGAATACTGCAGAGTTTAGCTTTTTGTGTAAATCTTCATCTTGTTCAGCTGATAAGATGATACCACCACGAGGACCAGCCAGTGTCTTGTGAGTAGTTGAGGTAACAACGTGAGCATGAGGTAATGGGTCAGGATAAACACCAGCCGCGATTAAGCCTGCTACGTGAGCCATATCGACAAATAGGTAAGCGCCAATTTTATCAGCGATTTCACGCATCTTCGCCCAATCAACAATACCAGAATAGGCAGAGAAGCCACCAATGATCATTTTAGGCTTATGTTCGACCGCTAATTGCTCAAGCTCTTGATAATCAATTTTTCCTGATTCGTCGATACCGTAAGGCACGATATCATACAATTTACCTGAAAAGTTCACTGGTGAACCATGAGTTAAGTGACCACCGTGCGCTAGGTTCATACCTAATACTTTGTCACCTGGTTTCAGTAAGGTCATGTATACAGCCGAGTTAGCTTGCGAACCTGAATGAGGCTGTACGTTAGCGTAAACCGCACCAAACAGTTCTTTTACACGCTCTATCGCCAGCGCTTCAACAACATCAACGTGTTCACAACCACCATAATAACGTTTACCTGGATAACCTTCTGCGTACTTATTAGTTAATACAGAACCTTGCGCTTCCATCACTCGAGCACTGGTGTAGTTTTCAGAAGCAATTAATTCGATGTGTTCTTCTTGACGTACTTTTTCTTTTTGCATCGCTTGAGCCAATTCTGGATCAAAATCAGCGATTGTCATGTCATGTTGCTGCATTATTTTCTCCGAAAAAAATAACGTAAGTGTGGGTATAGGTTTAAATTTTTAATTTGGGCGGCATTTTACTCTTTCATGTAACATTATCCCAGTAAATTAAACCGTTTTTTCACACTGTTTTGCATTTAGAACATTTAACTCTGTTCTTCATCAAGAATAACTTTTGGTCAAAGCATTAAATGCCGAAAAGAGTTTTTCAATGTTTAAACTATTCTCATATAGTTACGAAATAAAAATTGAGATCGATCTTAATTGATAAAATAGGTGATAGATAAAGCAGGCACTTAGAGAACTCATAAATATTGTATTATTGCAGTCGTTAATTATCTATTGGGCTTCAGACATATATTAGGGCCTGTTGATCTTTCGTGCTTATTTTTGCAGCGATAAATTGGTTATCTTATGCAAGGCGGAGTTTGTGCGGTGTAGTTATTCTACATAAACAAACGATAACGCAGTAGAAGTGACCAATTTACGCTGTCTTCGATGCTTTTGAGCACTTCCTGTTCTGTGTTATGAACAGCTTACTTAGATAGCTAAGCTTCACTGGTCATGCCTTGAACAGAAAAGCGCTCAAATAGCACAAAATTTAAGCCTGAAAGATCAACAGGCCCTAGGTAAAAAATCACAATTCAGCCATCGGGTTTAAGTTTTCCTAGGATTACAATACAATTTAGTTCACTTTATTCATATTTTAGAAATAACCAATGGCACAATTCGTATATAGCATGTTGCGTGTGGGCAAGGTTGTTCCACCCAAAAAACAAATCCTAAAAGACATTTCTTTAAGCTTTTACCCGGGCGCCAAAATCGGTGTACTTGGTCTAAACGGCGCCGGTAAATCGACATTACTTCGCATTATGGCAGGTATTGATACCGAGATTGAGGGTGAAGCTCGCCCTATGCCTGGACTGAAGATCGGCTACCTTCCGCAAGAACCAAGACTTGATGAAAGTAAAACCGTTCGCGAAACCATTGAAGAAGCCGTAGCTGAAGCAAAAAATGCACTTACTCGTCTTGACGAAGTGTATGCTGCTTATGCTGAACCTGATGCTGACTTTGATGCTCTAGCTAAAGAACAAGGTGAGCTTGAAGCGATTATTCAGTCTCAAGATGCTCATAATCTTGATGTGATTTTAGACAGAGCAGCAAATGCACTTCGCCTTCCAGATTGGGATGAAAAAATTGAAGTATTATCAGGTGGTGAGCGTCGTCGTGTGGCGATTTGTCGCCTTTTGCTTGAAAAGCCGGAAATGTTGCTTCTTGACGAACCAACCAACCACTTAGATGCAGAATCGGTGGCTTGGCTTGAGAACTTCCTCCATGAATATACGGGTACTGTTGTGGCGATCACCCACGACCGTTATTTCTTGGATAATGCCGCAGGCTGGATTTTAGAACTTGACCGCGGTGAAGGTATTCCATGGGAAGGCAATTATACCTCGTGGCTTGAGCAAAAAGATGTGCGCTTGAAGCAAGAGTCTGCTGCTGAAAGTGCCCGCCAAAAAACCATTGCCAAAGAATTGGAGTGGGTACGACAAGGTACTAAAGGCCGTCAGTCTAAAGGTAAAGCGCGTATGGCTCGTTTCGAAGAGCTTAATACCAACGATTACCAAAAACGTAACGAGACTAACGAACTATTCATTCCACCAGGTCCGCGCTTGGGCGACAAGGTTATCGAGGTAAATAACTTAACTAAGTCTTATGGCGACCGCGTTTTGATTGATAACTTATCGTTCACTGTCCCTAAAGGCGCTATTGTAGGTATTATCGGTGCAAACGGTGCTGGTAAATCTACGCTATTCCGTATGCTATCAGGTTCAGAGCAACCTGATAGCGGTAGTATTGAATTGGGTGATACCGTACAACTGGCTTCGGTAGAACAGTTCCGTGACTCCATGAATGACAAAAACACCATTTGGGAAGAAATTTCCGGCGGTCAAGACATCATTCGAATCAACAATATGGAAATTCCAAGCCGTGCTTATGTAGGTCGTTTTAACTTTAAAGGTGGTGATCAACAGAAAATCATCGGCAGCCTATCAGGTGGTGAACGTAACCGAGTTCATTTAGCAAAACTACTGCAAGCCGGCGGTAACGTATTACTTCTCGATGAGCCAACCAACGACCTTGACGTTGAAACTTTGCGTGCACTTGAAGAAGCCATCGTCGAATTCCCGGGTTGCGCTATGGTTATCTCGCATGACCGCTGGTTCTTAGACCGTATTTGTACTCATATTCTTGATTACCGTGATGAAGGCCAAGTGAACTTCTACGAAGGTAACTACACTGAATATTCTGCATGGTTAAAAGAGCACTTAGGTACAGATGTGATTGAACCACACCGTTTGAAATACAAGCGTATAAGTAAGTAATTCAAATTTAGACAGAGGCTTACGAGCCTCTGTTTTTTTAAGGCATTTATGAATATTGTCGTTAGCGATATTTGGGGAATGACTTCTTATCTCCAGAATCTAATATGTGAAATTGGATCAGAAACAATCATCCACGACTCTTATGATGGTCAGTTAATGAGCTTTAAAAATGAGCAGCAAGCATACTGCTACTTTATGGAACACTCTGGGATAGATTCGTATTCGAAATCGCTTAACGAATTATTGGAACAGATAAAGATGCCTGTAAACTTGATTGGATTCAGTTCTGGCGCATCTGCGATTTGGAATATTACGGATCGTATTCATGAAAATAATATTCAAACTGCAATCTGCTTCTATGGTGGACAAATTAGGCATACTCTAAACAAAACTCCGAAGTTTAAAACCATTCATATCATGCCTAGAAAAGAATCACATTTTGATTTACCAACTGTTATAGATAAGCTCGCAGCTAAACCAAATACTGAAATCATCCAAACAGAATATCTGCATGGTTTTATGAATCAATGCTCACCTAACTTTTCTTCAAAGGGGTATCAAGAATACCTAACATTCCTCAAAGGTCGCCTACGAACAAAATCTCAGGCTCCCTATATTTAGTCTGAGCTATGCATAACGTAATCCCCCCTTTAATAGAAGAGGAATTTTGTTAAAAATATCGAATTTAAGCACTTGAAGTCCCCCAAAGAAAAATTGTTCAAAGAAATTTAAATGCATTGATAGCTGGAAAACTCACTATTTGGCCTTTCACATAAGCTCTTGTGTGTTAACAATAATTAATAAAATTAAGATTAAACATCATTCAAAAACGATGCAAAATCAAAGACTATTGAAGCATAAAATTGAACTAACTGAATTGGGCAACGCATTAATGGCACGCCGTTAATATATACTCGTGATAAAAAAGAGGATAGATGGATAGAAAGCAAGACTTAGTTTTTAAGTGACACATCTTCAATACATACTGTTTAGCTACTTAGGTTTTTACACTAAAAAAATGACTTATGAAGGAGATACTATGACTGACCCTGCAATACCCCCTGAGACCGCTCAACATCATTATCCTACTGCCCAAGCTATGAGCGGCTTACCACCAGAAAGTACTGGGGAGCAGAGTAGCTCAGCAAGCAACCAACACTGTAATCCAACAACTCATTCATATACATTTTCAGAGGCACAAGTTACTCAAGCCTTCGCTGCATTAAATTTTCATAATGCTCCTGTCAATCTTCCTCCAAGTCATCATGATGCACCTCCTAGAAGTCAAACACCGTATTTTGTAGCACAATATCAACCATCTTGGAGTGAACAACATCTGCATCAAATGGGGGGATTTCCTCCACGTCAACTTACTGGATATACTCCACAACAAATGAGTAGCTACCCGCAATCCGACGGTAGATACCCACAACCCGTCGGTGGATACCCACAACCCGTCGGTGAATACCCACAATCCGGCGGTAGATACCCACAATCCGGCGGTAGATACCCACAACCCGTAGGTGGATACCAACAACCCGTCAGTGGATACCCACAATCCGGCGGTGGATACTCGCAAACCGGCGGTGGATTCCCTCAACCTGTCGGTGGATACTCGCAAACCGGCGGTGGATTCCCTACTACACAAATCGGGCAACCCCTTCAACCCACTAGATACCGTCGCCTGCCCCCCCCTTCGAAACAACAACAAGTAGGTGAACACAGTCAACCGTCTCCAACGGTAAATCCTCATGAGACCGAGACAGGTGATTTATCAAGTTTACTAGACACCACAGAAAACCATGTCACAGTTAACGAAATAAAACAGACTTCAATAGTTGCAGTAGCTAGACTTGAAAGAGAAAATAAATTAAGAAAATTAAATGCCACTATTTCTCAAGGTATAACTGAAATGCATAAGGATATACTGAGAGGAGCTATTATAGCGGCTGATATAACGTGGGTGAATTTACTTCCTTATCTTGAAGGTGCAATAAGTAAAACTTTACCAGCTGAAAATAACGGCGAAAAAAGCATACCTAATATAGAAAGTATTCTAAATCAATTTGACTCTGATTTTTTATCTCAACTTTATGAATACCAACAATCATTTAATTTTGAACAACAATTCAATCAAGTCTCCGAGATTTTTGCTAATTGTGTGCAAATGGATATAAGTGAAGCTAAGCACTATGTTTTAACTGCGATTTACCAAGAACTGTTTAAAGCTCAATCCAGCATCACCTCATCAATGAACACATCATCAACATTCTTAAAGGTCAAACAGTTAGTTGAACAAGCGAATAAAGTCGGTAAGCCAGTTGAGTTGACGCGAGTTAAACCCAACGTTGAAATTCAACTCCAACTGTTATCAGCAATTGAGGAAATATTAACTCAAACACTAGGAAACATAGACATCGAACAAACAATTCAATACTTTACCTTTACCCTATTGAAAGAGTTGGATAGTTTCTTACCTGAGTTATCTGACCGTACTCTCAGTAGTATATTAGAAAAACATAAAAACCTTGGGCGAATATTACAACATACAGATCGAAATGTTTATCTTAGAACTGCACTCGTAAAGGATAGGTATGAAGCTGCGCGTACATATGCTCCGAACAGCCCTAGATGGAGAAGCAATGGAGCGCTTTCATTAATAAGCACCGTAATATCTGAGTACATGAAAGAAGAATTGCAATGCGACGAGTCTAAAGCCAAAGCTCATGTCCACAGAGCAATACTTTCGTCAAAATACGATTCTGTCACCGGACTCAAAGAAAAAATCAACGCTACAGCCGCAGCCGTTGTATGTCATCGTACAGTGGTATCTGATATAGCCTTAGTAAAAGTAATGCTGCAAGTCACTAAAACAGACCTAAAAATGGATAAACCATTAGCATCTCGGCGGGCGAAGCAAGCTGTAACTTCAGAGAATTCTCCGCATCCACTTGACCTCGTGACTTCCCCTGCTGGAGATACGGCTTCATCGCAATTACAAAAATCACCTGTTACAGCGCTTCCAATTACATATCATCAAACTCCCCCCCCCGTTACACCAACACATCCTGATACCACAACTAAAGTCCAACAAAAGCCAGTAGCAACAACTAAAGTCAAAACAAATCCAGTGGCAACGAAGCAACCGATAGCTGTTGAGCATAAAAAAAGTGAGGAAGGTAAAGTATCCCCTGAAGCTTTCATTGAACAGCAATCTGAAAGCCTAGTTGCAGCATTACAGAGTTCACTTCAAACATTCTCAAACACCTTATTTAGAAAGGGTATGCTTAAGCGAAAATACTCTTTTTCAACTCAACCAGCCAAAAGAGCTGAGGTTGAAGCAGTCCTTAATGAAGTCAAAAATTTCTTCAAAATATGCAGGCATCAAAAAGCAAAGCGGTGGGATGACTTTTTAGAAGCTTTAGATTTGAGTGATCCACTGGCTGGAAATGGCTCCGCAGGGAGTCGGAGCAAAGATGTGAAGCTAACTCCCATACAAAATATAAGGCTACAATCGCGACAAGTTGTTGTGTAATACATATATTCAAAATCAGTAAGCTGGGGCACCAGCTTACATAGGCCAAGTCATCAATGCTGTGATAACATCAAAAGCTCAATTTTGAAGTATTGTAATAGCATCAACCTGCATTCAATCATGATCGCTCAGTAATAAGTAGATGCTATCTATAAATTAAGGATTATTTGTGAGCAGAATCGCTGTATTTGTCGATGTTCAAAATATTTATTACACCACTAGAGAAGCTTTTGGTCGCCAGTTTGACTATCGTAAATTTTGGGCTCAACTTAGTGAGCGAGGTGATATCGTCATCGCACACGCTTATGCCATTGAGCGGGATGACAACGGCCAAATTAAGTTTCAAGATGCGCTAAGGCACATCGGATTTGATGTAAAACTCAAGCCTTTTATTCAGCGTGCCGATGGCTCTGCAAAAGGAGATTGGGATGTCGGTATAACCATAGATGTACTAGAGGCAGCCCCAGAAGTTGACGAAGTCGTTTTACTTTCTGGTGATGGGGATTTCAGCCTTTTACTTTCCAAAATATCTTCTAAGTACAATATCCAGACTAAGGTTTTTGGTGTACCATCTTTGACGGCTAAATCCCTGATTGATTCTTGTAATGAATACATAGAAATCAACAACTCACTTCTAAGGTAGCACTAGAAACACATGCACAACTTGAGTCAAACCTTTCACTTCCCAGTCCAGATTTATTACGAAGACACCGATTTTTCAGGTGTCGTATATCACCCTAATTTCTTAAAATACTTTGAAAGAGCGAGAGAGCATGTGATCGGGGCAGCGCGATTAAAGCAACTGTGGGAACAAGAACAACTGGGCTTTGCCGTTTATAAAAGTGAAATGACTTGCCAAGAAGGCGTTGAATTTAGTGATATCATTGATGTAAGAACTCGATTTTTCATCGAAAGCCAGTACCGCACTGTCTGGCATCAAGAAATTTACCGTCCAAATGCAACTAAACCAGCGGTGATAGCAAAAATTGAGATGGTGTGTATGAATAGCAAAAGACATTTAACCGCTATGCCAGATACATTGATGGCCGAGTTAACTCAGCAATTCTAGTTTTGCTGAGTTCATCCCACCTTAATTCTAATTCAAAAGGCTTTAGCGGCTCAGAATAATAAGTGCCCTGTATTTTGTTTACGCCCATTCTTAGTAACAACTCGCGAACTTTGCGGCTTTCCACACCTTCAACGGTCACATCCAACCCTAACTTTTTAGGCAAACTAATACTGGTTTCAAGAATAAAAAGTGAAGCCTTGTCATTAAAAATATCTTCTAAAAAAGATCGATCTACTTTCACTTCATCAATGGGGAGTCTTTTTAAATAGGCAAGTGAAGAATGACCTGTTCCAAAATCATCAATAGCAATCGAAATTCCTAAATCACGTAATGAATGCAGTGTTTCAGTGGCTTTTAGGGTATCTTCCATCAAACTGCTTTCGGTTAATTCAATACTCAGGCAATCCCCGGGCAAATTGTGTCTCTCTAACGCTGATTTAATATCTTTAACCAAATTATCACAACATAAATCTGATGAAGACAAGTTTATTCCAACTTGGGTATATAAACCTGCGCTACGCCATAATACTTGCTGATGCAGTACTTTTTCGATCACCCAGTGACTGATAATATCGATCATTCCAGCTCGCTCTGCCAAGGGAATAAATTCCGCAGGTGATATGAATCCTATCTCAGGGTGCTCCCAACGGAGCAAAGCTTCTACTTGCGAAAACCCGCTGCATGGTAGCGATTCTTTGGGCTGATAAACAATGTTCATTTCATCTTTTGTTAACGCCTTTGGTATCGCAGCAATAATTGCAAGTTCTCGATCTTGAATTCGATCATCGCCGGCTTGATAGCTTGAAAAGAGTAATGGACTGGTTACAGACTTTTTTAGGGCAAGATCTAATCTCTTCAGCATTGTGCTGACATCTGAATAGTGTTCTTCCAGCCCTAATACCGCCATTTTTAATTTCACACTTATAGGAGTGTTGTTAATTTTTAAAGGTGTTTGTAGTTGCTGTTGTAATTCAAGCAAATCTTCAATTGGGCAATAGTGTTCAAAATACAAAAAGAATTCAGCGCCGCTCATTCTTGCCATTAACCTTGGTCGTTGTGGCATGGTTTTGAGTCTATCTGTAAATCGTTTTAGTAATTGATCACCCAACGAAAAGCCAAACATATTATTTACAAAGCGAAATCGGTGGATATCTAACAATACGAAATAGCCCTTTTTAACCGGCATAAGCATGGCCAAACGGCTTTTTAAACCAATACGATTCATCAAACCTGTAAGTTTGTCGAGGCCTGTTGGGGGTGGAATAACTTTAAGGAAATTGTCGATTGCGGAGTAAAGTATTCTATAACGTAGGGGGACATCGTACATTTTTAATGGCGTACGATGTTCAATTTGTTGTGCTATTTTACTTGAAAGCTTACTAATGAACTCATCTTCAAGGTTAGATTCTCTGTACTTACTATATAACACCCAGCAAAGCATAACTAACGCTATGGCTAGAGTTGTAGTTATCCCTAAAATTAACACGCCTATTATCCTTATTGGTCGCTGATTTTTTATTATTTAAATGTTGCGCAAACTTTGTTCAACAAAATATGGCTCTAATCTCCTTAAATGACAAGTCGTTTTCTTAGAAAATTACCGATTTCTTCCTGAATATTTGTTTACTCGCAATGACATAAATCAAAACCTAGTAATTTTGTCGGATTAATTTGCATACTAATGGTGGGATTCAGTAAAATACGCTCCCCGCAAACGGCGGCGTTGTTACTGGAAAATTTGAGAGTATTTATGTTTACACCTGAGCTATTGTCTCCTGCAGGCACACTTAAAAATATGCGTTACGCTTTCGCCTATGGCGCTGACGCGGTCTACGCTGGTCAGCCACGGTATAGCTTACGCGTCCGTAACAATGATTTTAAGCTTGAAAACCTTAAAACCGGTATTGATGAAGCTCATGAATTGGGCAAAAAACTTTATGTAGTAAGTAACATTGCCCCGCACAATGCCAAATTAAAAACCTACATCCGCGATATGGAACCAGTGGTTTCGATGAAACCAGACGCGCTAATCATGTCAGATCCAGGTCTGATCATGATGGTTCGTGAAGCGTTTCCGGATCAAGAAGTTCATCTGTCAGTTCAAGCTAATGCGATTAACTGGGCATCGGTTAAGTTTTGGGAGCAGCAAGGCATCAAGCGTGTCATTTTATCTCGTGAACTGTCACTGGATGAAATCGAAGAAATCCGTCAACGCTGCCCAGATATCGAATTAGAAGTATTCGTACATGGTGCTTTATGTATGGCGTATTCAGGTCGTTGCTTACTGTCAGGTTACATCAACAAGCGTGACCCTAACCAAGGCACATGCACTAACGCTTGCCGCTGGAAGTACGACGCCCATGAAGCGAAAGAAGATGAAAGTGGTGATGTAGTCGCGGTAAACCCTAACGATAATGGTGTTCAAATTGAAAAGCCAACCTTAGGTGAAGGAGCTTCGACAGACAATATCTATTTGCTACAAGAAGCCGGTCGTCCTGGTGAATATATGCCTGCATTTGAAGATGAGCATGGCACTTACATCATGAACTCAAAAGACTTACGTGCCATTCAACACGTTGAGCGCTTAACAAAAATCGGTGTCGATTCACTAAAAATCGAAGGCAGAACTAAGTCTTTCTACTATGTTGCTCGTACCGCTCAACTTTACAAACAAGCTATTGCTGATGCCGTAGCGGGTAAAGAATTCAACCCTAACCTAATGCGTCAACTAGAAGGCTTAGCTCACCGAGGTTATACCGAAGGCTTCTTACGTCGCCACGTGCATGATGAATATCAAAATTACGATTACGGTTATTCAGTAAGTGACACTCAACAATTCTGTGGTGAACTTACAGGTGTTCGTAATGCAGCAGGTTTAGCTGAAATCGATGTCAAAAACAAATTTATGGTTGGTGACAGCGTTGAATTGATGACACCACAAGGTAACATGAATCTTAAGATTGAAGGATTAGAAAACCGTAAAGGTGAAGCTGTAGAATCCGGTAAAGGTAACGGTCATATTGTCTATCTTGATGTACCTAAAGAAGTAGATTTGAATAAAGGTATTTTGCTGCGTAACTTGCAAAATGGGCAAGATACCCGTAACCCACAAGCTGAAAAGCAGGCAACAGTTTAATCTTCCCCTGCAATCAAATCTAAGGCACTCATCGAGTGCCTTTTTTATGAAAAAGTGTTAATCAAAAGCACATGAATAGGTAATCATCGTCGAATTACTACTTGATATAATTCTTTGAAATGAACCGCTATATTGGTAGTAAAATGTCATATCTAAAACGTGTGTTCCCACTACTGTTAATATTTTTCTACTCTGCGTTTTCATATTCTGCCATAACATCAGCTCAGACTCAGGATACGTTCACCAAACAAATGCACTTCGATAATAACTTTGATCCTATTCCACCTAAAAATGGATTGGATTTTTGTAACAGAGCAACCCATGAAAAAATGAGAACATGCATGCCTATCTTCGTATTTAACTCTCAAGATGCTCTAGAGGTAAACATCGTATTTGGCATTCACGCAGGGAAAGTATTAATTCACAATAATGTTGGTGTTTTATTTTTCTCGCGACACTTTCTCATCTCAGAGTTTACAAAGGTAGTAAACCCTAATACTCACAAAGTGCTTTTTTGGGGCTTTCTGCACAACAAGCAGGGCATCATTTGTAATGATACTCAGTGCCGACGGTGGAAGTGATGAGAGAGAAATTGAATTCAATTTCACCGGATAGCCATCCCGTTTTTCTTATGTCTTTCCAATAAGATCAAGCAGGTATTAATATGCGGAATTCAGCACTATTTATAACCCTCCCCCTACTAAGTATTAATTCATTTTATTCGATAAATGAACTTGCTTCCCTTAACTTAGTTAATAATTTTTCCCTGCATAGCATCATGTCGACAACTGGAGCAGAAGCCTGCAATAACGAACAAAAACAGACCCAATCATCAAAACCTGCACTCCTATATTAAGAATACTAGAGGCCGTATATGGCCTCTAGCAATGATGAACTTACTATCACTTGGAAAGTAACCGCTCCGGTGCCAGATAAAATGACTATGGATATAATCCCATTGTCTGAAAAAATATTCGGTAATGATAAAATACTAGAAGAAGTATCCGCACTTGTTATCGATAAGAATACCAACAACCAGGTATTCAACGGACAAATAAAAAATTGGGTTGGATTAATTTGTGATTCCAGCCATTGTTCAGACTGGCAATAAACACAATTAGACTTCGTTTACAGCCTACAACAAAAAATGTGTGTTATTAATTGTGTTACGCAAAACCGACTTTTATAGTAAAATACCGCCTTTCAAGGTAATCAATAGTAACCACGCTTTGTTGGTACATATTCTCTGAAACCCTTGCTGTAACTGAATTTATTGTAGGAATATCAACAACGTGGCATTACTAATTAATGACAAGTGTATCAACTGTGATATGTGTGAGCCTGAGTGCCCTAACGAGGCTATCACATTTGGTGAAGAGATCTATGAGATAGATCCAGATCTGTGCACAGAGTGTGTCGGCCATTATGATAAACCCACTTGTATTTCTGTTTGCCCTATTGATTGTATTGATCCCGATCCTAATAGAGAAGAGTCTCAAGATGAACTTTTAGTTAAGTACGGGATTTTGACTGGAAAGATCAAGCTGGATTGAGCGAGTGATGCCCCTGTGAGTATAAATAATCCAGCGTTTGTACTATAAAATCTCCCTTCTCACGTCTAAATTAGCCGTCATTTTGTGATCCCTCTCACAACATGAGGTGGCAGAATAAAACAACATACCCCTTCATTGCTTACCTTTACAATTTTACCACCTAAAGGCTTTCTTTATGAAAAAAAGCTTCCTTGTGGGATTTAATATTTTATTGTATGCGACCTTATTTAACATTCTTCCATTTAAGCCGCTTTTAGCAAAAGGCTTTAGCGAATTTATTTTTATCGCAATCCTTTGGTTAACAGAGGCTATCCCAATCAGTATTACGGCGTTATTAGTTCCCTTATGCGCAGCCGTAACAGGAATACTTCCACTAAAGCAAGCCCTATCAAGCTTCTCAACCCCTGTTATTTTTCTATTTTTAGCCGGCTTTGCTCTTGCCGCATGTTTAAAAAAACAGGAGTTGGATTTATTGTTAGCAGACAAAGTTATTCTGTTCGCTAAAGGAAAGCTTTTCAATGCTATTTTTCTTATTTTTTTATTCGCGGCTTTTATGTCAATGTGGATGTCAAATACCGCGACTGTCGCAGTGATGACGCCTTTAGCATTAAGTCTAATAAAAAGAAGTACCAAGACGCCTTCAACTAAAGTTTATGTTTTTACCTTGCTCGGCCTTGCTTATTCATCAAGCACTGGCGGTATAGCAACTCTAGTCGGGAGCCCTCCAAACGCTATAGTAGCCCATGAAATGAATTTAAGTTTTATGGATTGGATTTGGTACGGCTTGCCTGCTTCAGTTTGTCTACTTCCGTTGGTTATCGGCATTCTTTGGCTCTGTATTAAACCGGACCTAAATCAAACATTTGATTTCACACCGCAACAGTTTGAATTTACCCGTTCTCGCCAATTAACTGTATTTATTGCGCTATCAACAATCGCGCTCTGGATTTTTTCTAAACCCATCTCAACTTTTCTAGGCGGGATAAAGAATATTGATGTTGTCATTGCACTTTTTTCTATTGGAATGATGGGAATTTTTCGAGTTGTAGGCTGGAAAGATATTGAGAAAGAGGTTGAATGGGGTGTGCTGCTTTTGTTCGGTGGAGGTTTAGGGTTGTCAGCCGTATTAAAGGTAACAGGAGTAAGCGATTACATTGCACATTCAGTTAGCACATACTTAGTTGGCACTACACACTGGGTCGTTTTTACTGCCGTTGCATTACTGGTTGTATTCCTAACCACGCTTTCTAGCAATACCGCAAGTGCAGCTATTTTAATCCCCATTTTTGCTCCAGCCTCCCAAGCTATGGGAGTAAACCCTATGATTATGGCTGCTATGATCGGCGTCGCGGCTTCATGTGCATTTATGCTACCTATTTCAACTCCCCCTAATGCCATTGTATATGCCACAGGCAAGGTTCCGATGAATAGTATGATGTCCTATGGGCTGATCATAAGCTTAAGTTGCATCATCATCTTACTGCTTTTAGCTGAGTTTATTTGGAGGTTTATTTAAGCACTTTTTCTCAAAATAATTCACCAAATTGAGGAATGACTATGAACAAAACTATCGCTGCTGTGACAACAACAATATACCTAATTACAGGGTGCTGTAATGTTGCACAAGCAAAAACCAGCACCAATACTATCGCCCCAAATGTATCAGTCTTTGATTCTGCCATATACCGTGACTTATTTGGCACGCCCGAAATGCGATCTATTTTTTCCGATGAGAACCAAATAAAAAACTGGCTGCTATATGAGAGAGTCTTAGCAAGCGCTCAAGCCAAGTATGGGGTAATCCCCAAAGCAAATGCTCGTAAAATAGAGCAAGCTGCACAATTTAAAAATATTGATATAAACGCTTTGCGTGCAGGCACCAACAAAGTAGGAAGACCCATTAAAACCCTCATAAAGCTAGTGAATAAAAAAGGAGGACGAGCAGTTAGTAATTACTTGCACTGGGGTAGCACTACCCAAGACGTAATGGATACTGCAACCGTTTTAGAAATAAGAAATGCGCTCAAACTCCTCGATAAACAGCTCGCTGATGTTATCAAGCTTACCGCCCAATTATCGGAAAAATACAAACGCACAGTGATGGCTGCCAGAACCAATGGCCAACAAGCTACCCCAACCTCCTTCGGTTTTCGTATGGCCACTTATATGGTGGAGTTCTACCACCACAGACAACGAATTGCAGAATTATTACCTCGAGTATCCATTGGGCAATCTACTGGTGCGGTCGGTACATTAGCTGCAACTGGCCCCAAAGGGCTAAAAGTCGAAGCCGAAGTCAACAAACAGCTTAATTTAAACGTTCCAATAATTCCTTGGAACGCAAGTAGAGACCACTTTGCAGAAACCCTTGCAGTAGTTGGCCTAATAAATGGCACTCTCAGTCGTCTTGCTACTGACATTAATAACTGGTCCCGCATAGAAGTAGGTGAAGTTAAAGAAGGTGAAGGAGGCGCTAGTAGTACTATGCCTCAAAAGAAAAACCCAAGAGCATCAGAATTTATGAGTGGCCTTGCTCGTATGGCGAGAGTCAGAATGTCTGGAGCGCTAGAAATCACAGATCATGCAGATACACGAACTGGCTCTCCATGGATTGCAGAGTGGTCTCTTATCCCTGAAATGTTTTTGATCACATCAGAATCACTAAATAGAGCAGAAAGAATGTTCTCTAAGCTCAAGGTTTATCCAGAAAGAATGAAACAAAACCTAGAGTTATCCCAAGGCTACTCGATGTCGCAAGCAGTCATGCAATACTTAGCTGTAAAAATTGGTAGAGACAAAGCCTACAAAATGGTTAAGGCTGCGATAAAAAAAGCCAAACCCAATCAAACATTTCGACAAGTTATTTTATCCAACCCTACTCTCAAGAAGAGTATCGGCGACAATTTAGACCGATTACTGAACCCCGAAAACTATCTTGGTGCAGCACCAGAGATGGTGGATAGAGCCGTAAGGACAGTAAAAAAAGGAATTTGATTGCTTTTAACCAACTGACATAAGAAGTTTGTTATGACTATCAATAAAAAAATGCTAATGAGCATGGTTTGCATTGAGCTGCTAGCAAGTCATGTAGCCTTTGCTCATTCTAGAAATGATGAAACCAACCAATTAAAACAACGTATATCGAAACTTGAAAAGAGCGCAACAAAAATAAAAACCACGGGAGGTGGGTTACGAATATCCAATAAAAATTCTGGTTCAAGTTTTAAACTCAACGGCCGCTTTCACCTCGATTATGATAACTTTGACGGTGCCTATAATGGAATGAACCAAGGAAAACGTGCAAGTGATTTATTTATTCGGCGGGCTCGAATTGGCATATCTGGCAATATGAATCCTATCTGGAGTTACAAGTTCACACTTGCTTTTGGTGGTGGGAATCGCTCAGGAACCAACAGAGAAGATGGACGAATTCAAAATGCTATTTTGAGTTACAACGGCTTCAAAAAAATGGGAGGCCCTCAGGTTCAAGTCGGAAAAATCAAAGAGGACACGACTCTTGAAGCCACCACCAGCAGCAATTACATCACGACGATTTCTCGCTCAACCATAGTCAATGCTGTCTCTCCCTTCTTCAATTGGGGGCTACGAGTAAATCAAAATTTTAAACAATATGGTTTGCGATATGCCGTTGGTATGTATCAAGCGGCAGATGGTTCAAGCAACGGTCGCGAAGATGCTAATGGAAAAAACCTCTGGGCATTTACCGGCCGAGCTAACTTCGCACCAATCGCTACTAAAGATAAAGTGATTCATTTGGGTATTTGGGGGTCGTATAGAGACAATGGTGATGCCAAGTTTAGAAATCGTGCAAGAGGTGAAATCCGAAATACTAATATTCGATTACTGGATTCAAGAATGGGTGGGCAAGATGTTGCTGTTAAAAATATCACTGAAGGCGGGGTAGAATTTGCCGGCGTTTATGGACCATTTTCGCTTCAATCAGAATATATAAAACGCAATACAGATACCGTCGATTCAGCAGACTCTAAGCCAAACCTTTCAGGCTATTATGTCACTGGTAGCTATTTTATAACGGGTGAATCTCGATATTATGATCAAGCTAAAGGCGTATTTTCACAACCTAAAGGGATTCGTCATGCACTTGAAGCTTATGTCAGATTCAGTGATGCAGATAGCAAATTCGATAACGCTGAGCTGGATAATGAACCACAAGGGACTGAAGTGGAGGTGCTCACTTTAGGTATGAATTATTACGTTAATCCGCAAGTCAGGCTTATGTTTGACTATTTAGATACCAAAGTTTCTGGTAGTAGTGATGCGTTAGCGGCGTTGAGCAACTCACAGGATAAAGGAAAAGGTGTAGTTGCTCGAGTTCAGTACTTGTTTTAATAAAAAACAAATTATTCAATAGCAGCCAGAGTGATGTTTAACAGCCTGATGTTATCACTGAGACTTCTGGACTGTCTAAAGGAGCGCTCGGTACTCCCGTTTTGTATCTAATAAAACAGTTTGTACTTTCTGGTGATGTTGCAGGTGTTCCATTTGTGCCATCGCCAGATAACTCTCCAAAGCCGACAACAAAACCACTGCTACCATGAAACACTAAATCATGTGTGGTATTATTTGAGCCACTTCCGTATCCTGCGATATCTCTATCTAGAAGCCTCAGAATCCCTCTGCTCTCTTGATATGGATACTGATTAACAAAACTAACCTGAATACCATCAATATCCACACTGGCTATATACTGCTTTCCAATACCTTTCATCACAGCCTTTGCATGTGCCATTTCAGCTGCGCTCTTCATAGAAGCAGCTAGCCGCTCTATAGCAGCAATTCTTGCATCTCGTTTAAAATCCATAAACTTAGGCAGCGCAACAATACTTATGATTCCTACGATCACAATAACCATCACCAACTCTATAAGCGTGAATCCTTTTTCTGATCGGTTAACCGCAACTTTTAAGTCAAACATCATTCTTAATCCATTTTAGAAAATGCAAAGCCATAAGCTTGTTAGCTGGAATGATATAGAATATTTACTCCACACAAAAGTACAAAAGGAAAAATTCTTAATTTGTGATTTTAAAACACAGCTATTGAATATCGTGATAACGAGTCAAATTTTCATAAAAAGCAGACATTGCTTACATAAAATTCATCATTATTTTTAGCCATTTAGAATGTTTGATCTAAATCACAGCACAGTCATTTTGACCTTGTTAACTTAGTAGTCAGAAAAAGAGGCAATTCCATTTAGTTTTCGGTGAGAGATAAGCGGAATTGCATTTAAACATTAAATTTAAACTTTATAAAAGGAACGCATCATGGCTGCTAAATTTTTTATTCCTTCAGTCAATGTATTAGGTCAAGGCGCAGTAGATGACGCCATTGGTGATATTAAAACTCTAGGCTTCAAACGCGCACTTATTGTTACTGATAAGCCATTAGTTGAAATCGGTATTGCTGGCGGTTTAGTTGCTAAGCTTGCTGATGTAAGCATTGAGTCATTTATTTTTGATGGCACTCAACCTAACCCAACTGTAGGCAACGTTGAAGCAGGTTTAAAAATCCTAAAAGAAAATGACTGTGACTTTGTTATTTCTTTAGGTGGTGGTTCTCCACACGATTGCGCGAAAGGTATTGCTTTAGTTGCAACTAACGGTGGCAGCATTAAAGATTACGAAGGTGTTGATGTTTCTGCTCACCCACAACTGCCTCTTGTTGCAATCAACACTACTGCGGGCACTGCAAGTGAAATGACTCGTTTCTGCATCATCACAGATGAAGACCGTCACATCAAAATGGCTATCGTTGATAAGAACACCACGCCTATCTTATCTGTGAACGATCCTGAGCTAATGCTCAAAAAGCCAAAAGCACTAACTGCAGCTACTGGTATGGATGCATTAACTCACGCCATTGAAGCTTACGTGTCTATTGCGGCAAACCCAATTACTGATGCATGCGCGATTAAAGCGATTGAACTTATTCGTGACAATTTAGAAAATGCGGTTAAAGATGGTCAAAACATCGAAGCTCGTGAGCAAATGGCTTACGCTCAGTTCTTAGCAGGTATGGCATTCAACAATGCAAGCTTAGGCTATGTTCACGCAATGGCTCACCAACTTGGTGGTTTTTATGACCTTCCACATGGTGTTTGTAACGCGCTACTTCTACCACACGTACAAGAGTACAACGCACAAGTTGTTCCAGCTCGCTTAAAAGACGTAGCAATTGCGATGGGTGTTGATGCAGCTGAAATGAGTGACGAGCAAGGTGCTGCTGCTGGTATTGAGGCGATTAAAGCACTTTCAGCAAGAATTGATATTCCAGCTTCTTTGACTGAGTTGGGTGTTAAAGCAGAAGATATTCCGACATTAGCTGACAATGCGTTAAAAGATGCTTGTGGTTTCACCAACCCTAAACAAGCGACTCATGAAGAAATCTGTGCAATCTTCAAAAATGCACTTTAAATTCACCTAAAATCAGGTTGAATTAGATTCGTTAAACAGAGTCATTCTTAGATAAGGAATGGCTCTTTTGGTTTGCTGGATACCTAAACCAATTAAACTTTGTCTTGTTGCAGGAGTTAAATACCAGTCGAAAAGTGAACAAGGATCATAAAGTTCCGTACCCCTTAATGCATATACACTTGCTTCAATTTCTTTATGTGTAGCATCTACTATTTGTCTTTTAAAGTGTTTTACTAAGTCACTCTTCACCGTATCCGTTTGTCCTAACACTACACCTAAAATTAGATAATAATTTACATTATCAACAGAAAGTTCCATGCCGCAAATCTTATCGACGTATTCAAACAAAAAGTATTGCGCACTAGCGATAGCTCTCAATTCAATACAAGTCACAAAAAAGGCATTGATAAAATGCCAACATGGTATTTTTATAGCATTGTTGATTAAGTGGTCGGTAAGGGCGTTAACAGCTAAACCCGCCCCACTCAATGAACATGCTCGCAAATACAGTCGCGAAGTAGTCAATGATGGTGACAATTTCTTGTAAGCTAATACTTCCAGTATTCTCCTGATTTGTTCAGACTTACATTCAGATATAGCCAACCTATGTAAATATTCATTACAGCACTCAATGGTAATGCTGAACCCCCATCTATTGGAGGCCTTTGTGAGTATATCTTCCAAGGTTGTGGAGTATTTGGCTAAATATAAAATGATTACACAAAAACCACGGTTAGTTAGCATCAAAGCTTGATTTTGTATTAACTTTTGAACTGCATTATAGGCAGAAATATATTCAGTGCCGCACCTAGTGATAAGGTTATGAATTAAATCTTGAAACTGATCTTGCTTATCTTGGTTAGTTTGCAGTTCAAATAAAATACCTTGATTCAAGACAATTCTATCTGCCAATGTGTTTAATATTTTACATGTTGCTTGCGCGGATAAATCTCTATCTTTAATTAAAGGTAGTATTTTTAGAACATCCCCATTTAACAGCATTTTATGCGTTAAGAAACCATAAAATGCTGAATACCCCTTAAACCTCTCTATCTGAACCAGCCTATTATTTAGCTTTCCTGCAATTATGTCATCCATCCAACTTGAGATTTTATTGGCCATGTAAGCAAACTTAGGAGTCAAATTATTATCATCAACCATAGCGTAATGCTCATTAAGCCAACCGTCTCCTATTTCATAGGGTGCGCAAATTAAACAAGCTAAAAAAGCTTCATAAAACCCTCGAAGTCTGTTTAAGCCCCAATTTGTAGCCATACTTTCTAACTGTATGATGCCGTCAAAGCATTCACTCTCTATGCATATTTTAAAAAAGGATCTACAGATATTAAGGGAGGGTTTTATTTTTAACTCCGGACAAATTTCAAATATGATTTGTTTTAGATCTGTATAATATTGTCTAACTTTCCCTTGTTCTTCCCCCTTATAATCAGAAAACACTTTCATAATTTCAAAAACAATTCTTCTTAATTCCTTAAGCGATGTTGTTGCTGGCAGATACTCATCTTGCAAATATAAACTCGCAAGCCGACTAACCCCTTCAGGCACCTTTAACAAAGCTGGTTTATACCCATTTTCAAATGTCGATCTGTCAAACCATTGTGATAAAGGAGATGCAACTCGCGGAGAAAGTGTATGCTCTGAAAGGTCTGGAAAATATTGATATTCACACATACCGAGCATCGTAGTTTGGTGATAATTAGCTGCAATTTCGTCTGAGGGTGAGGGGAAGCCTTCCATTGGATAGGATATAGCAGGTAAGCTTTCACTATAAGGAGATACTGAGAAAATAGGAAACTGACTGCTCACTGCATCTTGCTCGTAAATTATTTTGTGTAATTTCATTACAAAACAATTATAAAAGCAAAATACAATGAATCCTTATTCAGCTGATAGTCAAATCGGCAGTCCCATAAACATCGTTTTCAGCAGTTTTATTAGCTTATTCTCGATAAATTGTAGATTTTCGTCTCACTTTGAACACTTACTCAGCAATCAAACATTCTTTTATTAAAAAGAACTTGCGAGCCTGAACTCTCCGCTATATGATTACGCCCGCTTCCACAGAGCAGCTTTGAAAACAAAGTTGTATCTAGTGAAAGAAGCCCGAATAGCTCAGTTGGTAGAGCAGAGGATTGAAAATCCTCGTGTCCCTGGTTCGATTCCGGGTTCGGGCACCATTTTTATTTAGAGAATGTGCCGACATAGCTCAGTTGGTAGAGCAACTGACTTGTAATCAGTAGGTCCCGAGTTCGACTCTTGGTGTCGGCACCATTCCTCTCCTTATTAAAAAGGAGAACAGATAAACAATTTAGTTTATATCACTGCCCGAATAGCTCAGTTGGTAGAGCAGAGGATTGAAAATCCTCGTGTCCCTGGTTCGATTCCGGGTTCGGGCACCATCTTTATTTCTTTACTCAATTTCAAGATTAATCATTATTAACTACTTATTTTTATTAAGCTTGTAGTATCTGAACGTTACTTACCTAAAGAGCTTGTATAGGAAAATCATACTCCTTTAACTTTACCGCCAGAAAATCAAAATGGGATGGTTTTATTAAGTGACCGTCAGGTAGCACAAAAAGAAATAACACATATTGTTGGACCAATACTCAGACTCATAAACAGATTTATAACGGAGAGATAAAGGATATGATTGGAATTAAGACTTAAAGCAACAATCAAAGATCCCACCTTTAATTGCTGCTTTAAGACAAACTAATGCAATTTTAACTTAGGTCTTTGCCAACGCAGCAGTTTTTGCGCCATTCGATAAATAAGTGCTGAAAAATAGCCAAATAGACTCGAAAGATGCCGCTGATATAACGACATATACATTAAGCGTGCAACATGACCTTCAACAAAAAATTGCCCAGATCTTAAATTCCCCATTAAATTACCAACCGCTGAAAAACGGCTTAATGATACTAATGAGCCATAGTCTCGATATTCAAAGGCTTTTTCGGCACGACGACCACTAAACTTACCAACAAAGTTTTTATAAAGTTGATGTGCCATTTGATCAGCAGCTTGTGCTCGAGGTGGAGCAAATTTCCCTTCTTCTAGTTCAAGTTCAACACAATCACCGATGGCATAAACATTCTCTACGTCTTTCACTCGCATGAACTCATCAACTTGAATTTGATTGCGCTTTGTTATTGGTAATTGCGTGAAGTTTTTACACACTTCAGGCCCTTGAACACCTGCCGCCCATACTTTGATATCAGAAGGGATCAAGTTGTCATCATGAGTGATAAAGCCTTCTTTAGTTACTTCTTTGACATGAACGCCTATGTGGAGTTTAACGCCTATCCGATCTAAAAGAGATTGCGCTCTAGCACTGATTCTCTCGGGTAGTTGTGGCAAAATTTTAGGGGAAGCTTCGATTAGATGAACATCTAAATGACCGTCTGATACATTTTGGTAGCCGAACTCGTTTACAGTGTCGATAACATGAAATAATTCGGCAGCAAGCTCAACCCCTGTTGCCCCCGCTCCCACAATACCTATTCCGAGTTTTTTATCTTCCGATTCACTCAACTGCAATAAAGCATCTAGTAACTTCTGATGAAATAACTCAGCGTTATGTAAGTTATCAAGCAAAATACAGTTATCCAGTGCTCCGGGGGTTCCAAAGGTATTAGATACACTACCTAAAGCAAAAACCAGATAATCATAAGACACCTCTCGTTCTGCTAATAACAGCTCTCCGTCCTCAGCAAAAACAGGGGCAAGTTGCAGTTTATTAGCCTCAACATCACACCCTGTCACCTCGCCTCGCATAAAACGGTAACCGTTCTTGAGTCCATGATCTCGATATAACAAACCATCCAATGATCGATCTACGGCACCAACTGCAACTTCGTGTAACTTGGGTTTCCAGATATGGATAGGGCTTTTATCAATAAGACAGATATCAAGCTTTTTCCGTTTACCCAATTTTCGTCCTAACTTGGATGCCAACGCTAAACCACCAGCACCACCGCCAACAATCACCATTCGTTTCACTGTCATATTTGCCTCTTTTGGTAAATTGGTCTGACCTACCTTTGAGATTAATCTAACTTATCAAAAAAAGTTAAGCAGTGTAAGGATAATAGAAAAATTCGATCAGCGATGAAAAATAGAGAGTAAAACGCTAGACGCAGTTATATTAGGCGTTGCAACAAAACAAACCGACATATTTAGAATGAATAGTGAATAAAAAATAATGAAAGCGAAAGCTTAATCTTGGATACAAGTTTACATAAATATCAATTGCGTAAAGGATAAAGAAAGAGAGATGCAACCTACCCAGATAGGTATAGATAGGCAGCGATAAAAACTATTAAACAGCGTCGTCGTTTTCTTCACCTGTACGAATACGAATAACACGTTCAATATCAGTCACAAAAATCTTTCCGTCACCAATTTTTCCGGTATGAGCTGTTTCGACGATGGTTTCGACTGCTTGATCAAGTAGTTCATCTTGTACCACTATGTCGATTTTTACTTTAGGTAAAAAATCGACCATATATTCAGCACCTCGATAGAGTTCTGTATGGCCTTTTTGGCGACCAAAGCCTTTTACTTCTTGAACCGTCATCCCTGTAATACCAACTTCTGCCAGTGCTTCCCTGACATCATCAAGCTTAAATGGCTTAATGATAGCTTCAACTCTTTTCATCGAAAAACTCTCCAGTCTCGAACATTTTAGACGATTCTAACTCGTAATATTGATACAGGTACAGATCACTCTTTTCATCCTTTACGCAAAAGGTTAAAATTCATACAAACCTAACATCAAGGATGATGCTGTGAAATACACACAAGGAGTAACCTTAGTTGAGTTAATTATCACTATTGCTATTGCAGCAATTCTTCTTGCTGTTGGAGTTCTCTCGCTTCGAAGCTTATATGAAGGAACTCGAGCTAACAGTAACATCGAACGTATCCAAAATACTTTTCACTTTGCCCGAAATCAGGCCATATCTTTAGGACGAAGGGTAAAAATCTGCCCTTCAGATGGTGATACTTGTACCAATAACTGGATACAAGGAGCCATTGTTTTTACTGATGATAATGGCAACCTCAAAAAAGATGGCGATGAAGTGATACTCAACCGCATCCCAGCATTCGATGACTCAGACCATATTAAAAGCCCGCATTCATCTTATACATTTTCAGCAACGGGTTTTCTAGCAAGTCGAGCAGGAAGTTTAACTTATTGCCCAAGTAAGATTGACCATGAAGCATCACAAAAAATACGCATAAATTTTAATGGGAGAATTAGACGAGATCCTAAACGCGTCGACTGTAAATAACCTTTGTTGAGTATTATCAACAGAGGTTATAAGGCATTAATTTTTCATCAAGTTCTGGTTTTAATAGTAATAAACTGAATATACTTGTAGTACTTGTAGTTTGGTTAGTAAGTATATCAACAATGAAAATAAACGGATTTACCCTAGTTGAAATGATGATCACCATTGCTGTAGCCGCGATTTTATTAACGGTTGGTGTTCCTTCTTTAACCTCTTTTTATCAACAAGTTCGAGCCGAGCAAAACATTAAACAAATTCAATCACTATTAGCTTACGCTCGTAATCAAGCCACCAGTTATCAACGTTCGATTACCATCTGCCCTAAATCAAACTCGACGAGTTCTACTTGCGGTAATGACTGGCATGAAGGAATGGTCGTATATGCCACAATGGGTCTATCTGGAACTGGTGGTACAGGTAGCTCACCCACTCAGAAAACTTTACGGCAGTTATCTAAATTTGATGATGGAGACAGCATCAATTTCAAATATACCTCTATAACATTTAGTTCCGAAGGGCAGATTTCGTCTTTTGGCGAAGATGAAGATTCTGCCGACATGGTTTATTGCCCTGATAACAAAGTCTCTTTAGCTAAAGGTATAACAATTTATGCTAGTGGAAGTAATCAACTCACAGAGACAAGTCTAAACTGCACTACTCCCAAAAACTAAGTGGATTAGAAGTAAGTCAGCGAAAAGGGTATACTCTTTGCTCTCGTTGTAAAGTCTACCTAACCCAAACGGAGCTTTTTTTGACTGCTAGCTACATCCCGCTTGAACGCTATAAACGAAAGTGGATTTTTAATAATCATGAAATCCCTGTTTCTGAGCAAGAAAAACAACTCATTAAGCCCCTAACTGAAAAGAGCTCGATGGAACTATGGAATCGCTTTATCAGTAACAAAAGCAACCATTCAGAACAATTTACTAAAGGGGACTGGGGAGCACGTAGCAATAGCTGGAAAAAGGCTGATACTTGGCAAACAGCATGGGATAGCCAAGACAATAATTTACCTCTGTTAATCGCTGAAGATATAAATTGGCCAGATGAAACTTGCGTTTATTTTGCTTACGACAAATACAATTTAATTGAAACAAATTGGCTGACTTTCAAAAACAACTGGAAGTGTTTTTTGTTTTTTGATGACGGCCCATTATTGTTTTCGACTGAACAGAAGCAAGTAATATGGTTTCACCAAAGTGGAGAGTTTCAGGTGGGGCACAGAGGCTAATCTTCCTCGATTGAATGTTGTACTATTTTGCTAACAGCATAAAATGAATTATCTCTAATAAACCTTAACCTTTTGAGGTCACTATGAAAATCGTAAAACTTATTCTTCCACTTGCTCTGTTAGCAGGAACATTCCAGCTTCAAGCAAAAACCATTGAAGGTGTTAATGTTCCTGAGCAATCAGTTATTGCCGACCTGAACATGGCGTTAAAAGGCGCTGGTGTTCGAAGCAAGTTCTTTTTTGATTTATATGTCGGTAGTCTTTACCTCCCTAGTGATCAGCCGAAGTATTCAGATGCTTTCAAACAAGGTTCTGTTGCTATTCGTTTGAACATTATCTCAGATATGATCACTCAAGAAAAAATGCAGGATGCAATAGCTGAAGGATTTGAAGACGCAACTGACGGTAAAGTGGCTCCGATCAAAGCACAAATTGATAAATTTATGTCTCTCTTTGATTCTGGTATTAAGGTAGGCGATCAATTTACTTTTGTGTCAAATAAAGGCCAAGATGTTGTTGCTTTTAAGAATGGTAAACAATTAGCTGATATTCAAAACCAAGCATTTACAAAAGCGTTATTTGATATCTGGCTGGGTGATAAACCAGCTCAACGTAGCTTAAAAAAGAAAATGCTTGGTAAATAAAGGCTTAATTGCCTATGTAAGTTTCATTTGTTGAATGTATTCGTGGGCAATTTCTGGGGTCGTACAGTTTGGTTTTTGGTGCCTATCGGCTTTTAAGTGACCTTTTCTGTGTTTGAGGGCGGCGTCTAATTTTTTTGCCGCCTCAGCAATGGCTGGGTACATGACGTCATCTTTACCAGAAGCAGAAATTGCTGCGCCTTCGTAATTCGTTCTAATTTCTACTTCGTACTCTCCATGTTCTTTGGAAATGATCATATCAAGTGAAATAAGACTAGGAAAATGATTGGAAATTTTGGAAAACTTTTCGTTTACGTGTTCTCTTACCGAATCGGTAACATCAACGTGGTGACCGGATAGATTTATTTTCATAGAGTTTCCTTCTTGCGGGGGGATGTAGTCTTTGACCCCATCGTTGATACGAACGTTCGTTATATCATTGAGTTTATCTCGGTAATGTGATCTTGATCGACTAGTAATACCATTCATATCAATTAATCATCCCTGAGAACAAAACTCAGGGCTGAAGTTAATATCTTTAGAACGCAGGCTTTTTATGTGGATTCGAATCAATGACACTTTGAACTAACCCTGGTCCAGGAAAATCTGCAACAATGATTCCAGCATAACTGGGGTTATTGTCCAATAAATACTGCTTTGTAAGTTCATTTGTGCCTTCAAAAGCAATTGAGCAAATAGTCACAATAAACCATGCGCAATTTACTCTAGGGAAATCCAAATCGTCATTTTGCCAACCGGGTGTGGTTTTACCCGTCATCAATAACGGCGCACCATTTTGTGGAGAGGAGTGCCCACTAGCGACAAAGTACGCAAAGCTTCCACCATAACCGGTTAAATAATTAATGATCCCCGTTTGTTTTTTATCCTTAGCTGCAATCAGCTTATCTTTCACCAACTCCCATCGATGGTACAAATCCCAATTGGTATTCATATGAAAATCAGGCTGAACATTAAAGTCACGAATGCTGAACTCAATCGAATCCAGCGTGGGATCTGGGCGATTATTGATTAAGACCACCTTCCCTCTAACGTCACCAAGTGTTGGATTATCCGAATCCTTAGCCCAAACAACATCAGAGTTTTGATTCACGGCTTCTAGCAATTCATCGTTATAACTTTTGCTATTGTATGCATCGCCAAGCTCACCAGCATCAAGCTTGAGTAATATGGTCTCTGAGGGGTGATGTTGTAGAAAACCTCTAAAACTGGAAAGCATATCTTGCAATGTATATTCATACGGTAGCTTCTGTCCGTGGGGAATAAGAATGTCATCATTAACCCTCATTATATTGGGGGACAATGGAAAACGGTAATATGATAATAGGTGAGTAGTTTTACACTGATTTGAATGACAATCTTCGTCATTTTTAACAACTTGATAAGCAAAAGAACCGCCTTGCATATTTGAAGGACCTCCAACGGCAATGGTGTCATTAACCAATTGAGCCTGTACTTCAATAAATCTTATTCCCCCATTTAACTGCTCAGGAGTATGTAAAACTTGATAAGAATGTTCTATGTCCTTTACTGGGACATCTGAATGATGAGTCCCTGGTATCGACATCTCTTTCAACGGAGTGTCATCGGGTATATTCTTCATCCAATCAGTATTCGTTGGAAGTGTCCCATTGTCAGCGTTATAGCCATCACCCCACTCTGCAGCCGTTACTTTAGTAGCCACAAGTACACATAAAGCTGATGCAAGCAAAAAATTGACTGTTTTTCATGACTATTACCTCGCCTTAGTTCATGTGCGGCTAGAGGTAACAAATAAAGACTTAATCAATACTGAACATAAACAACAAGAAATGAGTAGGGAAACAAGGTAATCTGATTAAATAGGGACGTATTCAGACACAAAGGGGGACTGTGTTAACGTTTGTTTATTTGACAATCTGTAACGTCAGTTTATATCAGGGATAATCGTCACGCTGCGCAGACTCTGCCTATAAATAAGATGACTGAGTATATCGCTGTAAAACAAACCATGAACAATTAACACTTTTTAATATTGATATAAAAAATTCAACCAATATATACTCGTGATACTTGAAGATGCAACTTTCAGGGCTTGTTCAGCGTTGCATTATTCTAGGCGTGAAAGTGAAGAACTAGTGGGCTAATTTAAGCTTTCACAACAAAGAAGAATCAATGCTGAAAAGCCCACGTAGTGCGAGTTTAATTGTCATTTATACTGCGTTACTTTCCCTTGAAATAGAAACGAAGTAACGACAGTTTTGTTTGTCGGTAATAACCATTACTACAGGAAAGTGCCTTGCCTAAATGGCAATTAATTCTCGCTGAAATCCTGCATCTTCAGGTATCACGAGTATAGAACTAATTTTCACAACCAAGATGTTATTTACCTCAGGAACATCAATCATGACGTTTAAGATATCAATTGACTGGCAACAACAAAAATCAGACCAAGGTGAATTTAGTCGAGAGCATAAAATTGAATTTGGCAGTGGTCAGATTGTAAATGCCTCTTCTGCTCCAGAGTACAAAGGTAACCCTGAAATGGTCAATCCAGAAGAAAGTCTCCTCGCCGCACTATCTTCTTGTCACATGCTGACGTTTCTCTCCATTGCACATTTAAAGCGACTGCCGGTAAAAAGTTATCGTGATAATGCTCAAGCAATATTAGGAAAACTAGAAACAGGCAAGCTTGCGGTAACTGAAATGATATTAGAGCCAGAAGTTACTTTTGTTGATGGCATTGAAGTCAGCGAAGAGATCTTACAGAAGATGCATGATAAAGCCCATGCAAACTGTTTTATCGCTAACAGCATAAACAGTAAAGTGACGGTGAACGTTTGATTTTATATTAGGTTACAACGTCGTACCTGCGAAGGCAGGTACTCAGTGACTTGTTATAACAAAAGCTAAAGACACTTAACCGACTGGCTTCAACCACAATGAATACTGTGTATCTCTAGCAAAACCATTACTTCTTCAAATATTGCCCTTTCGCATCAAACGGCCAATCAATGCCTAACCAAGCTTTTAAGAACGCCTTTTGCGCTTTGGTTGGCTTTTCTACGGCTTTGATTTGTACTTTGCCTTCAGGTTTAGAACTCAACTTAACCTCAAAGTGTTGCAGTTTGTCATCTTTAAATGCGGTCACTTCGATACTGTCACCCACTTTAAAGTCTTCCAAACGTTTATTAAACCCTGAAGCCGTAACTTTTAACCCATTGATAGCCACAATTTGATCGCCTGCACCAATACCTGCATTCCAAGCTGGGCTACCTTCCGATACTCTTGCAAGCTTCAAACTATCCGATGACAAACTCATCCCTGAATACACTTTGTCTTTACCAAATTTCAGCTTCAAACCAGCATTGGCTAGTAACGATTTAAAATCTAAAGTCGAAGGTTCGCTGATATGCGACTTCCACCAACCTTCATAAGACTTACCCGTTAATCCTTTAATGATGTGCTTCACATCATCATTGGTGTAGCCTTTTGGTAGTTTATAGTTTCTATAAAGTTCTCTATGTACATCGCGATAGCTATGTTTCAGCTTAGTATCATTCAACATTGACATATCTAATGCCAAAGATGCCATGTAGCCTTCAGAGTAGATATTTACACTGTTATTATGAGCATAATCACCGCCTGTCGAAGTCCACTCATTGGCACTCGATTCTGCTACCGATTGAACCTGCTTACCCGGCTTATTGATATTTGAATTGATGCGTTTTGCTAAGTCAGCGAAATATTCTTTTGGCGTCATCACACCCGCAGTCAACAATAGTTGATTTTGGAAATAACTGGTTGAGCCTTCAGCTAGCCAAAGTAACTCTGTCAGTTTGGGGTGCTGGTAATCATAATTCGCAATTTCAGCTGGACGGTAAGCTTTCACATTCCAAGTATGAATAAACTCATGAGATGCAGTACTAATAAAACGTAAGTAGTCTTTACGCTCCCTAAACATAAATCGAGGTAACTGAATAATGGTCGAGTTTAAATGCTCAGTTGCCCCTCTTGCACCACTTGTAGCGTGAACCATATAAACGTATCGCTTAAATGGGTAGTTATCCCACCAACGGTGAGCTTGCCCACTGATCTTTTTAAGATCAGCAACAATTTGGTCGATGTTGTAGTTACCTTCTCCCCAAATGACCAACTCATAATTTCTTCCATCGGCTTTAAAGCTGCGGTGATGGCTTATCCCTGTTTCAATTGGTGAATCAACTAAAACATCATAGTTAGGAGCAACAAAGCTATTCTTACTTTCAGACTCTAATCCTGAATAGCTCTTCCATTTTTTAGGTACTTTCAACTCAATATTAAGTTCTTCATTTCTAAATATTGGGCTATACATAAACACGGCACTAGCGTCGAGATAAGCATGTGTACTGCTAATATGTCGTGTACGTGTACCTAACTCATTGGCATATAGGTTATAGCTTACTGTTACTTTACTAGGCTTATTCAGCTGTACTTGCCAAGAACCGGTCTCTGTTCGAGTCCAATCTAACGTCTTACCTTTAGCATCTTTTGCAACAAAGTTACGAACGCCATCAGCCGTTGGCAAAACTTTGTACTTGCCTGTACGCCATACAGGAAGATTCACAGTAAGTTCGTCAGAGCTTACTTTCGGAAAAGCCACTTCCACTTTTGCCATATGATGCTCAGGCTGAGTTAAATCTATGGTGTAAGTTACTTGGGAGAATACTGGAGCTGAAAATAGCAGAGAAACGGGAAGCCAAAACTTGTTGCCGATATTCACAAATCTATCCTTATTATTTTTAGCAAACTAATCTAGTCGCGAGTATACCAATCTTGATTCAAATTCAATAACCAGAATCACAGTTCAGAGTAAATTAAACTGGATAGACATAAAAAATTTTAAGAATGATACATATTATCAACATTTTTCATCAACAAAGATTGACCCAAATATTCATTTCGATACCATTAGAGTCAGGTCTTTTTTATATTATTTGTAATGATATTTTAACTAAGTCATCATAAAACTTGTGACAAAGGTAACAAACTCTCATTTATAATAATTAGGAAATTTGACAACCAGATAAGACCTACGAAAATGAATCATTTTATTCACACTCACCGTCCCCGAGTATGATTTTTTAGTAGCCTTTTAGAAGGGAAGCAGAGTATGAAGGATACTGCAGTACAAATTACGACTCACGAACTAAAGCAACAACTTTTAGACTGCAAATCAGAATTAAAAGCAGTTCTTCAAGATAGAGATGATAAATTCAAGCGTCTGTTAAATTTTATCTCTGATCTCAGTATTGTCAGCAAAGGTCAAAACTTTGAGCTTGATAATAAGTTGGCTAAATTACGTCGACAATTACTCAAATTTGAAGATATAGGCAACTATCAGCAAGATATCAATGATATCGAACGAACATTACAAACCCAGCACCGTCAGTTAACCTCGAGCCTTGATGAAAGCCGTCATGGTTTAATGACAGTTGCTAGCCAATTGCTGCGCGTTAAGTCTTTACCCGAGAAAAATAAACGTGAACTCATTCATTTCAAAAATGAAATCAAAAACCCATTTCATACGGTATGGGAATATTTACCTAAAATTGAGCTTCTTATTAAACATTATGAAAAGGTGTTAGAGCTACAGTTTAAACAAGACTCTGAGTTCGAGATTGAAGAACAGCACGTTGCGCTTGCTCGTGAACTATTCAGTATCATTGACGATTTAGAGTTTAAGCCTGAGCAACGTGATAAAGTAAACACCATTCAAGCCGTTTTAGCCAATAAAATCGACTATGATGAACTGCTCACTGCTTATCATGTTATTTTGAGTTTAGTGGTTGATAATTTACTGCGTGAAAAAAGTTCAGCTCAAGAGTTTTTAACCATTTTAAACCAAACACTTTCGACCGTCGGTGACATAACCAGCACTGTGAAAGTGCAAAGCGATAAATGCCATTCGATCCATCAAGAGCTGAATCAAGCAGCGAGTAATCACATTGCTAATGTTGGAGTATCACTATCTATCACTCACGATATTGATGAGTTAAAACAACAGATCCGCACCCAACTTAGCGAGTTACAAACGGTACTCACTCAAAAACAAAAAGTCGAACTAAGGGATAAGCAGCAACTCCAACATTCATTGGACTCAATGTGCAAAGAGCTAAGCCAATTGACTGACGAAGTGTCTTTATATAAAGACAAATTGCAAGAGCAGCAAAAACTTAACTTGCTCGACCCGCTTACTCAATTGCCAAACCGCACCGCACTCGAGGAAAAGCTAAACATCGAATATCAAAAAGTAAAGCGACAACAATCCGATCTCTGGATCGCCGTTGCTGATATCGATCATTTTAAAGTCATTAATGATAACTTCGGCCACAGCACAGGCGATAAAGCCTTACAAGTGATTGCCAAAGCCATTAAAAGTTCACTAAGAGACAGTGAATTTGTTGCCCGCTATGGAGGTGAAGAGTTTGTTTTAATTTTACCTGATATTAGCAATGACAATATCAAGCCGCTATTATCAAGAGTGAAAGATAGAATAAAAAGCATCCCATTTAAATTTAAGGGGCAACCTATCACTGTCACGCTTTCAATCGGAGCGGCAAAAGTTGCTTCTGGAGAAGATATAGATAGCACCTTTAACAGAGCCGATTCAGCACTGTATCAATCCAAAGAACAAGGTCGAGATAAAGTCATCATTGATATCTAGGGCGTGCCCTAGTTTGAGAGATTAGTTTACGCTCGGCCATCAAGCACATAACCGTTACTTGGAGGAAATATGAGAAAATACATCAGTCCCCGAGGTAGTATGGAGCTAATGTCTCAGTTTGAGGTCAAACGACTCAAGCACAGTGCGTCTAGTGAGTTATATCAATTATTCAGACGCTGCTCATTAGCGGTTTTGTGCGCGGGTTTACAATCGGACAGTGATGAAAGCCTGTTTTCTCTGCATCAAGATTTTGATATCCATGTTATTCAACAGGCTCGTGGCGTAAAACTAGAGCTTGTGAACCCACCAGCCAAAGCTTTTGTTGATGGAAAAATCATCGCTGGTACTCAAGAATTGTTATTCAGTGTGCTGAGAGATATCGTCTACCTGAGTAACAAATACGACAATATAAAAAACTTAGACCTGAATAAACCGTTTCACATAACTAATGTAGTGTTTGATATTTTGCGTAATGCTCATGTCATTGCCAAAAGACATTCACCTAATATTGTTATATGTTGGGGTGGTCATAGCATTAAGCAGCACGAATACCTTTATACCAAAGACGTTGGCTATCAAATGGGGCTTAGAGGTCTAGATATTTGCACCGGCTGTGGTCCCGGAGCTATGAAAGGCCCAATGAAAGGTGCTGCTATTGGGCATGCAAAACAACGAAATTATCAAGCTCGTTATATTGGTTTAACTGAGCCAAGTATTATAGCCTCTGAACCTCCAAATCAAATCGTCAACGAATTAGTTATCCTTCCAGATATCGAAAAACGTCTAGAAGCTTTTATTCGATTAGGACATGGCGTAGTCATATTCCCAGGAGGAGCCGGTACAGCTGAAGAATTACTTTATTTGTTAGGTATTTTACTCGCACCCAAAAACAAAAATAATCCAATGCCTGTAGTGTTAACAGGACCAAAAGAATCAGCCGATTACTTTACGGAAATTGATAAATTTATTGGACGCACTTTAGGCGCGGAAGCTCAAAGCAAATATAAAATTGTTATTGATAATCCCAAAGAAGTGGCTCAATTAATGGCTAAAGGTATGGCCGAAATTAAACAGTATCGACGTTCAACAGGTGACTCCTATCACTTTGCTTGGGAGCTGCATATTGACGGCCAATTTCAGCAGCCTTTTAATCCTAACCACAAAAATGTCAGTGAACTTTTACTCGACTTTAATATGGAAAAGTCCGAGCTTGCGGCTAACTTAAGACGAGCCTTTTCCGCCGTTGTGGCAGGAAACGTAAAAGGTGAAACCATTCAACTTATAAAAGAACATGGACCATTTCATATCAATGGAGACAAAAAATTAATGGCGATGATGGACAAACTGCTTTCAGCGTTTGTAGTTCAAGGGCGGATGAAGCTGCCAGGAAGTAAATACATACCTTGCTATCAGGTGAACAAATGAATCGTTTACTGATAATAGACGCGCTTAATTTGATCCGCCGTATGCATGCTACTCAACCGGATGAGTCAGATATGGATGCCTTAACTTTGAGGTTAGTATCAGCAACTCAAAAGCTCATTAGCTTTCATAGCCCGACTCATCTGGTGTTTGTTTGGGAGGGTAGCAAAGAGTCTTGGAGAAAAGAGCTTTACCAAGACTATAAAAAAGGTCGTAAACCCATGCCTGAGGCTTTAAATCAAGGCCTCAAGCAAATAAAAACTGAGTTTGATGAAAGAGGTTGGTTCAGCCTTACCGCTGAATCAGAAGCGGATGACGCGATAGCCACCCTTGCCACTAAGTTAGCCGAACATGGTGGAGAGGCCATTATTGTCTCAACCGACGCTGGCTTTACTCAGCTATTGCACCCGAGCATAAAGCAATGGGATCACTACGCTCAGCAGTATTTTGATGTTAAAAAGCTAGAGCAAAAATATGGAGTGGAACAAAACCAATTTTTAGAGTTTTGGGCGCTAGCGGGCTCCAGTGGTAACAAAATTCCTGGTATTACAGGTATTGGCCCTAAATCGGCTGCTGAACTATTAAAAACGTTTAGAAGTATCGCTAATATCTACATCTCTCTAAATACACTTGGAGAAAAACAAGCTAAAAAACTGGCAGAAGGGAAAGAGATGGCGAGAATAAGTTATAAGCTTTCAAAAATGGTTACAAACTCACCATTGAAAGCTCGCTTAAGTGACTTTAGAATAAATTAATCAACAAAAAGAATACGGAAATCACAATGAAATCTAAAGTACCTATCATTATCGGCATTGGTTTTGCGGTTTATACTGTCTTTGTTGCTATTGCCGTGACCAATTATGAACCCACAATAGCTGATATGGATTGGGAAGACAGACAAGCTCACAATCAAGGTGCACTGACGCAATTAAGTCTCGGCCAACATATTGAAACGGTGAGAAGCAAATTAGGTGCAGCTGATTTTAGTGAAGCTAAAACCAGTGATGATAAGAAAATGCTAGTACTGTTTTACCGTACTCATCATGGCAAATCTGACGGTAAAACCACCAAAGATGAGTGTACACCATTACTCTTTGTCGATGATCATCTTGTAGCTTGGGGGCCCGATACTTACAAACAATATCTTGATGCCAAGTTAACAATTTAAATAAAACTATTTGAGCGCTGGTATAAAATAATATACAACTGCAGTTATCCTTTGATTTGTATGAACTAACAAGATGTATTGGATAGTTACCAAGTATTTGATCACGGCTGCAGTCATTGTTGCTGTTTCTGAAATTGCTAAGCGCAGCGATAAACTCGGCGCCCTCACCGCAGCGCTACCAATGGTTACGATTTTAGCTCTCATTTGGATGTATATTGAAGGCCAAAGTACCGAAAAACTTGATAACCATGCTTGGTATACCTTCTGGTACGTTGTACCCACCCTACCTATGTTTTTAGCGTTTCCATATCTTCATGCCCGTTTTAGCTTTTGGGTAACATTGGGAATATGTGCCCTTATTTCAGTTATCTGCTTTTGGGGCTTTTCAGCTTTTGCAAAGTTGTTTGGTGTTAACTTGTTATAAGCTGCATAATTCGGAGCAATCCGGACACTGAATTCGGCATTATCCGGACACCTGTTTCGGGATAATCCGGACATTGAATTCGGTATTATCCGGACGATTTTTGTTCAAGTCCGGAATCGCTGTCCGGATCATCCCGAAATCCCTGTTTTTCTCTTTTTAAATCAATGGATAACTATCCTTAACCCTGTTTATTCATGGCTTAAGGAAACGTTAATGTCTAAGAAGAGAACGACGATGAACAAAGTTAGAGAAATATTACGGTTAAAATTTGATTGTCAGCTTTCACTTAGAAACATAGGTACATGTCTCAAAGTGGGAAGATCAACGATCTCAGAAATCCTCAGCCGCTTTAAACTTAGCGAATTAGGTTGGCCATTACCTGACGGTATCTCAGATCAGGAACTATCAAAAGCCCTATATCACACCAAAGTCCCTTCTAGTGACAAAGTGATGCCAGACTTTGCAAAATGCACACAAGAACTTAAGCGTAAAGGGATGACCAAGCGCTTACTGTGGGAAGAGTATCACAGTGAATTTCAGCAACAAGCCTATGGTTACACACAATTTTGTGAGCACTATATCAGGTGGCAGAAGTCTCAAAAGCGCAGCATGAGGCAGATCCATATCGCTGGTGAGAAACTGTTTATCGATTACTGCGGACCAACAGTTCCTGTCGTCAACCCTGACACCGGAGAAATCAGAGATGCTCAGATCTTTGTAGCAACCTTCGGTGCTTCCAATTATACCTACGTAGAAGCTTCTCCTAGCCAGAAGCAAGAACACTGGCTCCAAGCCCACGTTAATGCCTTTGAACACTTTGGTGGCGTACCTCATTTACTGGTGCCCGATAATCTAAAGTCTGCTGTGATCAAACCTTGTCGCTACGAACCTAAGCTTAATGAAAGTTATCACAAGCTGGCTAACCACTATGGAACAGCGGTAATACCAACAAGGCCTTACAAGCCAAAGGATAAAGCGAAAGTCGAGAACGCTGTGCTTGTTGTTGAACGTTGGATATTAATGCGGATCAGGTATCAGACTTTCCATACCTTTGCTGAGCTTAACCTGACAATCAAAGACCTGATGAAAGATCTTAATCTCAGAGTAATGCGACAAGTTGGCGCCACCCGTTTAGAGTTGTTTGAAAAGTTGGATAAACCTGCACTTAAGCCACTGCCTTCAGAGCCTTACTATCATGTAGAAACGAAGCGTGCCAAGGTCTGCCCTGACTATCACATCCTGTACCAAAAGCATTATTACTCAGTGCCACATCACTTAGTTGGTCAGCATGTTGAACTTGAAGCCTCATCAAAGATCGTGAGGATTTATCATCAAAATGTGCTTGTCGCACAACATCCCACCAGTTCTGTTATTGGTAAAAAAAGCACGATTGACGAGCACATGCCTGAAGCTCATCAATACCAAAATTACAAATGGACACCAGAAAGAATAATGAGTTGGGGCAATGCCATCGGTACAAGTGCCGAAAATGTAGTGCAACAACTCATGCTTAAAA
>NZ_ML014780.1 GCF_003675895.1 Parashewanella curva
GTGATCTTTTAGCTATGGCTCAGTGATCTATTTGCCATAATTGTTGTGATCTTTGTGTCTTGATTAGCCGTGAGTGATTATTGTTAAGTGTTAGGAAATATCAGTGCGAAATGACGGGTCAAACTATTAACCCAATAATACTTGCTATTGGGCTTGGGTTGGATGCGGATGCCATTTCGAGCTTACACCTTTATGTTCAACCGGATAATCAATGCTGCCTTTTAAAAACGTTGGCGTTAGCTCGGTCTATTTCGGTTGATCGAATATGTGATATCACCCAGTCATTAGAAGATGTATCTCAGCCACTAGGGTTAGTGCAATTGTTAAATGAGTGGGCAATTACTCACAATGTTAGAACAAATATATGTTTGATGGATAAACGAAACGAATTTTGCGAGTATCTTGCAACATTCAAGCTCTATTCAGTTCGGTGGTTTGAATTGGGGGTGGCTCTTGGTGTCCCTTTGTCAGATTTGAAATCGATAGAGCGTCAACCCTATAACGATATCGCTGAGATGGCAAAGATATTGTATTTTATTAAAAATCAAAAGCGGTATTGTCTTAGCGAGATGCTTGAGCGAATGGAAAACGGCTCAAAGTTCAAAAATCAAGTTCTTGCTAAAGAGATCAGAGCGTGGTCTAAGTTAAACCACATCTCATCGAGTCAAGAGATAAGTTCTATAACGAAGTTGGAAGAGTTGTGTGTATTGTTTGATGCTTTTTCGATGAAAGATATTGAGCTTGCATTTTATATGCAGATGGAGGGATTTAAAAGAGAGTATCAAACGCCAACCCCTATTAATGTTATGGAAGTTCTTAAACTAGCTTCTTCTAGACAAGCATTAACTATAGGCCGCTTGCTTTCATCCTTATTACTTGAAGATAAAAAAACTCAAGCATATCGTCTATCGCAAAGACTCAATGTTCCTTGGAAAACTATAGAACCCGAAATGAATACTGAAGTCTTGTTCGATGATTTACTGTTTGAGTATAAAGAAACTCAAAAGTGGAACTTACTTTACTGCTTTCAATTATTAAAGGACTATTCGGATTCTGCACCAGTACAATTGTTTTGCTTTGAACATCAGGGGAATTACAGTGCAGAATGGTCAAAAGAACGTCTCGCTATTTCTTTGGTTAATGCTTTACATCATAAGCGTTTTTCAATTGATGATATTCTTGGGATAACATCATCACCATGTTCGGAGATTCGTTGTCCTGATTTATCAAAATACCCGGAGCTTAAAACACATCAATGTAAAATATCAACTCGGCTTTCACCTCTAGACGTCGTACCTTTAATTCGACCTTTCCCGCTTTCATTGAATATATCTCTGTTATTAGGTATGAAACCCAATAGAAAATGGTTTTTAGGAGAATTTAAGGGGATTAGGGAATATGATGAGATGTTATTGGATGATATGAGTGTTCAAGTTTGGAAAGAAATTTTAACTCAATGGCCCTTTCTTGAAATTGACCATTTATCATCACTGTTAATTGGAGATAATTAACGATATTCATACTTGGTAAACAGTGGTGGAACTTCAGCATTACCTTGTTGGAGGTCAAATTCTATAATGACGTTCGTTTCTCAACGAATTGAGTTAATCTTACTTCTTGAAAGAAATCCTGATTTTGGAGCGCTAATCTATCAAAAGCTGGCGGTAGAAAATGAGATGAAAAAGGTCGATTCCAATGCTATTTTTTAACTGCGAAAAGTTAGGTACGTGGTGCCAAAAACAACATATCAGTGTAAGGTGCAAAAACGTATTCAGGCCAAGGAGTGTCAGCATCGCCAATTTGTTGTTTTACGTTTCCCCAATCAACATAAATTTGCCAAGGTGAAATTTGAGTTGGCAGTACATCTTTTACGATTTGTTGGGAAATATAAAAATTAGACTTTATATTTACCAGTTCATGGGAATCATAGAGAGTTTGTGCTGAATAATATGGTGCATTTTTCAGTTCTTGTTGAGTGTAGTTATGCCATTTGCCAATAGGATACCAAGGTTGGCCGTTGTTCTTTTTAGGGTTTTGATTTTCAAGTTTACTGGGGTCTTTATTTTGATTCCAAAATAATGCCTCGTATGCTTGCCCATTCAATACTACTTTTTGGCCTTGGAAATAGGTTTGAGAGGCAGTCCAAGTGACTAGCGGTTCATATTTTTCCCAAGGATTAGATTGTGACGGAACAAAGCTAAAGGTATAAACGTCTCGATCGAAGCTTTATAGCTTTGACCATGAAAACTAACCACATCTCCAGCTTGATAGTTTTGTTCTGGCTTATATTCCTCTGCTAAAGCACAAGAACTGCAACAGAAAATGACCATAAAAAAGAGGCTAGGAGAGGTCTTCATATCGATAACCAAACAAAACAAAACAAATACCACTCTATATTTTTGTTGCTTAACTCGTGCTGAATTAATGTGATGCTTAATTGAGCAAAATATGGGAGGAGACCATATACAGTTTTAGCTTAATGGGTTTATTTTAGTGATAACTTTTAATATACTGATTTTATATACAGTGGTTGGGCTTGGTTATGTCAAATTGCAGAAAAATTATTCATGTTGATATGGATTGCTTTTATGCAGCGGTAGAAATGAGGGATTTTCCCGAGTATCGCGGCAAGCCTTTAGCTGTAGGTGGTAGCCGTCAAACTCGTGGTGTGATTAGTACCAGTAATTATGAAGCAAGAAAATATGGTGTACGATCAGCCATGCCAACCCAGCAAGCTCTTAAACTTTGTCCTCACTTGATTCTTGTTGCCGGACGGATGCAAGTTTATAAAGATATATCCAAGCAAATTCGAGCCATTTTCCAAAAATACACTGACATTATTGAACCACTTTCTTTGGATGAAGCCTATTTAGATGTCACCGATTGTAAGTTGTATCAGGGCTCTGCGACCCTGATTGCTGAAGCTATCAGAGACGAAATATTTAGAGTAACTCAACTTACTGCATCTGCGGGTGTTGCCCCGATTAAATTTTTAGCCAAAGTTGCTTCGGATATAAATAAGCCTAACGGTCAATGTGTCATCCCTCCTGAGCAAGTCGATGAGTTTCTAAAAACATTACCATTAAGAAAAATCCCAGGTGTCGGCAAAGTCACTGAAGAAAAATTATTAGGGATGGGGCTTAAAACATGTGCAGACGTTCAAGCGTACGATCGTCAAACATTGTTAAAACGATTTGGAAAGTTTGGAGAAGTGATTATAAACCGCAGCTTTGGATGCGACGACAGAGCTATCGTTTCTCACCGTGAACGAAAGTCAGTGGGCGTGGAAACCACCTTGCTACAAGACATTTTCACATTAGAGCAATGCCAATCTGTATTAGTTGAGCTCATTGATGAGTTAAAAAGCCGAGTTGAGCGAAATGCACCGGACAGAGAAATTCAGAAGCAAGTGGTCAAGCTCAAATTTTCTGATTTTGTACAAACTACGGTAGAACATCAAACCGATTCCATAAATGAACCAGAACTCAAGCAATTATTAGAAGAAGCGTTTGAGAGAGGATATGGTAAAGGCATTCGACTCGTTGGGGTTTCTGTCGGATTACATTCAACGGCTCAATGTGAGAGTAATGTAGAAATGAAGCAGTTAGGATTTAATTTTAATCATTAATTTGTTCATTTAGGTTTAACCTAGCATTCATGTATATACATGAAAAATCGGTTTTAATGAACTATATAGTTTGTTGAGGCAAGCTATTATGAGCAAAGCAGAGTATATTCCACTTACTACTCCAGAAAGCTCTTGGACTGTGCAGCTACAATCTGAAGTTGACTCAGTAAGTTGTGATGCCGGTATTGAGTCAGGAACTCGGCATTATGTACGAATTGGAAATCAGTCTTATCTAGTCCTATATAACAAATATGAAGAACAATTTAGAGTTAAGAAAGTTCAACCTGAAGGAATTTCTCGTCGCGAACAAGCCAAATCATTTTTTGATAAGCGTGAAGCAATAATTGAGCGATGCTTAAATCACACTCTTAAGTTAAATTACCTTGTCAAAAAAGGTCATAATGATGTTCTCATAAAGTATCTTTTACAGGGCGTTTTACCTAACTTTATTAGAAGTAGTGGTCATGCTGCTATGCATACTGCTGCTAAATTTGGAAATACTGAAGCAGTCTTCTTACTCAATGAGCATGGAGGAGATGTTAATATTCACGGAGCAGGAGGAACACCATTACATATCGCCGCAGAGCGTGGTTTGACGGGTACGATGGAAGCTCTTATCAGTTGTGGAGCACAACTTGATATCCAAAACGCGGGTTGGACTCCTGTTTATAGAGCAGCTAATGCGGGACGAGTAATCGCAGTAAAGCTTTTAGCTAGACATGGTGCTGATTTAAATGCTTGCGAAAGTGCTGGGTGGACGCCGCTTACGGCGGCCTCTAGTCATGGCTTTTTAGAGACAGTGAAAGTGTTAGTAGAGCATGGGGTAAACCTAGAACTGAGAAACAGCGATGGGTTCAGAGCCTTGGATATTGCTATTTATCATCGACTCTCTAAGGTAGTCATAGAACTAATAAAGAATGATATATCTCTGCATGAAATGTCAGGAATTGATCCAGCAAAAAACTATCAACAGTTGATAGAGGAACGTTTTGCGAATAATGCTAGTGTTAAGAAAGCGTTGAAGGCTGTTGAAGTGAGAACGCATCAAAAAATAAAAGATGGGTTAACACTTCATTGTGAAGATAAGCAATTTGCTTAAAAGATGGTTCCACCAACATACACACTTTAAGAGCGGTGCTACTTTTTGTTGTAATCTTGAGAAAGAGCCTCTAGTATCAAAGAAAAAGTCACTTAAATAGTCCTAAACGTTAAATTTCGCCCTTTAATTCAGCTAATACTCTCAAGTTCTCTAGGGAATTATCTGGAGGGTGATTGATATCTGGAGAATTACACCTTATTTTTTCTGAATTTCATTAAAATTTTGTAAAAGGTGTATATTAATTAGCTAAATATTTTGTTCTTTTGTTTGCTATTGATTTCCTTTGTCCAATCTTTAAAAATCAATTTAACTGGAAGTAAATAGAAAAATAATAATGGAATCAATTAAGCGCTCTCTCAGTTTACAACTGGTCGTCATGATCGTTATCCCTTTGGCTCTTCTTCTCACTCTGGTTGCTGGCTACCTTGTTCATAATGAAAGTGAACGAACTCGAACTAACATTATAATGATATTGAAGCGTTAGTTACTCTAAAATCGACAGAGATCAGTAACTATTTTGTTGCCAAAGGTCAGATAATTCACACTTTATTTTCTCAGCCAGAGCTGGTGGAATGGATAGATAATTACCGAGAGCGTGGCAGTGATATCAGCCAAGATGCTAAGTATCAAAAAACAGTGCCAAACGTAGCAGTGAGTTTGCTGATAATGCCCATAATCAAGCTGAAGAAGGAGGTGAAATCGTCAGTTTAGCGGCTAAAGGCTTGTATGATATGTCGCAACAAGTGGTTGAAGCGTCGGATGTGGTAAGAGAGCTAAGAGATAGCTCTGAACAAATTGGTGAAGTGCTTAACGTTATCCGCGGCATTGCAGAGCAAACGAATTTGTTAGCACTGAATGCTGCAATTGAAGCGGCTCGTGCGGGCGAGCAAGGTCGAGGCTTTGCGGTTGTGGCCGATGAAGTGCGAGCACTGGCGTCCAGAACCCAAGATTCAACCGCGAATATTCAGACCATTAATGCCACACTTCAACAGAGTGCCCATAAAGCCGAGAGTGTAATGCAAGAGTGCGTTGAGCAAGCTAAGACTGGTGAGAACCTTACCTCTCAAGTAGAACAAACCTTAACAGGAATCACCGAAGCGGTTAGCGCTATCAAAGTGCAAACCACAGATATTACGGTTGCCATCAGTCAGCAGGCGTTTACTGCCGAAGACGTTGCCGTTAATGCTGAGCATGTACGAGAGTTATCGGAAGAATCACTAAAGTCTAATCAGCAACTAAACCAAACGATTCAGCTATTTGAAGAAGCCACTCAAGATCTGACTCAAAATATTGGTCAGTTTAAAATTTAATACTTAATTGAAAGAAAAATGCCAAAGGAAGGCTGCGATGAACGTTATTCAGAAAAGCTATTACCAAAGTTTAATGCTTGGCATAAAAGTGTTGATGAACATTTTGCCTATACCGAAACCATTATTGCTTTCTGGTGCAGGCTCTACATCAACACTGCTTGAGTTAGTAGCAAACTCTCAAGGGCGAAGGGTCTTTTTGGTATCAGACAAAACCTTATCAAAGCTTGGCATTGTTAGGTCTGTTGAAAAACAATTATTAGATCAAGGGTGTGATGTCATTGTTTATGATGAAGTTGAGCCTGATCCGTCAGAGCGTTTGATCGATCAAATGGTCATTTTAGCGAGCCAATCTAAAGCAGAAGTGGTTCTTGCTTTAGGTGGTGGCTCTGTTATTGATGCTGCAAAAATAGTCGCCATACTTTCTGGAACGACAAAGCGAGTGAGCCAAATAACAGGTGTATTAAAGGTTTGGCGGCAAAACCTCCCTTTATATGTTTTGCCAACAACCGCAGGTACAGGCTCAGAAGTCACCATGACTTCGGTGATCACAATGAGTAACGGTTTAAAAAAGCCAGCGGTTTCTCCAGTGTTGGTTCCTATGGCTGCGGCATTAGATGCAGAATTGATGTTAGGGCTGCCCGCGCCCATTACCGCTGCGACAGGAATGGATTCGCTAACGCATGCTATAGAGGCCTATTTGTCGACTCATGCAAATAAAGAAACAGACGATTATGCAATTTCGGCTATCAAGTTAATCTTCAAAAACCTACCCATTGCATATCAAAACGGAAGTGATATTCAAGCACGACAAGCTATGGTTAATGCCAGTACTTATGCAGGACTTGCCTTTAATAAAGCGATTGTGGGTTATGTGCATGCTATCGCGCATCAATTGGGAGCGATTTATCATGTTCCTCATGGTTTAGCGAATGCGATTGTGCTTCCTTATGTATTAGATTTTTACAGCGATACTTGTGTAGAGCGGTTATCAGAATTAGCCATTGCAATCGGTATTACTGGTGATACACAACAAGCGCTGTCTCAAGGCTTTATCAGCGCTGTGAGAGATCTTTGTAAAACATTAGATATTCCGACTGTTGTTAAAGAGTTAAAAGAAGCCGATTTACAGCGAATTTGTGAACTTGCCTTAAAAGAGGCGCACAATTTATACCCTGTGCCTAAGTATATGTCGAAGCAAGAGTGCTTAACTATATTAGGTCGTTTAAAAGAGAATAACCTTTAACGTATTTCTCTCGGGTTCAGAACGCTGAGATTGTTGTTGAATTTCTACGTGAATTTTGATGATTAAGAGGTGTTTATTCTCAGATTAATTTTGATTTACCCTGCTTTATTTCAAAATAAAATCACTTAAAGTTAAATCATTTAGTTTTATAAATAGTATTAATGATGAGTGCTGACGGTTACAGTTGTGGAACAAACCCTGCTAATTATAGAGGGGTTTTGAAATCACGATATTCAGTAGATACTGATCCTCAACAAAAAATTCACCTTCATTATCCTAATGCTAAAATAACACCTGACTTCGTTGTTAACAAAATGAGAGGGTCAAAACAACAGCTTGTTGAGTTTTTGAAGTCGTCTCCTAACTTTTGTAATGATAAAAAACAAAACTTATTTCATTTAAGTGTACTTACTAGACAGCGTAATCGTTTTGATGTGCTCCATCAGCATCAAGTTAATATCAACGCTCTGGATTGTGATGGAAAAACTCCTTTAGATCACGCGGTGGAAATTGGCGATGCAATTGTGATTGCCACTTTACTTTCTTTGGGAGCCAAAAAAAGCTCTGAACTTAATCCCAAACAACGCGTTATAAAAGCGGACTTTCAACATCAATTAGCTGCTAGCGTGCAGCGTTTCACTCAGATAGAAGAGCAAAAAAAAAGAGAATTTATTGTCCATCGATTTGGGGATATGGCTCTCGATGAGTTTAAAGCACTTGTGAAACCATCAGAATTACATCTTCCTTATTACAGTGAGAAATCCATAGTTGAACTATCGGCTCATTATGGGCGTTTTGATTTTTTAGAGTATCTAGATCTGCACTATCGCGGCTCTGTGCAAATCTCCAACCTTAAACAACCATTACAAGAAGCCATCGATAGAGGGTATTTGACCTTAAGTGCTTCACCTCGCAGCAAGGAATTATGTTTTTGTTTTTTTGAAATGATGATTAAAGAACAGCAAAGTGAGCTTAACCAACGCTTAATACTCTTACTTAAACACCGAGCAGAATTGAGAGCATTTGGTGATTTTTGCCTGCAAATTAGAGCGAAGGATGAACTATTAATTGTCATAAACAGATTACAAGAAGTTGAATGTTATTTAAAACAACACTCTGATATCCCTTTTTTTATTTCGTTGCTTGAACTTAAGTGGGAGCCACATGTGGCTGCACTTATCACTGCTCTTCCAAAGTCTTCAGAGACACAAACATTAAATCAAGACCTACTAAGTAAAGCAATTGCCAGCAAGCATTTATCTATTGACGCATTAACTCTGCTTTTAACAAAAGCAGACGTTAACACTCTAGATTCTAAAGGACATACGGCTTTATATTATGCTTGTAAATCTCGACAGACTAGTTTAGTTACAAAACTGCTTGAAGCAAAAGCAAACCCTATGCATGCAGGAGAGCAACGGCGTTCCGCTATGATGTTAGTCGCTGAGAGTGGTTCTCATGATTATTTACTTGAATTTGTTAATTTCGAATTTATTTGGCATCAAGATAAAAAAATAAGAGATGCTGTATGGCGTAATATTACCAAGCTTAAGGTAGCTGTACCTAAAGATCAGATTTTTGCAGAGTTTATTTCTTATGCGAACGAGTGGCAGCTCACCCAAATGCATGCAGTAGGTTGTTCAATAAAGTGTATTGAAGAAAATAGAACTCCTGAGTTTTATCATTCACTAACGTTACAACAACTGCCAAAAATAAAGGTTGCATTTAGGTCTAAAAAACAAGAGCTGATCACAGCTGGAAAGCCTCTAAGTATAGCTAAACTCGAAGCTTGCCAACAATTGTTTGCAAGAAATCCTCAGCAAGCAAAATGTTTGATAGAAACTGCATTTCATACTAACGAAAAAGAACTAGTTCGATTCCTTATTTCAGAAGTTGGAATTATAAAACTGCTTCAGCCTGAGAGTTCTTGCCGACATTCCGCTAATGTTACCTTTGTTGCTATGAAAGATGATCCTCGGTATTTAAGTAAATGTTGTGAATATTTCTTGTGTGTATCGAATGCAAATATGGTAACGCTTGGAATGGATCGTAGCAGTCAATTGCTTGATTTTGACTTTTTACAATTAAAGCCTGTCGAGGATGGACAAGAATGTGTCATTCATTTCATTGGTCACGGCCCTGAGCCTTTGGCACAAACTGGGGAGTTTTTTGCGAATTACCTCTTAGATCTTTTTAGGGGGCTTTCTTTAAAAGAATCAACGCCTATCAAGTTCTATTTTCACACTTGTCAGCAGGCTGCTAATATGATGGAAAAAGAGAATCGCTTTCTTACTGACATGTTGTTTTCGTTGGCGGCTAACTTTTGGTATCCCAAAGTAATTTCATCGAAAGTAAACATTTATACAAGCTACGATGGAATACACCCTTTGGCCGCAAAATGTGAAAGTGACGACGAGAGAATTAAGGTTGTGGAACAATGGCAAGGAAGCAGAGTTTGGCTAGAAGATCAGTTTCAAAAAAAGCACGGATTTACAGGCATATCAGAGAATAATTACCAGTCAGATTTTATAAAAGTACTGCAATACCAAAAAGATCAAGGAAATATCAGCGAAACTAATAAATATGCTTACGGTGAGATACCTCAAGGCTTGGTTTCGCTAATTTAAATATTAATTGAAAAAGATAAAATATACATTTGCCAGAGCCACAAATGTTAAGCAAGAAAAAGTTAAAATCATTCCCCAAAATCGAGCTTTAAAAGTGTGATTAGAAATCGCAAAAGCATGCATACATCGTCCGATAACAAACACGCTGCCAATAATATGCGTGAGTAATATGTTTTGAGATAGATATTCAAAACTGAACAATAAGAGCAAAAAGATTGGAATGTACTCACTGGCGTTACTCATTGCTGCACGGGCAGCAGCAAGATCTGAATTTCCACCATTACCAATACTGACTCTGTGTTTTCTTCTGAGGCTTATTACTCTAAAAGCTAAAGTGATAAGCAATAAGGTGAGAATCGCAGCGTAAAGTGGAGTAAACATAGCTTAACGTCCTTTTATGTAAAATGATGTTAGGTCAAGTCTTCATTAAGTGTACTTATACTATGATGCTACGAACTTAACTTCAATTGCCGTGGTTTGGAGGAGTTATGTCTGTATTGACAGAGAGCCTTTCAAGTGGTGATTCATCACCAACCCTTCTGGCTAAAACCAATTTGTCGGAACCAAATGAGCCGCAGTTCAGAGACTTTGAAATAAAGCCTGCAAGTGCTGATGTGCCTAAGGAACAGTTTCATCAGCGTCAACCTGCTTTGCCTTCACACAGCAGTAAGCCTGCTGATTTTTCTGTGAATAAAAGACTTACAATAAATGAACTAACAGAGCTGATTAGAACCCCCTTAGTTAACGATGTTGGTGCATTATTTCAAATATTGATCAAAGAGCCAGAGTTACAATCTGCTTTTTTTACTTGTCTTGGGCTGTCTGAACAGTTGGCTCATGTTCAATCTCTTGCCGATGTACTATTAATGAGACAAGAGGAAGCCGAGTTGAGGGGATGTCTATCTTGTGGCTTTATCGTGGTGTTACTCTACCTTTGCACAAAACAGGTTAAAGCCTGTGAGCCTCCCAGAATTCTTGTTGATAACAATGCGGCTTTGAGCCTATGGAAAGAGCTAAGTTTTTATGGTGCTGATAGTTTTTTTAAAGAAATATTAAAGGATAACTTAGCATGGCCAACGATTAAAGCTTTGGAAGACGGTGAGTCAAAACGTCAATTTAATGATCTGGTTGAAAGAAAGCTAACTGAAATTAAAGAAGAGATAAGTAAGGAAGGAACCCTTGATGTTGATGAGGAAGAACAAAGTTCTGAGGAAGTTTTAGCAGAAGTTGGCGAAACGGTCGTAGGTTGCCCACCACTTACAAACATCACACACATTCTAATTAATGGCATTAGCTGTGAGCTATGCTATCAAGTTAATTTAGAGGGGCTATCAACAGATAAGCAACGGCTTGATGAAGTGAAAACTTTAGTAACGCTTTGGAAAAGCGAATATAAACAATGCTTTCTACACATTGATGGATTTAAAGCGAGCTTATGTTTTTCTACAGATCCTATTTGTTATAAACAACCTTATGAATTAGTGGAATGGCTATGTTCACATCAGGATTGTGCAAACTTTGTCGCCATTTGTGATGTCTTTGAATTTGGTCTGTACTTTGATATTGCTTCTGAGCCTGACGCTTATAAGGTTATATTTGAAAACTCGCAAGATACTGAAGAGTGCTGGCGACCAGAAATAACATCAGCGTTAATTTTAAAAAAATATCATTCTAACGAATCTTTATCAGGCATGAAATTAATGGCTGCAAGAGAAGCATGTCATTATGTTTATCGTGCAGGTTTACGGAGCAGTGTTTGCGTGCAAGTGGTACCGGTTTCGACGCAAAAAGCCTCTAGTGATAAATTTCAAATGTCGTTTGATTTACTCAATAGTCTTATTGGTGTTGTAGATTTATACGCAAATAGTCAAACGAACTGGCAAAAGCCTCTTACAGCCGCAGATGCCTTAGAACTCCAGTCGAGTACTAGTTGCGAATATGCAAAGGTATGGGCAGAACCTAGCTATCAAAAAGCAATCTCGGTTCTTAACTTAACGCAAGAAAAACATGAGCTGAAAATAAAGTTAAGACGAGATTGGTATCTTAAACTTGTCGATGCTTTAGGTGAAAATGAGCAAGCAGTTAATTTAGCTCGATATCAATTATTTGGTGCGATTCAAGACTTAAAAATTTTGATGAGACACTGGGAAAAGACACTTGAGCAACATGAAGGGGAATTAGCATTACCCCATGATTTGTGTGATATCGCAGTTCAAGATTTACAGGATTATACTGGGCCTTTGGGGTTAGAGGATACGAAACTTATTCTGCAAGCTTGTAAGTGCAAATTCCCCGTGACCAAAATAAGAAAAAGATTCAAGAATTGTGATGATTTTTCAGAATTTTTAAACCTTTTTCCAGAGCAAAATATTCCTTTAGACGCATTATTTTTCTTAGTCAATAAGTTTGGGATTAATCCTGATTCTCTATTGCTATTTTGTAAAAATAAGCCACTAATATATAGAGGCTTTTATCATGGCATGAACTCATATTTTTTCGATGTACTTAGTGATAAAAACGTTAGCTCCAACGAACTACGATGGATTACAACGCAGTATCAAGTATTGCAAGCTTTTAAGGACGCGGGAGCGACTCAAGACCACTTGCGAAATTACGTAAACACTTATAATCCTAACTTGGCTGATAAATTAAGTCGGCAAACAAACCTTGAATTAGCTTGGTTAGAATTTGCTTCTTATTATAAAGGTAAGCAAGCGGGGCGCATTGAAGCTGCTCAATTTGATTTAATTCACACTCGTTCTCTTCATAATAAATTAAATGAAAAACCAGTGATTACTTTAGAAAATGAAGCTTATTACTTAGTACCGATTTACTTAATTGCTCCAATCTATTTTACTGGTGCCAGATCAGGATATTGGACTGCGGGAGCAGTATGTGATTTCTGTGAAGACCCACAAGAAGATCACCGAAAAAAAGTAATTTTTCAAATAAATTACCAAAACAGTAGCATTCAAGACTTTACCAGAGGAGCAAGCATTGCTCATTATCATAATCCTGCCGGACCAGATAAAGACATTTGTCCAACCTGTCTTGCAGTAAAGCTAGAGGAGCAAAAAAATAGGGTGAGTTCTGAATAATCCTGAAGGTGAAAGTCACATTTTCAACTCAGGCAAGACTCGGTTAATCTTGGTTAAGTTTCTGTTAAGTTATCGTTAAGTTAACTTGCTTTATTATGTATACATAGTGAAAACAGATCGAAGTTTTTTTAATTCTTATGGCTACATCATGTTCAGCCTCATCTAATGGTGGGCTTCTTACTGTATATTCTCCCAAATCTGAAGCTGATACTCCTCAAAAGTATGAAAAATATGCTCATCGAACGAGAGCAGCTGATCTTGTCTTGGATTTCCATCAGAAATCCCAAGCTGACGATTCGACGAGTGCCGCACAGTACAAGCTGAGGGCTGCGGATACAAAAATAGCAAGTTATGTCGCAAGTCCTACTCAAGATAACCCACAACCATTCAATTCAATAAATGGACATGATGTCACTGAGCGCTTAACACAAGTTTCACAACGCTTAGAGCAAGAGTGTTTGAGGGGAAAATCTAGAATTAGGTGTAGTGAGTTGTGCATTCATGGAGAAAAATACAAGATTTGCCATCAAATTGATTTATCGCTCTGTGAAGATGACCGCTCTAAAATTCAAATTGTAATTGAGTTGGCAAAGCAGTGGCAGACAAATACAAAAACGTTTTTATTCATTACAGGTAAAAAAGCGTATTTATGTGACTCCATTGCGCCCAAAGCTTACTGTCAACCCTATGAACTAGTAACATGGCTTTCAGCACATTTAAAAGAGCTTCATGATTTTTGTTATTTGGGCGAAGTGCTTAACCTTGGTTTTTATTTCCAATATCAGCAATCGAATGATTTCAGAAAGCTATTTAAGGATAATTCGGCACAGCATAATCATTGGAAAGTCGAAATAACTGCCGCAGAAATTTTAAAGTTACATGAGTACTATCCTAAAAACGTATGCATTCTACAAACGTTTATTGCTGGTAAAGCGGTAAGAGTATTTCGACCAGATGTAGGGCTTGTAACCTCAAATAGGGTTGAAGTTATTCCTATAATGCGCTTTATACCTTCTGATGACACAGTGAATAAAGATCGTTACTTATTAAAGAGCTTACAACAGCTAGCCGTTTTTTATGGAAACAGTCGAATTCAATGGCAATTCTCCGACTGTGAAATGGGTTTACAGCGATATCAAAAGCAGTGGGGAGGAAGAGCAACTCCCACTTATAAAGATCCACTTTACCAATGTGCAATACAACTACAGCATTATTCTCAAACATCCAGACTTGCGCACACTAGGGTTGGTAAGAGTTGTGATCCAGAAGTAGAGCATCTCAATGTAGAATTGAACAAACTAAGTTCTGATCATAGGTTGAGCCAAATCCGGCGCTTTCATATTTTTCAGGCTTTGCCGGAAATTAAAAACTTTTTATATGTTTTACAATGCAACCTAGAAAATAATTCCATAGCGTTTGTATTGCCTGAAGGTATAGAAAGAAAGGTGATAGAAGATATTGGTTCTCGTGCTGAGTCTTTAGAGAAAAATGCCGTAAAACAGATCATGAACTTATATCGAGTACAAGTCTTTGTAACTTATTTAGTGCAAGCTTTTAAAGATAATCCTGAATTCGTCAAATGGTTAGCCGCCTACCCTGAAACAAAAATGCCATTAGAATGCGTATTTACGTATAACAAAACAAAACCTGTAAATACCGAGATATTATTTTCATTGTGTAAGAACATTCCACTAATTTACCGAGCTTATTGGAATTTTGCTGAGCATTATTTTAAAGGACTGAGTGCGGATAGGACTTGTTGCTCTTCAATGGCATTTTGGTTTAAAGCAAATATTGAATGTGTCAGGTTACTGGAACTCTATGGGGTTAATCAACAGATGCTTATGAGCTACTTACAAACCTTTGATGATAGCCTTTATCCCGATTTCTCAAAATGTTCAAGCTTAGCTCAAGTATGGTTTGCTTTTGCTTATAGTGAAAAATCAACGGATAGGATCAATACAGCAATGTCTGATTTGAAATATATGGGATTAATGAAAACTCAACAAAGCCGAGGGGCTTTATTGAGTAAACAAACTTCAGCATAATTGCTGGTGGTTTAACTACGAGCTGGAATACGTTCGAGTACCGCCAGAAGTAATTCCCAATATTGACCGACGGTTTCGATCAGTACTTTTTCATCAGGTCCATGCGGATAACGAATGGTTGGACCAATAGAAACCATGTCCATATTAGGATATGGCTTTTTAAATAAACCACATTCAAGACCGGCGTGGATAACCATGATATCAGGCTCTTTCTTGTAAATGTCATGGTAAGTTTCATTCACTAAAGCCATAACTTCTGAGCTATTATCAGGTTTCCAACCAGGGTAAGCACCACTGAATTCCACTTCTGCGTCAGCTAACTGAGCTAAAGAGGTTAAGTTACCTTCAACTTGGCTACGGCCTGAGTCAATAAGTGAGCGAATTAAACAAAGAATGCTTACATGCTCAGTTTCTGTTGAAATCACGCCTACGTTAAGAGAGGTTTCAACTACGCCTGCGACGTCATCACTCATTCTTTCTACACCGTTAGGACAGGTATTAAGTAGAGCGATAAAGTCATCTTGGCTTTCTTCGGCCATCACTTGCTTTGGCGTTTCGGTTTCTGAAAGCGTGAAAGTAAAATCTGGATCGGCAATCGCTAGTTCAGCTCTTACCAATTCTTGGTAGAAAGCAGACAGCTCTTGCAGGCGAGCCAATTTTTCTTCAGGAATAGTAAAGGTAACTTCTGCTTCACGAGGAATCGCATTTCTTAATGAGCCACCAGTAAAATTAGCTAACTCAAGAGAAAGCTCTTCAGCATGTGAGAATAAGAAACGGGCTAAAAGCTTGTTGGCATTGCCACGCCCCATGTGAATATTCACACCAGAGTGACCGCCTTTTAATCCTGAAATAGTTAGCTTGTAAGCTTTTTGGCTTGGCTCAACTGCTTCCCATGTCATTGGGACTGTGATCTCGGCATCAACACCGCCAGCACAACCCATGTAAATTTCACCTTCTTGCTCTGAATCGGTGTTGATCAAAATATCGGCTTCAAGTACACCCGCTTCTAAACCAAATGCACCTGTCATTCCGGCTTCTTCGTCAATCGTCAGTAGGACTTCTAAAGGACCGTGTTTGATATCCGTTGAACCTAAAATAGCCAAAGCAGAAGACATTCCAATGCCATTATCAGCACCTAGGGTTGTGCCATTAGCGGTTACCCAATCACCATCAACATAAGCTTCGATTGGGTCTTTTTCAAAATCGTGGATTTTGTCGCTGTTTTTTTGCGGCACCATATCAAGGTGAGCTTGGATACACACAACTTTGCGGTTTTCCATGCCTACACTGGCTGGTTTTTTGATGATCAAGTTTCCAACTTTATCTTCAATAAAGTCTAGGCCTTTCTCTTTTGCCCAAGCTTGAATATGAGCACTGAGTGCTTGTTCATGTTTTGATGGGTGTGGAATCGAGCAGATAGTTTCGAACCACTGCCAAAGAGGTTGCGGATAGAGCTGGTTTAAAGCTGTCACGATGGCTCCTTAGAAAATGTTTTTGTTCATTATTTTGTCAGTCTTATTACCTTAATATTACGGTATTTGCGGAAACGGTGCTATGAAAACTCGTTCATTTAAGTCAATAACATGTCGACAATTCTTTTCGATAATTTTGTTGTTTGCGCTTAATTCTACTTCAGCTTTTGCCTCCGAATTGGTTCATCAAGATTCATTTTCTTTACAAGATCATCACTCTATAAAAGTCGATTGGTGGCTTCCCGATGGTTTGCCTAAAGGCTTGGTTTATTTGCAGCACCGCTTTATGGGAAGTTCAGCAAATTTAAAGTCCCTAGGCAAAAAGATTGCTGACAATGGTTTTATTGTGATGATGCCGACTTTAAACGTGGCTTTAGGTAACCCAAAGCTAGCGCAAGAGATAGCAACCACACTGAACCAGCAACAGTTCGTTATTCCTCACCACTTAAGTATTCCATCACAATGGGCGCTTGTTGGTCATTCAGCAGGAGGCTTGAACGTGTTATTCATTGGCGATGATTTGGTATCTTTAGGCAATGAACAATTGAAGGTTGTGATCAATCTTGATGGTGTTGATGTAAATAATAAGATGTCATCACTCATTTCTGAGATAGATGGAATTGGGGTACCAGTCGAATCTATCTTATCGAATCCTAGCATGTGTAATGAGAACAATAATGCCATTTCAGCACTAAGAGACAGTAGGTTAAAGGCAGGAAGAGTCATACAACTGACAATTAGTAGCAGTCATTTAGATCCAGAGGGAACAGATGATAATCATATGATGTTTATGCTTTGTCATAAACCAACCTCTGAAAATACTCTTCACTATCATCAATTGACGCTAGCTTGGCTCAATGAGGCTTTTGGTTATCAGGTAAGCCCTAATAGTGACCTCGTCATCAAGCAAACTGTGGCGTCAGGGCATGGGAAAGAACTACATTTAAGTGATTAACACTCTGATCTTACAGCGCAATTTTATGCCTGCTCAATTTGAGCGGGCTTTTATTACCCTAAAAAAATGATGTTTATGTAATTTAATAACGTCATTCTGGGTTTTTTTCTATGTTTAGATGTGACCCAAGTAGATTTTTGTCGTTTTATGCTAGTTTGATATGCGTTGCAAAGAAATAAACAAAAAATAGTTGTAATAAAATTACATGCGTGTATAATTCAAATCATCGGTTAGGGAGTGAAAACGAATACCTGCCGAATGTTTTATCTAGGATGGATACCTGACTCCAAGGATCTGAGTAACAAGTTGTTTGTCTCCAAGGATTGAGAATTGATGTAGTTCCACGGAATCGAGCCAAGCTTTAATTGAGCATCGAAATTTAACAACTTAGTTAGGAGTACAATTATGTATCAAGGTAACGAAACCGTATATTGGCAAAACACTTGGTTTAACGCTGAAGCCCTACGTGGCGGGTTATTTACTTTAAAGTTTTAAGGGCTAACTGACCCTAGATTCTATATCGAATCAGTTACCATCAACCCTTGTAGTCCATTTGGACTTTTAACAGATTCAAGTAGCGGTGTCGGAACAAGGTCTTTTTCTGATGTCGCCAAGTTTACTCTACCCTTTGTAGAGTTACTTCCTCAAAGAGGCCGCTTGCAAGATGTCTTTGCCTGCTCAATGAGCAGGCTTTTTTTTGTCTGCTTATCCCTTATTTTACCGCTTTAAGTGTTCGGCTTAGTTCTTGAAAATATGCGAATACAGCTTTTTTTCCTTGGTGTACATCAAAGTCAGAAACTTTTGGCAAGTGTTCTATTACTTTCTCTACAATATTTGTTAAATCATGATACGTCGAGCTAGATGTTGTCATTCTATTGATTGAATTAACAAGCCCTAGAAAAGCCTCTTTTTTTTGATATTTAGGAGGCACTACGGAAACTTTAGGTTCGTGTTTATTTTCAGGGGTTTTTCTGAACATTAAGGAATCAAGAAGTATAGGTAAATAACTTTTTGCTTCGTCTGATAGTTTTGGAATAACGAGCATGGGCCTACCGACTTCCACTGTACTCAAAGAAGCAAAAGCAGGAGAAGTATCAGAGTCGACATTAGCTGGGAGCGAATGCATTTCGTTTGGAGTGTGTGTAGGTGAACTCAATTGAGATAACTCTTCAATTTTATCAATGCCTTCCAATAGACTTTCGCCACCTAGTAATAATCGATGATCTGGTTCGAAGCTATTAAAAATTTGTTTTGCCTCTTGTGAATTAACATGAGCATACCAAAGTAAAGCTGCTGTTTGCTGTTCTTTGATTAATGTTGGAGGTCTTTCTCCTTCTTCTTGGCGACAGTCACAGCTTAAGACCTGACTTAGTACTAGATGAAAGCCGATTTCAGGAGTATGAAGCTTCATTTGATATGTAGGATGAAAGTTGTTGAAAATTGCATACTGAAACGGAAAGTTTCCATTTCTCTCTTCAAACTCAATGATTCGAGTAAAATCTTCTTGATTTTCCCATGCAGCGTTCAGTGAGTCATAGACTCTTTGGGCTTCCTTGTTAAACTTAACTTCAACATTATGGCTTGGTTCTGTTGCTGGGTGGAATGGTGGTGTGCTAGTTAATGCTGAAGTTGATGCCATGAGTACCTCTATGATTCACTAATGGTTTAAACGTGGAATCTAGTTTTATACTCATAACTATTTGAAGTCTAATTAATTTAATTTCATTTCATATCAAGTTCATACTGGCTGATAAATGCAGTTATACATTAATCCGTATTGCAGTGGTTTTTTTTGGTGGTTTGAGCACCATAGGTGATATGTAAAATGCGCACATTCCAACAAAGATTATTACCTCAGTCGAAATTTGTGGATTGGCTTAATATACAAAACTGTTAAATCGCTCACATAAAGCTGTTTGTGTGTGATCGATGTCGGTATAATTCGTGGGGTTATTATTTCAACCCTTAGGTTTTATCATCATGCTTGAGAAGCTGTTCAAACTCAAAGAACATCATACCAATGTAAAAAGGGAAGTTATTGCTGGTGTAACGACTTTCTTAACCATGGCTTATATCATTTTTCTTAATCCCAACATTTTAGCTGATGCAGGCATGGATCATGGCGCTGTATTTGTGGCGACCTGTATTGCTGCTGCCATTGGCTGTTTAATTATGGGCCTTTATGCTAATTACCCGATAGCACTTGCTCCTGGCATGGGGCTAAATGCATTTTTTACTTATACCGTTGTAGGAGAGATGGGGCACTCTTGGCAGACGGCACTCGCGGCAGTATTTCTGTCTGGTATTTGCTTTCTAATTTTATCTTTATTCAAAGTTAGAGAGATGATCATCAACTCAATTCCTATGGGGTTGAGATTTGGGATCACGGCGGGAATTGGTATTTTTTTGGCCTTGATAGGGTTGAAAAGCGTTGGGATCATTGTTGCTAGCCCTGCTACATTGGTAACTTTAGGTGATATCACTTCATTCCCAGCTGTTATGGCAGCTCTCGGCTTTTTCTTAATTGTAGCTTTAGTACAGCGCGGACTAAATTCGGCCGTATTTCTCAGTATTTTAACCGTCACCATAATTGGTCTGATTGCAGGCCATGTTCAATATCAAGGCATTGTTTCTATGCCACCTAGCTTGATGCCAACTTTTATGCAGATGGATTTAGCTGGAGTGTTAGAAGTAGGTATGATCTCTGTCGTATTTGCTTTCTTGTTCGTCGATCTGTTTGATACTTCTGGCACTTTAGTTGCGGTCTCTCAACGTGGCGGTTTGTTGGACGACCAAGGCAAGCTACCAAGATTGAGCCGAGCATTGATGGCCGATAGTGTTGCCACTATTGCGGGTTCAGCGTTAGGAACTTCAACAACCACAAGTTATATCGAAAGTACCGCAGGTGTTAGTGCGGGTGGTAGAACCGGATTAACGGCTGTTGTTGTTGGTGTATTATTCCTATTGGCTATGTTTTTCGCTCCTCTTGCGGGCATGGTCCCAGCCTTTGCTACAGCAGGTGCGTTATTCTATGTCGCTATGTTGATGATGGCAGGTTTAACCCATGTTGAATGGGAGGATTTAACTGAAGCGGCTCCTGTCGTTGTCGTTTGTATTCTAATGCCTCTGAGTTTTTCTATTGCAACAGGTATTGCACTAGGGTTCATCTCTTATGTATTGATCAAAATATTATGTGGTCGAATGAAAGAGCTTAATGTTGGTATTACACTTATCGCGGCCTTATTCTTAGCAAAATACATCTTCTTTTAATTTGCTGTATAACCAGAGATCCTAGGAAACACCCTAGGATCTCATCCAAGATTCCTCTCCCAAACGCTTCATTATACCGTTCACATCAATTAACTGTGTTATAGGGAAGAATTAGCGAAGGAAATACAAGGCGCAATGACGAATCATAGCCTTAGCTATGGTGAGGAATTGCAACGATGTAGTTGCAAAGCTAAGGCTTTAACTAAGACATAGTTAATTGGTACGAACGGTATTATTATTCTTTCTGCAGTTTTTTAACTTAAAAGATCCAAAAATTTTCATTTTTACCCTTGTAATAGATAAGGGCATCCCAATATAGGGTACTAAGACGATATGGAAGGCCAAATCAGCTAGGTCTATAAATTTTTCAACTAGACTTGAAAAGCAAGATTAAGTCCCCATATCAAGGAATAGAGACAGAATTACTTCGTAAAGATTTTTTGGAGGACCCCATGGGTAAGATTATTGGTATCGATTTGGGCACAACCAACTCTTGTGTTGCTGTACTAGATGGTGACAAAACACGTGTTATTGAGAATGCCGAGGGCGATCGTACCACCCCATCGATTATCGCTTATACAGATGACGAAACGTTAGTAGGTCAACCTGCAAAGCGTCAGGCGGTAACGAACCCTAAAAACACATTCTTTGCGATCAAGCGTTTGATCGGTCGTCGTTTTAAAGATGACGAAGTTCAACGTGACGTAGACATTATGCCATTCAGCATCATCGAAGCGGACAATGGTGACGCTTGGGTTGAAGCTAAAGGCAACAAAATGGCTCCGCCACAAGTTTCTGCTGAAATCTTGAAAAAGATGAAGAAAACTGCAGAAGACTTCCTAGGTGAAGAAGTAACAGAAGCTGTTATTACTGTTCCTGCATACTTCAACGATTCACAACGTCAAGCGACAAAAGATGCGGGCCGTATCGCTGGTCTAGAAGTTAAGCGTATCATTAACGAGCCTACAGCCGCTGCACTTGCTTACGGTATTGATAAGAAAGAAGGCGATAACATCGTTGCGGTATACGACTTAGGTGGTGGTACATTCGATATCTCTATCATCGAAATCGACAATCACGATGGCGACCAAACCTTTGAAGTTCTAGCAACCAACGGTGACACTCACTTAGGTGGTGAAGACTTCGATAACCGTCTGATCAACTACCTAGCAGACGAGTTCAAGAAAGAGCAAGGTCTTGACCTACGTAACGATCCACTAGCGATGCAGCGTCTAAAAGAAGCAGCAGAAAAAGCGAAGATCGAGCTTTCTAGCACCACACAAACTGAGGTTAACCTACCGTACATCACTGCTGATGCAACAGGTCCTAAGCACTTAGTGGTTAAAGTAACTCGTGCGAAACTAGAATCTCTAGTTGAAGACTTAATTCAACGTTCTCTAGAGCCTCTAAAAGTGGCACTAGCTGATGCTGACCTATCAGTATCTGACATCAACGAAGTAATTCTAGTTGGTGGTCAAACTCGTATGCCGAAAGTACAAGAAGCAGTAACTGGCTTCTTCGGTAAAGAGCCACGTAAAGACGTGAACCCAGATGAAGCAGTAGCTTCAGGTGCAGCGATTCAAGGTGGTGTACTAGGCGGTGACGTTAAAGACGTACTACTACTTGACGTGACTCCATTGTCTCTAGGTATTGAGACTATGGGTAGCGTAATGACTAAGCTGATTGAGAAAAACACCACGATCCCAACTAAGGCTCAACAAGTGTTCTCAACGGCTGATGACAACCAAGCTGCAGTAACGATTCACGTACTTCAGGGTGAGCGTAAGCAAGCGAGTGCTAACAAATCTCTAGGTCAATTTAACCTAGAAGGTATCGAGCCAGCACCACGTGGTATGCCACAAATTGAAGTTGCATTCGACATTGATGCTGACGGTATCTTGCATGTTTCTGCAACTGACAAGAAGACTGGTAAAGCGCAGAACATCACCATTAAAGCCTCTTCTGGTCTAAGCGATGACGAAGTAGAGCAGATGGTTCGTGACGCTGAAGCACACGCTGACGAAGATAAGAAATTCGAAGAGCTAGTTCAAGCACGTAACCAAGCTGATGGCATGGTTCATGCGACTAAGAAACAAATCGAAGAAGCGGGTGAAGCACTTCCAGCAGACGAGAAAGAGAAAATCGAAGCTGCAATGAAAGAAGTTGAAGAAGCAACTAAAGGCAACGACAAAGAAGCCATTGATGCATCAACTCAAAAGCTAATGGAAGCGTCTGCTAAGCTAATGGAAATCGCTCAAGCTAAAGCACAAGCAGAGCAAGGCGCACAGCAACAAGCTGGTGGTGCTGAGCAAGCTAAAGATGGAGCTGCTGATGACGTTGTAGACGCTGAGTTCGAAGAAGTGAAAGACGACAAGAAGTAATTTGTTGAACGCTTCGCATAATTAACACTATCTCAACGGGCGTTCTGGGTAACCAGTGCGCCCGTTTTATCGTTAATCTAAGAAATAAAGATTATGTCTAAAAGAGATTATTATGAAGTACTGGGCGTTGGCCGTGATGCCAGCGAACGCGAAATCAAAAAGGCGTATAAGCGCCTAGCGATGAAGTATCACCCTGACCGAAATCCGGGTGATGCAACTGCTGAAAAGCACTTTAAAGAAGCGAAAGAAGCTTATGAGATCTTAACTGATAGCAATAAGAAAGCCGCTTACGATCAGTTTGGTCACGCAGGTGTTGATCCGAACCAAGGCGGTGGCTTTGGTGGCGGTGGCAGCGCTGATTTCGGTGATATTTTTGGCGATATGTTCGGTGACATTTTCGGTGGACGTGGTGGCGGTGGCCAACGTCGTGCCGCTCGTGGTGCTGACTTACGCTATAACCTTGAGTTGTCGCTTGAAGAAGCGGTTAAAGGCTTAACCAAAGAAATCCGTGTGCCAACACTTGTAGGTTGTGATACCTGTGACGGTAGTGGAGCTAAAAAAGGTTCGTCGTCTTCAACTTGTGGTACTTGTAACGGTGCTGGTCAAGTTCAGATGCGCCAAGGTTTCTTTGCGGTAAACCAAGAATGTCCTACCTGTCATGGTCGTGGTAAGGTGATCAAAGATCCTTGTAATAAGTGTCGTGGCGAAGGCCGTATTGAGAAAACCAAAACGCTATCCGTTAAAATCCCTGCTGGGGTTGATAATGGTGACCGTATTCGTTTATCTGGTGAAGGTGAAGCGGGAGAGTTTGGCGCACCAGCAGGTGACTTGTACGTTCAGGTGAGTGTTCGTGAGCACAACATCTTTGTACGTGACGGCAACAACTTATACTGTGAAGTGCCTATTTCGTTCAGTAAAGCGGCGTTAGGTGGTGAGATTGAAGTGCCAACACTTGATGGCAAAGTCAATCTTAAAATCCCAGCGGAAACGCAGACTGGGCGCATGTTCCGTATGCGTGGTAAAGGTGTAAAGTCAGTTCGCAGTCATGCTGTTGGTGATTTACTGTGTAAAGTCGTAATGGAAACCCCTGTGAACTTGAATGAACGTCAAAAAGAATTACTGCGTGAATTTGAAGAATCACTTTGCGGTGATACTAAAGCTAAGAAAAAACACAGCCCAAAAGCCGAAGGTTTTTTTGATGGCGTTAAAAAGTTTTTTCAGGATTTAAATAGCTAATTTCTTGATAAACGTTCTATTAAAATGCCCCGCTTGTCGGGGTATTTTTTTGCATCATATTTGAGGATCACTTAAGCCATTTTCTATAGCTTAGTTTTACTCTTCGTTTTTTGTACACTGCCTTTTCTTTTTTTAGGTGGAGGTGTTTTTTTCTCTGCGGTAGGCTTTTGAGTATGCGCTTCTGGTTTCTGTTCTACTGCTTTTGGTGATTCAATAAGTTTTGAAGCTCTATCTAAGGTAGGTTTTGTAGGTAGTAATTTTGATGCGCCTGTAGGCGTTGTGGCCGCACTTTCTAATTTAACTTGTTCTGACGTCCCAATTAATTTTCTAATATATTTATTTTCTAATACCTCCTGTTGTTTATATTTGGAGTTGAAAGTTCCCATCGAAGTGAACTTTTGTTGATGTGCAAATTTTAAGTGCTGTTTTAAAATTCCTGCAACGAAGTGGAGTGTTGTGCATGGCATACATCTATCTTTGCAAGCCCGAGCAACTGCTATTAAATTCAAAGCCATATCATCAACCATAATCACATGAGTAGGGTGCTTGTCTTCATCTAACTTATCTATGGCATTGAAAATTCGTTGTCCTTTTAGCAAACTCTTGTTTTCATCAGTTCTATAATCGATACGGTCGAACCATTCAGGGTCAATACCTGTATCAGTCAATTTTTTATCAATGCCTTCATGAGAACCATCTTTTCGAGAATTGGTTAAAAGGCAGATTGTTCCATTAGGATATTTTTTTCTTAACGCTAATAGACAATCACGAATATCATTTTTTGTTTGACTATTTAAAGTTGTCCATTTGAAATCAGAAACAGTAAAAGGAATACTATCAAATGGATGTGATAATAGTGTCTCGTCCAAGTCAAAATTAAACGATGGTTTTTCACCGAACGGTATCGGAAGATCGAGTAATTCCTTTAAATGTGTAACCAGTTCAACATGAGTACAGTCGTATGCCAGTTTCATCTCCTCAGCCGATAATTCGGCTACAGTGAGCATTGGAGAATCAGAGGCTTTATCACCTTTTCTTGTTGTTATTGTTTCCATAAATTGCTCTATTTGAGAAAGCGAGGGCTGAGTTACTTGGTACATCGAGTTCACAGTTTCTAGTGTTAATTGCTTAAGAGGTTTAGGAGTGTTTTCTGTTAGAATTTTTGATGAGCAAATAGGTACTGATAGAGAAAGTTTAGAAGTCATTAATTAGTACAGGACTTGAATACAAGACTCATAAACCTAACGTTGAAACTCAACAAATAAAAATGAATTATTGTTTAGAAAAAAACATCACTTGATAGGAGAAACAAACCATAATCTGATTTTAACTAACATTCGATATAGCCAATTTTGATTCATTTTAAGATAAATGATCTCGAACATTTTCACGCCCAAACTTTGATGTCGTGATAACCGTAATAACAGCATTAAGGCGTTATGACCGTAGTGCAGTTTATGTTGGTACTTCACCAACATGCCTTCGTTAAGATCATATCCTGCATCTTGATAATACATTAGCTGCTGTTTAGATAAGTTTCTGGCATTGATCATTTCTACTTGAAATCCATTAGATTCCAAATCTCGTTTAAGTACGATATTTCGACAAAATGGACAGTCGCCATCGTAGATTATTTCCAATTGATCACTTGTAGCCATGGCGCAACTCTGTGTAATTCGTTGATCCCAATAATAAGGATAGGGTAACAAGCCGTAAAGCTATACAAGAAGGTGTTTAATCCCATGATGATAGCTATAGAAAGGTGAAAGCTAAATCCTATTAATAGATAGATGGACAGCAATTTGGAAGAGGAAAATAGCACAAGCGGGAAACTGGCTTGCCAAGTCATGACAGCAATTGATGCAGTTCTAGATAATTTAACGTGTTGTTTTAAAAGTGATGCGATCCGAGGACGACCAAAACTCTTGGTATTAAAAATTTGAGCCAGTACATTTTCATGTCTCCAAATAGGGGAGCACCACTTGGCCCAGCCAGAAGCTGTATAAGCAATGACAATTTGAGCGCTTATAAAAAAAAGTCCGAGACGGTGTAAGTAGGGATGATGTGGCCAAGCTATTAGCATCAAACCAAATATCATTACTGAAGTCATTTGCATTGAACCGTCACGTCCAATGGGCATGCGATAGTTGCTAAGTTGATGAATCATAAAGAGCAGACAAAGAGTATTGATAGAAATACTTTGGTTTATAGCTTGATAGATAACAAGCATCGATAGCAAAGCTTTTGCTGTCGTTAAAAAACCGAACATCCATGGAAAATTAAAAATGCCATTGAAAAGTGCAAATGCCCAATGAGAAACAGATAACCTTGTTGTTCGCCAGTCAAGGATTTCACCTTGGACAAATAGTCTTTTACTAACCAGCGTTTCCAGAGAAATCACTAAAGAAGCTAGACCTACCAAAAAGCTAGAATATGCGACAGCGTTAAGTGATATGAAGTCAATCATATAGGTTATGCCATTGAGATAAAGCAACCAACTCAACATCGTGTTGTTCGGTAAATCCATTAGTTGAAATAATAGAAAATTGAATTTTGCCATTGGTTAATTGCTGTTTGGCTTTATTAGTTGTGATATTGAGTAGCGTCAAATAAGCATATGAACCGATCAACATTTCATCATTTGATTTTTGAGTATCAAAGGTATCAACGTAAAGCTGACAGAGATCTTGCAGGGCTTTTTTTTCTAATTTACTGGGGTTAAAAAAAAAGCCCACCAAGAATTTTCAGTCGTTTGAATGACCGTTTGCCAAGTCTGTGGGCTATGCTGTTGATGGTAAATTAAGCTTTGATCTTTCGTACCTGGTGTAGGACTAAAAAAAGTCCAAGTGGGTATCAAATAAAAGATATCCAGTGTAAAAAGTTTGGACTTAGGGTGAGGGACAAATTGCCGATGAAGCGTGGCAAATAACCAAACAAAAACGATTATGGTGAAAATAGTATTAAGCAATTTAACGCTGCATGATATTGAGCAGTTCTTCTACTGTCGCTTCAGCCGTATTTTTTAAAGAATGTCTTTGGGATTCATTTAACTTACGATTCGACGCTGCTGCAGCACCATGAGTAAAAACGGTAGGCCAAACTTTATCGGTTGGGGTTGAACTCGACTCATTTACAAGTTTGTTTAGCTGTTTTGCGGTGGTTGAATCTAACATTAACACTGTTCCTGTAGTTCGATAACCGTATAAATTTATCAAATGCAAGTAGCTTAACACAGGATATGTGAATGAAATTTAATCTCTAAATTCAATAGCTAAATGGACGGTTAATGATATAAAACAACAATTTCAGCTCCAATTACGCCTAAAACCTTAAAATATGCTACTATTCACCGCAATTTTTATCGATAAACAATGAGTAAAACATTATGTCTGATACATACAGCACTATTGAACAGCGTGTAAGCTACGGTATTGGCTTACAAATGGGTCAACAACTTGCCTCTAACCCATTTGAAGGTCTAGATATTTCAGCGGTTCAAGCTGGTTTAGCGACTTCTTTCAAAAGCGAGCCAAGTGCAGTATCTCAAGAAGATCTAGAAGCGGCATTCAACGAAATCAACAAGCGCATGCAAGCTGCTCAAGAAAAAGCTTCTGAAGCCGCTATCGCAGAAGGTAAAGCGTTCTTAGATGACAACGCTAAGCGTGAAGAAGTAACTGTGACTGATTCAGGTCTACAGTACGAAGTGCTTAAGCAAGGTGAAGGTGAAAAACCAACAGTTGATTCAACTGTACGTACTCACTACCACGGTACTTTTATCAACGGTGAGGTATTCGATAGCTCGGTACTACGTGATCAACCAGCTGAATTCCCAGTTTCTGGTGTTATCGCAGGTTGGACTGAAGCACTACAACTAATGCCTGTTGGGACTAAGCTAAAATTATTCGTACCTTCACACCTAGCATACGGTGAGCAAGGCGCGGGTGGTTCAATTCCTCCTCACAGCACTTTGATCTTTGAAGTTGAGCTATTAGACATTATTTAATGCAAGTTTGACGCTGATCAGTTAATGTAAACGCTAACCATATACACTGGTTGGCGTTTTTTTTGCCCCAAATTTGAGAAAAATTACATGAGTGAACAAGTCAGAATTGCGATAGTTGGCACTACAGGAAGAATGGGAAGAACACTAGTCGAAGCTGCCAAACATCATCCAAATATTTATCTTGGGGCAGCGATTGAACGCCAAAGTTCCACTCTTATGGGGGCAGATGTGGGCGAAATTGCGGGTGTTGGCACCATGAATGTGGCTATCTGTGGTTCATTGGATGATGTAAAAGACGATTTTGATGTATTGGTGGATTTTACCTCTCCACAATCCAGCATAATTCACTCAGCTTGGTGCGCAAAAAATCATAAATCCCATGTTATTGGAACCACAGGGTTCACCGACGAAGAAAAAGCTCAGATCGCTCAACACGCGCAGAATGCACCTATTGTATTAGCTCCAAATATGTCGGTAGGCGTTAACTTGATGTGTAAACTTTTAGAAATGACATCTAAAGTGATGGGAGATTACTCTGATATTGAAATCATTGAAGCTCACCATAGACACAAAAAAGATGCTCCATCTGGCACAGCTCTTCAGCTTGGTGAAGTGATTGCTGATACATTAAACCGTGATTTAAATGAATGTGCAGTTTATGGGCGCGAAGGTATTACTGGAGAGCGTGAACAAAAAACTATTGGTTTCGCTACGGTTCGAGCGGGTGATATTGTGGGTGAACATACTGCGATGTTTGCCGACATTGGTGAGAGAATAGAGATTACACATAAAGCTTCAAGTCGTATGACTTTTGCCAATGGTGCGATGAGGGCATCAGAGTGGTTAGCCCAACAGCCTGCAGGGTTGTATGATATGCAAGATGTGCTAGGGTTGAAGGTTTAGTCTTTTTAGACTAAATCCAATTGAGTTTGCTGCTGATGATCACGCCAGCAAAGTACAATTCAAACAGCATATAAAATACGAATAGCCATGAGCCTCGTATAAAGGATCGAAAACCAAGAATTAAGATAAATAGAAGTACTAAGGTTGGGATTAACATAACAAATCCATAAATTTTTATATTCCTTTAACTGTCTGACAAACCAACCTTTTTAGATATAGCACACCAATTCAACCTGTCAAAAGCTAACTCATCGGGTGAGTTAAATTTAAAAAATCATATAAACTGATCGCTTGTTTTGAGTAAAAATTCCATATATTGGGAGTGAGTGTCCAGCCTTATGTATTTAGAGTCATACTTTTCTAAAAACGATAACTTGATTACTGTTTCAGCAGAGCAAGCGAGTGTATTTGCAAAAAAAGTGGCTGGGGATGTCAATCCAATCCATGATGTCGATGCCAAACGTTTTTGTGTGCCCGGTGATTTATTATTCGCTTTGGTATTAGAAGAATACGGCTTGAGCAGCTCAATGGAATTTAAGTTTCGGGGAATGGTTGGTGATGGTGTAGATCTCGTATTCCCTAATGCTCAACAAGATGTCTTAGAGATCAAAGACACTAAAGATAAAACTTACCTATCAGCGCAAAGTGCTGGCGTAATTTGTCAAGATAAAGCCAAGATTGAGGCTTTTGTTCGCACGTATGTTTCTTTCTCAGGACTTAACTTTACTCACGCGTTATTGCCATTGATGGAAAAACATCAAGTGATGGTGAACCCTGCTAGACCTTTGGTAATGTACGAAAGCATGTCATTTGAGCTTCATAGTTTTGATTTTGACAGCGTGGAACTTGAATTGAGTGAGCATGAATTACTCATCGATGGTAAGCGTGGCAATGTTACTCTTAATTTTGAGTTTTACAGCCATGGTAAGCAAATCGGTACGGGTAAGAAAACACTTGTGATGAGTGGTCTTCGTGAATACCAAGAAGAAGCCATTGCAGGTATGCGTGAGCTGTACGAATCTCGTAAACTTAAGTTTGCATAATAGGCTGACAATCATTTTTGTTTAATTTTCGTTTTCCTTAAACTTCGCGAAAATTGGTATAACCCCAGAGAAAGATTTTATTCAGCTTTGGGGTGTACTATATCTCGAATCATCATTTTCATTTCCACAGGAACAGGATTTTCAACACGAACGGCAATATCGTAAGGTGAGAGACCGGAAGCATCTTTTGTCTTTAATAGCGCTGCGGCTTCAGTGTTAGGAAGCGTTTTTATTTTGCCCATTAACATTGAGAATACAGCTTGATTATCAGAGTTCATTGCAGAGCATAAAGGGGAGTAAATTTGATTATTCCACCTAAAATCTGCGCCATTTTCTAATAGAAATTGAGCTTGATTAAACCCACCAATTTTCAGTTCTGTGGCATAATACAAAGCACTTTTTTTGCTTCGATCAACCATGCTTAGGGTATGTTGTAAAGGTAACTGAGCATTCGTTACAGATCTTGTTAGCGCTCCTTCCTTAGGAAAAAGTTCTTTTTTCAATTGACTTAAGACATTGGTGAACAATGAAAGATTACTCGTTTGTACTGCTCTTGAAAGTAAGCTGCAGTCATCTTGATCTTTTATATTTACTACTGCACTACCTTTGGAGATCATTAATCGTGCATTGGCGATTTGTCTATTAGCAATGGCCTTGAAAATCACTGCAATGCCGTCGCTTCCTGTCAAGTTTACATCTGAACCTACAGAAATAAGTTGTCTTGTAATTTCTTCAGGTACATAACTGGTTTCAACTGAAATAGATAAGGGAGTATCACCATTCACATCTTTTTTATTTAAGTCAATTCCTTTCTGTGTACAAAGCATCTCAACAATCTCTACATGTCCATATCGTGCCGCTAGCCAAAGAGGAGAACACTGTTCATTACCTTCTGCTTTATCTAATATTTTTTTACAGTATGGCAATAAAACTAACAGGCTCTGAAACTGTCCATTTTGACATACGACCTGAAGGACATTTTGATGATCAACAGGTTCTATAGCTTCTGGAGATGCACCTCTTAGCAGAGTGAGTTCAACAAGATCTGGCCAATCTTGATTTCTAACTAACGTGTGTAAAATTTCCCCTGCGAATTGTGGCGAAAACTTATGATGACAATTTTCAAGTAAAGTTTTAAAGACAAGATATTGCCCTTGTCGAGCCGCGAGGTGAAACACATTAGCATAAGTTCCGTTTATATAACTGAGATCGACTCCAGACTTAACTGCGCTAGCTATCTGGTCTAAATCGCCTTTTGTGCACCAATGCTGCATCTTTTCTCCACTATTCATAAAATCGCGGATTTGATCAGCTAAGCCTTCAATAATCCCTTGTCTTACATTAGGGATGGATACGAATCCTAATGACTTCTCTACTTGCCATGTTTTATTGCTTCTAGAGCAAGTGAACATGAGCTGTGTTGTTTGAGTTCTATTAGGGAATGTAATGCTCAACTGTAATTGATGTCGTTCAAGTCTATTAGAAGCCATTGTTGTAATAGCTTCAGTGGTCAAGTGTAGCTTGCCGTTAGTGGAAATACTTGCTTGGTAAGTAGGAATTGTATTTGAAAGCATAGAGTGCAGAGCTGAGCTTAAACTAATTGATTATGCTAATTTTTAACGTTCTGAAACAAGTTAATAATCATTAACGTTAATAGTCATAGCGATGCGTTATTTTTCAGCCATATAACCTCTACAGAGCAATCAAAGATTGCATCTGAAAAAATAATTCAGGTATGCTTGACTATTCTTGTAAAAAAGCCCGCCATAAACCGCAAAAGGAACAGCATGTCTAGCTTGATTCGTATCGTGTTGATCAACACACATTTACCCGGAGTTGTAGAATTAGAATTGGATGGTCACACCAATATTTGTGGCACCAACGCCTCGGGTAAAACCACGCTACAACGACTGGTGCCAGTATTTTATGGTGAATACCCTAGTCGTGTTGTTCCCTCTACCCGTGATAGTTTTGAGCGCTGGTACTTACCACACGATCAAAGTTTTATTATTTACGAATACCGTAAGAGTGACGAACGCTTATACCAAGCGGTATTGTCATCTGCTGGCGATGGTAAAGGTGTCAATTATCGTTTTGTAGGAAAAGGCTTTGAGCTGGATGATTACATAAAGCAGCGTAATGGCGACACTGTTATTTTTCATACCACGGCAGAGTTGGGTCGGCAGTTTAAAAAAGAAGGTGTGAGTACCACTAAGCATCTTAATACCAGAGAATTTAGAGCCGTGATCCAGCATGATAGCAGCTTATTGAATGTCGGCAGCAACCGCAGTGAGCTTCGAAGTTATGCCAACCAGTTCTCGCTTTGTGAGCCTGAGCACAGCATTCGTCATATCGAAAAACTCGCCAAAGCGGTTCACTCCAAAGAAGGCAAAATGGAAACTATTAAGTCCATGATTGCCGCGATTTTAGAGGAAGATGGCGTTAATCCTCCGAGCTCTCGCATCAACCTGCAACATGTAGAAGCGTGGATCAATGAAAGCCAGCTAGTAAAGGGTTTTGAGCAACTCCGCCCAGAATATCAAAAATTAGAGCAAGAATTTAATAAATTACAAAGTGTTGAATTGCGTTTAGGCAGTCTGTCTCGTGGGTATAAGAATGACGAATCGCTAGAAATCCAACGAAAAGAAGCAGCCGAAACCGATGCCAAAGAAACTGGCTTAAAGCTCAAAATGCTGGAAGAGCAGTGGCGGTTACAGCGTGACGAGTTGAATCAAGAGCTTTCTGCGGCAAAAGGTGATTTACATAAATGCGAGCAAGACCTCACAGAAATCGAGCAACAGTACGATGCGTATATGGATGCCGATATCGAACAAGCTAAATTGGATTTGGGACAGTTACCTAGTTGGAAAACCGATCTTGATAACCTCAGAGAGCGCCATAAGCTGCAAACTGAAAAACATCAGGATATCGAATCGGCTTACAATGAACGCCGCAGCAAAATTGGTGAGCAACTACAACGCGATTTAGACAAACTTCATCAACAACTTGAGCAACAACGCGAACAAAAAGAGCAACAACGTGATAGCGCAAGGCAAGATATTGAAGCCCTGAAAGAAAAAGCGCGTCAGCAAATGACAAAACTTAAAGATGAATTTAGTCAGCAACAAAACCAATATCGAGTTCAGCAAGCTGAGCTAAAAGTGCAATTATCTAACGTTACTTATAATGAAGATGAAAAGCGTAGCCTCGCGATTTTTGATGAGCGCATCCAAAATGCCAGAGAGCATGAGCAAAACTGTAATCAACAACTTGAACGTTTAACCAATGAAGAACGTAAGCTAAGGGCACAGCGTGAGCAAGCCAATGATGCTCTTCGAAGTGCGGCAAAACGTGTAACCGATCGTCAAGCAGAACTTGATGAAATAGAGCAAATCCTATATCCGCAATCTCATACGTTGTTGGAGTTCCTACGCAAAGAATCTGAAGGGTGGGAGCAGAACTTAGGTAAAGTGATCGCGCCTGAGTTGTTGCATCGTACCGATCTTCATCCAACTGTGGCCAAACAAGACACCAATGCCATCTTCGGAGTGCAATTGGATTTAGCATCAGTCGATGTGCCTGAGTACGCGGCTTCTGAACAAGCATTAAGACAGAGGCTCGCAAAAGCAGAAGAAGCTTTAGAGTTATCGCAAAGTCATCAGCAAGAAGCTGAAGCTCAGCTAGTTGTAATCAACGAAAAGCTCGATAGCCTCAATAAAGAGCTAACCATGGCCCGTACTTCATATGGTAATAGCCGTGATGATTTGCAAAGACTATTTGAAGATAAGGCAACTGAGCAGCAGAAAATAAATAAAGCATTGACTGAGCGTAAAGCTGAAGCACAAAAGCAGCTTACTCAATTAGATAACGATCTCAAACGCTTGCAGCAACAACATCAAGCTTTGATCGAAGAACATCAAGAGCAAGCTCGTGATGCCGAAATGGAACAAAAAGCACATTGGCAGGAAGTGATTGGTGCAATAGAGGCACAATTAACTCAAATCAAAGTGAATATTGATGAGCGTAAAGCTAACGCCAAAGCAGAACAGAAAGCCTGTCAGCAATGGTATAAAGATGAACTGCAATCTCGTGGTATCGACGAGTCAGCCATTATAAAACTTAAACAGCAAATCACTGCACTTGAAGATAAGCTAGCGACAACAGAGCAACGTCGCGGTGAAGTGCTGAAATTTGACGACTGGTATCAACGTGATTGGATGCTCAGAAAACCGAGTCTGCAAACTCAGTTATCAGAGTTAAAACAAGCCACAACGGATTTAACCAAGCAGTTAGCGCAAGAAAGCAACCGCGTAAAAGCAGAGCGTGAAGCACTAGATAAAATTAAAAAATCGGCGGAGGCGGTGCAAGTCGAAACCTCTGAAAACCTTACAAGGTTACGTGAACTTATACGTAAGCTTGGTGAGTTGAAATTAGCGTCTAATGATGAGGAGGTTCTTGGCAGTCTGGCTGAGCGTTTGCGTTTAGGAAGTGAAGGTTTATTGCAAAGAGAGCAGTTGCTTAGTTCAGTAAAACAATACGTTGAGCATTTTGATTCAGTGATTGCGAGCAAATCAGGCTCCCGCTTCGCTGAAATCTGGGAAAAATCACGTGAAGAGTCAAGCCAATTGAACGATAAAGGCATTCGCGTACTAGATTATCGTAAACTTGTGCCTAAGCTTGATAACCTACTTAACGTGATTGTATCGCAGCAATTTAGAGCAATCCAAGAGCAAGGACGAATCTTTGGTATCGACCTTACCGCTTACTATGATGTGCTTGCTGATATCGACCGCCGTATTGCATCTCAAAGTGCCCGAATTACTCGAGAAGTGGGTGAAGAATTGTTCCTTGATGGTGTGTCTGAATCAGCGGTTAAAATTCGCTCACGTATTTCAGAATTAGAGTTTTGGCCTGAGCTTCAACGTTTTGTAAAAGCCTTTGATACTTGGAAATCCTCAGGGTTTGATGGCTTGCCAGATGAAGATTACATTCTAAGTATGCGCCGAGCATTAGACATTATTGGCCGAGCGGCGTTAGCTGGTGGTATTTCTAAACTACTAGAAATTGAATTACGCCTAAAAGAAGGCAATTCAGATCTAGTGATTCGTACCGACAGACAGTTAAATGAATCTTCCAGTCACGGCATGGCCTATCTTATCTTATGTAAGTTCTTACTCGCCTTTACCCGTTTGTTACGTGGTCGAGCACAAGTAACCATTCATTGGCCAATCGATGAATTAGGGACGCTACACCATAATAACGTTAAAAAAATCTTTGATTCCTGTGAAAACAACCAAATTTCAGTGCTGGGTGCGTTTCCGAATCCAGAGTCTGAAGTCTTAAGCTTGTTTAAAAATCGCTACATCATTAATAAGCAAACTAAGAAACTACAAGTGGTTAAGCCAAAATCCAATCCTATCGCTGAAAAGCTTAAAGCTCGCATGACTCAGGAGATTGCATAATGTCTGAATCAAATATGACAACTGAATCGGTAATGGTGGGCACAAGTTCGCTGATTGAGGCCTTACTGCAAGGTAACTTTATTTGTAGAACCACTGATGAAGATGCATGGCGTGCTTTGCAAAGTATCGTTACACGTGAACATATTGAACAATACCTTAACCAGATCAACCGTACTTTAGCTACAGCTGCAGAAGGTGAGGTATATTTTTGTGGTTATCAAGAGTTAGGTGATGCAGAAAGAAAAGTGGTTTCATCACAATTTCGCGATGTGTGTCAGTCGTTAACGCCGCTCGTTGAATGGTTGGTATTGGTGCAAGAAGCTAATGGTGCTGATGCACCGTTATCGCAAGGTGTGCCGATTCGTTTAACTGAATTACAAACTCGGATTGAAGATACGCCTGCGTTTCGTGAGCAATTGGCTAAGCTCAGTCAATATAGATTGTTTGGCTCCACCAGCACTCAAGTAGATAACCAGATCAAGTTGGTGTTTAAACGATTATTAGAGCTAGGGTATTTAATAAAGCCTAATCAAGATAAGCAAATCTATATTGCAACGGGGAAGCTAGATTATCTTTATGAAGTGATTCGCTTTATTGATGAAACCGAAGCGTTAAATCTTGAAGCTCAGGCAGAATCTTCAATTCAGCAAGATTTGATTTAAAGAATTGGAGGTGGTTATGTCTACTATTACAAATGAACAAATTCATAATACTATGCTATCAAAAAGTAAGACTGGTGAGTTTGTATGGGGGGAAAACTATGAATTTTTTAACGTCGGAGAAAAGTTATACAACATTAAATTAGACTCTACGGGCAAAGAATATTCCGTCACAAAAGTCTTTGAATCTCGTACAGTTGGAATTAAACATTGGTTAAAGCGTGACTCAGCCAGCCGTATCGCTAAGTTTTTGAATGATTTTAAAGTTGTTATTGAAAATAATGCTCCAAAACAAAGTGGGCTGACTTTTCATTTTTAACTCTGCTTTCTAATAGGAATACTAATGAGTAACCACTTACACCAAGCAGGAAGCAAATTTCTTAAATTGCTTGGACGTCATTCTGATTTAATCATGGACGCCTACTTATCAGGTTCGGTAAATGAGACCGAAGTAGATCCTAAGGCGATTGAAAAACTGAGTAAAGCCAACGTGCTTTGGCGACCAGATGTGGAGCAAGAATTACGATTAACGGGAACAGTTCGCTCAATGCTAGAAAATGCATTGAGTGATGAGCGAAATCGTCAAATTGATGCTAACTCAGGTTCAGCGTTGGCTACGATTAAGACATTAGCTAATCACTACAAAGAAGCTCGTCATAACGTCGATCATGCCGCTGCTGAGGCTTACTTGAACGATCTTAATGAGCATGTGTATGCCTTTACCGAATCACTGGCGTATTCCACTCGTGTGTTGTGGAGCCGTATTAACAACGAATTTGGTTATGTGGGTACCATTAATGCCAAAATTCGTGAAAATGAGCTAGCACAATCGCAAGTGACTGAGCTGCTAAATGGTTTAGAGATGTTTCAATTCGATGAACTGACTGAGATAGCAGGTGACATTAGAGAGCTGCGTAAGTTGATGGTGACTACGCTTCAAGAAGCTTTGAGTCAAAGCATTGAAGAACTAAGTCTTGTGCAAAGTCGTTTACTAGAATTACTTGGGCGTTTTCGACATATTCAAGGGCGTACGCGCTTACTCAAAGGTTGGTTATTGCATCAAGATATGCACCCTGAGTATTCACCGGAATCTCATGCGTCACACAAAACAGTGCCTAGTTTGTTTAACCATGCGGCAGCAATATTAAAACCTGCTGCAGTTGATGTACGAAATACTTTGCATGAAACTGAGCTGATGCAGTTGGTCGCTAAAGTCAAAAGCTTTAGTGATAGACCACAAACTCAAACTGCTCATGAAGATTTAAGCATTACCCTGGAAGATACTGTTGCTTTTGATATTACTGAAAGCCAGTTAAAGCTGGATGTCGATCAATATTTTTGTGATGTGATTGACTCTGGCGTTCGTCAATCGGCATTGGAATATTTACGAGCTCAAGATTTAAATTGGGATGCGGAAAGTTGGATTTACCAAGTGATAGGTGGTTATGAAGGCTTACCTGAAGAGCAAAAACATTTCTTCGAGCTTGAACCGCTTGGAGAGTCGCACCCAATCTATAACGGTAACTTTATCATTAAAGACGTTGAACTGTGGCTGGCTTAATTGTCGGCCTCTATATCTAATGCAGAACGGTATAAAAACAATCGTTTCGATACCATTGTTCTGCAAAAGTCCCAAAACACGATATATCATAGACATTGCTTTAACTAGGTTAAGATCTTGTTTGGGTTTTAAATCTGTAGTGTAACCACCCTTTTAGCTGGTGTGTATTGGTGTTTTTGGCTGAAGGCTTTATTGTTTTTGGTTTAAATCTCTAAATGTTTATTGCCTTAAGGTTACCCGAACATTTGTCTGACTATTGAATTTATCCTGTTATTCCCTCACTATTGTTTGCGATTTGACTACATTTTTCGCACAAATAATAAAAGATTAGGTTCACAATATGATGAAATCACTCTCGACCAAAATTTTTCTTGGTCTGTTTCTAGGCTTTATTTTGGGAAGTGCGGTGCAATACCTACTTGCCGATATTGCTTTCTTTTCAGATGACTTAGTTAGCTTTTTCTCTGGTATAGGTACCATGTTTGTAAACATGATCATGATGTTGGTCGTGCCTTTGGTATTCGTCAGTATTGTTTGTGGTGTCTGTGAGTTACCTGATCTAAAAAGTTTTGGTCGTCTTGGTGGTAAAACGTTCGGTTTTTACATTGTTAACACCATTGTCGCTATTAGTGCAGCGTTAACGGTTGCTTTGATCTTGCAACCAGGTCACGGTGTGGACATGAGCAGTAGCTCAGACGTAGCGATCACCGCTACTGAATTACCAAACTTGATGACTCTATTGGTTAATATTGTGCCTCGTAATCCAGTTCAAGCTTTCTATGATGGCAACATGCTACAAATTATCTTTATGGCATTGCTATTTGGTGGTGTGATGAAGTCTATGGGATCACACGTTCAAGGTGTTGTTAGTGGTTTTCAATCAGTGAACAAAATCATGATGAAGTTGATCACTGTCGTCATGACTCTCGCACCATACGGTGTATTTGCACTTATGTTCAAGCTTGGTGCGACCTTGGACTCAAACGCTTTTGGAAGTGTATTAAGTTACATTGCAATCATTCTAGTAATGCTTAACTTGTGGTTATTTGTGGTTTATCCGTTTGCGGTTAAGGTGTTTACTGGCCTTCCAGCTTCTGTATTCCGCGAAAAGACTCGTGAACAAGTGCTGTTTTCTCTTTCTACTGCGAGTTCGAATGCGACTATCCCTGTGACAATGCGTACTTTGACTGAAAAGTTAGGCGTAAATAAAGCTGTTGCTGGCTTTGGTGTACCACTTGGTGCCACGATGAACATGGGCGGCGTATCAATTTACATCACAATTGCGATTTTCTTCGTAGCTAATGCTTTCGGCATGCCGTTTACGGCAGAGCAAATTCCTGCGTTAGTATTCAGTATATTCCTTTTATCCGTAGGTGCGGGTGGTGTTCCTGGTGGTGGTATGGTGATGATTGGTGTGTTGATCCACCAAACTGGTTTGCCAATTGAAGCTTTCGCCATTGTCGCAGCGATTGACCGTATTATCGATATGTTCGTAACTTCTAGTAACGTGGTTGGTGATACTGCTGTTGTGACGATTGTTGATAAAACGGAAAAGAAGCACCAAATAGAAGAGAGCAATACTGTTTCAGAATAAAGTTAGGCTAAAGCAGATCATTATTAAACAAAAAAGCCCCAATATTTAGTTAATTTATTTTCACTAAGTATTGGGGCTTTTTTTTGTAAAGTAGGTTTTTATTCCTCTCATTCTGGAGAAGATAAATGGCTACTTCACTCGCTCAAGTTCCTTCTAACACTCAAGAAGCAGATCAGTTGCATAGCAATACAACTGCAACTTCACCCGAGCAAAATATTAAAGGTTATCAGGTCGTACAAAGAGAGACTGATGGAAAGTGGTCTGACTCGAACGGCATGAGCTTGGTAGGTTGGCATAAAGACACAAGCATAAATACTGAACAATCGCTCATGAGAGCGATGAGCCTATTTACCTTTAATAGCACATTTAAATCCAATGTTCGCTTTTGTGATATTTTCTCTATGACTTCCGATGGAGCTGCTTTTCAATATTGTTGTGATGAATTTATTGAAGAGTATAAAGACCAAACGTTTGATCAAATGGCAGGTACAGATGCCAGAGGCTTTATTTTAGGAGCTGTACTCGCTCATCAATATGGGGCTGGGTTTGTTCCTATTCGAAAGTTGGGAAAATTGCCTGGTGAAGTAATTAGATTAGATTCCACTTCAGAATACGCAAAGAATAAGCTTGAGCTTAATCCAAGTCACGTCAAAAAAGATGGCAAGATATTGTTCACCGATGATTTGCTTGCGACAGGAGGCACGGCTCAATCAAGTATCAAGTTAATAAGACAAGCTGGTGGTCAGGTCGAACAAGCGGCATTTTTAATATCCATTCCCAAATTAGGTGGAGAGAAAAAAATGACAGACATGGGGGTTAAAGTTTATACCTTGTTTGAGATGGAAGATAATCAATCAGTGATTAATGAGTGGTTTAATATTTGAGGCTTTTATTCCCCGCAGCTTGCTGCGGAGGAGGAGTTTGTTCAAAAATCTGATTCGGAGCGTCATTTAAGCTTATAGGCCACCAATGCAAGTATCACTAAATAGGCGCTTAGCACTGCAATAACGGCATTGATTTGACCCGCCATAATTAACGTTGGAATTAAAGAGATTATCAAAATATCTACAATAGAGCCGGGGAGGTAAGCAATGGCATAATCATCCATTACCGTTGATTTTCCCTTTGGATCGACTATTTTCAATAGCAGAATCCCCATCGCTACGGTCCCTGTCATCCAGCCCCAAGAAAATAATCCGGTTTCAATCCATTTATCACCAAACAGCTTTGGTGCTATAACGAAAGTAAGAAACAAACAAAGTACAACCCCTAATACCATCAGTAAAATGAAAGGTGCAGCAAAGCTAATTAATACACTGAGCTTGATAGAAGCTATTCCAAAAAACACTAAGTAATCAGTAGCAGAGCCCGCAGTCATGTTTAAAAGTTTATTATCAAAATGAAGGTCAGCTTTTGAGGTTTTCAATACCACACGAAACAGGCAACCAAGGACAAAAGCACTGGCAAAAGTGGGTACAGAAACAAACTGGCTAAAAGATGATGCAAAAGTTGCGAGAAAGTAAGCACAACCGACCACGGCTCCCACTAATGCGATATGAAGCGTAAAAGCATTAACAGAAGAAGATGAAACGGTTTCTACGCCAATGCTTTCTCGCTTTTCATCAGGTATGAGACCTTTACGAAAGTGCGCTTCTAATTCTTCAAAGCGTCGGATGTGAGTGACTATACCCAATCTTGAAATAATATTGATAATGGCAAGGCCGCCAAGTACGGCCAAAAACACTCCAAAAGTTGCTGTAGTTAGGGCTAAACTTAACGCGTCATTCCAACCCTGCTCAGCTAAGGTTCCACCTACGGCAGCAGCGGTACCGTGTCCACCCATAAAGCCAGATGGCATTACTAATCCAAAGGCTTTCGGAAGTTCTGGCCAAACCCACTGTAGAACATATCCTCCAACGATAATGGCAAATAACCACTGAGAAATAGTAATGATCTGGTTAAAGGCGAGAAGTTTGCCTGTCCTATGGACCAAGACATCGGCTTTAGGAAAGCGTGTGGTTAACCCTAAAGAGGCAAAAATAACGGTGATCAACATTCCACCATAGCTAGCTTCTGAAAGGGGCAGTACATTAAAACCGTTATGACCAAGTGCGAGCGCTAATAGACCTGCCATCATTGCTACTGGCATATAGAGTTTTTGAAACAGAGTGATTTTTACACGAATAACTTTGCAAAATAGTATTAATGCACTGGCAATAGCAAAGTCAGTTGCCAGCTCCCAAACCGTTAAACTCATGATTATTATGTTATCTTTTTTGTTGTTTTGCTGATCATATCATTAAGACAATAATGGTGGAATCTTCTGATTTTTTATTTGTTTTTGTTATAAAAGTCCTGTTTAATGTTTTTTTAGTTATATCAAATAACAAATTGAACCATTTGTTATCGTTATTTTTTCAATTGTGTGCTGATAGAATCACAAAAAATACACACCCGCTTTAACATCTTATTCAACTCTTTCCTTGTTTTGGTGTCGGGAAATAAAAACTACAAATGGAGCAGAAAGCTTAATGAAATTTTCATTATCAAAAATCACCTTTGGTATTGTCTCGACACTGGGGATATCACTTACGTCTACAATTACAGCTGCCGTTGAAGTAGAAGAGACTTCAGTAAAAAATGGAGGGGCGGTTGAGCGTATTGCGGTATTAGGTTCACGTCGAATTGGGCGTACTATTAGTGAAAGCAACGTTCCGGTTGATGTGCTATCTGCAGACATTCTTCAAGAAGGTGGTTTTACCGATATGAATCGCCAGTTGCAAAACGCAGTGCCGAGCTTTAACTATTTCCAACCATCATTAGTTGATGGTACTGACCACATTAAGCCTGCTTCACTTCGTGGATTAGCGCCTGATCAAACATTGGTATTACTTAACGGCCGTCGTTTTCATTCAAGTGCATTACTGAATCTAAATGGCTCTGCTGGAAGAGGTTCTGTCTCGGTCGATTTGAATGCTATTCCATCTGCAGCTATTGAACGCATTGAAATTTTGCGTGATGGCGCGGCAGCACAATATGGCTCTGATGCGATTGCGGGTGTGATCAACATCATTACTAAAAAAGACGCCGAAGGTGGCATTTTTACCCTATCAGCAGGGCAAAATATTACAACTCTGGATGGTGTACCAGAGTTAACAGGTGTACAAACTGATGCCGATGGTAACGTTGTTGCTAATGGCAGTCGTCGAGTAGCAGGGATATATGGTAAAGATATCTCCCGTAAAGATGGAGAGACAGTTAACCTCGCAGCTAACGCTGGCTTTGGTTTCCTAGAAACGGGCTATCTGAACCTTACCGCTGAATATAACAACGCCAATGCAACGAATCGTGGTGGTTTGGATGATGGTGATACTTACGCTAAAAATCCAGATGGTTCATTTGATAAACGTGAAATCACCACAAATCGTGATCGTTTCTTCTTTGGTGCCCCAGAAAGTGAGTCTTACTCAGTGCTTGCTAGCTCAGGTTATGAGTTTGATTCTGGTAGTGAGTTTTATTCGACTTTCACTTTACAAAATCGCAAATCAGTTTCAGGTGCATTTTTTCGTGAGGCGGCTGACGAAGCGTTTTTGATCCAAAAGATTTATCCAGATGGGTTTACACCAAGAATTCATGCTGATATTGATGATTGGTCACTATTAGCAGGCTTTAAAGGTGGTGTTGGTGAATGGGATTATAATGCCAGTGTGGTAACCGGAAAAAATAGCGTTGGTTATAACAACACTAATACCGCTAACGTTACCTATCTGCTTGATACACCAACCAGCTTTTATGGCGGTAAGCTAAGTTCAGGTCAAGATGTTATTAATGTCGACTTTTCTCGATTTTATGATGTGGACTTTTTAGATTCACCCATCGCCTTTGCTGTTGGGGCTGAGTATCGCAGAGATAGCTATGAAATCCGTTCAGGTGATGTCGAAGCTTATACTAATCGCCCATCATTGGATGAGAATGGCAAGCCGATTTTTGATGATAAAGGTAACCCTGTTTACCCAACCAACCGTCTATTTGCACAAGGTTCTTTATTCTTCTCAAAAAATAGTGAAGTTGATAAGAGCCGTAATTCGAAAGCAATTTATGCAGAAGTTGATGCTGATTTAACGGATAAATGGAACTTAGTATTGGCTGCCCGCTATGAAAACTATTCTGATTTTGGCAGCGCTACTAATGGAAAAATTGCGACTCGTTATAATTTGACCGAAGACTTTGCGATTCGTGGCTCATTCAGTACAGGTTTTAGAGCGCCATCTCTGCAACAACAATTTTATACTTCAACCAACACTAACTTTATTGAAGGCGTTGCTTTTGAGATTGGAACCGTTGCCGCAACAAGCAAAGCCGCGAGGGCATTAGGTGGTAAACAGTTAGATGCGGAAAAAGCCACTAACTACAGCTTAGGCTTTACTTGGGACATCCAAGAGAATTTAAACTTAACCCTTGATGCTTATCATATTGATATTGACGATAGAGTCGTTTTATCGGAAACACTTGGTGATGATGATGCCGAACGAGAAATTGTAAAAAAGGTTTTTGCTGAAAATAACATTGAAGGGATTAACGCTATCCGTTTCTTTATCAACGGAGTAAATAGCAAAACAGAAGGTGTTGACATCAACCTTGCGTATCAAACTGAGGCATTGTCGGGCGACCTGAAGCTATCCACGGGCTTTAACTACAATAAAACTGAAGTTAGTGAAGTATTAAACACGGCTGGACCGTCATCATTGTTTACCTCTGATCAATTATTCGCTCGCCGAGAACGTGCTCGTTTAGAAAATGCAGCACCAAAACAAAAAGCTAATGTGACCGCTAACTGGAGTAAAGATGCGCTTAGCCTAATGTTACGCACCAATTATTATGGTGAGTTGACGCAACCGGGTCGAGTAAGTGATGCAGATGTAACGGTGGATAAAGCATTTATCTTCGATGCCGAAGCTAGTTACAACATTACTGAGAATTTAGTGGCGAGTCTTGGGGTTAATAATTTATTTGATAAGTATCCAACGTCAGCGATAGAGCGTGATCAAAAAGCGGGTAAAGCACCAAGCCAGTTTGATTACGTTATTCCTTACGCCAACTTTTCACCTTATGGCTTCCAAGGTCGATATGTTTACCTAAGAGCAAGTTTAAGTTTTTAATTTAAAACGATAGACTCTCTGTAATACAAAAAGAAACCAGATTTTATGCTGGTTTCTTTTTTAGGTGCGCCGTATTGAAGTATGCATAGCTCAGAGCTATGCCAGTGGTACAAGAGCAATCAAAATTGATGAAGACATAGTTTCCTCCTACGTCGAAACAATTTTGGGCAGTATTTGTGGCACTGGCAAGCTCCCGAAGGGCAAGAACAAAGACTCTCATAGCTGCGTTGCCAGTTTTCATATTATCCAGACAAAAGCACGAAGTGAGTTGAACGTCAGTTTTTTATGACGGCCGTAGGGAATATAGTATTTCAAACTTGCGCCTTGTTCTGAAAGTCTTTGTCTCTTGCTGAGTAAACATACTTCAATGTGGATTGGTACCCGTGATAGCATTTGTTTAAAAAGTTAACAAAGATAATAAAACTGGAAAAAGTTGTGACAATATCCAAAGGACTTAAAAAAACGGCCGCTTTGTTAAGTGCCGCGCTTATGATTTCAGCAGGCCAAGTTGCTGCTGAATCTAATCATCATGCAAATCCCCTAATTAAAAGTGCTCCGCCGCTACTTGAATACAGCAGCATTGTTCACCCTGTTATTGCACGAAATGGTATGGTAGCCAGTCAAGAAGCTTTAGCTTCTCAAGTCGGTGTCGATATTCTCAAGCGTGGCGGTAATGCTATCGATGCAGCCGTTGCTGTCGGTTTTGCCTTAGCCGTTACCTTGCCAAGAGCCGGAAATATTGCAGGTGGCGGTTTTATGCTGGTGTACCTTGCTGATAAAGATAAATTCGTTGCTCTTGATTATAAAGAAATGGCTCCGGAAGCAGCTAGCCGCAACATGTATATTCTGCCTGATGGTAGTGTCGATAACCATTCAGTGCGCTATACCCGTAAAGGCTTTGGTGTACCGGGAACAGTAGCGGCATTTGCCAAAGCTCTAAAAGAGCACGGGACCATGAGTCTTGCAGAAGTGCTTCAGCCGTCGATTGACTTAGCTCGAAATGGCATCAAGGTGACGGACGATTTGGCTTTTTCATTAGTCTATGCCGCCAAGCGTTTAGGCAAAGATCCAGAAGCTAAGAATATCTTCTTTAGAAAAGACGGAACACCTCTAAAGGCCGGCGATACCTTATATCAAAAAGATCTCGCATGGTCACTTGAGCAAATTGCTAAAAAAGGCCCTGATGCGTTTTATAAGGGGGAAATCGCTAAACGTATTGCTGATGATATGAAACAAGGCAATGGTCTAGTGACCCAAAGCGATATGGCTAATTATGTGGTTGCCGAGCGTGAACCGATTAAAACAAGCTATCGTAATCATGATTTAGTTATTATGCCACCTCCTAGTTCTGGCGGTGTTCATATTGCGCAAATGCTGAATGTGTTTGAACAGTTTGACTTAAAATCCATGGGACACAATACCGCTGCGACTATTCACTTAATGAGTGAAACCATGCGTTAAGCGTATGCAGACAGAAGTAAGCATTTGGGTGATCCTGATTTTAATAACATTCCAATCAAATGGTTAACCAGTGAAAAGTATGCCAAGCAAACTATGGCTCAGATCACTATGGATAAAGCACGTTCGTCGAAAGATGTCAATCCGGGGACACCACCATTACCAGAAAGTCCTGATACCACTCATTTCTCGGTAATGGATAAATTTGGTAATGTGGTTTCAAACACCTACTCCCTTAATTATTCATATGGCTCTGGGATTGTCGCCAAAGGAACGGGCATTTTACTCAACAACGTGATGGATGATTTTTCTGCCAAGCCGGGGTCGCCAAACGGTTATGGCTTAGTGGGTGGTGAAGCTAATGCCATTGCACCTAAAAAGCGTGCATTAAGCTCTATGACACCAACCATTGTAATGAAAGATGGTAAACCCTTCTTAGTTACAGGTAGTCCGGGTGGTAGTCGTATTATCACCACCGTGATGCAAGTGGTGCTGAATGTGATCGATCACGATATGAATATTGCAGAAGCCACTCATGCAAAACGTGTTCATCATCAATGGTTGCCAGATCAAATTTTAATTGAACCGGGGTTAAACAAAGACACCATTCAATTACTGAAAGCTAAAGGTCATAAAGTGGTGACGTCAAAGAACTCCATGGGCAGTACCCAATCCATTATGTATAAAGATGGATACTTTTACGGTTCGGCAGATACAAGACGTCCGGGGGCGGCCGTAATAGGGTTTTGAGTATTTACTCTATTCTGGTATTGTATGGGTGATTAAAATAAATAAGGGAATGTTATGACTTCAAGGACGAAACTTATTACATATGTAGTGGGTTTGACACTTTCCGCTTCATCTTTAGCCTTGGCTTCACCAAGGCAAAGCTTAATGAATATGATGGATGCCAACTTTGTTTTTTTAAAGCAAACCACTTCATTAAAATGTTTGGGAATAACAGAAGGTCAATTTGAACAGGCGCTAAATGCTGCAAAGCCTGCGTGTCAAGCCAAAGTTCCTGCTGACATTTCACACGACCAATTTGAAGAGTACGCCCAAATTTATGGTGATTGCGTGATGGATGCGCTTAAATCCGAACTCAATCTTTCAGAAAATAAGATCAACCAATGTGAACAAGAAGAGCCGGCGGCTGATGATTCGCTCGAATATTTGGCCGATACCATCAATACAGCTTTAAAAATGCATGCTGAATATGCTGATCCTAGTGAAGTCCCTTTACCTTTATATCCAGGCCATAAAGTGATCAGCCACTTCCCAGATGGAATGGGACAAGACAGTTTACCTGTTATTGTCATTGCCATTGATGAACCGATTGACAAAGTCATCGACTTTTATGCTTCTAAGGTACCAAATTACAAGCGCTTCGAGATGGACGATGGCATCATCTATTTAGAAAGTGCTGGCGATACGTTCGATTTCCTAAAAGACTTTAAGCATTACACCAAGACACCTCATGTCATGATTGAGGATATTCGTGGTGAAAAATATGCTCAAAAAGAAGGCATGACTAAAGTTGAAATTAGTTATCGCAAATAATACCAATCTGCACTCAAATGTGATCTACTCAGAGTGATGCCAGTGGTTCAAGTACAAACAAAATTTGTGCAGTCATAGCCATTCTATGGCAAAGAAATTTTGACAGTAATTGGGCCTCTGGCACACTCCCGAAGGGCTGTGCTAAAGGCTTCCATAGCTTCGTTGCAAGTTTTTATATTATCCCGATAGTATTTCAAACTTGCGTCTCGCTCTGAAAGCCTTTAGCAGCAGCTGAGCGATCACTATTGAATGCAGATTGGTATAATCAATTTAAAAGGGGCATTTGCCCCTTTTAAGTATCTACTAGTCAACCTCTACTGGCTGTAACTTTTGATACACAAAAGCTGACACCAATAACACAACTCCCACTCCCATAAATAGTACAAACTTTTGCCAAATTAATTCAGTTTTGGCGTCCAGCAATGCAATTTTTGTTATGCCAATAAAGATACAAGCAAAGCTGTAACGAATGTTTATTGTGCTTCGCTCGATCATGAATAATAGGGTGATGCCATGCGCCACGAATAATGGGGCGATCAAAAAGTGTGAGTTACTAAAAGGCAAGCCGATAGCCAAACAACAATAGCTGATGCTTAGCAATGTATTTAACACTAACTTATTATGCGACTTACCAAGTTGCCCAAATAAGGTGTCTTTAAAGTGTTTTTGGTAGCTAGCAATCAAAGTTACGAGTATTAAAATAAGGACGCTCACATAGTGGTGGTCAAGTAGCAGCAATCCCCACGTTGAGATTAGGATAAGGCACAAAAACACACATATCATGTTCTGATGTTTCTTTAACTGATGAAATGTATTTAACCCGTAAAAGGCCAGTAGCCAGCAAAGGGTAAAAAGGTTAAAACCAATCCAAAAACTTTGGGTCAGTTCGCCAATGAAAATGGAAACCACAAAGCTTAAACTGACTAAACTACACCCTAATATAAAGGATCGGGTTGCGTGTTGATTACGTTTTGCGAAATAGCGGTAACCAATAAAATAACCACTCATAAGGCCAATAATACCAATCGAGCCATATACTATTGTCTGTTCTTCTATCAGTAATACACCTGTAATAGCCGATAGTATTAATAGAGCTTTCGCTTCGATATCCAACCAACGATTTTTGATCTTATGGGATAAAAATAATGCCAGCAGTGGTGATACCCACAAGATGGTGAAAATGTCGTTTTGTAAATGTCGGAATGCTGAGCTTAACCAGCAAACGGGAAGCAAAGCATAGAATACAATTCGAACATGTTCAGAAAGCGGTTTAAATTTATGCTTTGGCTCATAACGGCGATAAAACTCAGACCACAGCCAAAGTTGGGCAAACAATGAAATCACAGCGGCTTTGCCATAGTCAGGCAGTAATGTGAACCGGAAACTATCTACCTCTAAAATTGAAAGCTGAATAATGGCCAGAGGGTAGAAAGTTATTAAAACAGCTAGCCCATCTAGCCAAGAGTGAGCACAATGTCGCGAACGCCAAAGCAAGCAAAATTGCAACGGAATGACAAATGCGCCATACCATTTACCTAAGAATAACTCCATGACAGCTAACGCAATGCTCACTAACCATATTGCTTCCAGTATTTGTAGTGCTGGTAAGAGAAAGCGAACGCTGAAGTGATCACTCCATGATTTTGCGTTAATTTGTAACCTCAGCCAAACTCCGAGTAGCGCTGCGACTATCACGATGAGTAACCAGCCGCTGATACTTTGTATTGCAGGTAAAGGAAAATATGGTGCTAATGCGATTAAACAAGTCGTAATGCCGAGTGTGGTTAATGCTTGCCCTGCACGTAATAAAGAAATAGAAGTGAATCTACTCCCTATAACCAGAAATAATATTCCCTCAATTCCCCAAGCTATCCCCCAATATTGAGCATCAAACCAAGCGATAATCGCTAATGCAAGCCATACTGCAGAGGTTAGCCAAACGAGTAGTCGAATGGTTTCATTAAGTTTGGGTTTATTGAACAGTGCGATACTGCCAAACAGAAACGCATTCAAACTTAAACAAAGAGTGAGTTCGAGATCTGAAAACATATCAGATTGGAGCAGTAATGTAATATTGGCAGCAATGATGGCCAGTAGTAGATGAACTTGCTTGTCGGTGACTTGTTGGTGCTTTACTGCTGTTATCAGCCATGCACCAGAAAATACCCAATAAAAGCTGTTTATTAATAAGGAAGATGGCATCGTTTGGTAATTCAAAATTGCGTATTCGATGGCTATTACCGAAAACACCAAACACACCAATGGAAGCCAAGAAATAAGCATGCGCGATGCAAGCCACAAGCTACTGATATTGAGTGCTAAAAGAGATAATAGAAAAAAGGTAGGATCAAAAAATACCCCGCCAGAAAGCATCGGCATTAAAGTAAAACCAACCAAGCCAACGGTGGTTAACACTTTAGTATTCAGGTGGTAGGCTAAAACATGGCTAACGAATGGGATAAATAAATAACAGCCCAGCACAATACTGCTAGAAAATAACTGATAAACACTGCCTGCGAAGTAGATGGTGCTAAACCCGATTAAAAGCCCTAGCGCAATAATTGTATTGGCAAATTCATCGAACTGAGTACGCTTACGGATAATGAAGCCGAGGGAAATGACGAATATCGCTGCGCCTCCCATTAATAACGACTTTCCTCCTGTCCCTAGGCTAGCAATCAGCCACTGCATGAGATAGCCAAACCCTGATAATACAAGAGCAATTCCGACAAGAGTCAGAATAAGAAGAGGAAGCTGACCTTTGCGTTTGTAGGAATCAATAACATTAGTGACAGGGTGAAACCAGTCAAACAAAATCGCAAATAATGGACGGAGAAATGACAAAAAATCGAAGGATAATGTCTGTTTTTTAGTTTCGCGATTTTTAGGCAAAGAAACGGCAATATTATCTTGTTCGGGTTGAGGAGAAGGTTTTTGCCATGCATCATCAGGATTAGCACAAATATCCGTTTCACTCAGGGTTGAGATTTTGTGCTCTAGTCTGCTGATTTTTTCAGAAAACTCAGCTTTAATATCCCTTAGTTCACTTCTTAATTGGACAATATCCTTATCCATCACAAGATCCATTTTTGTTGGTTATTTGTTGCTAGATTAACATTTAAATTTAACTAATTCTTTATTTTCAACCAATTATGATGGATTAGCTATTCAATAATGAAGGATGACTGAATACGATGTTTGCAACTGGTTTTTAGTTATAACTTATAAGTGTTTTTTTGATAACCCCAATAGATGAGCAGCTCTTTTAAGTAATGCACTGTTATGAAAGTCTTTGTAATTGTTAATTTAGTTTCTTGTTTGTAAATTATTCATTACATGCGGTATAGGATTAATGGTCACAAAATATCACTGGTACGATTTGTTTGAAGCCTGAAGTGATTAAGATCACGGTCAAAATAACAATATTGTGTTAATGGAAACATTGTTGTTATTTATTGAAGATATTTTGTGATAAAAACTTTGAAAAAGTAAAACTGATAATGACCCTAGAACAGATTTTAAAAAATTATCATGGACAGAAATTAAATGAACAGGAAGTAAGTTACTATCAAAAATGGGCGATGGAATATTTCCATAATGACGAACATGTCACAGACCCATATATCTCAATGACCATTGATTTGAACATCACTCAAGTTCGTGAGAACTATGAACTTCATTACCAGCATGAGCATGGAGCCTCATTTCAAGGTTTTATGATTTGGTGTTTAGCAAGAGCGTTAAAATCACAATGGACTTTCTCAAGCCGTAATATTGGTGGTGAGTGGTATCGTTTCGATAATTTACCTATTTTCACTCCAATAGCTGTTGGTGGAGATCTAAGATTTAAAGATGTTGTGTTGGAAGACACAAGTTCAATGAGCTGGAAAGAGTTTGCTAGCTATTATCGAGCTGCTGTTGATGATACAGATCAACAATTAGAAATCTTGCCTCAAGACGTTTGGGCACTTTGCCCGTTTATCGGTAACTTGCCAAACTTAGATTTCTCGGCACTGAATTTACATCGTAATAGAATAAAAACCGGCAGACCAATGTTCTACTTCGGTAAAAGAAGAAACAACAACGGCGTACTTTCAGTTCCTTTAAGCATTAGTTTCGATCATGCAAATAGTGATCCTTATGTGCTTGATAAACTCATCAATACATTAAACGAATATTTGACAGAAGTGCCAAAGAACAAGCTAAATTAACCTGAGCTCTGCATAAGCAAACCTCTACAGCACAGCTACTTATGCGTATTTCTGCGTTAGAACAGCCCGAAATAGGCAGACTATTACGAACTGTTCTGCCTTGAACTACACAAAATTAGCAGCACTGTAGATTAAATTTATATTTTATTTTTAAAAACAAAACAGTACTGATTTCTTTATACAGAGCTCAGGTTAAATTAATCTAAAAAAGGGCAGAGTCGTAGGTTCTGCCCTTTTTGTTTAAGCGAGTTCCATTCCAGCTTCGCCTTTCCAATAGCCGTTACACGGATTTAATGGTTTCTCTATCGCTTCACCTTTTATTAACCGTTCAGCAAGTTCAATACTGCGCATACTTGATGGAGATATTCTGAAGTGGGTGATCCCCATAGCTTTCATATCTTCAATATCATCACTTAAATCTGTACAAGCCGCCGCTTGAGTTTGAATACCGTTTAAACGTAATAGTGGTTGTTCTTCTTGAGTTTGAGTCAATAAACCTTTTGGATATTTGATACAAACGGTCTCACAATTATCTTTGGCGATACCTTTATGGCGAGCAGTAAAACAGCGAGCAGAATGAGCGAGTGGAACATGACCATGACCAAAAACTTCAACTTCAAACGGTAATGTTCCACCGTTACTAACAATGACTTTACTTAACCAATCTTTTGATAGTTCGACAGGAACGACAAAGCGTTTCATACCCCACTGGTGCATTTTCATTAAGCTGGCTAAGTTATAGTTGTTAATACTGGTGCCACAGGTAAATGGAATATGGGCTTCTTTAGCTACGTGGACACCGGCTAGATCATTAGCTTCGATTTCAAAACCACAGGTTTCGATTTGGCGTTTAAGTTCAGTAAATTCCGAAGGCGTTTCTAATAGAGCCAAAGTAGAAATAATGACTTCTTTACCGGCTTGTTTAAGCATGGTGGCAAGCTCTAAATAATCTTTAAACTTTAACTGGCGGCGACGAGTGCATACCGCTTCACCTAAATACACGACTGGAATAGAGCTTTGTGCCACTTTTTGGTAAAACTCGAATACCTTTTCTTTTGGCCAAAAGTATAGAAGAGGGCCTAAACTGATTTTCATTTGCTTTTTCTCCGGAACCTAGAAGAAGTAGTTAGAAGCTTTCTTAGGCGTAGGAAAAATTGTTGCTCGCAAGGCTTGAATCGCAACAGGTAATGGTTCTTACCTGTAAGATTCGTAACGCCGCTAGCGATAATTTTAACAAGTATAAGAATGCTTAGAATTTCAGTTCTTTTAGGTAAAATATTTTTAAACTGCTTTAATCGTCTAACTGCTTTTTCTAGGTTGCATTATTGCCAACTACGCTCGTAAGCACCTAGTGTGGTGGTTTGCCCTTCAGACACTTTGGCTAAAGCGGCATTCCACTCATTACGGCATTGGTATGACTCTGGTGATGCCATGTAAGTATCAATAGCATTACGCCAAACGCGGGTTACTTGCTCTACATAAGCTGGACTTCGTTGGCGACCTTCAATCTTCAATGAGGCAATGCCTGCTTTCCCTAATTCAGGCAACAAGCTTAAGGTGTTTAAGCTGGTGGGAGATTCCAATATAAACTCTGGATCTTCTTGTTCTTCTGTTTGATAGCGTCCTTTACAAACGACGGGGTAGCCCATTTGTTCATCTTTAGAAGAGCTATCAATCAAAACGTTATTGAGTAGTGTCGATTGTTTATCGCCTTTTTCTTCCCAGCGCACATGTTGAGCAGGAGAGCAGCTACCACCAGTATTAGGTGATTGGCCTGTGACATACGAAGATAAATGGCAGCGACCTTCAGCCATAATGCACAAGCTACCAAAGGCAAATACCTCCAAGTCGACAGGACTTATATTGGCCAGATCACGTACTTGCTTCATAGAAAGCACCCGAGGAAGTACCGCGCGCTCAATATTGAATTCTTCTTTATATAACGTCAGAGCACCTAGATTAGTCGCACTGGCTTGAACTGATAGATGTAGCGGTAATTGTGGGTGCTTGCTATGGGCATAATCTAATAGGGATAGATCGGCAACGATTAACGCATCAGCACCTAAGTCAGCCGCCATATCAACAGCCTGATACCAGCGGTGCTCTTCAGTAGGTTTTGGAAAGGTGTTAATAGTAAGGAAGATCTGCTTACCCATTTGCTTAGCAATCGATATCGCTTGCTGTAACTTTTTGGGGCTGAAATTAAGTCCTGCAAAGGAACGGGCATTAGTATCATCTTTTAAACCAAGATACACAGCATCGGCGCCAGCATTAAATGCAGTCTTGAGTGCGGCTAAGTTGCCTGCGGGGCAAAGCAATTCCATAGTAAACTTCTCAAGTATTTTAAAATCCAAGCAGTTTAATGGGAATTGATCTTACAAGAATTGATGTAGAACAGGTTTCGCTGGATAAATTAAGGCTACACTTTCTACCAATACAACTATGAGATACAGGTAAAGCATGCTTTCAAAGTTACCCTCTTCCGTTGCACAGCAACTTCTTATTCGAATCCCACAAGTTGGGAAGCAGGCGCACGCCCTCATTCCATTTAGCATCAAGCAAAAGATGATCAAAGAAGTGCTAAGCCATCTATTAAAAGAACAAATGGAAGATGAAGTGTTGGAGTTTCTAGAGGGTAAGTGGGTTGCAATCAAAGTAACTGACTTTAATTTTAACTTTGATGTGAGTTTCGATGGGCAATGGTTGCTCAGACAGCCTCAACAAGCGGATGTAACTTTTAGCGCAAATTCAGATGCACTGATTGACGTTGCGGCAGGTAAAGAAGATCCAGATACTTTATTCTTTCAAAGACAATTGACCATAGAAGGTGATACAGAATTAGGGCTTGAAGTTAAAAACCTTTTACTCAGTATCGAAATGGATGAACAGCCAGCATTGATGCGAAATGGTGTTACTTACTTATCTAGCTTTGTAAACCAGCTTAAGGCCAAAGTGAGTTAAGATCGACATACAAAACTGTCGTTACTTCGTTGCACAAAAGGCATTGATACGCTTTTGTTCCTGTTTGATAGAAGCTTGGCGCTCTTCTTCCGTTATAGAAACAGATTCACCGGTCTTTTGGTCTTTTCTAAGCAAACGAGTATGAGTTTGTAGTAACTTTAAGTTGTACTTAGCTCGTTTGCATACTTCTTCAGACTGCGCTTTTTGCTGTTTAATCATTTCAGACTCAGTAGCTTTTGCTTCATCCTTACCTTTAGATAAAGAAACGCTACCAATTTTTTCAGGTTCAATATCTTCGGAATAGAGTTTCACAAACTCAACACTTTTAGGTGGTACTTCACTAAAGTGGGTAATGCCATCTTTATCTACCCATTTATAAATTACAGCTGCATTACTTAAAAAAGAGTAGAAGCAAAGAGCAAACACTGAAATCAATAAAAGTCGCATGAGGTGTTATCCAAAGTCCGTTTAGCATGAAAAAACATCACTATTGATGATAGCGACTATTAGATAGAAAAGAAATATTCATTTTTGACAGGAAATATACAGTATTGGTGTGAATAATAGTCGGGTTGTGCTTATTTTGTTCGAGTAAAAAGAAAATCGTATTTTTCTTTCAAAAAGGGGTTGCGCAAAATTCTAAGCTCCCTATAATGCGCCACCACTGACACGGCACAGCGGCGAAACAAGCGAGATTATCGAGAGTTTCAAAGCAAAACGAGTTAGGGTTTAAAAGCGAAATTGATTCACTTTTAAACGGTCGAAAAAAACTTTAAAAAAAGTTGTTGACGACCACAGGGAAATGCGTAGAATACGCAGCCCTGACCCGCTGAAGAGAATGCTTCGCGGGGTGCTAATAAAGCACAATGTTCTTTAAAAATAAGTATCAAGCAAATCTGTGTGGACACTCGCAGAGATAGAAACATCCAGTTATCATCTTCGGATGCTAACAAAAATTCTATCAATGAAGAGTCC
>NZ_ML014781.1 GCF_003675895.1 Parashewanella curva
TACAGGGTTGAGGTTTTGCTTGCTTCTACATGCTAAGCAGAATGATGACATCAGCAGAGTTTGTGACTCAAGAAACCTGCTTTGCGACAGTCTGCAAAATTTAGATTTTGCCTGTAAGTTGTGGGGAAACAGCAGTAAAGCACTATTGATAACTTTGGTTGTAACTCGTTTTAGTTTCATTTGATGTTCCAATATTATTATTTCATTAACATTCAACCTGTTACGACAAATTACTTCAGCTTTAATTAGCAACTACAATTATAGGTTGGCCATTTTAATGGCATATTTATCATATATATTTTGAATAAAGAGTCAAATTGACAATAGTTGGATGGACTAAAGTGAATTAATGAAAGGCATTTGTCAGCCTTAAAGGCGTAACATCAAGTTATTTAAAACTTGAGAGCTTGAGATGTTGACGAGACGAGAAACATTAAGCTTAATCGCATCAAGCCTCGGCTTTACGGCTTTTTTTCCTCAGTGGATAAATCTGGCTGTTGCTGGTGAGCCCAATCAGCCGACAGGTTTTCTATATGTATCTTCTTTTCTTACCGGATTTACCAAGATAAACGAATCATTGGTTAAGCCTTTCCACACAGAGTTAATCGCTCAGTTTGGTCATGCTTATTGTAAAAAAGCCATTGCAGACCTTGAATCCAGTTTTAGGAAAGCCAGCACCCCCGTCGAATTAACCCAAATTTTGCAGCAATACCGCTCTTTTTCTAAAGCTATACTCAAGTTATGGTTTTTAGGGAAATTTCTCCATTCTAAACCTGCCTTGGACGTTCAAGACCTCGCATATCAACAAGGCTTGATTTGGCAGATCATTTCAGCAACGCCACCTTGTGTCCCTGATGACAGAGATTGGTCGGTGCCACCAGCGCCTAGTTTGAAGATTGCATTATGACTCATGATGCCGAGGTTATCATTATTGGTTCGGGAGTAGCTGGTGCTCTGGCCGCGTGGAAGTTGAGCCAAGCAAATATCAAAGTCATTGTGCTTGAAGCTGGTCCTTACTTTAAAGACAGAGAGAAACATGCACAAAAGTTTCGTATCGCTGGTGCTTCTCAAGGGATTGATACACCGTATCAATTTCATCCTGAAGCCCCAAAGCCAAATGCAAACGACACCTCAAATTATTATGTTCAAACCGGGCCTGAACCCTTTAAAGGTTTTTATCAGCGCATTGTAGGTGGGACGACATGGCATTGGATGGGCATTTGCCCGCGCTTTTTACCTGAAGATTTCTCCCTCAAAAAACATTTTGGTGTGGGTGTAAATTGGCCACTGAATTATCAGCAAATTGAGCCTTATTATGGACAGGCAGAAAACGCACTTGGAGTGTCAGGAGACTCGACTTTCGATGCTGGCTCAGATAGAAGTACGGATTATCCGAATCCTCCCCTTAAGCAAAGTTATTTGGATCAGGTTTTGTCGCAAAATTGTGATGGCTTGTTATACCACGATATACCGCTAAAAGTATCCGTTGCACCACAAGCTAAACAACCGTGGTGTAAAGGCAGCGGCAGTTGCATTCCTTTATGCCCAACAGGAGCCAAATATGAGGCGAATACCCACATTAACTTAGCGAAAAAACATGGGGCGGCGATAATTGCAAAAGCGGTGGTTCATCGGTTGGATGAACATCATGGTCGAATTCGCAGTGTGAGGTACTTAGATTGGGATGGTCATGAGCATAAACTAACTGCAAAATATTTTATGCTTGCCGCTAATGCTATCGAAACTCCCAAGATTCTACTGATGTCAAAGTCAGCAAGGTACCCAAAAGGACTTGCTAATAGAAGTGATATGGTAGGGCGAAATTTGATGGATCATCCTTTAGTGATATCACAATGTCTGTCTCCTGTGCCTGTATATGGTTTTAGAGGCCCTATAGCAACGTCGAGTATTGAGTCGTTTAGGACTGGAGACTTTCGAAAACACTTTTCCAGTTATCGGATTAACATTCACAATAATGGTTGGGCATCTCCTCACGTCAGTCCGTATGCTGATTTTAAAAACCCAGTTAAAGAATTTAAATATGGAGATGAACTACAACAGGTGTTGAAAGATAGAATCCAAAGACAAATCTTGATAGATGGCGCTATTGAGCAATTACCAAATTACAGAAATCGAGTGAGTTTAAGTCGACATCGGTCTGATAAATTTGGTTTACCTCACCCAGAGATTTATTACCATTTTACGGAATATGAACAAAAGGGGTTAAAAGATATCAATCTGTGCTTTGAAGCCATGTTTACTAAGCTTCAGGCCTCCGAAATTCTGCATATTCCTGAAGTGCTCTCGTCTGGACACATCATGGGAACTTGTAAAATGGGATTAAGCGCTTGGGATTCGGTGGTTTTACCTAGTGGCCGAACCCATGAGCATAAAAATTTATATATTCTTGGTTCGAGTGTATTTCCAACCTCTGGTACAGCTAACCCCACTCTAACAATTGCAGCATTAACATTAAGAACAACAGAGTCGTTGATCAAAATATTAAGAAATTAACACTATGTCTGTTGTATCTTCGACTGAAATATACCCGTGAACTTAAATAAGCCCTGAAATCCCGCATCTTCAGGTATCACGAGTATATATTTTCATTTAAATTGATTTTCCGATTTTATTGGTGCTCATGTCCCAATTCTGAGGGAGATTAATTCGAGAAAAGCTTCTCATATTCTTGAGAAATTTGAGTAAACTCCGACTGTTTACCATTAAGAAGTAGTGCTGTGTATACTCCTCTTGCAAATCCTTGAACCCCGTTCCCAAGGCTTTTCACGTAAGCTATTCCAGAGTTCGCTTTGTTAATAACAGCAATAAGTTTTGATTTGGGATCACGGTGCATTGAGTCAATTGACTCTAAATCATTTTCAGTAATGCTGAGGTTTGTACCTATTTGTCGCCATAGCATTGAAACCTCAACGAGAGGATTATAAACATCTTTTATAGCATGCGGAAGTGACTTGGTAGTGAGTCGCAAGGCATGATGTTCAACGAGTCGATGCTGCTCTTGGCTTAATCCGGACGTTGCCAGTCTCGGTTGAACTTGTTTAGCAGGCGGTAAATCTTGTGCTTGAAGGTGCAGTTTTAATTGCCGATTTTCTTCTGTTAATCGTTGAATTGTTTCCTCAAACTTAAAGATCTCCACCTTGCCGTCACTATGATGACTTTTGAGAACCTGATTATTTTGTTCAGACTGAGATAATTTTTGTTGTAAATCACGAATCGTTGAACTTTGTCTTTGGATCACATTGTTTACTTCAGCAAGCTTTTGTTGATGATGTTGTTGAGTTGTTTTTAAAGTGTCTTGAAGCCGCTTATATGCATCTAAGTATCCTTGAGCAACGCTTTTGGCCGAACTCAAATCTTTTAATTGTGCGATTTCAGTGCTTAACTGTTCCTGAGTACGGGGGCGGTGGGAAGAGGCTGTTACTGCGGTATAAGGCGATGAGGTTTTTAGGTAATAGGTGGGGTCAGCAGCCATATTTTTTGTAACGACAGTATAAATTGGCCCGTTTGCGAGAAAACCACAGTCTTTGCCAGTTCTAAATAGCTCAAAAAAACGGTTTATTTTGTTTGTAGCAGTCCCCTCCGCGCTCTGAAAATAGTGTTCCAACAATGCGGAATAGCATCTTTCTGTATCATGATAATACTTATCGGCAAAGTTAGCAGTTTTATATGATGGAATCTTTAACATGATCCCTAACAAATCCCATTGACTTGAAGCATCCATAGTGTCATTAAGTATTCTTGGAAGGTTAACTCCTCCAACAGAAGCATTTTGTGTTGCTTCTTCAGACCATTGAACCCCTGTGGTAGAAGAAGAGGGTATTTGTGACGCGGACATGATGACTCCAATAGATTGAATTTAAACATTGCTCCTAAAGTAATTAAAGTAATTTAATAGGGTGAGAAATAAAATATTGATTAATAAACATTAATTTTAGCTTAAGTTTGGTTGCAGAAATGAAAAACCCGCCATAATAGCGGGTTACAAGAGAGTTAAGCTTTATCTTTATAGTGTTACTTATTACAACTCCTAAAACGGGATATCGTCGTCCCAACCATCATCCAAGTTTGGCGTATAATTTTGCTGAGCAGGCTGTTGCTGAGGTGCTTGAGCAGGTTTAGCTTGTTGCGCTGGTGCCTGTTGTGCAGGAGCTTGTTGCTGAGGCTGATAGCTCTGCTGTGGCTGTTGCGGTTGATAGCTTTGTTGCTGCAGTTGTTGCGGGGCACCGTAACCAGAAGTTTGTGGCTGCTGGGCTGGTGCTTGTTTAGGGGCACCATAACCACCTTGGTTGGCATTCATGCCACCACCTTGTCGGCTATCAAGCATTTGCATTTCGTTACCAACAATCTCAGTTTTGTAACGATCTTGACCCGTTTGTTGATCTTGCCATTTGCTGGTTTGCAGGCGACCTTCAACGTATACCTTAGCGCCTTTTTTCAGATACTCACCTGCAATTTCAGCTAAGCGACGATACATAACGATGTTATGCCACTCGGTACGCTCTTGTTGCTGACCTTGTTGATCTTTCCAAGTTTCACTGGTTGCAATGGTAAAATTGGCTACCGCATTGCCATTTGGCATATAACGAACTTCAGGATCGCGCCCTAAATTACCCACTAAAATTACTTTGTTCACACCACGGCTGGCCATGATTTTCTCCTGCGAGTTTAATATTTTTTTCTTACATGCATAACGGCTAGAGTATGCTTTTTTGTTAGTTAATTCAATCTGAGCTCTTTAAAATTGCTTGTGCACTTTCCAATTCAAATTGATCGGTCACTTTGAGATAGGCGGCTTGTTCTTCTGTGATCAATATGGCTTCAGCAACGCCAGTCAGAGCTGATAACTGAGCGGCTATCTCTTGGGCGTGGGCTTTATCTCGGATTTTGGTGGAGAGCGTATAGCTTTTTAACAGTACGGGATTTTCCATGCCTAAAGATAATAATAGCCAAATTCCCACTAATACCAAGGCCACGATAAATACACCGTTAGCACCAACCCATTGATACATGCTCCCACCTAATAAACCGCCACAAAAGGCGCCTAAAAATTGGCTGGTGGAATACACTCCCATGGCTGAACCTTTATCTCCTGCTGGGCAAAATTTGGCAATCAAACTGGGTAATGATGCTTCAAGATAATTAAAGGCAGTAAAAAAAAGTAAGATCCCTAATGCAATCAGCCAAAATTGATTTTCAAATAAGGCCAATATAGCAAGGGAGGCTAACATGATCAGTAATGAGATTTGAAACGTGGCTTTGGTGTTTTTCTTTTTAACGCCAATGATGATCAAAGGCACCATTAAGAAAAAAGCCCCAATGAAAGTTGGGAAGTAAAGCTTCCAGTGATTCTCTTTGGCAAAACCAGCGTGAACCAATACAAAGGGTAAGGCTACAAATACTGCAGTTAGGGTTAGGTGAAGGATAAAAATACCCGCATCAAGGCGAATGAGTTGCGGATTTTTTAACATGGTGAGCAAACGAGCAGGTGCGGCCACAGTGTCACCTTTAGGGGCATGACGGACAGGGTTAGGCACAAAAAATTGCACGATCAAAACACCAATAACTGCAAAAATCGCCGTCATAATGAATAGGCCTGATAACCCTAAGTGATGAGCGACAATCGGCCCAAGCAATAAGGCGAGTGCAAAAGAAAACCCAATACACATACCGATAACGGCCATCACTTTGGTGCGTTGTTCATCTCGAGTTAGGTCTGCAGCTAAAGCAAGCACAGCAGCGGCAATCGCCCCCATACCTTGTAAAGCACGACCCACAATCACCATGTAAATACTCGTGGCACTGGCAGCGACTAGGCTGCCGATGGAAAAGACAATCAAGCCGCCGATAATCACAGGTTTACGGCCGAATTTATCGGATAAGATCCCCATTGGGATTTGTAGTAAGGCTTGAGTTAATCCGTAAGCGCCAATGGCTACGCCCACTAAGAACGGAGAAAATCCGGTTAAGTGCTGACCATAAAGGGCAAACACTGGCATGATCATGAAAAGTCCCATCATTCTCAAACCAAAGACGCTGGCAAGAGAAGCGGCTACTTTCTTTTCAACTGCAGATAAGCCATTACTTTGCATGTTAAAAAACCTTGAAGATAAAAATGGAAGAGTGATACCTATTTGAATTGAATGATAATTAAAAGTTGAATCTGCTCAATTCAGTTAAAAGCAGCGCATAATAGCATACGGAAACAGAGAGTTTAAAAATTTAGGGCATGCCCTAATAGATACCCTCAACTAACACTTTATTTTAATAGTGTTTTTATTGTAAACGAGGATTCTCGAACGCAAAAGTTTATAAACAAGAATTAATGGGAAAGAGAAATTAGTTGCTGTTGATGCTGAATCCATTCGGGTAATGATTTTGGTAGAGAGGTTACACTGACAAATTACTTCTGGCATACTGTATATCCTTTCAGTACTTTTGAGATAAAAACGAGAGCTTGATGGATAAGATCGAAATACGCGGCGCCAGAACTCATAACCTCAAAAACATCAACCTAACCATTCCAAGAGATGAGTTAATCGTGATCACTGGATTGTCAGGTTCAGGTAAGTCATCGCTAGCATTTGATACCTTATATGCCGAAGGTCAGCGTCGATATGTGGAATCATTATCGGCTTATGCTCGTCAGTTTTTGAGTTTGATGGAAAAGCCTGATGTGGATCATATTGAGGGCTTAAGCCCAGCCATTTCTATCGAGCAGAAATCCACATCTCATAATCCACGATCAACCGTGGGTACCATTACTGAAATTTACGATTATCTGCGTCTTCTATACGCCAGAGTCGGCGAGCCACGCTGTCCGACACACCACCAACCGTTAACCGCGCAAACCGTCAGTCAGATGGTAGACAAGGTATTAGAGCTTCCAGAAGGCAGTCGTCAAATGCTGTTAGCGCCAGTGGTAAATGGTCGTAAAGGTGAGCACGTTAAGCTATTAGAAAGCCTTGAAGCGCAGGGCTACATTCGCGCTCGTATTGACGGTGAAGTGTGTGATTTGTCCGACCCTCCAACGCTAGACTTGCACGTTAAACACACCATTGAAGTGGTTGTGGATCGTTTTAAAGTACGTGACGACATTAAACAGCGCTTGGCAGAATCTTTTGAAACAGCGCTGGAGTTGTCAGGCGGCTTGGCATTAGTAGCGCCTATGCAAGAAGGTGATGAGCAAGAGCCATTAGTATTTTCGGCCAACTTTGCTTGCCCATATTGTGGTTACTCGATGACAGAGTTAGAGCCAAGGATCTTTTCATTCAACAATCCTGCTGGAGCATGTGGCACTTGTGATGGCCTAGGTGTGCAGCAGTTTTTTGATCCTGAGCGAGTGGTGGTTAACAGTGAGTTATCACTTGCCGGTGGTGCAATTCGAGGTTGGGATCGTCGAAATTTTTATTACTTCCAAATGCTTAAGTCTTTGGGTGAGCATTATGATTTTGATGTAGAAACACCATTTGAGCAGCTCGACGATAAAATTAAAAAAATCGTTTTTTATGGATCGGGTCGAACAAAAATAGCCTTTAAGTATGTGAATGATAAAGGTGATGTGGTGAATCGTAATCACCCATTCGAAGGCATATTGAACAATATGGATCGCCGCTATCGAGAAACGGAAAGTAACTCGGTGCGTGAAGAACTGACTAAGTTCATTAACACTCAACCTTGTCAGAGCTGTAACGGTTCACGCTTAAAAGAAGAAGCACGTAACGTATTTATCGAAAAAGTAAATTTACCTGAGCTCACCACTTGGTCGATTGGTGAGGCTAAAGACTATTTTGACCACTTGAATTTTACAGGGCAGAAAGCGCAAATCGCTGAAAAGGTGCTGAAAGAGATCCAAGAGCGTTTAGGCTTCTTAGTGAATGTTGGCTTGAACTATCTCAACCTGTCTCGCTCAGCGGAAACGTTGTCGGGCGGTGAAGCGCAGCGTATTCGTCTTGCAAGTCAAATCGGTGCGGGATTGGTGGGCGTGATGTATGTATTGGATGAACCGTCCATTGGTTTGCATCAACGTGATAATGAACGTCTGCTCAATACCTTAAAGCACCTGCGTGATTTAGGTAATACCGTGATTGTGGTTGAGCACGATGAAGACGCCATTCGTATGGCAGATCACGTTATTGATATTGGTCCCGGAGCTGGAGTCCATGGTGGCAGTATTATTGCCAGCGGCAAGCTTGAAGATGTTATGGGCTGCGCTGAATCAGTGACAGGGCAATATCTTTCTGGAGAGAAGCAAATTCATGTCAAAGGCGAGCGAGTCCCTTATGATGCTGAGCAAGTGATTGAGCTTAAAGGTGCGCGTGGCAATAACTTAAAGAATGTCGATTTAACTATTCCTCTTGGACTAATGACCTGTATTACAGGGGTGTCAGGCTCGGGTAAATCGACGTTGATCAATGATACCTTCTATCGCATTGCTCATCGAATGTTAAATAAAGCCACGGTCACAGAGCCTGCGCCTTACGATGAAATCATTGGCATGGACAAATGCGATAAAGTGGTGGATATCGATCAAAGTCCGATCGGTCGTACGCCTCGTTCAAACCCTGCCACTTATACCGGAATATTCACCCCCATTCGTGAATTGTTTGCCGGTACGCAAGAGTCGAGAAGTCGTGGCTATCAAGTCGGTCGTTTCTCATTTAACGTCAAAGGTGGTCGCTGCGAAGCGTGCCAAGGTGACGGTCTTATTAAAGTAGAAATGCATTTCTTACCAGACGTTTATGTGCCTTGTGATTCTTGTAAAGGTCAGCGTTATAACCGTGAAACCTTAGAAGTGCGTTACAAAGGCAAAAACATTCACGAAGTCCTGCAAATGACAGTGGAAGAGGCCAGAGTTTTCTTTGATGCCATTCCGGCCATTGCTCGTAAGTTGCAAACCCTGATGGACGTAGGTTTGTCTTATATTCGGCTAGGGCAAAGTGCGACAACCTTATCAGGTGGTGAGGCGCAGCGGGTGAAGTTGGCAAAAGAACTGTCAAAACGAGACACAGGTAAAACCTTATATATTCTGGATGAACCAACTACTGGTCTTCATTTTGCCGATATTCAATTACTGCTTGATGTTTTGCATCGTTTAAAAGCCCACGGCAATACCGTGGTAGTGATTGAACACAACTTAGATGTGATCAAAACGGCTGACTGGATTGTCGATCTTGGCCCTGAAGGTGGTTCTGGTGGTGGAACCATATTGACCTGTGGAACGCCAGAGCAGGTCGCTGAGCATCCTACGTCACATACGGCACGATTTATAAAGCCGATGTTAAAGTAATTCCTTACACTCGATTAGAGGCCATATACGGCCTCTAAGTACAAAGACATACGTTTGATACTAGGGCACGCCCTAACTTTCCTAGAATGATAGATAAACCATAATTCATTATCTCATCCTGATTTACTGATTAGAATAGTGTATCGATAGATTGAAGAAATATTTGGTATACCTTTCATGGCGATAGATTTAGTTTGGTCTTCTCAGACAAACCAGTTTACTACTTTGGCTCCAGTGTTGGGGGTGAAAGCGGAAAAAAAGAATCAAGAGTCAGTATTCGACTTTCGGGCGTACCCAGTTACTTGATTTCACAAACATATACTGTTGCTTATGACAAAAAACATAAATGTTGGCAGCTTAAAGGTAGTGGTAGTTTAGACCCTGATATCATTAAGGCTTGTGGCGCATTATGTGAGTTTTTAAATGAGGCACCTCCCAAGGGAGGGTATAAGTTCGCCTCACCTTCAACAGCTTCTGTTGCGTGGAGTACTGCTCCCAACCCAGTGACAAACTTGAGTGTTAGGATGGTTACAAAATCAGAACCAAAACAGACTCAACCAGTGCCCCCAGCAAAACAAGCAATCGAAGAGAGTCCAATGCGGAGTCACTTCACATCTTCAGATGCTATAGTCAAACACATAAATACATTATTAGAACAAGAATATAATGAACAAGCGTATTTAGATTGTTATACCAAAGTTTCTGAAACGCTGTTATCCGAAGAGTGGGGGGGAGAAAAAGAACGTGGCGAAGATGGCAGTTTAGTAAAAATAAGCATTGATCCTGCCGTACACCTAGCGGTTAAAAAGTTAATCGTTAATATCGTAGAGCAAAAATACCGACAGTATTTGGGCTTGCCTCATTATCGAACAGAACTAAAACAATGGTTTGCTGATACCTTTCCTGAGAATGAAGACCATTACCGAAACAAGGAACGGCTTCCCTATTTTGCGCAAACAGCGTGTTGGAGCTTCATCATAAGAGATACCATTTTTCCTTTTCCTGCCTCTGAGTCACCGTGCCCTTTAAGGGCAAGAATTTTCAATTTATTTGTTGATTTGGTGCCACGCCAGAATTCAGGTTCGAAGACTAGTAATACGTATCATAACGCTACAGAATATGATAGAGCGACAATCAGTCAGGCGAGTGGAAAATGGACCACAGAGGATCCAATATACTCTTCTTGTCGCTGGCAGGATGGTCCAAGCAAGCTTAAACAAGTTCATCTTGAAAAAACTGAGTTATATTTGCTTTTAATTGGTAAAAGAAGATTGAAAAGCGCCCAAAACTCAATTGACCAGAACGAGATCCCATTAGTGGGTTGTCAGTTGAGGCTGCAGCATAGACCAGATAAATCGGCAGTGAAAATAGATCAACCAAGGACGGAAGCAGAGTTAATGAGGTTTACAGCTGATAATAAAATAAACCCAATTTGGCTAGAAAGTAAAAGGCTCGTTTTACCGTCACGTGATGATTACCAAGCTGTTTTGACTGTATTATTTCCTGAAAGTGGGCATTTATATGTTCTACCAAAGTTACTGACTGAAGATGATACAGTTTTTATTAAAAAAATGAATACATTATTGGCGAATGAAGATAGTCAGAAAATGAATATTGTATTTATTGCCATACAACAAAGTTCTCTATCCTTACTCAATGTCTTAAATATTCAATGCTCAGAAAGAACTCAGTTCAACATCATTAACCCTTTTAGGCAATTGCTGAATAATCAGAACCTTAAGCCCAGAGGCGAAAAATGGGCGTTTCAGCATTACAGTATGGTGGCTGAAGATTTTACGGATGTGACAGGCAATTTCAGTTTTACATTTTATGAACATGGTCAACAGTTTCACTTTGCACTTAAACCAAAAGGTTCGTCGTTGGTTGAGAAAGAGTGCAGCATTTCGCCATATACTTGGTCAAAACAGCTAATGCGAACACCCAACGATAGTTTTATGCATTCAGCCACGATATTCACCATGAATTTTTTAGAAAGTATGACTTGTGCGATTTCACAAGAAAGCATTATGGGTGTTGATACTCCCTGTTTTGATAGACATTGTCATCTTTTTGACAAACCGTTGCTATTAATGTGGATAAGACAGCATCAAACCAACCCACTCACTAAGGAAACCATGACGGAAGCCGATATTTGGGAGCCTGAAATTCTTTTAGAGCAAATTCGACAATTACGTTCTTTGCTTTTACAGCAAGGCATTGAAGAGGTCCCTACAACCGTTCCAGCTTTAGCTGGTGTTATGAATGAAAAAAAACGGCAGCTAGAGCTCGGTGGAGATGCAGTAAAACAAATGGTCGAGAGAAACCAAGCCTCAGCCACGAAGATAATTCCTGAAGGTTCAGGCTCAGATGAGGACTTTGACGAAATTGATGAAATCAAAAAGAAAAGGAAGTAAATGTAACCCCTAGTTGATAAGGGAAGTGTGATTAACAATGCTTCACTGGTATAAGTTAGGCTGTTGAATATAATTTGAACAATGCTTGATTGATTGGATTAGGTTTTTGAGTTCATATATCCCTTCACATCTCACGCTTGTTGGTGAACGTTTTGGGCGCTATGTTGAGCGAAATATTCCTTTTGAAGAAATTAAGTCACTGCGTGACTCTCTGACTTGGGAGAGCTATAGCACGGATACCGTTGGAACACGTTTACATAAACGAATAGTAGACAGTTTTTTTTCTCTACCCACTGATGAAGTGTATTTGCAACTTCATACCATCATTCATACGAATAACGTGGATATCGCTTCTAAAGCTTATAATCGGCTGCAGAGTAAATTAAGAACCCTCGAGTCTGATATACCTCAATTTCCTGTAACTCAGGATAAACCCATTGATGCATGTCCGATTCCCGCAATGACAGAAGCAACAACCAATCCCGACTTTGCTACACAAAAGCAAGTAATCGTCGGAGGGAAGCGTTATCGAGTCAGTGCCATACAATTAAGTGAAATCCTGATAACGTGGGAAGACGATGAATTTCAGAGGATTATTACTTCTGCACAGTATCAACTGTACTCCAATAACGACACTTTTCTCCTTGGTGGAATAAAAACATCAAAAGCTGAAGTGGTTGATGTCAAGATTCCTGACAAAGAGTATGTATCAAAAAAGAGTGCTTTAGGTATATCTAAATTTTGTGGTGGTCGCTTTGATGATATGAGTCAAGCACTGTCTGATTTGAATATTATTTTAAGGTCTCAAAATGAGCCAGATTGTTTCGCTTCTTTAAAGCGACTTCTAACCAATTGTTACGACTTCCGTTTACAGTTCAAATCCCAACCTGTTGAAGCAAGGAATGCCTTTTATATTTTAGATAATAAAGGAAACGTTCTAATAATTAGATGCAGCGATTTTGTTAATTCGCCTGAACGATTAAAAACTATGTCAGCATTTTCTTTCCCTAATTTACCAAGGTTTTGATGAGTCTTGGGAACATAAAGCAGTCTGCTGCCAATAAACGCAATGAACAATAATTCACTTAATCAACAAAAGTGGCGGGCTATAATGTAATCACTATTTTATTGATTGGTTTATAGTTTTGACTACTTGTTATCCTTCACACCTTACTCTTGCTGGGGAATTTTGTTGTTTACTAAGGGAACACACAATTCCTTTTGATGACATACAACAAATGCAGAATTGGGAGAGTTTTGATGTTACCGCTGTTCAATCAAAATGGCTAGACCGCAAAATAGATCGCTTTTTTGGTCTACGAACTTACGAAGCCTATTTGCAGCTTTATACAATAATGCATACCACTGATTTAACTGTTGCCAATCAAGCTTATTATCGATTGCAAAATTTACTCAGAACCAAAGAGCCACAAGAAATTCCAAATGGGTATACTATCCAAGCGAGATCGTTTGGTAGTACATCAGCGAGCGCTGTGGCAGAGCCTGATGCTACTTTTGCAAAACAAAGGCTGGTTACTATTGCAGGAGAACGTTATCGAATTAGTGCTCCTCAATTAAAATGCATTCCAAAATCATCAAAACCTGAAGAAGGGGAATCACTGGGTAGTAAAAAGACAATTCCCACGAGTGCATCGTTTGAATTACATTCGGGTGGCAGCTCTTTCCCCCTTGGGGAAGTGAAACATTTACGAGAAGATGCGCCATCTAGAGTTAGAAATAAAGATTATATTGTATTTAACACTGCGATTGACTTCTTTAATTTCTGTGATGGACATTTCGAGGAACCCAGCGAAGCCATTGAACATTTTGAGACCATTTTAACTTCAAATAGCCCACGGAAATGTACTTGGGCATTGAATCAGCTTCAGTCGATGTGCTTTGATTATCGTATTCAATTCAAGCACCATTGTTTCAATGAGAGAGAAGCATTTTATATCTTGGATAAGAATAATGAATGTCACGTGATGAGGTGCCAAGACTTTTCTACTTTACCTCGAGATAAACCTAAGATTGCTGCGCCATTGCGTTTTCCCTACACTCCAAGGTTTTGATACGGGTAGGGAGACGTTTGTTTTTGTTGTAAGTTAATAATAATTAACTATTTTTTAACAATTCTGCCCGCTAAGATATCACCAGTGCTCTTTTAAATGAAAGTAAGTAAAAGCTAGAAGTAGGTTAATCAATTATGGCGTCAGAATTATTATGGTCAGCCAATACCCATCAATTTATTTCTCAAGGCGGGTTGGCTTCTATAGCGCTTTCTAAAGCTGGCTCGAGCGTTAGGGTTAATGTAGCAAGGCAAAACAGTTTATTATACTTGGGGACATTTACTCTAACTTACCACAGTGAGCATACACGTTGGGCTGTCAAAGCGTCAGATACTGCAACTCATGATCATGAAGTAAATGAGGTCCGAGCGACTTTGGAAAGGTTTTTAAATGATGATGCTGTTGATTCCACCATTGGAGACAAGCTAACGGTTAGCTTTAAAACGGAATGTTTATCACATGCTCCCATGACATCCAATAGATTAAAAAGTGGTACTGGCAATATCGCTTCTTCTCACAAGATGTCTAGCCATTTTTCGACATCACAAGCGCTTATTCAAAGTGTGAATGCATTACTCGATAACCCCTACAGTGAACAAGAACATTTAGAATGCTACAGCAAAGTATCAGAAACGCTGTTATCAGGTGAATGGGGAGTTATTACACAACGGAATGAAGATGGCAGCTTTAAAACGCTCAACCTTGATCCTGCAATTTATAGAACGGTTAAAACACTGATCGCTAGAATAGTTGAAAATAAATACAGTGAGTTTGTTCGACTGAGTTTTGATTATAATTCCGATCAAGCTCATCAAAAAAAGATAGATTGGATAGGAGACTGTGTCGAAGAAAACTATCCTTTGTATTCCAGAGTTCACGTCTTCCCTTATTTAGCTCAAGTGACGAGTTGGAGTTTTATTTTAAGGCGTTTAATTTCTCCTTTTCGACCACATGAATCACCAGGTCCTTTTAGAGTTGAGATATTCGATCTATTTAAAGATTTAGTTCCAGAAAAGTTCACCTATAGTAAAAAAACCATTAACTATTATGAGCCTAAAAGTTTTAAACGTTCTAGGATTAGTGAGGCTAGTGGAACATCTACAGACGAAGATCCAACACATTCTGGCTGTCGTTGGTTTTCAGGTCGTAGCCGGGTTGTTCAAAACCAGCTCGATGGTATGGAATTGTATTTATATCTTATAGGTAGAGGACCTGCTACGGGCTTGAGTATCCCGTTATTAGGCTGCCAAATAACACTACGGAAGCGGCCTAAAGTCAACTTAGATAAATTTGATCATCTAACGTTACAAACTGAAGCACTAAGGTTTACCAAAGAAAATAAACTATCTCCGATGTTTATGGAAAACCAGCAATTAGTTTTACCTCCACGTAATGATTATCAAGCAGTGCTTACGGTGTTATTACCCGAAAACGGCCATTTGTATTTGTTGCCCAAACTGTTAAGTGAAGAAGAGGTGACATTTCATGCCAAAATTAATGACTTGTTAGCGGAGGAAACCAGTAAAACAGTGAACGTTGTATTTTTTTCAATTCAGCCAAGCTCTTTATCTTTATTGAAAAATTTGAGTTTACGCTTTGAAGGGAATACTCAATTCAATATTATCCCCCTGTTTGGGCAGCTAACTGAGGGGGGAGATAAGAGGGGAGAATGTAAACCTAACAATCAAAAATGGACACTTGAACAGTGTGATCAGTTGGTCGATGCGCAAGCTGAAATAAAGGGAGATGTTGGTTTCACTTTTTATCCTTATGGGCAACAGTTTCATTTTACACGTGGGGACGATGCTAAAGCTTCAGCAGTGCAAACTGAGTGCGTGATGGCACCTTATACTTGGTCAAAAAAGGCTGGGATTGTTCTTACTGATGAGTTTTTACAACGGATGGGGCCTGTATTCTTACAGAGCTTTTTGAGTCGAATGACTTGCCCTATCACGCTTAAGGGCTTATTTGAACTCGAAGAGCCATGTTTAGATAAAGCAGGTAATCTTTTTGAGAGCTCAGCGTTACAAACAGCGTTGCGAACGAATCCAGTTAACCCAGTAACTAATGAGCCAATGACTGAATCTGAAATTATAACCCAAGGGCGCATGATGAGTTTCATTCTTGAATTACGGAATGTACTCGTGTTTGGAGGCATAGAAGAAATTTCGAAGGCAGATCCCCTTAGAGATATGCTATCAAAAGCAAGTCAACAGAAGTCAGAACACGACGAAAGCCAAGTCGCGAGCGAAAAACCTACTCTCTTGGATGCAAGTAATAAGCACCCACAAAGCGACAAGATGCTGAACACAAATTAGTATTACGATTAAAGGTAATTTCAACAACCCGTAGCTAAGTTTCAGTAAGTCTGGTATAATCCCTCGTTTCGGTGCGGGAAATCGACACGACTGATATTAGGTTGATTTTCTGTCTTTAGAAGTAAATTGCGCTTCCTGCGCATCCATAAGGCTACAACCTAATGTCATCCAATGAAAAAACCTTCCGTGAACTCGGTCTGTCCGACGCCCTTCTGCGCTCTCTTGACGAGCTAGGTTACGAAAAACCTACCCCAATTCAATCTGCCAGTATTGAACCATTAATGGCTGGTAAAGATATCCTTGGTCAAGCACAAACCGGTACCGGTAAAACCGGTGCGTTTGCTTTACCACTATTGAACAGCTGTGATGCCAAGCAGTCTCAACCACAAATTTTAGTCCTAGCTCCAACCCGTGAGTTGGCAGTGCAAGTGGCTGAAGCATTTAACAGCTACGCGAAATACATGAAAGGTTTCCATGTACTGCCTATTTATGGCGGTCAAAGCATGGGGCAGCAATTACATCAATTAAAACGTGGTCCGCAAGTGATCGTCGGTACTCCGGGTCGTGTAATGGATCACATGCGCCGTGGCACGCTTAAACTTGAACACTTAAAAGCATTAGTATTGGATGAAGCCGATGAAATGCTAAAAATGGGCTTTATTGATGATATTGAGTGGATTCTAGATCATAAGCCTGAAAACAGTCAGCTGGCACTGTTTTCAGCAACTATGCCAGAGCAGATCAAGCGTGTGGCTAAGAAACATCTTAATGATCCTGTACTTGTTAGCATTGCGGCTAGTCATACGACCGTTGAGTCGATTGAGCAACGCTTTGTACAAATTTCACAGCACAACAAGCTTGAAGCATTAGTTCGTGTATTAGAAGTGGAAAATACCGAAGGGATCATCATCTTCGTTCGTACCCGTAACTCTTGTGTTGAGTTGGCTGAAAAATTGGAAGCGCGTGGTTATGCATCATCGCCTTTACATGGGGATATGAACCAACAAGCTCGTGAACGTGCAGTTGATCAGCTGAAAAGCGGTAAGCTCGATATCATCATTGCGACTGACGTTGCAGCACGTGGTCTTGACGTAGAACGTATTGGTCATGTGATCAACTTTGATATTCCTTACGATACTGAAGCTTATGTACACCGTATTGGCCGTACTGGTCGTGCTGGTCGTACAGGTATGGCAATTTTGTTTGTGACTCACCGTGAAATGCGTATGCTGCGCACCATCGAGCGTGCTACTAACAGCCGTATTGCGCCAATGAGCATCCCAAGCCCTGAAATCGTTGCTGAAAAGCGTTTATCACGTCTAGGTGAGCAGGTAGCTCAGACCTTAGCAGGCGATTTAAACTTTATGAAAGAAGCGGTGGCAGAACTGTGTAATCAGCTTGAAGTTGATACCGATTTATTGGCAGCTGCTTTATTACATAAAGTACAAGAAGAGCGTCCTTTACAGCTTCCGCCAATGCAAGAACGTGTGCGTGATAAGCGTGAGCGCAATGATCGTGATGGCCGTCGTAACCGTGATCGTACTCCAATCGCGCCAGGTAAAGCCGAAGGCTTAAAAGATAATCCTGATGTGAAAATGTGCCGCTACTTAATTGAAGTGGGGCGTGATAATAACGTTGGCGTAGGTAACATCGTTGGCGCGATTGCCAATGAAGCGAATATTGATAGCCGTTACATTGGTCAAATCCACTTATACGATGCAGTAACTACGGTTGATCTTCCTGAAGGTATGCCAAAAGATGTACTGCAACACCTGAAAAAGGTTCGCGTATGTGGACGTCAATTGAATATCCGTGAAGCAGGCGATCAAGTGATCAATGATGGTGGTAACAGCCGTCCACCACGTCGCCGTAATGGTGATCGCCGAGGCGGTGAACGTCGTGGTAACGATCGTGGTCGCTCAAACCGCCCACAAGGTGAACGTCGCCCACGTCGTTCAAAAGAGCAAGCTTAATTATTAAATTAAGTTGATGATTAAAAGGAGCTTAGGCTCCTTTTTGCTTATGTAGGGCTTCCTTAAGCAATAGTACATTGATATGTGTTTATGTAAACGAATGTTAACTGTACAGTTATTTTAGGATTTGCAAGAATTTGGGTTTTAAACATACACACTTTTAAATCCGAAATGGCATCTCTAAGCAATGCATCTGTATCACTTTCGCAACTTTTTGCAGATAACTCTTTGCCAAAAAATCCAATTGAACAATGTGAAAGTGGACATCGTTTAGGGCGAATGAGGGTGATTGTGAGCCCGAAGGTTAAAGATACCCCTCCCGAGGATTGGTTTAAAAGTGAAGACTTCGAAAATGAGATCATCTACGATTTAAACCGCATACCATTGCATCAATTAATCCTGAAAAGTATTGGTACACAAATTATTCCAGACTTTCACAAAGTCCGGGACAAATTTCATCAACACCAATTGGAGCAATTTAAAATATCCCAAAATGATGAAATACAACCTTTGAATGAAGTGTTACGTCAATATTTTTTTAAAGGATCTCGGATTGAGGCAATGTTTAAAACCTTTTTTGAAGTAGGCTTTGAGCTATATAATCAAATGGAAGATGAACCTAAGCAAAGGCTGTTACAAAAACACAGAGACTGTCCTGTTGTTAGTTTTCATGATCCTAGACATTGTCAAAAAAGCTCAACTTATAATGCTGATGTACCTTATTCTATGCGAAGCCAGCAGGCACTAACCGTACCTGATTTTAATGTTTGGTTGAGCGGCCCTCCTATCCAAAAAGGTCGATTATTGGATAAGATTTTGGTCAACAAGCTCAGACAGCATGGCTTGCACCAAGCCACATTAGTCACATTTAATGGCTTTATTTCTTCTAAGTATGGGGATGTCGTGGCACAACATACCATGTTTTTGGATGCTTGTGATGCGCCATTGATTGTTCACGGTCCGAGAGCCCACGCATTTCAAACTCTGAGCTTTCTGCGTGATGACTCTACAACACCCAGCGAGCTGTTTCAGATCATTAGTAGCGGTCACTTTAATCAATGTTTTGACAGACGTGTAGATAAGCAAGAAACGTATCATGATTATGATGAATCTTGGCAAAAACGTTATTATTTAGGTTTCTGTTCACGGTTATCTGCCTTTAGTCCTGAGTCGGTGAATGCATTATTACTTCAAAAAGAAATGTCCGGAGTACTCGAAGCGGTAAGGTGTATTGGAACAAAAGAGCAAAAACAAGAATTGTTGAGTTTATTTGAATTAACAAATGATCAATCAACGGGTGATCTAGATAAGGACTTGGCATTGGTTGAAACGGTCATTAAAACGCTAGAAGCTTATTCGATTCACTCTCAATATAATGCGTTCGCACGAGCTGGTTATCAGCAGCTTCCGTTAAATGTTCAGGGAGCCTTTGAGCCGCTTACGAATAGCCCTACACGTCAGTCTGACATAAATAAAATACGCATTCAGCTTGGCAAAGGTTATATCGTTGCTTTGATTTTTGTCAGAACAAGGGGAGGAAAGCCTGAACACATTATTCTAAAAAATGCTGAAGCTTTTGATAATTTTTATCCTACGTTAACGTCTTGTTCGAGCTGGGGGTTTATTACCGAAAAACCGTGTCTAGCTGATGGTGGTATGAGTCTTGAGTCGGTTTTAGCTATGGTACCGGAAAAATAGTTAGCGAATCGCTTTTTGCAACATTTTAAATCGTTTTTTAACAGATAGTGTTTTGTATTATCTAAGCCTTAGATTACAATTCCCTTCCAACTTTTCTATCTCACTTTGAAACAGTTGGAATTATGGAACAAACCTCTCCCCCTTCGAATTTACACAATGCCCTTGCTGGCTCACAAATGCTCTTCGTTGCCTTTGGGGCAATGGTGTTAATGCCTATTTTGACAGGGCTTGATCCAAGTGTTGCTATGTTTGGTGCGGGTTTGGGGACACTGCTATTCCAATTGGTTACTAAACGCAAAGTACCTGTATTTCTGGCGTCTTCTTTTGCCTTTATCGCCCCAATTTCACTCAGTATTCAAAACTGGGGAATTTCTGCGACCATGGGCGGCTTAATTGCCGTTGGTATCGTCTATTTACTGCTCGGGCAATTCGTGCGTTGGCGTGGTACGGATTTGCTAAAGAAGGTGTTGCCTGCCGTTGTTGTTGGTCCTGTGATCATGGTGATCGGTTTAAGCCTAGCACCTGTTGCTGTACAAATGGCGATGGGGAAAACAGGCGATGGTGCGATAGAGTTGTTTGCCTATCAAGATGCGTTAATTGTCTCAATGGCGGCATTGATCACAACCTTATCTGTAGCAACCTTAGCTAAGGGGTTATTCCGTTTAGTGCCGATTTTATGTGGTGTAGTGGTTGGTTCAATTGCGGCAGGTTTCCTAGGTATGCTTGATGGCAGTAAAGTTGCCGATGCCGCTTGGATTGCAATGCCGAACTTTGTCGCTCCAGAGTTTAATTGGCAAGTGATTTTATTTATGCTGCCTGTCGCCATTGCCCCTGCGATAGAACACATTGGCGATGTGCTCGCTATTGGTAATGTTACCGGTAAAGACTATGTGAAAAAGCCGGGATTACATCGCACATTATCAGGTGACGGTGTTGCTACCAGTGTCGCGGCTTGTTTTGGTGCGCCGCCTAATACTACCTATTCTGAAGTGACTGGCGCGGTAATGCTGACTAAAAACTTTAATCCTGCTACCATGACTTGGGCGGCTTGTATCGCCATTCTATTAGCGTTTTGTGGCAAGTTAGGAGCGTTACTGCAATCGATCCCAACACCTGTGATGGGTGGTATTTTGATCTTGTTGTTTGGGTCTATTGCTGCGGTAGGTATGCACAGCTTAGTAAAAGATCAAGTGGATTTAAGCAAACAGCGTAATCTATGCATTGTGGCGACGATTCTGGTGTTAGGTATTGGCGGGATGTCGGTGGGCTCTGCTACGTTTTCACTTACTGGGATCAGTTTATGCGGTGTTGTGGGTATTTTGATGAATTTGATTTTGCCGCAAGATAGTAAAGTCTCTGAGCTGTCAGAAAATAACGCTGAATAACTACAACTAAAGGGAAGCTATTTAACCTCAGCTTTGCATAAGCCAACCTCTACAGCACTGAGGTTATTTAAGAAGTCGTGAGTGTGTTATTCACGACTTTTTTTATAAAGAGGCTTGCCAATTGATTACTTTATCAAGTGGGTTTTCTAATGGGTATTCTGTTGGTTCTCGCAGAAAATTTTGCACTTGTTCGAGGTGCTCAGGCTTAATAACTTGTGTAAGTACTTGATTCAGCATTGCTCGATGCTCTGCTGAATTACTTTCCTCATGAAGTATTCCATGTTCAAACATATCTGCTCTTGAATGCGAGTATGTTGGTATGTTTTTCATTATCGTAACGGATACACTTTGTAATAAGGAGATTAACATTGCATAGTTATCAGCAGACTCGATGATACTTTTGTCACCATCCTCCTTGCCAGCCAGTAATTCAGTTGTCATATAGGGCTCAGCCCCACATCTTCTATATGCACTTCCATAATTGGGTGTATACATCTCATCTAAATCTATAAAATTCACTTTAGGGTTCTCTATTGGAATTTTTCTCCCATTTGAACCAACTTGATGATCTCTGTACAAAAGGTTTTCGTTCTTTATATCCCGAAAATAGATGCCATGCTTATGAGCAGACGCGAGATCTTCACATGCAATATGAAAAGCTTGCAATGGAATGGAAGTATTGGTTCTATCTACAAATTGTTTGGTATTTTCTCCACCATTTACCGCAATTCTTCGTCCTTGGTCATCTAAAAAACCTTGCATTCCAGCTTGTATCGAACGTCCTTGAAAAGAAGAATTAGGCAAGGCATGCTTAAGTTCATTAAGCGCATCAGCAAAATAATCTTGTTGCTCTAAATGCTCCTCGAGTCTGCCAATTTCATGCAAGTCAATATCCCCAATGGGATCAGTTAGAGTTTGATCTAAGTTACTCTCAAATACATGGGTAAATCTTACATACTGCTCATCGGCTCTATCAAGCTTACTATGCGCACCAGTGACTTCTTGTGATGGCCGATATATAGGTCTTCTCATCATAGGAAATAAGCCATTGGGATCGACAAAATATCGCGTACCATCTTTATTGGTCATTACAGCATGCTTTGCGCCTTTAACTCTTGCATCTTCTATTGCTGCTTCTTTATTTTCTCTGAAGTTTCGATACGCTTTTTTTATTTTTCCTGCGGCTTCGAGTGGAGTTAAACCATGTGCTTGACTCTTTTTCGAGCTAGGTGATTCCTGTGTGTCTTCCGCTAGATCGATTTGATCCAACTTGCTAGTTGTGAGTTCAGTTTTATTTGCACGTAACATTTCTTGAAATACCGATTTATCTTCTTCAGATATTGAATCAGGATAGACAGTGTCACTTTCTAATGTTGCAGCATCATCTAGATTAGTCTGGTACATCTGAATGATAACTTCTTCTGAATCCTGCTGAAACTGCTCCATCAATTGTTGCCAACCGTCACAAGGGCAGTGAAGCATTAAGTGTTTTCCTTGCTCAGCCTTTAACCATTGTTGAGCAACGGATTTAGGGCTGAGTTCTTCAGGTAGATTGCTGCATGAAAATTCAAGGGAAAATGGGAGTTCTTGTAATTTAAACTTAAACGAGACTTTATGTGATTGTTCGCCTAATGGGGCTTGCGTTACAGACATAGTAAGGCTTGAACGATATTTGCGATCGACGAGTTGAGTGAGGCGATCAAAGGCTTGTGCTTTCTGAATGATCCCTTCAGCACTGCTTGAAGAATGTTCTTGGAATAAAAAATATAGCTGCTTATGGACTTCCGCTTTATTCCTTGAAAAAAGTTTATCCATGATACGATCAATAAAACCGAGTTTGGTTGCCTCTTCAAGAGATTGAGCATTTTTGATGGTATCCAGCTGTTTTTGATCAATGGTTAAATTTTTTGTCAAATTTATACCACTTCGTATAACCAAAGACACAACTTATTTCCTTAATTTGTATTTCAATCTGTTTAAACCATGGTTGAAGAAGGCGAAAAGCGCAACTTAGGTAATTTATATTACTTATTGAAAATTAATCATAAAAGTTACAAAAACTAGATTGCTCATTATTGAACTATCGAATACGATAGCCCTGATTTTTTTATAAGGGATTATTATGAAACTTTTTAAACTCGCGCTACTTCCTCTTGCACTTGGTTTATCATTCAATGCTATTGCTGATGAGAAAAAATCTATTTTGTCTAATAGCAATGTTTACGCTGGCTATGCCATGATTGATACTTCTGGACTAGATCCTAAAGGGATGACTATTGGTGGTGGTTACCAGTGGGATAACGGATACTATGTTTCTGCTGACTATTTGGATTTAAAAGTAACTGCATTTAGGCGCGATGTTGACACAACATTCTTAAATGCAGTTGTGGGTAAGCAGTTTGAGATTAATGAAAGCTCTGTTATCGACCTTGATGCAGGCTGGCAAAAAGCTGAAGCAAAAGTTGGTTCAGTAAAAGTTGATGATTCTGCATTTGTTATTACAGCTAAATATAAAGTTGAAGTCGTTGATGGTTGGATGCTCAAGATCGGAGGCAAACATACTGATGGTGATACTCTTTTAGTGGCTGGTACAGATTATATGTTTACTAATGGTTTTGGCTTAGGTTTTGATTTAGAAACGAAATCTGGTAATTCATTGATGAAATTTAAAGCAAGCTATCGCTTTTAATTGAGTTTTACGGCGAAGCTGGCATGCTTCGCCTTTCAATCACATGTCACTACCACAAGCCTCAAAACCTTAATCTCCGTCAATAACTTTATACAAATTTACAACCAATCATAAGAAACTAAACCTACTTCAAATCATTCCTGTAACAAAACTGTAATCTAACTCCTTAAAATACGTTGTCGCCAATTCTGGCGAAACCAATAAACCTAGAAAACACCATGAGAGTGATATCTGGGAGTAACAAGGGGTAAAAATGAAAAACGTAATGATGGTAGCTGTTGCCGTTTCGGCTGTGGCCTCTTTTTCTGCGTCTGCAGATAATTGTGGTCAATATGGTTGTCCAACAGGTGGCGTTGCCACTAACCAAGTGATTGAAAGACCTATCTATACACTTTCTAACAATGCTCAAACTAAGTTTGCGGACTGGGTGGCTTATCAAGTCACACCACAAACGATTGATGGTGGCTCTCGCACTCGCACATGGCGAGCTGATCCACAGTTGCCTGAGAATGCAACTCTAGAACCAAGTGATTACAAAGGTGCTCATGCCACTATTGGTACGGACAGAGGGCATCAAGTGCCTTTGGCTTCGTTTAGTAACACACATTATTGGAGCACGACGAATTACCTAAGTAATATCACTCCACAGTCCAGCGATCTTAACCAAGGCCCTTGGGTGAAGCTGGAAAATGCCGTGCGTGGTGCAGTTAGAAATGGCAACTCTGTATACGTTATTACCGGTCCATTATACGAATATGATTTTGCTACTTTGCCTGAAGCAGATGAAGAACACTTTGTGCCATCAGGCTACTTTAAAGTGGTTGCAACCATTTCAAATACAGGGTGGATTAATGCATCAGGTTTTATCATGGAACAAACGGCTGGACGCCGTGATGATTACTGCCGCACAGAAGTGACGATTGATGAAATTGAATACCGCTCTGGTTTAAACTTCTTCCCAACTTTGGCTTCGAACGTAGAAAACTCGGTTGAAGCAAGAACAGGCGGCTTAACCCGTTTGATGAACTGCCAGTAATTAACACGGTCAGAGGGCGTACCTAATTAAAGACTTTTTGATTTGTTACAACCTAAAATTTGCAAAATCAAGGCACGAAGAATGAAGTTTAGTGGACTAAACGCAGTAACGACAGCAGTGTATGTCGGTCAACGAAAGATGAGTAACGAAGAGTTTGCGAATTTTAGATGTAACCCGAAGGGCTGCGTTTCTTTTTTGTTTAAACTGCGTTGTCAAATGTTCGTGTAGATTACTACACTTCACATTTTCCGACTTGTTTAACCTAAAAAATTAACAGCAGCCAATGTAATAACGACAGCTTTGTATGTCGGTCAATCAAAAATCTAATTGGGAACGCCCTCTAAATAAAGGAGCTGCTGCTCCTTTTTTTATAGCATTACATTAAGCTAGCACTCAGCTTGCAAGGAGCATTATGACGCTTCAAATCGGTTAAATTTTAGGGCTTATTTACTATGAATAAGGCATCTTTATACCTCTCTGCTGCAGCGATAAGTTGCATTGCTTTTAATGTTTCAGCTGAAACGTATCAATTTCACGAAAAGCAATATCGACAGGATGTGCAAACCTTATCATCCACAAAGTTTGCTGGACGAGCGCCGTTAAGCCCACAAGAAAAACTGACCACGGATTATCTCGTTAACGCTTATAAAAATATTGGTTTATTGCCGGGCTATAAAGGTAAATATTTACAACCCGTACCAATGGCAAAAATCACCACAGATCAGAATATGAGCTTAAATATTGGAGATCAATCGTTCACTAATATGACCCAATTTACCGCTAGAACCGAGCGTCTGAGTGATCAGATCGATTTAAGCAATAGTGATGTAGTGTTTTGCGGCTATGGCATTAATGCCCCTGAATATCATTGGAATGATTATCAAGGTGTGGATGTTAAAGGTAAAACGGTCATTGTATTGGTTAATGATCCCGGCTTTGCTACTCAAGATCCGAATTTATTTACCGGCAATGCCATGACTTACTATGGTCGCTGGACGTATAAATTCGAAGAAGCGGCAAGACAGGGCGCAAAAGCAGTATTTGTCGTTCATGAAACCGCCCCAGCGGGTTATGGTTGGGATGTTGTGCAAAATTCAGTGGGTGGCACTCAGTTGTCGCTAGTCGATGCAGATAATAACAATGATACTGTTGCCGTAATGGGTTGGTTGCAGCACGATACCGCTCAGAAGATTTTTACAGAGGCGGGGTATGATTTTGATAAATTAAAGCAAACGGCCATATCTCGACAGTTCAAACCCATAGATTTGAAACTCCAAGCCAATCTCACCCTAAACAATCACGTAGAGCAATCTACGTCTTACAATGTTATCGCCAAGTTGCCTGCCAGCACTCAAACCAATGAATCTATTCTTGTGCATGCCCATTGGGATCACCTAGGGCAAAAGGTTGATAGCAATGGCACTGTACATACGTTTCATGGTGCAGTGGATAATGCATCAGGTGATGCGGGCGTGATGGATCTTGCAAGAAATCTTAAAGCGCAAGCGGATAAAGCGCCTTTTAAACGCAATATTATTTTTGCTGATTTTACAGGAGAGGAAGCAGGATTAATTGGCGCTAAACAGTTTGCTCAAAATCCATCAGTATCCACGAAAGATCTGGTTGCTATGGTGAATATTGATGGCATGAATACCAATAAAGCACAGGATTATGTATTGGATTATGGAAAAGGCCTATCCACACTCGATAATTATTTAGCTGATGCTGCACAGGCGCAAGGTAGAACAGTAAAACCTGACCCTAATCCACAAACTGGGTTATATTTTCGCTCTGATCACTTTGCCTTAGCACAAGTGGGCGTGCCGAGTTTATTATTTATGGGTCTTGGTGATCCTGATTACGTGAAATATCGATATCATAAAGAAGCTGACCAGTATGAGGTATCGTGGGATTTAGGCGCTGCTCAACAAGATTTAGCGTTAATGAGCAGTATTATTGCCAAACTTGCCAATAACAATGATTGGCCGAAATGGACAAAGAATTCCGCCTTTAAAAAGCGCCGTGCAGAGGATGGACGGTAGCCAATTTGTGCGTGCTTAGCACTGGGTTGGCAAGATCAACGGCGAGGTGTTACATTCTTAATTATCACTTTTATCTAAATTATTAAGTAGTTATGAAGCTTTCAGTTAAAGCCGCTTTGTATTCAGCTTTTGTGTGCCCTGGTGCAGGGCATTTGCTGCAAGGGTATAAATACAGAGGATATGGTTTTATTGCGCTTACTTTGATAAGTCTTGTTACGTTGATCAAACCAATATTAGACGTTTCCCAACGTATTGCTGATCAAATTGTCAGTGGTGAGTTACCGTTAGATCCTGCTGCAATTATGAAGACGATACATCAATCGGTTTATAGCGAGATTTTAGTCACGGCCAACCTAGGGCTCATATTGCTAATTGCTTGCTGGATAGTTGCCTTGTTAGATTGTATTCGTGAAGGTGTTAAGTCTTAATTCATTCCCAAGGTTCACAATGAGTTAAATCACACTTTATGCCGACCATATCTTTAATTTCACCATCATAAATCTGTTTGTTAGCATGAGTGTTATTGACGATTACATGAATCTGAGTTTTGTATTCATAATCATCCAACCAGTACCACCTAGCTTGCATCATATCAAAAGGCATTACTATTCCATCATCAAATGTAACCTTCATGTAGGGTTGGGAGGAGTAATTCAGCAAAGGAAAGCAATTTTTTTGACCCTAGCAATATTCAAGCAGTAGTCCCTGCCTGTTCTCAGAGTATCGGTGGTCGAAAAGTTACTAATGGTTTAGAGTACGAAACAATCGGGAATTTGTGTAGATGCTTAGTTCCATTCATCTGATTTAACGGTGCTGCAAATGCGAACATCGAACAAGTGGCCAATCCGATAATTAAAGGAAGTTGATTGAGCAACTTTTGTTCAATCATAATTACACCTCTTAAAGTAATGTCAGATTTATGTCGTATTTGTATCCTGTTGTAGTAGGTTAATTCCAGGGTCTACAATGCTCACCATCACAAGTTAATCCCACCATGTCACTCACCAATCCATCGTAAATTTTTGAATAGGTGTCGGGGTTAGAAACGACGACATGGGTTGATTGGGAGTAATCTTTTAGTTGGATGACATCGGAAAAATTTCTGTCAATATTCAAAATACCTGCATTATCAAATTGAACGTTCATTTGTGACGTTGTAGAAGTGTTTTGAAAAGGAAAGCAGTTTTTATCGCTGCCAATCACTTGTTCGCAATATTGTTTTCCAGTTTGGGCTGTATAGATGGTTGAAAAATTATTGGATGATTTAACGGGTAAAACGGCGAAATTGGTTGAGGTTTTGCCATGATTTCTAGTGACATTGGCTTGTGCCGGTAAGGTGATAAATGGTGAAGCTACGATGAGAAATAAAACCGTTAATTTCATTAGGAATACCTCTAAGTTCAAGCGAAGCAATGAGATCATGCTGTTTATGAATTTATTTGAGGATATGCCTATCTCATAAGGTTTATAAATATTTTTTTACAATAAAGCCAATGAGTTAGCTATAAGCTCTAGCCCGAAAACCTTTTCGGTTTAATCGGGTTAATAAAGCTATTATTGAAGGTTATTTAGAGCTGTGCTTGGGTAGCCCCAAAGAAAAAAGCATCGCAAACATCAATAAGATTGATGAAGCGATTAAACAAGCCGCTAATCCGTATACTTGATAAACCAAACCTGAAAAAACCGTACCTAATAATCGACCAGCGGCATTGGCCATGTAGTAGAAACCGACATCCATTGACACACCGTCATTAGAGGCATAACTCACGATAAGATAACTGTGCAGAGATGAGTTGATAGCAAAGATACCGCCAAAAATCAGTAACCCTGACACTAAAACCAAAGTAGGGTCGAAGTCATAAATTAACGAAAAAGCGATTAATACAGGGAGTAAAATCAGAGGAAGTAGCCATATAATGGCTTGCTGTCCCGAAGGCACTTTGCCCGATTTCTTTCCTGTGAAGTTAGGCGCATAGGCTTGAACAAAGCCGTAGCCAATCACCCATGAAGCCATAAAGCTTCCAACCTCCCAGCTACTCCAATTCAGCTGAGTTGAAAAGTAAACAGGTAGCGCCACCACAAACCATACATCACGAGCAGCGAACAAGCACAGACGAGCAGCCGATAGGACATTGATTTCTTGGCTTTTCGAGAACATTTGGGTGAACTTAGGTTTAGCTTTTGCCTTACCGAGGTCGGCTTTCAGCAAATACAAGCTGAGAAGCCAAACTATGGCTAAGGCTATTGCCATAAAAGCCAATGAACCTTGATATCCCATAATGCTCAGCAGCAAACCACCTAAAAAGAAGCCCACGCCTTTAAGGGCATTTTTAGAGCCAGTTAATATTGCCACCCAATGATAAAGCTGGCCTTCGGCGTCTTTGGGGATCAAAGTTTTAATGGCACTTTTAGCACTCATTTTATTGAGATCTTTGGCTATCCCAGACAGCGCTTGTGCCGCCATCACCCAAGGCACACCTGCGACAATTGCTGGAAGAACATCGCTCGGTACTAACAACATCAGCAATGCAGCGATTTGCAGTCCCAAGCCGATGTTCATGGTCTTATTCAGCCCAATGCGAGCGCCTAAATATCCACCCACTAAATTGGTCACTACACCAAAAAATTCGTAGAACAAAAACAGCATGGCGATTTCTAATGGAGAATACCCAAGCTGGTGGAAGTGTAAAACCACCAACATTCGCAATGCGCCATCGGTTAAGGTAAATGCCCAATAGTTGCCAGTGATGATCAAGTATTGTTTGATGGCATCGGGGAGAGAGCGAAGTGTTTTGAACATCTGAAATACCAAATTAACTTAAACAATTGAACATTACTATTCATGAACCAGAAGAGTAATAGTGCGCTAATACAACCGTCCGTTACAGGATGTAACGGTCGTCAGTACATGGACGTACGCTTCAGTTGGCGTGCGCACTATTACGTTTCATCTACAGAGAATTACCTAACGCTTATTTATCCATCTCACCCACAAGGCGCATTAACTCTGCGGTGCGATTTGCGTAGCCCCACTCATTGTCATACCAGACATATAACTTAAGCTGAGTGCCGTTGATCACCATGGTTGATAACGCGTCCACGATCGCAGAACGAGGATCGGTTTTATAATCAATAGACACTAATGGTTTGGTTTCAACACCAAGTACGCCAGCAAGTTCATTCTCAGTCGCATCGGTAAGTAATTGATTGACTTCTTCAGCCGTCACTTCACGCTTCATTTCAAATACACAGTCGGTAATTGACGCATTAGCTAGAGGAACACGAACCGCATGGCCGTTTAACTTGCCTTTGAGCTCAGGGATAATATGAGTAATAGCGGTGGCACTGCCTGTAGTGGTTGGGATCAAACTCATGCCACATGCACGGGCACGACGTAAGTCTTTATGCGGAGCATCTAAAATGGTTTGAGTGTTGGTAATGTCATGGATGGTGGTCATTGAACCATGAGCGATACCAATCTTTTCATGCAACACTTTTACGACTGGTGCTAAGCAGTTAGTTGTACAAGATGCGGCGGTAACGATACGATGTTCGTCAGCATTATAAAGATGCTGATTCACACCCATAACGATGTTTAATACGCCATCTTGTTTCACTGGCGCTGTCACTACCACGCGTTTTACACCTTGATCTAAATAAGTTTGCAGTTTGGCTTTATCACGCATGACGCCTGAAGCTTCGATTACAACATCACACTCTGACCAATCGGTTTCGCCAATGGTGCTATTTTGACTGAAGTTGATACTGTGATCGTTAATTAAGATTTTTCCTTGTTCTTCACTCACTTGATGGCTCCAGCGGCCATGAACCGAATCAAACTCTAATAAATGAGCAAAGGTAGCAGCATCACCTTGAGGGTCGTTAATGTGAACAAATTCGACATTATCCCAATCCCACGCTGCACGCAGTGCTAAGCGTCCCATACGGCCAAAGCCGTTAATTCCTACTTTAATTGTCATGGTTAAATTCTCGTGTTAATTACAACATTGGCCTTGTCGAGACGGACGATCGCCCATTTCATCGAGCCTAGCCAAGGTTTGAATAAATATTGGTGTTGCTTGAGCGATAAGCTCATTGAGCATGGTGGTGAACCATGGTGGCAATTCTGGGTTGAGTCTATAAAACACCCATTGTCCTTCACGGCGGTCCATTAATACTTGTTGTTTTTTGAGTAGCGCGAGGTGGCGTGAAATCTTAGGTTGGTTTTCATCTAATGCCTCCATTAACTCACACACACATAATTCTTGCTGATGAGTGATGAGCAGTATTGTGTTAAGCCGAGTTGTATCAGCCAGCGCTTTAAACAAAAATAATGGATCCATGTTTGATCCTCTAAAACTTTACATGCGAAAAATAATATATATGAAATTTCGCATATTCAAGTGGTATTTTGGAAATAATTTTAAAAAGAGATCTATTACACAAAGATTATACGTCCCACAAAAATAGTGATTCTTTATGACAAAATAAATTCTTGCCTAGCTTAGATGGCACTTACCTTGTTGAATCAGTAAAATAGCTCAAAAAAATTCCAGCCCCTACAGTTAAGGAAACCCTGCAATGAGTCTTGCTGATTCTGTTCTTGCGGTGAACGATGATTTACCTATTCGCACTGATAAACCTGTTCATAGCGGTAAAGTCCGCAGTGTGTATTGGTTGACTGATGAAGACAGCCGCCGCTTGATCAAGCAAAAAAATTATCCTGTTGCCGAAGATACGCCACTAGCGATCATGGTGATCAGCGATCGTATCTCAGCGTTTGATTGCATCTTTCATGGTGAAGGGGGGCTGAAAGGTATTCCGGGTAAAGGTGCTGCACTAAATGCTATTTCGGACCATTGGTTTAAATGCTTTGCCGAGCAAGGATTAGCAGACAGCCATATTTTAGATGTGCCACACCCATTAGTATGGATAGTGCAAAAAGCGCGACCAGTAAAAGTAGAAGCTATTTGCCGTCAATACATTACAGGCTCAATGTGGCGCGCGTATGCCAAAGGTGAGCGAGAGTTTTGCGGGATCACTTTGCCTGAAGGTTTGCAAAAAGATCAAAAACTGCCAGAAATTTTGATCACCCCATCCACCAAAGGCATTTTGAAGAATATTTCCGGTGTGCCTGAGCAAGACGATGTGAATGTTTCTCGCAAGAATATCGAAGAGAACGTTGAAGCGTTTGGTTTTGAATCGGCTGCTGATATTGATTTGTATGAGAAGCTGCTCAAAGAAGGCTTTGCTGTGATCAGTAAGCAGCTTGAAACGATCGATCAAACCTTTGTCGATACTAAGTTTGAGTTTGGCTATGTGACCGATGATAAAGGTCAATCGAAACTGATTTACATGGATGAAGTGGGTACACCAGACTCATCTCGTATTTGGGATACCAAAGAGTACCAGCAAGGTCGTGTTGTTGAAAACTCAAAAGAAAGCTTCCGCCAGATGCTACTAAATCACTTCCCCGATCCCGATATTCTACTTAATAAAGATCGCATGGGTGAGCGTGAAGCGTTAGCGCGTGATAATGCTCTGCCATTAGATGCCATGATGAAAGTATCGAAAACTTATACCGAACTGGCCGAAAAAATCATAGGCCAGCCACTTCAAGTGTCGACTCATCCGAAAGCGGAAATCATTGAGGTGCTAAAACGAGATTATCAATTGGTTGATTAACTACGAATCTGTTGCCAATAGCTCCACATCGAAGGATTAAATACCGATTTGGTGAGTACTCCCCTAGGCTTCGGTGTTTGTTTCATTTTTGCAAGGGAGTTGTCACGAATTTCTCGTTCAACTCCTCTTCCTTGGGGCATAGTGAGTGGCATTAAACGCTCATCGTCAGCACCATAAGAGGGGATTCGATCTTTGTTCGGAAAATCACAGGTTAACTTTACTCTTTGATCATCGGGCGTTCTTAGAAATACAACATCGGCGGTTCCCATTGTTGTGTGTTGAACCGTCATCGCCATCGCATAATGCCCTTTAAAAGTGGCATCACCATGCATCGCGCCTCTTTTTACAATGATCGAATAGCCAAAAGGTACGCTTACGCCAATGAGTTGTAGGGTTTGGTTAGGCGCTGTGTCCACTCGTCGGCCTAAAGTGATAAACCCACTACTGTTTGGGGTAAGCGGGGTCATGATTTGGGTAAAGTCATGGGTTTCTAAAAACAAACCGTTACCATGTTTGATTTGGTAATCCGCATAATCCTCTCCAAAACAATAGCTCACGGCATCCATGGTATCTTCACGCTCTCTGGCTAAGGTAAAGAGTTTGTTATTGATGACAAGTGTTGCACCAAAGGCCGATATATCTACTTGAGTGGCATCCACATGCGGAATTTCAATTACACTATTAGGCAAGGTTAATACGCCTAAATCGGCGGTTAAGGATGCGGCGGATTGTCGGTCTAATATTTTATCACTGAGGAATTGGACAATAGCTGGAGCGGTGCATTTTCCACTGTTCCATGACCATTGTGCTTGATCGAACTCCAGCATGTCGTAAGTTCTGAGCTCACGTAAGCCTGAAAGGTTTTTGAGGTCATCTTGAGATTCGTATCTGCTTTCAGAAAAGATAGGAAAACCGTTATCAATTTCTATGCTGTAGGCTTTACGATGAATGTCTATCAAACTTCCAAAATAATGATTCGGCCCCACCATGACTTGGCTTAGTTTAAGATCGCTGGCTTTTCCTCGATATACGGCAATATTCGTCATTCGATAATGGGCGCGGGTACTGTTGATGAGTAGACCACTTTTGCCATAGCTTGGCGTGGTTCTCCAACCGTCCGCCAATTGCACAACAAAGTTACCTAGGTGACCTTTTAGATGTAAAAAACGCATCATTTGATCGCTGGTATCGACTCTCAGCGTTCGTTTAGATAGTTCTCGTTGATTGAGTTCTTGCTGATTTCCTGAAACACCATGAGTACCAGTGTGATCCAGCGATGAAGGAGAATAAGTCCCAGAAGCGGCTGTAGCCATTTGCCGACCTTTGAAGCGAAAGAGGTCATGCTGGCAGGCTAACAAATTAGACTCTATTTCACAGTGAAATAAAGTTAACCCATAGGTTATAGCCATCTTAACTTGACGTTGACTACCCCTTCGAAATTGATGACAAAGGCCGTTACTAACTTAACCTGAGCTCTGTATAAAGAAATCAACAACGGTTTTGTTTCAAAAAGAAAAAGTAATATTGAATCTACAGTGCTGCTAGTTGCACGTAGTTCAAGGCAGAACAGTCCGTAATAGCTGGTCTATTTCGGGCTGTTCTAACACAGAAATACGGGTAAGTAGCTGTGCTGTAGAGGTTTGCTTATGCAGAGCTGAGGTTAACTTAATATGTAAGTCCAATTTCTGTTCTTGTTGGCAAGGTTTGAACATTAAGAATTCAGTCACGTATGTCCAGATACAGATTTACTTACAACCTGAGACAAGATATTGAGTTTATGAGAGTTTCAATTTACGGTATGGTGTTTAACAATCATCAAGGAGCGAAAATGAACGCATCAGGTAAATTTGAAGTCACTCTCAGCACAGTGAACACACACGCTACAGGCGTCAATGGTAATAATCTTGGTCGTATGACGATAGATAAAATCTTCCATGGTGAACTTGCAGCAGAAAGTAAAGGTGAAATGCTCAGTGCGATGACCTCTGTTAAAGGCTCTGCAGGCTATGTAGCGATTGAACAAGTTTCAGGTTCACTGCAAGGTAAACAAGGTACGTTTGTGCTACAGCATTTTGGTACCATGAATGACGGTGAAGATCGTTTGATTTTAGAGGTAGTGCCTAATTCTGGTACGGGTGAATTAGTTGGGCTTTCAGGCCAAATGAACATTCGTGTTGATAATGGTCAGCATTATTACGAGTTTGAATACAGCTTGTAATGACTGACGCTAGGCGTTGATAGAGTATGGAATTCCCTCTAAACATGATAAGAAAAATAGTATTATGCAGCATGTTTATGCTGCTTTGTGCGTGCTCCTCAATACCACTCTCCACCATGCTAAAAATGAGCAGCTTTGGATGGGATGATTTTTATCAACTTAATCCTCAAGAATTGCGAGTTAAATTAGCATTACCAGAAGGAGTTTTGCTCAACTCAGATAAAAGTTAGTTAGGCATTGATATTAAGTCGCCATCAGCCAATCACAAAGGTCAATTTTACCTGACAGAAGTGAGGCATCAAAACGTGACGGTTGCTGGTGGTATATTTCAAACATCTGAGCAGCGAAATGTTTATACACTCGAATTGAATTCAACAGCCCAGAATAGCTTTAAGGAATTACAACAATTTTTAGCAAAGCATCAAAATGTTGATATCAATATTCGAGTCGTGCCCAAGCTTCAATCTTACCCAAATGACGCAAGTTACATAAAAATGTGGGTAGACTTACAGCTTTCATCGCAAGATGGATATTTCAGACTTATTGATGGCGCTGAGTTATCTCTGGAGCAGTTGAAACAATCAAAAAATAAAGACGGTTCATAGTGACACCGTCTCCACTATATGCTTTCTTACCCATTGATGAGCAGGGTCATTGTTAAAGTAGCGATTCCAAATCAATACAAATATGCCCGGCTCCATTTCAATAGGGATATCAATGACAGTCACGTCATAGCCTTTTATCATGTCCTTAACTTGATGATATGGGGCGTAAAGTAACAAATCAGAGCGCTCGCATAAGCGAAGTGCTCCGTGAAAATCCGGCATTTCAATTACGGTTTCTCGGTTGATCCCTTTTTGAGTTAGCACTTCATCATACAACCAGTGTCGATTGCCACCCCCGGTCACTTGAATATGTTTGAGTGAAAAAAAGTCCTCCATCGATCGCTTGGACTGCAAAATTGGGTGATGATTTCGCACGATACAAATCGCATGATCACGACATAACTCAGCGTATTCAAGTTCGTCTGGCAGACTACTGATGTGATTGCGAGATCGAGGGTCGCACTCTAAGCAACGTACTGCAAAGTCGGTTTCACAATTGAGTAGCCGCTTCATGGTTTGTGCATTCCACGTTTGAATATCAAGTTTGATCTCTGGTGCTGAAGATAAAAGCGGAGGCATGAATTCTGGCAAAATGGCCGCATAAGATACTTCTATCATATCGAATCGAAATCGCCGTGAGCAGGTGCTAGGTTCAAAGTGCTCAATTTCAGTTAGCTGGTTAATGTCATGCAAAATGCTCTTTATTTGTACCGCTAAGCTCAATGCTTTTGGAGTGGCTTTTAGCGACTTTCCACTACGAATTAGCAGAGGATCGGAGAACATTTCCCGAAGGCGAGCTAAGTGTTTACTGACAGCAGATTGAGTGACATGTAGACGCTTGGCTGTTTGGGTTACACTTTTTTCCTCAAGCAAAACATCCAATACTTTCAATAGGTTTAGGTCAAAGGTTTGGTTCATACTATTCCTATTTGGAATGTTTGAAATAAATATAAATCATTTTTACTCATTAATAGAGGAAATTATACTGTAATTGGTATTAGTCATATTTTTAATGAGGTGACAACAAGTGAAGCAGTTCCGTTCGATAGCAATCTTATTCCCCTTAGTGATGTTTAGCCCTCTGGCCATTGATATTTTTTTACCTGCATTACCGACGATGGCAAATGTTTTTAATGCCAATGCTGTTCATGCTCAATGGTCGATTACGGTGTTCATTTTCAGTTTAGGGTTAGGTCAATTGATCTTGGGGCCGATCTCCGATCGTATTGGACGTCGTCCAGTGGTGCTATTTGGTATTATTTTGTATCTGCTAACTGCTTTTGTGATCAGTCAAGTGAATACACTGCCGCTGCATTTGGTGGTTCGATTTTTTCAGGGACTAGCCACTTGTGCCATTGTGGTTGGCGTTTTTGCTAGTGTGACAGATAGATTTAATGCGGTTGAAAGTAGCAAGGTATACAGTTACTTAAATGGAGTGCTTTTTTGTGTCCCTGCCTTAGCACCAATACTCGGCTATCATTTGACGTCTACTTTTGGCTGGCAAAGTAACTTTATTTTCCTAGGTCTATTTGCTTTAGTATTCGGCTTAGTGGCTTATAAAGGATTTGAAGAATCAAACCTAACCCTTAAAAAGAATAAAACTATTTTTGCTATAGCCAGTTATAAGCAGGTATTAGTGACACCCAGTTTTATCTATTACTCTACCATTGTCATGCTGTCTATGGCTTCCATCACTGCATTTGTGAGTACCGCTCCCAACCTGTTTGCAGAGCATTATCGACTGCCAGCAGAAACCTTTACGTTTTGGTTTAGCATCAATGCCGTTGCGATTATTGCTGTTAGCTTTTTAATGCCAAAATTGTTAGAAAAACATTCAATAAACGGCATTATTCGATTTGGAATGGCTATGGTTGTGATATCAGGCTTTCTGTTTATCGGGCTGAGCCATCTTGATGATGTGATTTATTATATGTTGACAGTGATACTCTGCTCAATGGGGTTTGCATTTGTAACCGGAACATGTGTGGGTAAAGCTCTGGCGCCTTTTAAAGCCAATGCAGGCGTTGCGACGGCATTGTTAGGTGTGATCCAAATGAGCGTATCAGCTCTGTTAGTGACCTCGTTACAAGCGCTATCGCTTTCAGCTGTAGAGCAGATGATGGTTTATTCGTTTGCTGTTCTTCCATTACTGATGTTAAAGGTGTTTTCGCCTAAATTTAGAGCAAGCATCGGCTACACATAATGGCTTAAGAAACTTATGGTCAGGTACTTATTCACTCTTGTGCTGAATTCAAGCTGACTAACTTCTTTATTTTCGTTGTTTAAAAAGTAATGAATTACTAGCCTGTACTACTAAATTCCTTGTTTAAAAGTACTATGGCTAGTGATAGAAAGGTTGATATACAAACTCACCGTTTGAGCGATGATCAATATCAACAGAACTTCTCAGATGTAAAACCAGCGCTCACGGCATATCAGGCGCATATTGAATCAAATCGATGTCTTTATTGTGAAGATGCTCCTTGCATTTCGGCTTGTCCGACCCGTATCGATATTCCCTCGTTTATTCAAAAAATTGCCAATAACAATACTGCTGGTGCGGCTAAAACCATTCTTGATGCCAATATTCTTGGAGGCAGTTGTGCCAGAGTTTGTCCTACTGAAATATTGTGTGAAGGTGTATGCGTTCGCAATAAAGATCCTGAATATGCCCCAATAAACATTGGCCGTTTACAGCGTTATGCGTTAGATAATTTTAATCCTAGTGAGCATCCGTTTCAGCGACTACCCAATAGTGGAAAAAAAGTAGCGATTGTTGGGGCTGGACCAGCCGGAATGGCCTGTGCGCACCACTTAGCTCGGCAAGGGCACCATGTGACGCTTTTCGATAAAAATTCTAAAGCGGGTGGCTTAAATGAGTATGGTATTGCTCATTACAAAATGCAGGATGACTTTGCTCAAAAAGAGCTAGAGTTCATTCTTGAAATTGGAGGTATTGAGCTTAAAACACAAGCAGAGTTAGGCCATTCTGTTCACTTGGATACGCTGCGGCAAGAGTTTGATGCTGTGTTTCTCAGTTTAGGCTTAACCAAATGTAAACGCCTTGGGTTAGAGCAAGACAATTTATCGGGACTGGAAAACAGCCTAGATTTTATTACTGATATACGGCAAGCGGAAGACTTATCCAATCTACCCGTTGGTAATAAAGTGGTGGTGATTGGTGCAGGAAACACGGCTATTGATATTGCCTGCCAAACTAAGCGGTTAGGGGCTGAGCAGGTAACGCTTGTGTATCGCCGTGGTGTCGACAATATGTCAGCAACCCATAAAGAAATGGAGTTCGCTCGTCAAAACGGGGTTGCCATTATCACTTGGGCAAGGCCGGTTTCGATTTTTACCAATAATAAGCATCAACTTATCGCTATTCAGTTTGAGCGAACTCAGCTTGATGATGCTGGTAAATTACAATCGAAACAAGAACATTTTGAATTAGCTGCGGACTCAGTCTTTAAAGCCATAGGTCAAGAATTTGATGGTCAGTGTTTTTCTGGCAGTGAAGCCCCTGAATTGCTCCATCATCGAATTAAGGTTGATTCAGATTATAAAACCTCATTGAGTAACGTTTGGGCTGGTGGCGATTGCATTTATCACGATGGTGAAGATCTCACTGTGCAATCAGTGGAGCATGGAAAACAAGCGGCCTATTCAATTCATCAATATTTAGAGCAACAATCCCATGGCTGATCTTACGAACAACTTTATTGGTATTAAATCTCCTAATCCGTTTTGGCTAGCCTCAGCACCGCCAACCGATAAAGCCTATAACGTTTATCGAGCATTTGATGCTGGCTGGGGCGGTGTGGTTTGGAAAACGCTTGGAGAAGATCCGCATGTGGTGAATGTCAGTTCTCGTTATTCGGCTCACAAGCTGCAATCGGGTTCTATTTTGGGGATTAATAATATTGAACTCGTGAGTGATAGACCACTGCAAATCAATCTTGATGAAATCAAACAAACTAAGAAAGATTGGCCAGATAGAGCGGTGATTGTGTCGTTGATGGTGCCCTGTGAAGAACAAAATTGGCAACAGATGCTACAACGTGTGGCGGAAACGAATTGTGATGGAATTGAGTTAAATTTTGGCTGTCCACACGGCATGCCTGAGCGTGGTATGGGTGCGGCTGTAGGTCAAGTACCTGAATATGTGGAGATGGTCACCGCATGGTGTAAAAAGCACACGCGGTTACCTGTGATTGTTAAGCTCACCCCCAACATCACCAATATTTTGTTGTCGGCAACGGCAGCGCTAAAAGGTGGGGCGGATGCTGTGTCACTGATTAATACCATCAACTCCATCACTCAAATTGATTTGGATACTATGGCGGGCGCTCCCAGTGTAGGTGGTAAGTACACCAGTGGTGGTTATTGTGGCAGTGCCGTTAAGCCCATCGCTTTAAATATGGTGGGCCAAATTGCTCGTAACTCAGAAACGTCAAGCTTACCTATGTCTGGTATTGGTGGAGTGACCACTTGGAAAGATGCAGCTGAATTCATTGCACTAGGTGCTGGCAATGTACAGGTGTGTACAGCGGCCATGTTGTACGGCTTTAAAATCATTAATGAGTTGTGTGATGGTTTATCAAATTGGATGGACAGCAAAGGTTACCGAAATACCGAGGCATTTCGTGGCTTGGCAGTTCCGAACCTAACGGATTGGCAGTACCTCGACTTAAACTACAAAATCGTAGCCAGTATAGATCAGAATACCTGTATCGAATGTGGTCGCTGTTATTCAGCGTGTGAAGATACCGCCCATCAGGCCATTGCAATGAAAATGGGTGACAAAGGTAAACGGACACTGGAAGTGATTGAATCTGAATGCGTCGGTTGTAATTTGTGCCAAATCACCTGCCCTGTGCCCAACTGTATCACTATGGAAAAACGAGAGACGGGTAAGTCTTATATGAATTGGACACAGCATCCGAATAACCCTTTTAAGGGCTAGCACTTTAATTTTCTATTGATAACGTCCAATGACTTTATCTAGGGAGAATTGCTATGAAATCACTCATCTTATTGGTCGCATTAAGCACACCAGCTTTCGCTGCCAAACCCGTAACAGTTTTCGGAGATTGGCTGGTTTTTCAAAAAGGTAAAGAAGTCATCACGACTTCAATACCGAGAAATCTCAGCAACAGAATTTTTGTTATTGGTATTCATGCTGATGGTACTCGATATGTTTCTTACACTTATCCCTCCAGAGAAAATTGCCAGAACACGAACTGGGATAATCGTTATGTGAATGTTCGTGGTTATAACTCACGCACATCGGCCATCGCTGGTTTTTTATTTTATTGCAGTAAGACGAAGCAATGGGAGTTAACAGGCCCTGCCTATGTTTCAACATTACTCAATTTTCTCAATCAAGGGTTTCCAGTAATTGATGTCAATTTTCCTGATTCAAAAAAAACAACCAATACATACAGTTTGTATGGTTTGGAGGATGCACTTAATTATATGTTTAATAAGCAAAACAACTTTAATCAAAAATAATATAACCAATACGCGATAATGGCAGGCTGGTGAAGTAGTTTCTCAGCTCAAATGATGCATACCAGCCTAAATTCTAAAAATTCAAGACACTGTTAATTCAACCTAAAAATTAACGGAATTGTTTGTACCTACTTTAGAGGCGCCCCCTAACCTTGATTAAAGTTATTTGTCATTCTATTCGCCCATATATAACGCATAGCTTTAAGTGCTCCACGTAAGCTATAGGTATTAATGGATGTGTTATCATCTGCAAAACCTACTTTGAAGGTTCCAGTTGTGCTGTGTAACCAAGTGGGTATAGAATTTTCGTAAAAAGAAATATCCGTCCATTGTCCATTGATACACCTTGTCATATAGCCATCGCTTTCTGTACTCGTGTCACTTGTCCATATGATATTGCGCTCATCATTTGAATGACAACCTTTGGGTTGAGTGTATTGCATATAACAATTGTGATGTCTTGGATTGCAAGAAACCCTTAACGTATTGGCTGAGGGGTTTTGTGCTTCAGAAGTAGCTCTTAACACGCCATTTATATTAAAGACTTCCCAATCCCCAAACGTTTTTACTGGGGTTGGAACGGCTAATGCGGGAGTGGTGATTGCTGCGAGTAGTAATAAAGTCTTCATTGTTTCGCCCTAACAAAACACATCCTATGTGTGGATTCACAGAGACATGACATACCTCAGGGGGATGCCTGTAAACTCACTCTGAGTTTGGTTGATGAACAATAGTTTGATTGGAGGTTACTTCTTCAATTATTCATCATACTGGCTCAGTGTAAAACATAAGGTATGCTTTTTCGTTGCATTTTATGATTAATGTTTATTCATAAAAACAGCATTCGTTGTTGATACTTTGTTTATATAAAGTAATCTCACCATTTGATTTAAAATCGGCAGTTATACTCGTGATACCTGAAGGTGCAGGATTTCAGCGAGAATTAATTGCCATTTAGGCAAGGCACTTTCCTGTAGTAATAGTTATTCTATTACAAGGGAAAGTAACGCAGTATAAATGACAATTAAACTCGCACTACGTGGGCTTTTCAGCATTGATTCTTCTTTGTTGTGAAAGCTTAAATTAGCCCGCTAGTTCTTCACTTTCACGCCTAGAATAATGCAACGCTGAACAAGCCCTGAAAGTTGCATCTTCAAGTATCACGAGTATATATAACTTTCTGCATCGATTTATCTGCAATAGAGACAGCTTTGTACATCGCTCAATTTAAGATCAAATCGGGGAAGGAAACGAGAGTGTCTTAGCTTTAAGTTTTAATGGTGTCACTGTGGACGTTATATGGAGCTGTTCACTTTATAGGTAATAAAAAAGATGGACTTAAAAGCGCATCAATCATACTTTTAGGAGTGTTTGAATGAAAACCTTATTATTAATTGCTGCAATTAGCGCCCCTGCTTTTTCCACACCTTCTACTCAATATTTTGGTAACTGGAGAGTGATTCAAGCAGACGGTAAAAGTGTGATAACAGGGGTCCTAGTCCAGTAACGGATCGAGTTTTCGCTTTAGTCTGCGATAGTAATAATCAATGTGATTTAAATTACATTGATGATGATGCTCAGTGTACGGCGAACCAAACCAAACAAGCTACAGTACTGGCTAGGGCGGCACCGTATACTTTCTCTTTCCAAATAAGTTTGCAATGTTTCAATGACAAAGGTTGGGTCGATTCCAACTCTGTGGACATGGACAGAATATTACACGTATTTACGAGCTCAAACCCATCTTATTATTCATTTACTATCAGTTATAACGATGACCCAAGCAAGGCAAATACTTACTCTTTAACAGGAGCAACCGATGCTGTGAACTTTGCTAGAGGGCAGCAAAATAATTTTATGGCGAGCCATTAAATATGGATTATGGCCAAAATTGCATGCCATAATGAGCGGTGTTACTGAGTGACAAAGCGGTGTGAAGCTTTATCATCTCTTCAGTTTTCATCGATTAATATCAAAATAAAAATGCCGAATGAAGCAATCATTCGGCATTAATCATTTCAGGTATCGACTGAATTTACTTCAATAGTAAATCCAAATGGTCAGTAAATGGCTCTGGTTTCATAAAGCCTGTCACGCGATATTCATCGCGGATCTTGCCCGTTGTGTCGAAGAAGATTAATGTCGGCAGACCATAAACATCGTAGTTTTCTAAAAGCTCGATGTCGTCATCGTCGTTTTTAGTCACGTCGGCTTGGATTAGCACCATGTTATCCATTCTTTCTTTAACCTTAGTGTCGGCAAAAGTAATGTGTTCAAACTCTTTACAGGCCACACACCAGTCGGCGTAAAAGTCTACCATCACGGCTTTGTTTGCAGCTTTAGCTTTGGTTAGCTCTTGCTGTAAATCACTTAAGGTTTTTACTTTGATAAACCCTTTTGATTGATCAGGAGTCGTTTGCTCAGCGACAGGGACGATAAAACCTAATTTAAACATGACCGACTGGAAACCATAAGAAAAGCTCCCCATAAAGCACATGGCAAGTAAAACAGCGCGAGTACTGTGTTTCCAGTTATGCTCAGTTTTACGGTTTTCATGCAGCAGGTAACCGGTTAAGGCAATACCCCATAATGCCCATATCACATCAATGACTACACCCGACCAAATACGACTTAGCATCATAATAGCTACAGAAATGAGTAAGAAGCCAAACACAGTTTTGATAATGTTCATCCATCCACCTGCGCGTGGTAGTAGTTTACCGCCAGAAGTTCCCATAATGAGAAGCGGCAGTCCCATGCCCATGCTGAGAATATACAGAGCAAAGAAGCCCAGTACTAAATCACCGGTTTGAGCAATGTAAATGAGTACACCTGATAATGGTGCTGAGGTGCATGGTGAAGCAACCAAACCAGAAATTGCGCCCATGACGAAGACACCAAGGAAGTTTCCACCCTTTTGATTATTAGACGCCGCATTCATCTTCTCTTGCCATTTTGATGGCAACTTAAGATCGTAAAGGCCGAACATAGACAAACTAAGTACAATAAATAGCAGTGCTATTCCTATCAATACTGCTGGTTGCTGAAGCGCGGCTTGGTATTTCAAACCAGCAGAAGCAACGATAAGACCTAAGATGGAGTAGGTGATGGCCATACCTTGTACATAGACCATCGACAATGCGAAACCTTTGGAATATGACAAACTTTTACCCTGACCAACAATGATCCCTGAAAGAATGGGATACATTGGAAAGACGCATGGTGTTAAGGCTAAGCCAACCCCTAAACCAAAGAAAATCAATAAGGTCAGCCATAAGTTATTGTTAGACAGCAATTGGCTTAGGCTATCTTGTTCGCTTACAACAGGTTTTGACTCTGCTTTATTGGCTGGCTCTGTCGCTGTAGTAGCCTCTTCCGACTTTACTACCGAGGTAATAGGTTTTAAATCAATGGTTCGTGTTGTGGGTGGATAGCATAAGCGACCTTCGGCACAGCCCATAAATGTCACTGAAAACGTGGCGCCTTGAGTAACGTCTTTTAGTGGAATGCTTAGCTCTAAAAAGTTGGTATAAACCTCTTGATCACCAAAGTACTCATCATGATGCATTTTGCCTTTAGGAAGCAGTACGGCTCCCATTTGTGCACCCTTGATCGAAAACTTGAGTTTATCCTTATACATGTAGTAGCCATCTGAGTCTATGACCCAGTTGAGCTTCAATTGATCGCCAGCTTGATTGGCCTCTAAATCAAAGGCTTTTTCGACAGGCAATAGCTCTGGCTGAGTATCAAAAATACCCGCTTGAGCCGTAAGGCTGTACCCTAAAGGGATACTAATAAATAGAGCAAAAAAAGTGTGTATGAGTTTTTTCATGGCTGAGTCGACGTCTTTATCCAGTCCAAGTAAGGTTCTGAGCTTTGATCGATTGGAAGGGCGATCAGTTCAGGTGTGTCATAAGGGTGATGATTTTCTATCAATTTTTCAAGCTTAGGCATATGTTTTTTCAAACATTTAATGTGCAGTATAACTTCTTGGTCTTCACATATTTCCCCTTTCCATAGATAAATCGAGCTCACTTGAGGATAACATTGCACACAAGCGGCTAATTTACTGTTAACCAGTAGCTTTGCCAGTGTTTTGGCTTGATCGAGATCAGCTACGCTAGTGATCAGCAAGTGTAATTGTTTATCTGTTGATATCATCATTGAACCTAAGGTTATAAATTCTGTCCGATAGGTTACACTATGTTTAATTCATATAACTTGAAATAAGACCGAATAACCCCCATAAATTATTCATAGAGTTTTGATTTTTGGAGAACGAATGATTTTTGCTTTACTTGGGATCTTTATTTTACTGCCCATTTTAGAAATAGCCTTGATGATCCACGTTGGTACCGTGTTAGGAACATGGAATACCGTAGCATTGATTATTCTTACCACCATAATTGGTGGCTCTTTAGTTCGCAGTCAGGGTATTGAGAATTTAAAAAAAGTTCGAAGTAAAGTGGATCATGGTGAGATGCCTGGCTCAGAAATCATCCAAAGTATGATGCTGGCTATTGCCGGTGTAATGCTCTTTTTACCTGGCTTTATTACTGATTTCGTTGGTGTTTTATTTTTAACCCCGTTTACTCGTAAGCCGATCGCTAACTTCCTTTTAGCCAAGATGAAGGTTCAAATTGTGAATCGTCAGGCTGGTTTTCATTATCAACAAGGCTTTGGAAAAGATGGATATAAAAATGACGGCGATGTATTTGAAGGTGATTTCGAACGTAAGTCCGAAGAAGTGAAGCCTGAGAATCGCTTGGATGATAAAGATGAACCTCATAAGTGATGAACGTTAATTAACTTGTTGAGGCCTGAAAAATAAAGAATACTAACCCTAATTTTTCAGGCTTTTACATTTATGACAACAGATCGAATTACAGCGGGTCAAGCTCTCAACAACCTTCCTGCCCAAGTTGATAATAGCTCAGACTCTACCATCTACGATGATGGCTATGTCGTCACAAAGCCATCCAAAAACGTTCCTATAGAGTTGTTTCATCAACAGCCTACTCCAGATCCAGACCCTTGGACACAAGAGGATTGCCTTTTATGTTGCGGACTTACCTGTTGTTTTGTTTCATGGCTGATAGTCGTTCCTGCGGTAGGATGTGGATTGCTTGAAAAATGTTTGACGAGACTGTTTGATGATGAGGTTAGGCCTGTGGACAGGCAAGGTATAACGCCAAACGTTAAAAAAATAGAGAAACCAAATCCGAATTCTAAGGTTAAGTCACAGCTAAAAATAGTTACAGAGCCTAATAGAAGTCTGCAACAGCAGTCTGCTCCACCTCCGATTATTCCCACTGAGCCAGCTCATGTGCGTCGAACGATTACTGTTCAAGCAGATGTTGAGCCTCAAGTACCAGAGCTATCAGTTAGTCAAAGTATGCGCGAGCTACAATCGCAAGAATCAACTAGGGAGCTAACAGGTGGCAAGCTCGACTATATAGAATTACTAAATCGGATACGTGAGCTTCCATTTCCAGAGTTTCTCCGTACTGAACGTGGCTTTGAACTTTGGGTGGAAAGCATTACCAAGACCAGTCTGCAGGCTAAGAATGTTGTAAATGTAATAATAAGAGATGGAGCAGCAGCGGACACTCAATCCGCTGCAACTATGGTTTCACAAAGTGAAATTGAGCACTGGAAGCCAGTGGTTACTGAGGTTTGTTTGCAGGTTTTGTCGGAACGTGGGATCAAATTGACTGATAATGACAGCTCAGACAGCGAATATTCCACCACATCAAGTTATAAATCGTTGTAACTGAATAACGAATATAACAATTAATCGCTTTTACGCTCATTGATTTGCTTTTCAAGCTCAGCCACTTGAGCCTGGAGTTGTTCTAGCTTTTCACGGGTTTTTAATAAAACATGCTGTTGAACCTCGAATTCTTCACGAGAAACAAAATCGAGCTTCATTAATTGGTTTTGCAACACTTGCTTACTTTTCTGCTCAAACTCGCCAGCAAATTGCTTGAGAGGCTCTGGCATGGTTTCGGTAAGTTGCTTAGCAATATCTTCAATTTTTTTGGGGTTTAGCATAGTTTGTACTCAGTAAAAACGAATAGCGTGATTCTATCAAAAAGAATTAGGTAAGCGTTGAAATTTAGCAAAACATTGGTTTAATCCTAAAATTTCATAAACAATGATAGGCATACAACAAAATATGGTTATACAACAACCATCAGAGTCGTTACTATTTTGCGATCGCCAAAATTTACGAAAGCACTGAGAACACTTACCATTCAAAACATAATCATCGCTATTTTCATCACCATCAATGCGATATGAATTGTCGTTGAGGCCGACGACACTAACAGGTTGTGTTGCCATAGCATAAGGTGGTGGTTGACCATGCATTACATCGCTGTAATTGGGTGGTTGTATTTCATCTGAGGTGATAAGAGGGCTTGCTTCATTTACCATATGCTTAATCTCTCTATTCGTTCACTTCAGGTAATGGTTTATGTTGTTGCGCGATATAAGAGTAAATTACTGGTAATACAAACAAGGTAAATATCGTACCGATAGCCAAACCTGCGACAATTACCAAACCAATGTTAAATCGAGCTGCGGCACCGGCGCCAATGGCATTAAGCAGAGGGATCAAACCCGCGATCATTGCAGCGGTTGTCATCAAAATTGGGCGTAAACGAACAGAAGCAGCAAGTTTTATGGCATCAATGCGTGATAAACCTTGGTTTATTTGTTCTTCTTTTGCCACCTCACACATCAAAATACCGTGTTTAGTGATAAGACCAACAAGGGTGATCATCCCTACTTGTGAATATATGTTTAAAGAGGCTAATTGTGCTAAATGAGCCCAGTCCAAAGCCATTAAGGCTCCACTAATAGCAAGAGGCACTGAAATTAAGATCACCAGAGGATCGCGAATACTTTCAAACTGGCTAGCCAGTACCAAAAAGATGATGGCAATGGCGAGTAAGAAAGTGATGTAAAGTGCGCTGCCTTCAGTAATGTATTGTCTCGCTTCTCCTAAATAGCTGTGACTGTATCCTTTAGGTAAATCAGTCTTAGCGATATTTTCAACAAACTTGATAGCATCTCCAATCGCTACTCCTGGGGCGTTAACGGCACTGATAGACACTGAGTTCATTTGGTTAAAGTGGGGTAGAGACTTCGGCGCTGAAACAACCTTGATGTTAATTAAGCTGGATAATGGAATAGAGCGACCATCGGCAGCTTTAACATAGTAGTTGGCAAGTGCCTCAGGGTTATCACGTAACTTACGTTCGACTTGTGGGATCACTTCATATGAGCGTCCATCTAGGTTGACGCGGTTGATATAGCCGTCACTCATGAAAGTCGCTAATGTCGAACCAATTTCTTGCATGGTAATACCGTACGCTCCAGCTAGGTCACGTTTTATGTGGAGCTTCATGGTGGCCGAATCGTATTTCAAATTAATATCGGAATATACGAATAATGGGCTTTTTTGTATCTTAGCTAATACTTGCGTGCCAAGTGTGAATAAATTCTCAAAACCATTAGCTGAAGTGATCACTAATTGGATCGGTAACCCTTCACCCGCTCCCGGTAATTCTGGCATTTGAAAGGTAGTTACGGCGATTCCTGGTATGTCTTTAAGTTGTTTGGTTAATACTTTATTAACTTGTTTTTGACTCTTATTTCTTTGGCTCCAGGGTACTAATGGCGCAAGCCCAAACGCTTGATTAGAACTCGGAATGCCCGCCATGGTTAAGGTATCGTCGGTTTCTTTTTCAGCAGAAATAATGCGTTCTACCAGTGCCATATTGGCTTGAATGTAATCAAGGTTGGCACTAGAAGGCGCAGTAGCCATCACCACAATTAAGCCATTATCTTCTTTAGGGGCTAATTCAGTTGGGATTTGCTTAAACATCAAAGGCAAGGACACCATAACCAAGGCTGCAAAAACAAGAATAACGGCACGCTTATTAAGTACCGCACTTAATGCACGATCGTATTTATTACTCAGGCCTGTCAAAAAGCGTTCAATACCTTGTTCAAAACGATTAGGACTGACATGAGCTTTGAGCATTTTGCTGCACATCATGGGGGATAAGGTGAGAGCGACAATGCCTGAAATGAATACCGCTCCCGCCAAGGTTAAAGCAAACTCTTTGAATAAAGCGCCTGTGATGCCGCCCATTAAAGCTATCGGTGAATAAACGGCGGCCAAAGTAATGGTCATGGTGATCACTGGCATGGCGATTTCACGTGTACCTTTAATCGCTGCATTAAAAGGGGACTCGCCAAGCTTGATATGGCGGTCAACATTCTCCACGACCACAATGGCATCATCCACAACCAAGCCGATGGCTAACACCATTGCCAATAATGTCATTAGATTAATGGTAAAGCCGAACATACTCATAAGCAGTACTACACCAATCAAAGACAGTGGAATGGTGACTACGGGAATCAATACTGCTCTTAGTGAGCCTAGGAATAAACTGATCACCACAATAACGATGATCGCGGCTTCGGTAATGGTCTGCACGACCTCGTCGATTGACTCATTAATGGCTTGAGAAGAGTCATATTGCACTTTCATTTTTATTGATGGTGGCAAGTTTCTTTGCAGTTCTGGCATGAGTTTCATTACGTCTTTAGCGACGACGATCGGGTTCGCTTTTGGGGTTACATCAATCCCAGCTACTACCGCTTCTTTGCCATTTACTAAGGCACGATACACATCATGGCTTTTATCCAAACTGACTTTGGCAATATCACCTAAGCGGACAATTTTTCCCTTTTCACTGCGGATCACTAATTGTTTTAGTTCAGCCACCGAAGTGGTTTGGGTATCTGCGGAGCCATTCATTAAGGTGAAATAACTGTTGGTTTGTCCGACCGCAGACTGGAAGTTATTGGCTTGTAGCACTTGCCCAACATCGGTGGCAGAAAGGTTAAATGCGGCCATACGGGCTGGATCTAGCCAAATGCGCATTCCATAGGGGATACCACCAAATAGGTTTACCTTAGCAACGCCGTTAACAGTAAAGAATTGAGGTTTTATGACGCGTTCAAGGTAATCAGTGATTTGGCTGGAGTTCAGACTATCGCTGGAAAATGCTATGTACATTACCGAGGTCTGTGAGCCGGTAGACATCTCTACGGTGGGATCTTCAGCTTCTTTCGGCAGTTGAGAACGTACCGAATTCACTTTAGCCAGTATGTCTGCCAAGGCACCGTTTGGATCGGTATTCAGCTTCATTTGCACCGTAATGGTGGAAGATCCCATTGAACTTGACGATGTCATGTAGTCAATATTATCGGCTTGGGCAATCGCTTGCTCTACAGGCTGAGTAATAAAGCCTTGGATCAAATTGGCATCGGCGCCGTAATACCCTGTCGTTACAGTGATGACGGTATTGGTCATATCGGGGTACTGACGCACCTGCATGTCTTTTAATGCGTTTAACCCCAGTAACAGCAAAAGTAAGCTGATGCATACAGAAAAAACCGGTCTGCGAATGAAAATATCAGTAAATTTCATGGCAAACCTCCATTAAAGTTCTGGCATTTTAGCTGGTAAATTCAACGCTCTATCTTTAATGATTTTGACTTTACTGCCTTTACTGAGTCGGACTTGGCCTGAAGTAACATAGTTTTCTCCGGCTTTTAAGTCGCCTTTAACTAAGGCAAGGTTGCCATGACGCTCAAGTACCTCCACTGCAACAGGGTAAACCCTTTTGATTGACTTACCTTGCTCTTGCTGACTTTTCACGATGTAGATTGAGTTGCCATATAAAGAAAAGTTAATTGCGGTTTGAGGGAGAACCCATTGTTGTTTAAGTGGAGGAAGAATGACATTGACATTGGCAAACATGCCGCTGCGTAAATATTCATCGTGATTGGGAATTTCCGCTTGAACTTGAACTAACCCACTTTGATAAAACACCGCAGGTTCAATGGCTGAAATACGTCCTGTAAAGATTCTATTGGGGAAAGCATCGACTTTTATATCTAGCGATTGACCAATAGCAACATTAGGCAATTGCTTTTGGGTAATATTAAAGCGGATTTTCATGGTCTTAACGCTTTCAAGCCGCACTATTTTTGTTCCTGATTGAATAAACTGTCCTAAGTGAACATCGGTGATACCAATTAATCCTGAAAACGGTGCACGAATCACCTTCTGAGCGATAGTGGCTCGTAAGGCTTGAATATCGGCGCTCATAGAAAGGTAGTTGGCTTGGGCTTTATCTAGGTCTTGTTTAGATACAGAGTCTTTGCGGTATAGCTTGGTTAATCGATCGAAATCAGCTTTAGCGGCAGGCAATTGAGCTAATTTACTTTTTAAATTGGCTTGCTCAATTTGCGCATTTAAGGTCAGTAATACTTGGCCCTTTTTTACTCGGCTACCATTATTGAATTTGATTTTGGTGATAAGCCCAGATAACTGATTGGAGACGTCGACTCCCTGAATCGGTTCAATAAACCCTATGGCTTTAATGGTCGACTGCCAGTTTTTGGGTTGTGCAACCTCTACTGTGATTGGCATGGTAGGTTCAGGCATATTGGCAATCGCTTGTTTAATTTTGCCCTGAACGAAAAAATTGAAACCGATAACGCTACCAAAAATGACAGCGGTAAGGATTAACATAATGAACAACCATTTTTTCATAAGTGATCTCGCAGAGGCTTCAAATATGTTGAAATTTAAAGCATAGTTTAATACCAAGTAATAAGTGATTTTTTGAAAAGCTAACTTTATTCAGTGCGGGTACAGCTATTTGGAAAATACAATTATTCAGCTTTAATTCAGCTACATAATGAGAAAATCACACTTAATAGTATGGTATTCCATTAAGTGGTGTGATGAGTACAGAGTTTCATTCATCAAACATAAAGCAAAAAGTAGCCGGTCTTTGGCAAAATACCTGTCGGCTTTTTGGTGGGCGAAATCGCTCTCGAATTGATTCTGAAAATACTTATAGTCTAACAACAAGCAAGCTTACCCCTACTGGTCATGAAGCGAGGTTTCATTCAGATTCAGTAGTCAACCAGAGAACTTCTGTTGAGCAATTCCATAAAGCTGATTCTGTATCTGTTGAGCCTAAATGTGTAAGTCCATACCCGCTTCCTCCGACAAGAACTGTTTCAGATTCACCTCGGAAAACGACGAGCCATAGTGTGCCATGTATCGTTAAAGCAGAAGTTTCCACAGTAAAACCTGAATTGTCGTTAGCAACCATAAAATATCTTCATGAACCGCTCAAAATGAAATTGCCAATTTGTGCTTTGATAGCGACAGGGAATGTAGACGGTTTTGTAACTTCATTGCTGAGTGATGACACTGGGCAGTTAGTTAAAAAGCTGGGACGTGAATATCGAAATCTCGGTGCCGAGGAGAAGGTTGAATGCTACATACAAAGATGGCTAGTCAATGAAAACCATACTGACACAATCAATTGGGCGCATTTTATTCAAGCATTAAAAATTAATCGAAATAGTGTTTTAGCCGTAAAAGTTGAACGTTACTTGGACAGCTTTTCTTATAATCACTCAGAAGGTTCATCAGAAATTAAGTCGGTCCGTTATACAAATGCATTGGCAGAAGAGGTAGATTTAATCAACCTCACTGGAGTCAGTCAAGGTGCTGTTAGATATTTGCACGTTAACTTATGTGTGTTAGAAGATGACATGTTATCAAGCTTTGGTGAGGAACTTTTTTTAGAAAATGGTGGGGAAATGTTGATGAAATTCTTGCAACGAGGTCAAGATTTCAAGCTGATTGTGAAGGTACATTTCGCGAAATTCTAAGTTTGTGGATACATGATGATTTATCAGAAGATAAGTCGTGGGGGTATTTTTTAGGCGTTGTAGAGAGGTTTATAAATAAAGAATGGCAAACACTAGGGCAACATAAAGCCAGTGAAATGCTGCGGTATTGTAAAAGGATCAGAGATGAAAAAAGTGGCAATTCTAATATCGAGCCAGATACAAGTGTGCGACTAGTGGCTTCACCAAAAACAGATTTAGCCAGCTGCGAGAAATTGAAAAAAGTAACCCCCATAAAGGATGGATTACACACTTATGTGACCATGCAGCAACTACAAGATTTTGTGCAGCCAACCGAAGATGCTGGCTGTTTTCTTGGTCTGTTAGAAAAGCAACGTATTCCAAACTTACAAGAATTGTGCGTTTTATTCACTGGGAGTGGGATGTTCTACAGCAATCATACTGGAGATATTCCACGAGAGCAGCCAATTCAAAAGGGATTGCCAGCTAAGTTGTTTAAACAATGGATCGCGAATACTGCAGAACCAACATGGCAGTGCTTTTTTGATTTATTTGACCGCTATTGGCAACAAGTTGAGCCGTCTGAGAATAATCAAATGCTAATCACAATATTAGCAACGGCCCGATCGTCTCTCAAGCTTATTCATAATGATAAACCTGTCGCTCAACCAAAGCAGGTATCAATCAGCGACGAAAGGAAAGTAAGGGTAAGACCGATACAGGGAAGTCTGCATAGCTATGTAACTATGCAGCAACTACAAGATCTTGTGCAGCCAACCGAAGATGCTGGCTGTTTTCTTGGTCTGTTAGAAAAGCAACGTATTCCAAACTTACAAGAATTGTGTGTTTTATTCACTGGGAGTGGGATGTTCTACAGCAATCATACTGGAGATATTCCACGAGAGCAGCCAATTCAAAAGGGATTGCCAGCTAAGTTGTTTAAACAATGGATCGAGAATACTGCAGAACCAACATGGCAGTGCTTTTTTGATTTATTTGACCGTTATTGGCAACAAGTCGAACCGTCTGAGAATAAAAAAATGCTTGTTGGTATCTTAACCGATGTCAGAGCCTATCTTCAATCTGGTCAAGCTGTTAACGTTAATAACATGTAAAACCAGCGGCTAAAGTTACACGCTCCAGCGAGGAATCTACCATCCATGGGGAAGAAATGAGCGACGTAAGTAGCCGACTAAAAGTTTTTTAAATCACAAAACTTCTAAGAATTTTGCAGTTCCTCATAAATTTTCATTTTAGACTTTAGTACCCTAAAAACAGCTTTATCTCAATTTAGAGAGTTATCATGAA
>NZ_ML014782.1 GCF_003675895.1 Parashewanella curva
TTCATGATAACTCTCTAAATTGAGATAAAGCTGTTTTTAGGGTACTAAAGTCTAAAATGAAAATTTATGAGGAACTGCAAAATTCTTAGAAGTTTTGTGATTTAAAAAACTTTTAGTCGGCTACTTAATGACTGGCTTTATCTAAATTATTAACGAGTTCAAGCGTATCATTGGTTCCTTCAGGAAGTTTAAAATTTGGGTTTTGATTTGAATAATCTATAACCAATTTGATCGCTGTTGAGAGGGGCAAAATTAGTGAAGCATCAATTTCATTACTAGCGTTATTAAATGCATCTACAGTGGTTAATTCTTTCCCTTCGTTGTTATTTTGTATTAGAGCGCCAATAGCTGTTGTTACATTGGTGATATTTACTGCAAAGAGTTCATTTTTTTTAAGTGTTCCGTCATCACCTGCTGACTTAATAGCACTATCTAAGCTTCCGAGGTAAGATATTAGTTTTACAGGACTGCCAGATTCGACTCCTGTTGCTGTTATTTTAATTAAATCACCAAGGTGAGAATCATCTAATGAAATTGGCAGGGAATAATTGCCGTCTTTATCAGCTTGTCCTTCAATCACTTTGTCATTAATTATGGCTTTCAGCTTCGCATTAGCAATAGGTCCATCCAGAACTTTACCCATTAAAGTTACTTTGACCATTTTTGCTTTTACTAAAACTCTACCTGTTGCTGAAGTCTTCGCCCCTTTATTATCGGTAACAGTGACCTTAAATGATAGCTCAGTGTCTTCAGTTACAATAGGAGTACTCAAGGCTAAGCTTTTTGATTTTGTATCTTTCAGTTCAACATTAGGACCAGAAACTTGTTCCCATAAATAAGAAGTGATGCTTCCGTCTGGATCACTTGCATCAGCACTAACATTGGTTGCGGTGTTTTCAGGAACAGAAATATCGTCTATAGATACTATGGGGGGCTTATTCGCAAGTGGTTTTGGCTCTTGCTTGTTATCAGCCCCCCCACACCCCACAAGCAAACTTAATATTACAATGCTTAATGCAGTGTTATTTACCGTAACAGTTTTAAATTTTGATAAATCCATTTAAAAATCCTTTTATTTCCGAACTTAACCCCCCGCCTGAAAAACGGGGATTACTTTAGCTGTATACATTTTAAACAGACTCATATAATTTCGTCTAGCCCATAGTCTGAAATACTGTAGTAGGGAAAACAAAGTTTCATATTGATTCGCTCTTAAAGTTGTGTTCATAAAAGAGGTGGAGTTATAAGAGTCATGCAGAACGAAACACGGTATGGGGCAAAAGCTTGATAGCGGAAAGGAAGTTCTTACAAATATGATGAACAGTGATTTCTAATTGGTTGAGTATATATCAATCCTTTTCCGCCCTTTCTCCTAGAAAATTCAAAAGTTGCACTTCACCCTCAAGAACAGCAATGATTATCTTGTTTGATTTGAAGCTGTCCGGCAACTTGACTCTATAACCTTGCTTTTGATACGGAAGGTTTTTAAGAGTTTCTGCCTTGATCTCAAGATTGGCCAGTTCTGAGTAATAAAGCACCGTTACTGTTTTAGTCTTCAATTTTTTATCTCTATCCATGAGAACAATTATTATTTACTTTTACTAAAAAACCTGACTAGAGCAATAGGTTAAAGTTTGATCGGTTGTTAATTGTACTTTTTCTTCGAATCGTTGCTCTTGGCATTCAAATGAGAGGAAGGTTGTTGGTTATTGAATGTGTGTGAACTTTTTATGGGGTAACAGGGGTGATCAAATATTCTGTGCAGTCATAATGGACTGAAAATAAAGAATTTATGTCATAACCTCTAAAAGGTGATGTGCAGTTACCCTAAAGGTGATCTTATTGATATTCATAGATTTTATATTTTACAGATATTATGTGTAGTAGGGTGATCTGATTACCTATATATTACCCTCAAGATTACCCTAAACTAATTGGCTAACAAGCTTAAAAAGCCAATCAAATCAGAAGATTACGTAAAGTGGTTAAATTCAATCACCCTAGTTACCCGAAGTCTATGATTTTCGAAAAGGAATCCGTCTAGATAGGAATATTCAGGCTTCGTATCTAAAATTTCGTGTAAGTTTCGAACTAATAGAGTTCATACCTTTTGAGAAAATTTACGTTGATGAAAGAGATAGGAGGGTGTAAGTTACAAATGAAGTTGCGCAAAACTGGCTGCTAACTGTTTGATTTATGAAATGTCTTATTTGTCGATTTTAACAAGTTTTTCTCTGAAAATTTTATATTGTTTTACTTTATTTTCAGTGTGTTACACGCCACGGCTAGAAATCATGGGGTGTCAGGGGTCGGAGGTTCGAATCCTCTCATTCCGACCATTTTTCTTCTTGTTTTATAAGCAAAAAATCCATCATACCGTACTCGTGATTTTTAAAATGCGCGAGATTTGCGCGAGATTCGCGCGACGCCTTATCGAGTTTTAGACCTTTTTCTTTTCCTGAGCGTGCTGATATATATTGAGTTTGTTATAATACTTCGTTGATTATTTTGATTATTAATTCATATCTCGATTGCAGTTATCCAGAAAATTTTTTTCGTTCCACTTTACTTTTAATAAGTTGTTGAATTTCTGATTTAGATGTAATCAAGTAAGTGTAGGTTTTTGTTTTGAAAATACTTTTTGATCTAGGTGTAAATTTCTTATTAGTCATAATTTTTACTTTTCTATTTACTGATTTTTTTACAGGAAAGGTGAGTAACTATCCAGTGAAGTATTACAATGTACATTTTATTAATAATGACTCTGGAGGCAGAAGTGGCAGTGTTTCTATCTTTAAAGATATTAAGACGGGCTCTAGAGTAGTTGTTACCAACAACTTGTATTTGTCTGATGTTTCGGATTTACATGGCAGTGACAATGTTCGAATCGGTGTTTTGTGCCCTCCAACCTTTATTAAGTCTCGATGTGAGCTTGCATATGTGTCTGAAGGCGGGAAAACCATTATAAGCCTTAGCGAAACAGTCGAAACTCTTTCTGATATAAAGAATGAAAGCGATTTCATCTATATTCTTTGTTTTTTCATATATTTATTGGCCTATCTTTATGGGAAAAGAATACTTTAACCATTTTCTCCTTAGGGCTGGTAAGCATTGAAAGTGAAGCTGTACTTTTGTGAAATTGTCGTGGAGTGATCATCTTGTATAAATTTGAATAGCCCTAAGAATTTCATTTTAAGTTTTGTCAATCTGTCTGCCTAATCGAACCTCCACAATCTTATCGAAAAAAGGTAACCTTGGTTTCACCATCTACAAAACAGCCCTAACCATTTGAGCAAACAATACAAATCTCAAATGCCCAAAAGTAACTTTTTAGGTAACCAATAAGGAACCAAGTTACTTTTTGCTTTTGTGTCCAATACCCGTTCCAACATCACTTAACTTTAATTTCAGCAAAGGGCACTTCAACCCATTGAACATGATTTTCAGTGTAGATTTTGGTGCTTTTGGCATCGGTGTGCGCCATGCGTGATTGTGGATCGATACCTTGCTTATCAAACAAGTGTGCGGCTAAGGCTCTGATCTCATGGAATGTTGGACGTTGTGATAGCGTGAGGTGATCACAGCAGCCGACTTGATCACGAACTTTAGAAAAAGAACGGCTGATGTAGTCAGGTGCAACTTGGGTTAAGTGTGATACTTCTTTACTGAGCGTGTTACTGCAGCGCTCAGGTAAACGGTGAACAACAAAGTTACTGATCAAACTGTCACGGCTACGATCAATAATTAGCTTTAACGTATCACCAATGGGTATGGCGACATGTGCCGCTTCTTTATGTTGTACTTTTTGCCTGTGAATATAGAGCTTGCCATAGACCAGACCGCTAGCAGTCAGTTCTGGCTTTTTAAACCAATAACAGCCACAGGTTTTGGAGTCAGGTGTTTTCAGGTTGTAGCGTATGCGTGAGATCTCTAGCCGTGCATGAGTGGTTTGCAAGCTTAAATCCATGGCGGTTTGTAGCCATAATGGTGCTGCTGCATGGATCTCGTGATACCAATCTAACTTTAATCGCTGGCGTTTCTTCTCATTGAGACGTTTTCGCTTTTTAAATGAAGCGGGATTCACCGTCATTAAGCTTTCGTCAATGGCGTAAGAAAACAGCTTTTTAAGCCATGCTACCTTGCGGTTCTGAACATTGGGGCTGGCTTCTGGGTGATATTCTGCAAGGTAGTCGTTAACGTGTTGCAAGCTGATCTCAGATGCTGGCACATTGATGAAGAACTCTTTAACTCTGAGTGCATCTTTTTCCATGGTACGTTTAAAATCATCAGATGGCTGTTCTTCTTTAAAAATCCGTTTTAATAGTCCATCCACATGATGACCAAAGTAGCTTTCTGTTTCACTGTCAGCATTAAGCAGCTTATCAACCGTGATGCCCACTTTAGGTCGAGCAATACGGTTGTATTCTTTAGCAACAGAAATGGCGACTTCTCTGTCTTTTCCTAACTGCTTGTAGCGACCGTCAACTAATTTAATGCGATAACTACCACGTCGAGCATCATAGTACACATGCTCTGGTAAATGTTTAGTTAGCTTACGTTTGCGAACATCAGCCATTACGCCCTCAACAATGCACTCACATCATCTGAAACTTTTGACATCATTCCGGCTCTTTCGTTGGCAAAGACGTAAGCTTTGCCATCGATAAAGCGTCCCTCAATAATGCCAGATTTTATCCAGCTACGGATAGTTTTTGCTGTTGGCATAGAGCCTTGATCAAATTCTCGTTTTGCCCATGCAGAAGCGCGCATAAGTTTATGGTTCATAGTAAATCTCCTCGTTGAAATACCCAACATTTCACACAGTTCGATTTTTTCATGGTTGGGAATGATTGATTTAAGCGATGGTTCACCGCACTGTTTACGGTTTTTTGTCCTATAAAGGAATGTATACGGCTTATTTTTAATAGCCTTTTTAGCTCACTAAGCAGCGGTATATGTTGTTTTCTTGCCGCAGCGGCTTCAGCAAATTGGTTCAGATTGATGGCGATAAGCTGCGGATCTCTTGCGTGATTAACAGAATTAACTTGCTCTGATTCTAAAAACTCATAAACGTCCCAAAACAATTGCAGTTGAGGGTGATCACGACTGGTCGCTTGCTGTCTTTCTTTCGCTATGGCTTCAAGTAACTGTTGAGTTTCTTCTACTTGCCATTGAGGGAGCTGAAATATGATTGCCATGGCTTCCATTAGTGAGCAGAGTTGAGCATGATTTTTAGCAATGCGATTACTGCGAATATTGCACTCTTGTTTCAGCCGCTTTCGATGCAAAGGCATTCTTTCTTTAACGATAGAAAGAACCTGATCTTCATTCAAAATGGCTTTGAGCATAAATCCTGATACTTGCTCGATTTCAGCTGACTCTAACCACTCAGCCGCTTCAAGGCTTTCAGCAGTTTGGCTTTTGCTATCAACAGATAGTTTTACAATCCGCTGCAATATGGCTTTGTCGGCTTGAACATCAAAGTTTTGCTCAATAAGAATGGCACCACGAAATTTAGGGTTACGAGTTTCATTGTCGTTACTTTTTATTCCACGAGTGCAAGTAGGTCGCCCGTTGTACAGCATTTTAAATTCTTCCCAATCAAAGCGAGCAAACTTGGAATCTTTAGCGGGATCTCTTTCAGCTTCACTGATCACCAAAGGAAGATTGCCCACTTGCGCTAATGTTCTTGCTCTACCTGATGGTGTGGCATTGTTGGGATCAAAGCCCTCGTAATCTGAGCGGCCACAACACTTCCATAAAAACTCAATAAGAGTGGTTTTACCGCCACCGGGTTCACCCGATAACTCGAAGAAGCAGTAAGTTTTTTGTAGTTTTCGGATCTGCTCAGCAAACAAACTGCCAAACCAAAACACCAGAGTGACAAATGCCTTTGCTCCAAAGGCTTGCCATAGCTTGTTAAAACAGTCTGAATTGAACTGCTCAAGGTCGGTATTAATATTTAGTTGTAGTGAGTAAATGGATTTAACAGTGAGCGGTGGAATGTCGAAATACTCATCTTCATTGAGGTGATAAATCCGTCCTTTTTTAACGGCAATATCATTAAAAATATAAGACTCGTGTTCAACGCTGTAGCCCATGTAATCGAGAGCTTGAACTTGCTTGATGTCATAAAGCTGCTTTTCTACTAAATGATCCAACTGGTGCGTATTTCCTCGAAAAATCGCACCTGATGCTACCGTTAATAAGCGCCTTTTAAACTCATAGCTGGAGCTGAGTTGGCAGCCTGAAAACGTCGTTTTAATCGAATAATTTTGGTGAGGAAAGTCAATTCGAAAGGCATAGCGAACTTCTTTGGTATCGTTGATTTGATATGAATAAAGCGCTTTAGGAAAGCACTTGGCTAGCATTTTTATTTTGCTGGATTCTCTCATTGCCTGAGCCTTTTTTTCAGCCTGATTACTTTTATTCGAATCATTATCTGATAGCTGTTCTTCTACCTTACGGCAGTTTTTCACATCAATGGTGAACCAGTACAAAGAGCAATTAAAATCAAAAGTAAATTCGGTATAGCTCTGCTTTTGATAAATCAATAACGCCTTATCCATTGCTGATCTTGCGACCAATAATTTGCCTAGGTGTCGGTAATGCTCAAGATGTTCAGCAGTCAATTTTTCTCTTAGCAGCAACTCATTCCAATCGAGCTTTATTTTGGCTGTGTAGGGTTGAGCTGCTGTGGCTTGCCAACCAAGTTTTCTAGCTCTATCAACAAATTTTTGAGTAAAGGATTCACCTGCATTACCCGTATCAAAGGCGAAGACTAAAGTAGGTTTGGGCTTACCAGCTAGTAACACCTCAAGATGTTGGAGTGCTTTTTCAGGAAAATTGTTACAGCTCATGGTGCTAACGGCAGTTAAGCCGGAATGGAGTAGGGCGATGGCATCAAATATTCCCTCAGTTAGCCATAACTCTTGCGGTAGGGTATCGACGCAAAAATTGGGTGCTTGCCACCATTCTCCTTGGTACTTGCCTTTAAATACCGCTTTTTTACTACCAAAACGATCAGGTTTATCAATTAACCTTTCCCAAGTGGTGCCATTGGTTAATGTGAATTTGACCGTAGAACTACTAAAGCCAGTAGTTTTATCAGTATAAAAACCTTGTTGATACCAACCTTTGATAAGGTTGAGTGTGAAACCTCGTCCGTATTTTAAGTAAGCATTAGCGGTATCAGTTGAACCATGATTTTCATCGTTGACAGGAAAGCGTTCGCTCCAAGAGTTAAATAGATCAGGATAAAGCTGTTTGATATGCAGTTCATGTCCGCATTTGTTTAATCGTCCACAGCGAAGTAACCAAGGTTCATTTTTAGAGGTGTAAAGCTCTCTTTTACCGCAGTTAGGACAAATGCCTTGTTGTAAAAAGTCGGTACTTTGCTTTTTGAAATCAAAGTCTCTCGGTAATCGGCGTAACACTTCTTGATATAACTCTGGATACATCTCAATACTCCACAGCTAACGATGAATGAAAATTACAACTTTGATTGTAAAAACAATTCAACTTTACGGACATCGTATCTAACAAGTCCAATATACTTTCCTTCGGGGCGAGGAAACTCTCTGTGTCTTTTCCAGCGCCACAGTGTTGCTCTATGGATACCAAAGTGATCACATAGCTGAGAATTAGTAAACCAAATTTGCCTGACGATAATTGTTGGTTTTGTTCTCATAAAAAACACCTTTATACAATTTAAGTTGTATTTGGTGGTTAATATGAGTACATGATGACCAATTACTTGTAAAGCCCACTTTTATCTAAAATGACCTCATTTACCCAAAAGTGCGCTAACTACTTGATTTACCGTGTAGAGAATGAGTTTTAGACAGCTTCTATTAAGCTTGTAGAAATTAGCCTTAATACCATCAATCAACGGTAGGTAAGGTATTAAAGCTATTAATCTTTTTGCGTTATTTAGATTAGGTGTTCGATTTAAAACCCACTTTGTCAGGGGCGTAACTCGTATTGTCTTGGTGGTGTTGCCATGGTGACATTTACTAAGTTGAAACCATCAGAATTAAAAGTGGTAGGCATTGCTGCACTTGGTGGCGCATTAGAGTTTTATGACTTCATGATCTTTGTGTTTCTTGCCAATACCGTCAGCCCACAATTCTTCCCTGCTACACAGCATATCAACTCACTATTAGGACTCTTTAGTGCCTTTACTGTTGGGTATCTTGCAAGGCCAATCGGTGGCTTGGTATTCAGTCATTACGGAGATTTACGAGGTCGAAAAAAGGCGTTTTATGTCTCCATTTTATTAATGGCTGTTCCATCTTTGCTGATAGCAATTCTACCTAATTATCAGCACATTGGATTCATAGCACCTGTCATTCTTGTTTTACTGCGCATAATACAAGGGCTAGCTGTAGGCGGTGAAATACCCGGAGCGATAACCTTTACGTTTGAGCATGTAGATGTAAACAAACGAGGTCGAGCAATTGTCATTGTGTTCTTTGCCCTAAGCTTGGCAGTTTTATTTGCTCAAGGTATTACAGCCTTGCTGCATTCATTGTTAACTCAAGAGCAATTTTACCATTGGGGCTGGCGTATAGTCTTTCTAATCGGTGCGATTTTGGGTGTGGTCGGTGGCTATATGAGGAAGAACGTATCGGAAACACCTCTGTTTAACTCAATAAAAAGCCAGCGTAAAGAAAGCTATGTCCCTGCTGCGTATCTATTTAAAAATCATTTACCGCAGCTTGCTCAAGGCTTGTCGATCTTATGCTTGGATGCTGTCAGCATGTTCCTACTGTTTCTTTACATGCCCACCTTTTTAGTGAACTTCAAAGTGCATAATCCAATTCCGGCTGATGAGGTGCATGTAATAAACAGTATCAGCTTAGGTATATTCTCAGTATTTATGCTGCTGTTTGGCTACCTTTCAGATCATCTTGGCAGAAAAAAGCTGATCCTTATCGGCTCGATTCTATTAATTCTCTTACCTTATCCAATGTTTACTATTCTGCTAAGTGGTTCGACTAAAGCGGTATTGGTTTCACTCATTATTCTTGGCGTGTCCTTTTCTTTAGTGGCATCAAGCTATGGTGCAATGTTAGCCGAACTCTTTCCAGCCAAAGTTAGGTACACAGGCGTTGGGCTTGCTTACAATCTTGCCTTTGCTGCGTTTGGTGGAACCACGCCACTCATTGTCACTTACCTGATAAAAGTCACCAAGAACCCTTTAATGCCTGCGTATTACCTAATGCTACTTGCAGTGCTAGGTCTGTTAGGAACATTAACGATAAAGCCAAACAAGCTTTATTGAACCATCTTTTTTAGCCGTGGAGTCATCATGCTTCCTGTAAACGATATGATGCTGTTTGTTGATGTGGTTAAGTACAAAAGCTTTACCGCAGCGGCAGAGAAAAATGAAAAAACGGCAGCGGCTGTCAGTAAACGCATTTCACAGTTAGAAGCTTCTCTAGGTGTTGAGCTGTTAAAGCGCACGACTCGAAACTTAGCACCGACAGAAGCGGGTGAAATTCTCTATCGGCAATGTGCGAATATTCAGTTAGAACTTGGCTCTGTGTGCGATCAAGTCATTGATGTTCACAACAACCCTAAAGGCAAGATCAAGATATCAGCGTTACAAAACTTTAGTAACTTAGTGCTATCCGACATACTGGAAAAGTTCTTAGCTAAGTACAGTGATGTTGAACTTGAAATCACACTCGATGGCGCACTCGGACCTCTACCACCCATAGGTGAATATGATGTTGCCTTTAGATGTGGACGGTTAGAAGATTCATCAGCGATATCAAGATTGGTTTTTACACACGACTATACCGTCTGTGCCAGTCAGTCATACTTGCAGCGAAATGGAACGCCGAAAACCCTCAATGAGCTTACAAAGCACAATTGCCTTGATTGTCATCATGGTATTCAACCAAAGGAAAGAGTTTGGACATTTTTTGATGGTGATGAAGCTTATAATATTCCAGTCAAAACCAATGTGTTCACCAACAATGCTCTCTTTGTAAAACACCTTGCTTTGAGTGGTGTGGCTTTAATCTATGCTCCGACCTTTATAGTTGCCGATGCCATAAATGCTGGCTTGTTAGTACCATTACTGAGTCAGTATAAAACAATCACAAACTCAATCTATCTGATCCACCCTCATACCAACAAGAACTTACCCAAACGAATACGATGCTTTATTGATTTTGTATTCGAGAACTTATCAGTGCCGTCTATACAACGTGACCAACAAGGACGATGAGAAGTTTATGCCTTTTTTACTGGATCATGTATTAATTTGGAGTCGCTCATTTGATGAGTACCAAAAGATATTTTCACTTACTATTGATGACCTAGGTAAAAAGATCTTAGGTTGTGCTGATGGCGCGGCATCATTCAATGTGACAGCAACATCATTAGGGTTTGATGTTACTTCTTGCGATCCCTTGTATGGCTTAGAGCCAAAGGATATCGCTAACAAAATCAGGACATCTTGCGAGTTAATTTATCCCAAAATTGTCAGTTGTGCAGATGATTTCAATTGGAGCTACTTTAAAGATCCTCAAGAGTTAAAGGCCAAACGGCTATTGGCATCAAAGACCTTTTTAGATGATTTTTCGAAAAGTGGAGATAGTGGAAGATACATTAATGCAAAGTTGCCAAGACTGCTGTTCAAGGATAATAGTTTTGACCTAGCACTATGCGGAAACTTCTTATTTTTATACTCAGAAATTTTGTCGACAGACTTTCATATCAATTCAGTATTTGAGTTGATAAGAGTCGCAAAAGAAGTTCGCATCTTTCCGTTGATTGGCAATGATAGAAAAACACCTATACAGCTAAAGCAGGTTCTTAAAGCACTGGATAAGCTGCCCGTTGAATATCGGATTGTTAAGGTCAATTATCACTTTACCAAAGGTGCAGATCAGATGTTGCAAATCAAGAAAAGACTAAGGTGATCCAAATGCCACAAGAAATGCTAGATGAAAGCACAGGCATCAATATTGTCTACCAATACAATCAGAATGCAATTGCTGATATGTGGCTGATACATGGATTCACAGAGTGCAGTGATAGCTTATCGGGAGTATTCGAAACATCAATCACTGAACAACTGAACATATTCATTCCCGATCTCCCCGGATTTGGTAAAAGCCGATTCGAAGAACAATATCGAGATCTAAACAATGTCGTCACTTTGCTTGAGCAACTAATTTCAAAGTATTCAGCAGGTAGAATGCTCATTATCCTAGGTCATTCATTAGGAGCAACCATAGCCACTATTCTTACATCTAAATTAGATAATGCAGTGTTATTTTTGAATGTCGAAGGGATGCTGGTTGAAGACAAAATTAACGCCCGCTCCCTAACCAAAGCTTGCGAGTTCGAGTGCTCAAATATATTTGTCGAATATATGTGTTCTCGATTAAAAGCAGGCACTGAGTCAGATAGGTTTATCAAACGGTATCTGGAAAATGTTAAAAAAGCCGACCCTGATATTATTCATGCTTGGGCAAAATCTTCTACAGAGTTATTAGTCGGAAATGCCATTGATTCTATCTATAGGGATTTGAAGTGTGAAAAGCTATACGTTTATGGCGAGCATAGTATGTCTAGGCTTGAGGTAGCTCATGTTGAAAAGGCTAAGTATAAGAGAGTTATAATTCAAGATTCTGGTCATTGGTCAATGCTGGATCGACCTGAATCGTTTTGGTTAGTTATTAGTGAAGCTGTTTGGGTTTTAATTTGCTGATATTATTGCAAAAAGTAATGATGGTTATTCTCTCTTTTGGAGAATAATATCTTAACCAGCATTAGTACAATCATATTCAGTAGGACATAACTTGTTCGCTATTCTGTCTAGATCTGAAGCAGCGCTAGCCAAGTTTCCATCTATATTATTTAAAATATCCATTTCATTCTTGTGGCTGCCATCGTATCCATTTGAGCCTGAGTTATCACAGGCTGCAACAATAAGAGAAACCAATAAAAAAATGATTACATATAAAGCATGTTTTATCGCTTGAGCTTGTTTGTATGTTATTTGATTAGGCATAAGTTTATTCCAGAAAAAGTCATCACTATCTTGTTATGTTCGGTAGAATGTATTCTCAATGTTTGGGATTATCAGGGGCTTTGCTTAGCCAGTATTGCATTCTTTTTTTTGGATTAATTGATAGTTGGTGACACATATCACCATAATGTTTAGTTAAGAAATCAACTTCAATGTTTGTTGCATTTTCAGCTCCACCAAGATCATCAACACCGCCACTGATATCTTTCATTACTTGTTTTGGTTTTTCATGGCTGAGCATTCCATAAAGTTGTGCGTAATATTTTAAATTTCGATAAACGTCACGACCTAACGACAATGAGGCGGATCTCATGCCTTTTGATATTTCTTTTTGATCTTGGTATTGATTATAAACACCATTCAGATAGCCAATCATGTACGTGCTGTAAACTGCACAATTTAGTGCATCACTGGCTAAGTGCTTAGGGACTTCTTTTTTAGGTATGGCATAAATAGAAATTGAACAGAAAGCCATTGAAACTATAAAGATAAAGTTAGAAATCACCTTTTTCATTAGCTTGGCTCCAAAGCTTCCAAGTTATGTAACTCTGTGGGGACAGCCTTGGATGTATAGCAGAACATATCTTTGTCTTTAAATACTATGTTCTATTCACTTATGCATTAATGATATATCTAAAAGAAATCACGTCGGGCAATATCAAATATTATTTATACTGCTCTTAACAGCGAGCTTCATGCGCAAAACCCAAGACAAACCAAGGCAGATGATCTGAACAACAACTGGCAGCATAAAACTCACTTTATAGCTGCTAGCTAAAGAGAGGTACTGATTTGATAAAGTGACGATTAACCCAATAAGGTATTGGAGCAGAAAAACCGAAGTAAATACCACAACATTCAATGCCGTATTTGCCCTACCGGAATGTGTCTTTTGAAAGTGTTGAGTTAGTGCTGCATAGGATAAATTAAAAATTTGTGATACCAAACTTAACAGTACCCACCATATCCACTCATAACGACCATGCATACTGATAATCATCAGCTCAATAACGATGTAAACGATCACCAGAGCAGCCAATATATTCTCAAGTGGTTTTTGATAAAAGTGGGCAACTCTGGCTATAAAACCAGTCGATAATAGGCTTACGGTCATTGCTATGCCCATTAGCATCAAGTAATCATCAATTGTACTTTGCTTAGCATTTGAAACTGTCTGTAGCCAGTTCTCAATCCAAAGCCCATGAACCGCCATAAAGCTCGGTAAAACACCTGCGGTGATAAGGGCTATCGTCCAAAAGTAGTTAGATTTAAAAATTATGGAGATGCCTTTGAGTTGGCTAGAAAAACTGGATTTTTCAGTAGCAACTTTGCTCTCGGGCACAATGAAAAAGATAATTAAGGTAACAATGAACGCCAATAAGCTAAAGCCGATGTTTAAAGCCTGCCAACCCAAATTCGTTACCAGATAATCAGTGGGAGTGGCTGATAAAAGGATTCCAGCTCCACCAAACGTCATCATGATGCCGTTCAACATCGGGATCTTTTCACTTGGAAACCACTGCACGATCATTTTAAATGCAGCCATTAATCCACCTGACATTCCAATGCCGAGCAAAGCGTGGCCGATAGCGATTACCTCAATGTGATTTGTGATCCCAGATAGCAACAACCCAAGCCCACCGATAACGAATAGGCAAGACTGAACGTTCTTTGCACCATAGTTATCAAGCAATGTGCCTAGCGGGATCTGAAATAGGGCGTAAGCAAGAAAGTAAGTGGCATTTAATAACCCAAGCTCAGATGGATTGGCTTTAGTTAATTGCAGCAGGGTAGGCATTAAAACCGCATTCATTGTTCGAAACAGGCAGCTGAGGATAAAGGCGAGAGCAAACGGTAAAAAAACGATAGCAAAGGCTTTTTTGAAAGTGATGTTTTTAGACTCGTAAGCAGCGTTTAACTTCAATGCTGTCATAACTATTACCTTGTTTTTGTTAAGAGTCTTATTCCGTCAATCACCTTAATCTTGATAACAAACTTAACTAACATAGTTTTCAATGGCTTATAGAACAGTTGGTTTTTATAAATAAATTCATTCAACGAATTAATAGGTTATGAATTAAATCTAGCCATTGTTAGTGAAATTCAGTCAGCTTAAAAGCTAGCGTTCCTTTTAGTCAATGAGCTAGAAATTAATCTTTGGTTAACTTTGATTGTGAAGTGGTAAGAAAAGAGTTAACAGCAGAAACAGAATGGACTCACTATACGAGGTGGTCTATGACTCAAATTATCCAGTTGGCACTATCAACCAGCAGCGTTGATGAAATACTAGAGCAATGGCGAATAACATATCCAAATTTATCGCCTAAACTAACCCTATTTTTAATCGAATACCCAGAAGCCGAAATCCCTCTAAAGCTGTTTGCCTATTACCTTTCTGATGCCATTAGAGTATTCGATGAACCACTGTTTGGGATCTGTTTAGCTCAAGCAATCAAAAGCTGTGAACGTTCAGAACAGCAAGACGATGAACTTGTTTACGATAGATTTTTTGAAGCCTTAACCTACATAGCCGCTGATCTCTTACACAATATAAAAATAGAAGATCTGCAAGGTTCAGAATGGCGAATAGCTGATGGCAATTACTTCACCGATTGGTTTGTATTGAATCCAATAAGGTTAAAACAGCATGAGCTGCGACAGATCTGTATTAAGCCTTTGTATTCAGAAAAACAGACCGTCAGGCGCGCTCAGCAGATGTTAAATAACAAGATGTGTTTGACAATTGAGTAACTCCTAAACTCTGAACGAAACTTGCTTATAACAATGTGTTTTTATGTTTTCGTTATTGGCTTGATAGAGTATTAAAATCTGTTGTGCTGAAGAAAGGTTGGAAGTGAATACTATGTCGCTTAGTGATGAAGCTATCAGGACTTATGTAAAAAACTCATTTGAGTATGGTCTATTTGAGCCATGTAAACGTAAGAGTGAATTAAAAGTAGAGGATAACGTTTTTACAATTCGGACTTCTTGGATTTTTATGAGAGTTACATTCAAGGTAATTCCTCTTGAAAAAGGCACCGAAGCCACTGCTAAGGCAATCGAAAAATTTTTAAACAAACCGTTACCCGGAACACATAAGAAGTCTTTTAAACTTTTTACAAAAAAGGGTAGTTATCAGATTTTGAACTAATTTTTAGCGAATTTCTAAATTAGCTAGCAAATGAAGTAACGCGTTAATAATACTCATAAATAGCTTGCTTAACGACACCTAGCACTTGTCCATCTTCAAACTTGATCAACGGGTAATTTGGATTAAAAGATTTCAAGTAGGTGGCATCAGCTTCATCGACGATTTGCTTAAAACAAGCAGATGATGAGGTTGGTAGTTTAGCGATAACCAAGTCACCCGATTCGTATTCTGATGTGGATTCAACAATGAGAATACAGCCCTCAGAAATACAGCGATGCCCTTGACCTTCCATTCCGTCACCACGAACTTTAATCGCGTAGCCATCCTCACCGACATTGGTACTGGATACTTCCCACCAAGCATCAATCATATCATCTGTGATTTCAGCTTTGTTATGTGACCAATTTATGACTTGCTTGAGCGTTAATAATGGAACACGACGGATAACAGAATCGGTTTTCAGATCTCTTGAGTAAGTTTCACCAATACCTTCCATCAACCATTTAGGGCTAACGCTTAGTTCATTACATATAGGCAAGAAGTAACGAGAATTTTTAGTAATGCCAGTGAGCATACGGCTGATTGCTTGTTGCCTGATCCCAATACGAGATGCAAGTTCAGACTGATTAATACCAGCCTCTTTCATGACAAAATCAAGCCGTTCTGCAAGTGTATTCATACTCAAACCTAACATCATCTAAACAAGTGAAAGTGTAGAAAAATGGATAGCTACTCAAAAAATAGTAAAGATTAAACTTTTGTTTCCCGAATCGAGATAAATTATCACATAACGTGGTAATTCACACATTTAAGAGTCTTAATCTTGGTTTAAGAAAGCTCATTTCACCTGCAGACTTTACTTGCTGGTGGATTGTTTATGTTCTTCACCCAAAAAGAGATAAATACGGTAAAAGTGAAAAGCCCTTTCTAAAAACTAGTGCAGGATTCGCAAAATGATGGCGTTTGCATGCAAACCTGCTGGCGTATGCGCGCAAAGTTGCTGGCATTTGCATGCAACACCATTTTTAGCCTTATTTATCTAAAAAAACGCCTTTCTCGCTCTGTACATTTTTTATTCATGGCGATAAATTAAATCCATGAGTTTCTGAGGGTTGAAGTTTATGCCAAAAACAGAAGTACATTTAGAGCCGGATGAAAAATCCCATTGGCAAGAGTATTGTCGTTCTCACTCAATGAGTGAAGCCCAAATGCTCCGTATGCTCATCAATAAAGCCTCCCCTCTTGCTGCCAATACCGATAACTTCAAAGAGAGCAGAACCAATAAAGTGACCATAAGGCTCGACAGCCAAAATCACAAAAAGCTATCAATGCTCGCCAAAGAAGAAGGCTACTTTTCACAAACTAATTGGGTCACCTCTACTGTACTCGCTCACCTGCATAGATCACCCGTTTTATCAGTAGAGGAAATGCAAGTTTTAAGAGAATCCAACCGCCAATTATCGGCCATAGGTCGCAATCTCAATCAAATAGCCAAAGTGCTGAATATCGAATTTAGAGAGAGTGACAAAATCACCAAAGAAATGATTGAAATGCTCAGTCATAGAATTGATAAGCATAAAGACAAAGTTTATAAATTACTCGACAAAAACCGTACTCGTTGGAGCATTGATCATGAGTCAACTACTGAATGACAGAATATCAGGTTTACTCAATAATGACGTTTGGCACAAGGCCAACCGCATCAAATCTTCAAAACGATATACTCGCAAGCCGCCAGAAGTCATGGTCAAAATCAGCGGCCATTGTAAAAGTGCTGCCCACATCCAAGCCCACTTCGATTACATCAGCCGAAAAGGACAGCTGGAAATAGAAGACGAACAAGGCAACAGTTACCAAGACACCTCTGCCCTACATCAACTCGCCCAAGAATGGGGAGCCGATACAAACAGCAATAAAAAGAATGCCCGTCACAGTACTCACATCGTTCTATCCATGCCTGATGGAACCGAACCTAAAGCTGTTAAAGACGCAGTAAGATCATTTGCTAAAAAGACCTTTGCCCACAATCATCAATACGTTATGGCGTTGCATACAGATACTGATAGCCCTCATGTTCATCTAACGGTTAAGAATTTAGGGTTTGATGGAAAGCGACTGCATGTTCGTAAAGGGTTGCCGCAAGTATGGCGTGAGCGTTTTGCTAAAGAAATGGAAAGGCAAGGTGTTGCAACTGAGGCAACTAGATATTTTAGCTCTTGGCCTTCTTATATCAATAAAACAGAAATTCAAGAGTGTAATTATCTTGAGTAGTAGCAACTCAAAATTATTAAACTCTTGAAGTTTTCTCTATTTTAATACAATCTACTGTGTAAGAGTGGAAATTCATAATAGCCTGAATTTTTTACGATCATAGTCAGACGAAATAGCCTGACCTCTGGATTTTAAATAAATAATAATCAGTCAATTCTGTTATGGATTTCTAATGGGATGACCTTTATTAAAACTTGTATTTTATGATGTATTTATGGATGATTTAAACAGCATTAAAAGATTGATTTCAAAATTAAAACCGATTGAGACCTTAGGGGTTCTAGCTATTTACTCTGGCGTGTTTCGAAAAAAGAAATTGCAAATTACTGAACCTGGTCTGGAATTAATTCAATACCTATTTTTAACAACCAAACAAGTTAAATCACCACAACTACCAAGTAGTGAACAGATAATTAAACTTATTGATTATTCAAATTGTGTTCTAGAAAGCTTCGTGAGCAATCGAGCACAAGATGTTATAGAACATAAAAATACCAATTTAAAAATGGCTGCAGAGCTTGCTCGATTAGGAGCCCAAAACTATAGAAACTGGAGCTACACCTCTGAAACCATTGAAATAATTAGTGAAATGATAAATCCTATTAGTGATTATGTAAATAAACAATCAGGTTACAATTTAGAGGGCTTATCGATTATAGTTAAACATATATTCACTAGAAATATAGGTGAAACACACTTTTTTTCAGACCTGAAAGAAAATCACCTAGATGATTTATCCGAAGATGAATTCATTAATTTGATATTACTAGATGAAAATCTATATCGGCTAATAAATAGGTATTGGCTAGATTTAAATTTACTATCTAAAAATTCAAAGGTAAACAAAGAAGAATTAGTAAAATTAGCTGATGCTCTTTCCTTCTGCTTTGATGGTAATTTAATGTCGCTAGAAGATGTTTACAATAAAAACATAATAACATTAAAACCATTTGTAAAAGTATCTCAAGATAATTATGTTTTGTTTTCTATTACAGCTATAAATAGCTTTTACATGGAAATTATAGGTGATCTAGTTAGCGGTGAAAGAAAATCACTTGAGTGCTTCAATAGACGAAGATCTAAATATATTGAATTAAAAACATTTGAAGTTTTTAAAAAATATTTTCCATCATGTGAAGTTTATAATGATTTTCACATTGATAATATGAGCAGCAATCAAAAAGATATCATAGTTAAGTTTGGTGATATTATTATTCTTATTGAAGTTAAGTCGAATGGAATAAATAAAGGCGTAAGAAACTCAGGTGTTTTATCATTAAAAAAATTTTTGGATGATACAATTGTATCTGCTCATCACCAAACTTTAGAGTTAAAAAATAAAATAGAAAATCAATCAATTGTCAGGTTAGCCGATACTAAAGATATTCGGTTCATAATAGATCCTTTGAAGACAAGAAAAATATATAGACTAGTTGTATTATTTAGAGAGCTAGGTGGGCTTCATACTAATCTTAGAAACTTTAAAGAGCTAACTGGTGATCTAGGAAATGATATTTCTGTGATTACTTTGACTGATCTTATGGTTGTGTTTGATATTTTATCCAGCCAATCTGAAAGACTTGACTATTTACTACAAAGGTTAAAATTAGAATCAAATGTAGATTACATAGGAGATGAAGTTGATTTACTAGGATATTATTTATTGAATAGATTCGACATTGATTTTAGTAAGTATCAAGGAAAAAAAGTTAAATTTGAAGGATATAGTGAAAGTATAGATAGATATAAGTCATCAGCCCTTACAAGTTCAAAATTAGAAAAACCGAGATTTGAGATTTCACCATACTGGAAAAAATTAATTGCAGAAATTGAACATAGTCTTGGAGTAAATTCTAGACCGATTATCAGCCAGTTATATCGCTTTAATGTCTCTGATCAATTAAAACTCTATGATGAGTTTAAATTAATATTTACTGATGTAAAGTTTCATATAGATCCTCAGCATTATCAATGTATTGATGTTGTTGACGAAAAATCTAGAGTGTTAATTCGTTTTATTGCTATTAAATTTGAAAAAATGTCCTCATTCAAAGAAAGTGAAAAAATGATAGAACAAGTTCGTTGTCAAAGTTATTCTAAAATTTTTGTTTTGTATTTAAATTCAATGAAAAATGGTGAATATGCTGGAGGGATTGCATTGTCAACCAAAAATAATAAAAAACGAAAGACCAAACCATTGATAATTAAATAAAATTTAATATGTTGATTAAGTCTATTTTTTAGATAAAGATCACTAGGTTTTAACATTTACTGTGGATTTAATTGATGGAAATATGCTACATCTTTTCGTATTAAAGCCATACATACGAGATTAAAATAAATACTCTCCACAGCAATCTGCGGGGAACTGAACCCTAAGAGATTAAATCACATGATTGAAGTTTGATTTAAAACACGTTTAAATTTAGATTGAAATTCAACCAAATTCAGATTCAATATGTTGTGCATGCTTTGTCTCTTTGATAAGAACATTATTTTTTTTATTATCTCTGGTTGTTACCGTTTTACTAGCATTTTTTTCATACTCCAACCTCATCAAAAACTGCTGAATTTTCTCTGCATCTCTTGAGGTTCTTAGGATTTCTTTGGGATCATCTTGTAAGACTTTAATCCACGCATCAACATAAGCAGCATGCTGCCCGAAATCATGGCCGATTTGAAGTTCATCACCGATCATGAGTGAGGCTATTTCGGCTCTGAGTTCTTCTTTGGCATAGGACTCGTCACCGAAGCGGCCTGTCATATCTCTAGCTAATCGGCTGGAGTGGCCTGTGCTATGGGCTGTTTCATGAAAAATGGTCGCCAGATAGCGGTCTGCTGTTTCGAATTGAGCTTTGGCAGGTAAATGAATGCTATCGGTTGAAGGGCTGTAATATGCGTTATCGAACTGATCATGATGAATAGCCACACCGACATTATTCAGTATTTTCTCAGCTCGTTGGTGACGTTGCCAGTCGGGTTCTGTTTTGATTTCCAGCTCTGGTAAGCCTTCTATCTGGGCTGCATTGCAAACCACAGCACTGAATACTCTTGGCCTTTCTAACTTAACGGTTTGTTTTAGTGGCTTACCGTCAGCACTTAAGATCTTCTTGCCGTTGTTGTCGGTTTTATCTACCTTGTCGAACAGCTTCCAATATTGGACTATGGTGCCGTGTTGCCCTTTCATCACCTTGGCATCAAGGCTGTTTGCTTGCTTAAAGGTCATCCTCCTTGGATCTTCACGACCTTGCATGGCTAACCATATCGCATTTGAGCCTTTGTATTTAGTTCCGCTAACTGGATTGTGTGGCATTCTTGGTTCGCCCGACTTCCACGGTAATTGCCACGGTGCAGTCCCTTGTTTGAGTTGTTCAATCAGTTTGTTGGCTATTTGTTCATGATACGGGACTTTGTTCTTGGTTGATGATTGCGACATGGTTTACTCCTAATCAGTATCAACTTCTGTTGCTTCCCATGCGTCTTGTTCGGATAGCGCATCTTCCTCAAATGCACCCAATTCCTCGGCTTCGGCTGCTGTTACTTCAACAACTTTCTGAGGTTTGTTGAGTAGAACTAAATTTTCATCGAGTCTAGCGTTCGAGTTGGTGTTCATAGTGGGTTTCCTTATTTTGTGTAAAACGGGATTTGGCAATTGAATTTTGTGGAGTAAACCTTTGCTTAAATCGCTCTAATGCGGATTGTGGTTTAGCTTGCGTAGAAGCTTGCTGCTTTGGTGGTGAAGAGGTTGGTTGAGCTTGAGGCTTTACAGTTTGAATTTGTTGAGATTGCTTGTCTATATTGACCACTTGCTGTGCCAAACGTTGATAATCCAAGGGTTGAGGTTTGTAACCTGTGACTTCCATGCCTTTGATTTTGGCTTGCAGCCATGCTTCACGTTTAAAGTTCTGACTGCCCCTAAGTTTGATTTGTTGCCAGCCTCGATGCTCGGCAATCGCTAATAAATCCATAATGATTTTGCTGTGTTCAAGTCGTGTTTGGAGCTTGTTGCCTTTGTCGATAAAGGCCAGTGCTGCCGAATTTCGATTTGGAAAATAACTTTTACCGTTAGCAGAGGTATAGCGCATATACAAATGCTTAGGCATCGGCATTTTTGTTGTTTCTTTTTCAGGTTGTTCCTTGTTTGGTTTCGGAGGGTGTGTCGGATTATCTGGCTTTGTCTTTAATTCAGCTTCTGGTGCTTTTACTTGTTCATACTGAGGCTTATGCTGCTTTACAGCTATGGTTTTGATCGTTGGGCTTACAGGCATAATGCTATTAAGCGGTGGCTGTAATCGTTCTGGTTTTTGGTACTTTAGCTCTGGCCAGCAGCGTTCAATATAACTTTCGATTTGTTTTTTTACCCTGAATACACTGTTGCTCATATGTAGGTCATTAAAGTCGCTTAATCCATGTTGAATTTGCTCAGTAGAAAATTTAGGTGTTAGCCAATGACCGCCAACTAGGTTGGCAGCTTCTCTGGCTTTTTGTATGCCTTTATTGATTTGGTTTTTATGATCATTATCAGCAAGGAACAGATGTTTGGCAATGGGATACTTGGCACTGATCTTTTCGGCGACTTTAGGCATGTTACCTGCGTCGACCGTCATCACTACGCTGCGACCTGTAGCTTCCGCAATACTCGCTGCTGTTGAGTAGCCTTCAGCGTAGAGAATGGGTTCATTAGCGTTTAGTGGCCTATCGCCTACCACAAAGAAGTGACCTGACTTTTGTGCGCCTTTTTTAAGGCACTTGAAGTCATTAGTGCTGATCCGCTGAAGACTATGAATACTCTGTTCAGTGTCATAAAGCGGGATTACCAAACGGCCTTCCTTGTCCTGACAAACACCAGGATAAGCTTGTACGCCTTTGCGACTCAAATAGCCTTGACCAGAGTTTGCGTTTGGCAGCTGTCGATATAATTGAGCGCAGCGTTTGGCGTGATGTTGCTGCTTTTGATTAAGGCTTTGCTCTCTTTGGTAACGAATATTGGCCATATGCGCTTTTTGGTGGAGTCTTGCTGTCGGATCGGCCTGCTCAAAGCTGGCATGCCATTTTTGTGGCTCACTGTGATTGCGGTGGTCTTGATACCAGCCAACAGGGTGACCATCATTAAACACTGCATAGACACCACTCTTTTGACCTCGTTTATCGTCCTGTGTCGCTACCCGATGAATTTGCCCATCCATCATAGGTGGCTCTTTCAGTAAAAAGCCTGCGGTTTCCAGCACATTGTTAAATTCAAGCAGAGGATCAGTATCGCTGTGCTGTTTCATCATATTGGGATCGGGCAGCCAAGGTTGAACTTTGCGTTTATCAGTGCCCGCTTTGGCGAACCACAAGCCTTGTTCACCATCAAAGCTGATAGCCGAAACACCATTACTGAGTCTGCCGATTTCTCGTTGGGCTTGCGCTCTATCGTCATAACCCACGGCCAGATAGGTTTTGTGCTTCAATTGTTCGTTACTCATAATTTTCATCTCCCACTACGTTTTTGAAATCAGTAACCAAGTCGTTCATGGCGGTTTTTTGTGGTTTGGATTCAGGTATAGGTTTGAGTTCGGCTTGGCTCGGTTGCTCTGCAGCACTATTGTCAGCTTCAGATTGCTCAACACTTGTTGTATCGCCATCCTCAGCACAGCGAATTTGAGTAATGATGATTGAATGCTGTTTGGGCGTGACCTTGGGAATGTTTGGTGTTGCGTAGTAATTTTTATCTGGATGATTACCACGAATACTTAGCTGTTTGTCTTGATACCAACGTAGCTTTTGGCATTTCACAGGAGGGCAGTTTTCAAGGAGTAAGATGGCATTATCAGCGCCCATTTGCATCAGCTCTTGTGGCAGCATTAAAGCTCGTCCGTGATCGCTCACACTCTCACTTTTTCCGCCTTTGCCCGATAGCTGTCGGCTACGACTTCGGTTGTTGATGGTGGATGTGCCTAGGCTATCTGAGATTTCTCTAGCAACTTTGGGATTTTTCGGTGCAAAAACGATTTGCAATGCATGGTTATCCACTAAGGTTTCAGCGCCATCGTGACCGTAGATTTCACGAAGCTGGGCAGGCGATTGAATGATGGTGAGTAGGCGCAAGCCGTAGCCTGCTACATAGCTAATCCCTTTGCTTAAAATGCCAACTTTGCCAATGGCGGCAAATTCATCGAGTAGCAATAACACTTGGTATTTAAGCTGTGGGTTTTGCTCAGGCAGCTCTCTGGTATTAAGATCAATCAGCTGTTGAAAGAACAGATTAACCAGTGGCGATAATCGGCTTAAATCATCAGGGGTAACGCCGACATAAATCGACATCTTTTGCTGACGAATTTGGCGTAAGTCAAAGTCATTACCTGCAGTTACCGCATCTATCACAGGGTTGTAAAACAGCTCTAAAGCTGAAGTGAAACTTTTCCGCACTGAACCACGAGTACGCTCTGGTGTGTCGAGGTATTCTTTTAGGGCTAACAGGCATTGGTTGGATAAACTAACATTAGAATCCAATCTCAACTCCAATTGTTGTGCTAGGTATTCATCACCTTGAGTGAGCAGTCTTAACACTTCTCCCATGGTTACAGGTAAAGGTGGCGATTCAATCAGATACAACACCAAGCCTAGCCATAAAGAACGAGCAGAAGCTTGCCAAACCGGAGCTTCGTTATCGATATTAGGAAACAGCATTTGTCCGATTTTTTGAATATCGTTAATGCGAAAGCTTGGATCATTAGAAATGTAATACAGTGGATTCCAGCGATGACTTTGGTAGTTTCTTGGAGCGAGGTTTAACAAGAAACATTGCTGACCGTGAGCGTGACGAAAACCTGCGCTGATGTGCCAATTCTCTTGTTTGATATCCAACACTACCACTGAATCTTGCCAGCTAAGTAAGTTGGGAATAACCACCCCAACACCTTTACCACTGCGAGTCGGTGCAGACATTAATACATGCTGCTGACCTGAAAACTGTAGATATTGCTCAGATAATCCAAAGCGTTTTTTGCCAACGACGATGCCAGATTTAGCCAGTAGGCCAGCCTGTTTGATCTGTTTGGTATCGGCAAATTTGGCATCACCGTAGAGTGACTGCTTTTTTGTTTTAAGCTTCTTGGCGATAAAAGCGATAACAGGTGCAAAGCCAATGGTAACGGACAGAATGAGATAAAACTGAGTGATACGTTGATGGCCAAAATAGTAAGCGTATTTGAAGACGGTTATCGGGCTGGATTGTTTTACATCGAGGTTGGCAAACCACAAGAACAATGCACCGCTAAGCCACAGGCTTGCGATAAGGAAGGTAATGATGCTTGATGATATTAACCAGCCACGCTTGTTCATTCTGCTTCCACTGACTTTGAGTTAAAGAAGACTTCACTGACAAAACGCCTGCCATTGACCACTTGCAGCTGCACAATCACATCGACGCACAAATTCAAAAGATACTTAATCTCCTCTCTGGATAATGATGAACCTGCTTGGCTTTCTTTTAGCAGTAACATCAACTGCTCTAATGCCAGCTTTGGGCTACCAGCGTGCATGGTGGTAATGCTACCCGGATGCCCTGAATTGATATTACGCAGAAAGTAAAAGGCTTCATCACCACGAATAAGTTCAGCCACAAACACTCGGTCAGGCTTCATCCGCAGGCTGGCTTCTAACAGCTGCTTTTGGGTGATATTGGCGATGCCTTGATTGCCTGCTGAATAGAACAAACTGACGGTATTGGAATGGGTGTTATAAAGTTGCAGCTCATCGACATTTTCAATGGATATTAATCGCTCTGAATCTGGGATTTGTTGAAGTAAGGAACGTAAAAATGTGGTTTTACCTGAGCCTGTTGCACCTGAAACGATAATGTTTTTTCGAAGCTTGATGGCGAGTTTTAAGAAAGCGGAAATATCACCATCTTGCTTAAAGGCCAACAGCTGGGCATCAGTTTCAGGCTGACTGCCATTAACTGGGCTTTGTTGTGAAAAATATCCCTGTCGTTGATATTCGTCCAAGGTAAACACGGATTTGGACGGCTTGCGGATGGTAATGCTGATCTTACCTACTGGAGTAACTGGAGGAATGGCAATTTGTACTCGCTCACCATCAGGCAAAGTGGCGGATAGTATTGGATGTGCCGCATCCAGCTTTTGTCCTGAATAAGTTGCAATTAACTTACTTAAGCGTTGGCAGTATTCTAAGGTCAGTGATTTAACTTTATGTTGTTTCCAGCCACTTTCTCTTTCCGTTAGCACTTGCAATGGCTTATTGATCACTACTTCCGTGATCTGTGGTGGATATAAATAAAAGTTGAGCACGTTAAGATGCTCGTTTAAAGCAACAGCACGATTGGGTTCAATTGGCTCTTCAAGTGCAACTTCACTGGCTAAGTTTAAGCTCATAAACGCTCCTAAAATCTAAGTCTCTTGCCACAAACACATTGATGTGTTCGCCTTGGTTTTTATACAAAGTCGGTTTGATATGAATCGAGTCTTGAAGTGCAATAGAAGCGAGATCTTTTGTGCCGCCAATGGTGTCACCGAATTGGATTTTATTGGTATTTCCTTTGGATTTATTGGCGTAATAGGTGCCAACATCACCAATCAGACTGAGTAACATGGCACTGCCAAATCGCTGACCAAAATGACCGTCAACATAACCACTGTGACCACTGCGCCCAAGGCTATCGGTTCCCGGTGAAGCTAAATCTAAAATCACACCCGTAGGGGTTTCTATGCGATCCCACAATACAAAAATTCGAGCTTGTCCTTGTCCTTGTTCTAATCCGGCTTGATACTCACCGACAATATGACTGCCTTTTTCCAATAACAGCACCTTGCCATTGGTGGAGTAGATATCTCGACTTAGTTGGCAACGAGTCATACCAGCCACATCACTGCTGATGGCTGTTTCTAAAATGCAGTCGAGAAAAGCCCCTTTAGTGATAAACAAGTTAGGATCAATGATTCGACTGGCGATACTGCCTTGAATTTTGGTGGCTTGCAGCTGTTGGTTTAGAGAATGTTTATCTGGTTGCGCTTGGTTTATGTCTGGTAAGGGATCTTGTTGTTGAATTTGGTTTTGAGTCTCTTGCTGTGAACCGTTATTCAGCACCAATAAACCATCTAACTGCTTACGTTGTTGCGGTGTCAGTGTTTTCTTCTGACCGCTTAAACGAGCTAAATGACCAAATTGCGGAGAGTTCGGTTCATCCAATTGCCCTGTATGAATGATTGAGCTTTTATTTGAAGTCGATGCTGTGGTTTTAGTGGGTTTTGAGTGCATATCAGGCTCAGGTGGCGCACCGAGATGATCGGCAATGGTGTAATGATGTTGGGCTGAGCTGGTATCAGACTTTGCGTGACTAAAACCACCATTGATAGCGACTAACAGCACAATCATTAATCCAGCAATAATGATCATAACCGCTTTAGTCAACCATGAGTTGCTGTTAACTCGATTACCCAGTTCTGGAACAGGGGTGCTGGAAAGTTCTGGTTCTTGGTTAGTGTGTTGCTCAGCCATGCGAACCTCCACGCCTTTTAGCAATTCGCTGCACTTGTGGGAACTGTGTTTTTTGATAGCTTGCTGGCTGCTCTGCATCAAAGGATTGGTTAAACAAGCACAAGACCAGTTGACCTTGTCTTAGTACCAGCCTTCTAACCACTCGCCTGATCACTATGGTGTTGGGAAAATCTGGATTAATATGGCTATTCACTAAGCTTTCGCTGTTATCGCTGTTGACGGTATACGCCGCTGGTAAGTCTTGTTTTGGATTAAATTTGAGGTAAGTAAAGCGGCCATCATCAAAGGCTGTTACAGGCAGAATGGCTTTATTGCCTTTATAGAAATAGTTTTGATTGTTCACCTGTGGCGTGATGTGACGATTAAGTTGATCGTCAAGTAACTGTTGTTGATTTTGTAGGTGTAGCTGAGCTTTAAGATCATCAGGATAGATAAAATCTATCGCAAACATCATGCTTCGGCTTGTGGCTTGGTAAGTGTTTTTGAGCAGTGACGCATTTAACTCAAATTGATACACATGGCGATTAGTCAGTACTGTCATATTGGTGATAGCTTGCTGTGCTTTAGGTTTGATAAAGATGTGGTTATCAACGGGCGTGACACTCCAAGCAGCACTGTCACCCATCGCAATTTGTTTGATGGACTCCCCGCTGCCAAAAGCAATATCGGTCGCAAAACCATAATGACCGACTAACTTCACCACTTGCTGAGGATTAAAATTGATATGGCGAACTCGTCGGTCAAAGTGGCCAATATGGGGCGTTTCTATAGCAAATGAAGTAGAAGAAAACAGCATTAACGTCATGCCTGAGAAGGCAGGCATCCAGCGACTTTTACTTATATTCAGTCTTAAAGGCACTAGGCACCTGCCTTCGCAGGTGCGACGATGGAAGGTAGATAGTTTTCTCATCTTAATCCCCTCCCGTGGCTTGATCATTGCGATAACTCAGCACTTGAAAACCAAGCGGATTAAGTTGCCTATCAGCTACCGACATAGGGGCATTACGGTAAGTGAAGATGATGGTGGCAACCCAATGAGTTAAAGGATGATCTTCACCGACTTGTTTAACTTGCTTGGTATAACGGACTAAAGCGGTAGTGGTTTGCTCACCATTATTCTTGTCGTGTCCAATAAAACTGATGGCATTCACTTTGATCAGCACTTGCGCTGATTGACCATAGAGATTGATCGGTGCATTTGAGTTGGATTTAGGATCGGTTTGTAAGCCGTAATCTTGTTGGACGTTTTCATCGGACATAAGCCCGATAAGCTTTCTGTCATAACTTCGGGTTTGCCACTGGTAGCCTTCTCGATGGCGCAGGTATTGCGCTAAGAAATATTTATCCAATACTTCTTGAGCTTTTTGTTTGATTTGTCCTTTGCTGGCTAAGCTGGAAACCACATCTACAAAGCCTGTGTTGTTATCAACTCGAATAACAAAAGGTTCGATGGATTTTAGCGGCATTAAAGTAATAAGGCTGATAGCCAAAAGTGAAGTAAGTAGAGCCAGTAACAAACAGCATTTCCAAGCACGTTGCTCAGATTGTTTGATTTTGACATTCAGCTCAGCGTCCCAACCTCTGGCTTCAGCAAAGTATTTTTGAAGTAGCTGCTTATCGGTTAGTTGCTGCTCAAGTTCAGCCATGACGTACCTCAATAGGTTTGATAACAATAGGCTGAGTGTTCACAGGTTTTAGTCCTTTACCATCGTCTTTACAATGCGGTGGTTTGGGCAAACTTGAGCAATGAGTGAGAAATAGGATGAAGCACAGAGATAGAAATTTTTTCATTGTTCGCTTTCTCCTGAAATGCTGTTACCACCAAAGCGTTGTTGATAAGCCCGATACCCTGAACCAACAGGCTTTATTGGTGCAGATAAGGCTTGACCTGTGTAATTCAAATCTCGTCTTAAAGTTCGATATTGATGTCGTAAGGTTGTTGGACGCATAGCATGAAGACTGTTTGAAATCGCCCCATGAGCGGCAATCGCCACACCACCACCAAGGGCTGAGGCCATTGCAGGAATTTGTTTCATCACTAAAATGCACAGACCCATGACGATGCACAGCATCGAGCTGTCGCTTAACGTGGTTAAAGCGGCATGGTTATGAGATATTTGCGCCAGATACTTGGACGCCACTGCAGTCATCAGCTGCCCAGACGACACCCCCAGTAACAAGATAAAACCAAAGTTGAGTACCATTCCCAACCAGCTTTCAAAGAAGCGTTGAGTGGCTTGAAATAGAAGCAGCACAAAGAAGGCCGGACCGATGGCCAACAACACACTGACCATGACTTTGCTGAGTAAAATAAAGAAGGCCACTAGTAAGGTCAGGCAACCACCAATGGTTAATATCCCCATTGCCAAAATATACATGCCAAAGTTGCCATTCATCACCCCACCTTGTCTCCATGCATTATCGGCAAGGATGAGGATTTGGCCGAATAGGTGATCTAATAGCTGCGCTGCATTTTGGGTTTTGGTGTCAGACACAACCGCTGCTAAAAACTGTGGTGTTTCACTTAAAAAGCGCACTACGGTTTGGTTGTAGTGACCAACGGTTAATCCCAAAGTCAGAATGAAACCAATCCGAATGATACGAAAAAAGCCTTCTTGTAGAGGTTCCTGACTGCGACCAAACATCATCGAATAGCCCCAGATCACTACCCACAAAATCATCATGCTGGTAAACACGGGGATCAGGTATTGGATCAGCCTTGCCGAACCTTGCTGAACATAGTTGTGCAGCGCTTGATCCACCAAGCTGAAAATACTGCGATACAGGTTACTGGTAGCCGCCATCTTGATTACTCTTTGGGATGAGCCATATCTGCAGGTAGTGGAACTGGATCACCAGCTACAATGTCATTTGCGGCTTGTTGAGCATTGATGCACTCAGGATGATTGCGATACTTAGCAGGATTGTTGCTGCATTGAGTTAGAGTTTGCATCAGAATTTTTTGATGCTGTTTAAACCATGCCACATCGTGAGTTTGGTTTTGCAGGCTATGGTGACTACTCATTTTTGAACAGCCTGTCATGACACAAAACAGGCTTGAAATTAATAGGATATTGATAAGTTTCATGCAGAGTCCTCATTGGTGTTAGAGTTGAGTGATCTGCCATCCTTGGTAGGTTAGTTCCAATTCACATTTATTGGGTGCAACTCGCCAGCCGATTCAATGGCCATTTGAGTGATACGTTGCTGTGCTAATGCATCACTTGCTTGTGCTTGAGCTTTCATTAGCTGCAATTTGGCTTGTTCGTTGGCAAGCATGGCGTTTTCGGCTTGAATTCGGGCTTGTAAATCTTGAATGTCTTTTTGTTTTGGTGCTTGACTGATCTTGTTGATAAGCCTTGTTAATTGGTCATATCTCACTTGAGTTTCTTGCAGCGATAATTGGGTTTGACCTAACCAACGTCCACGATAACGATTTATGTCATCGAACAAACTTGCGCTGTCACCGCCAAGTTTTAGCCACTCGCCGTTATGTAAGCCTTGTTGTTTGAGAGTAAGGTTGGGATCGACTTTGACTGCTATATCGTAAACAGAATCAATGGCATCGCTCATTCCAGTGATACCGTTGATGCTACTGAGCTGGCGTTTCGCAGTATCAAGCTGTTGTTTGAGCGTGTCGATTTCTTCCAATAAATGACGTATTTCAATGATCTTTTGATGCAGGTTAGCAATGTCAATCACAGGGAAAGCCAAGCTGGGTAATGACAGTGAAAGCATTGTTAGTATCAATAATCGTTTCATGCTTCACCTCGCTGATCATGCAAGGCATTGAAGTATTCAGGTAGCCAGTCTTTGGGATCACTGCCAGCCGTTTCCACAATTCTGTACATCAGGTTCACTTTGTCTGTGGTGCCTGAGATCACCGCCAGTTCATCATCAAAGCCATTTAAATCTAATTTAGCGACAACACTTTCATGACCTTGTTTAATGATGAATTGGCGAGAAATGGGTTGCAGTTCAGTGCTAATAAGCTCAAATTCACGTTCAGTCAGATGAAGACCATTGATGTAATCATCACGTCGAGCTTTGGGATTGGGCATTAAAATTAGAGTGGCGCATTGCTCAATCAGGGTATGAGCAATGGCTGAGTTCAGCACGTCCCTGACTGATTGAGTGCCATACACCATAATGCCGTTTTGTTTACGAATCACTTTCTGTTTGTTTTGGGCTAAATCCTCAAAGTATTCGTCGGCCAGTAACTTCCAAAATTCATCCATAAAGATCTGCAACTTGCGACCATCAATCAGCTTTTCAATTCGATAAAACAGATACATGACAATCGGTGTGCGGATCTCTTCAATATCCAAAAATTCCGTTACATCAAAGCCAAACAAGGTTTGATTAGCAATAAATAGCTCATCAATTTCATTATCCAAAACCCAGGATAGTTCACCGCCAAGACACCACTTTTGTAGCCTTGAGCTACAACCATTTGGGTCAACCGGATCAAGAAATTCCAAACAGCGACTTAAACGGCGTTGCGGTTTAGGTAAACTCATTACGCCTTTAACCGCATCAGCCAAATCTTGTTGATGTTGATGCGGTAGCTCACCACCGCAAAGTTTGGCGACTAATGAAGTGATAAACAAAATATTGTCGGTTGTGGGTTCTAACTGAAACGGATTAAAACCTGTGGGCTTACCTATTTGCAATGGAAGGTATAAACCTTGGGTAGCACGAACGTAGATTTCTAACCCACGGTCTTTATCGAAAATGATTTGAGTTGGCTGATACTTCTTACTTTGAGAAATCAAGAAGCCTTGCAGCACAGTTTTACCAGAGCCAGAAGCCCCAATGATTAAGGTGTTACCTAAAGCGTGATGCTCATCCTTGAGCTTGTCATCCTTACCCGTTTCACGATTTACATGAGCCTGAAGGACTTGGTTATGCGTATTAGACTCATGGAAATTAAAGTAATAGGGGCTACCAGAAGCCGTTTGTAATACTGTAACTGCATCGCCCCATTGATTGCCGAAAACTTGTCCGGATGGATAATTATGTAAACTGCAAAATCCAGCAAAGTTACGAGAAGAAATACGAGCTGGACGAGGACGAAAGCGGCTGTTTGCAGGAAGCTGTGAGTAGAACGCTGATTGAATCGATAAATCATCTCGGGTGAGAATAATGGCTTGGTCGGCGAGCTCAGACTTTAGTGCCGATAGATGCTTATCAAGTGCTTCTGTTGTGTTAGTCAATACGGTTAACACTAAATGATGTTCACCATAAACCATGCGCCCAGCGGTTAAATCATCAAGACCAATATCAATGGCATCCACTTGGGAATGAGCATAGTCCCCTGTAGCTGTTAGGCGTTTTTGTTGGCGCAGTAAAATCTCGGTTGCCACAGGTTTCGATAAAAACTGAAAGCTTTGGGTTAACACCAATTCAAAAGGTGCTGATAAAAGGGTATTAAGCAAACCCACTTCGGTGTGTTCAGGGTACTCCTTAATACTTAAACACGCGCCTAAACGGGTTTGCGTAATGCCTTTCAGGGCGAAGGTGTTATCAGAAAATAATGGCCTTGCTCTGGGCAATGATTTTGACATATCAGTAGTGGTAATAGCTCTGGGTTGCCACTCGCCATTGATCAGGTAGTCTAAGAGTGTGAGTAACTCGCTATAGAATATTTTTCCTTTCACTTTTCCTTTATTGATATCGTTCTTGGTGTAGATTCCTAAGCGTTGAGGTTGATAGCTTTCAAGTGATGATAAAACCGTACTAACGACATCATTTAACGCTGATATAGCTTGTTTTTGCTCAGTAAGAAATTGCTTCACTGTAGGAGATTTTATCTTTAGCTTTGATTTAAGCGGCACATTGGCATCACGGTAGATAACGGTTAGGTAAAGCTCATTGACCATTAACTGGCTTTGGCAAATTTTATTGATATATTTCTGATTAAACTGCTTATCAAACTCCGAATTAAACTCGCCTTTTGGAACAATCTTGGATTCACGACGAATAAGATGTGTCCATAAACACACATGAGGGCTGGCGATGTTACGTAGCATCAAATTGAATTGCTCTTTCCATAAGTTCACTTGCTCAGGTTCAGCCGACTCATGCGCCACACCTTGCAGCTTGATGAACTGCAAATAATCGCCGCTATGAGTTTTGATGGTGTGTTCGTCTACGTGCGTTTGATAAGGAATAAACTCGTCAACTGAATTTTCTTTCTGCCACTGCTTAGTGAGCTTTTCGATGGCTATAGCACTCATAGCATTCTCTCCTTAATGCGGGTATTAACAACAGGGCTGGCACTGGCGTAGCCCAAGCATCGCCAATATACGGATTTAGCTTTAGTGTTCATCCAAAGCTTGAGCAATCGAAACATCAGAGGATCACGCTGGCACAATGAATACATGAGCGCATGGAAAGGAAAGTACAGCAGTAAAATAAATGGATTTTTAGTGGCTATCATCAGCACTGTGACCATTGAAGCCGCAATGATAATACCATCCAAAGTCACGCCCCATTTCATCGCAGGACGAGTGACAGCCACAAATAAAGGATCACGAAAGTCAGTAGAAGACATAGTAGCTCTTCCTTCTACTTAACAGCTGAAATGATTAAATCGACAATAGTCGAGCCACCAAAGACCAATACAATTCCGGCAATATACTTACCGCAAGTCTCGCCAGTAATGCGGCCGAACCATGCCAGATAGCCCAAAATGGCAATCCCGATAATCGCAGCACTGCGAGCAATACCATTGGTAAGAAGTTGCATTACCCAATCGACGCCTTCAGAAATTGGATCGGCAAAGGCGAGTTCGGGAACCAGTAGCAAAATAGAGAATAAAAAAAGATGGGCGACCAGCGCCCTAAGTCTGCTTGATGAAATCGAATTTGTAGCAGTTGTGTTGAGTGAATTTACTTTCATTGTCTACTCCAAGCATATGCCCAAAACTAGGGCTAGAGTTGTTTATGAAAGACACCTCATATCCATGAAGCATCAAGATAAAAATGGCGTGCTAGCAAGATTGCATGGCAAGGCAGGGCTGTAAATGCTTTAAAGCAAAAACACTTCGAAATGCAACGTAATGCAACGTAATGCAACATAACAAAATGGCATATCAAACTTGTTGAGTAGAGAAATTGCTAAAAGGTAATTTTGGTGAGTAAATTTGTTTAGATTTGTAACTTTATAGCTGAGATAAAATTCATTATAAAACAATGTAATGGTAATTTGGGGAGGATTATTTACCATGGTTACCATTTTCCGAGTTGATGTTGAATTTTACACGTTAGACATCACTGCCTTGGTGGACTAAGAAGAAATCTACAGTTCCCTTTTTATTCATGTGAAACATATCAACCTAAGTTTAAGTTCTATGTTTTGGCTTTTGCGAAGAGTATTGTGTTGGAAGTAGGCTAAGAGTTATTTAAATGATGCTTATAAGTTATTAAAAAGTGGTTAATTGTATCGATACGTGTTAAATTTTATCTTGCTAAATTTGAATGTATATTGCCTAGTTTGGGATAGTAAGAAGATATAATCAGGCTAATTTAATCTCTTAGGGGGCAATTCCCCCCAGCTAGCTGCGGGGATTATTTATTAGCGTTTATTTGCTTGATTTTCCCGCTAAGATAGCGCTTCAAATCATAAGCTACCTCAAAAAAGCCCAATATCTTTTTAGTGAAATATTAAAGATAGATAAACAAAGTAGTGGACAGATCTACATGTAGGTAGATCTGTTCTTTTAATGGACTGTTTTCTAGTTGTACATTGATGTTATCCAATAATAAAAATCACATAATCGATAGTGTTTTATTCTGCACCAGAACACTGTTAAGACTTTCTAAAATAGAAAGTGATATTGCTTTTAGCAGTACAGAGATAGATAAAAAGAGTTTAAAAAGTTACCTCAGTGTTGTTTCAAAAAGCCATAAGGTTAAAGCTCGTCTAAAAAAGTTGAGTTTCTCAAAGTTAAATACCCTAAAAGCTCCAATCTCATATGAAAGGCTTGACGGAAGCTTTTCGATATTGGCGGGTATCTCTGAAGGAAAAGCACTAGTTCAAAGAGCTGATGAGATTGCTCCACAAGTCATTACCGTTGAGGAGTTAATTGCCGATGCGACAGGTTATGTAATAACGATAGAAACTAAAGCCTTTAGTTTTGATATAACATGGTTTGTACCGGAGTTTTTAAAGCATAAAAGTGTTCTTAGCGAAATCATAATTTTTTCCTTGTTTCTGCAAGTGTTAGCCTTGATCTTGCCGCTATTTTTCCAAGTGGTGATGGATAAGGTATTAGTTCACAATGCACTATCAACACTGGATGTTTTAGTCTTTGTTTTAGTCATTGTTGGATTATTTGAAGTTATTTTAAAAGGGCTTAGAGAATATTTACTTGCCCAAACAACCACAAAAATTGACTTAAAGCTTGGCTCCAAGTTATTAAACCATTTAGTCAAGTTACCTTTAGCCTATTTTAAATCGAGGCAGGTTGGCGCGATAGTTACTCGGGTTAGGGAACTAGACTCTATTCGAAATTTGATCACGAGCTCTGCCCTCACTTTATTAGTCGATGTGAGCTTTTTGTTTGTTTTTATTGGTGTTATGTTCTATCTATCCCCGTTTTTAACAAGCATTGTTCTTGCATCATTCCCCATCTATTTTTTGATTGGTTATGTAACTTCTCCTTTGCTAAAAAAACGCATCGAAAAGCAGTTTGCATGCGGGGCAAAAAATATTGCTTTTTTAACTGAATCGGTTAGAGGGGTTGAAACCGTTAAAAGTTTAGCCGTTGAGCCATCATTCAATGTCAAATGGGAAGGCCAAACAGAGGAATTGGTAACTGCTAATTTTAAAAGGCAATCGTTGCAAGCGGCGACAAATCAAAGTGTCACCCTTATTCAAAAAGTTATTTCAGCATTAATAATTTGGTTTGGTGCAATGGATGTTATTTCATTAGAAATGACAATTGGTCAGCTAGTTGCGTTTAATATGATGGTGAGCCATATCAATCAGCCAATTTCGAAGCTTATTGAACTTTGGCAGGAATTTATTCAGGCTAGAGTGGCTGTAGATAATCTGGCCGAAGTTGTTAACCTGCCGACTGAAGTAGAACAAGAGCAAAAGATGTTACCAGTCGAGCTAAAAGGCAATATCCAATTCAAAAATATTTGTTTTCGATATCAGCCACAATCCCCATTGGTTATTGACAGCTTATCTTTTGAAATAAAATCAGGTCAGTCAATTGGGATTGTCGGAGCGTCTGGCTCAGGGAAAAGCACAATTAGTCGACTAATTCAAAAGCTGTATGTTGCTGAAAGCGGTGACATCGCTATTGATGGTTATTCATTAAGTGCTCTAGATGCATCACAATTAAGAAAAAACATCGGAATTGTGATGCAGGAGAACTTTCTATTCAATCAAACTGTTCGTGAAAATATTTCAGTGCGTTTTCCGTCTGCCAATTTAGAGCAAGTAATTGAAGCGGCAAAACTTGCTGGAGCTCATGAATTTATCATGAGGCTTTCTAGAGGATATGACACGGTGCTTGCTGAAGGTGGAAGCTCTTTATCTGGCGGTCAAAAGCAAAGAATTGCAATAGCTAGAGCTTTATTAATACAACCATCAATCTTAATTTTTGATGAAGCAACCAGTGCTCTAGATGATGAATCGCAGGAAATTATTCAAAAAAATATGGCGAAGATTGCAGAGGGAAGAACTGTCATTACCATTGCTCATCGATTATCAACAATTAAAAACTGTGACCAAATAATGGTTATTAATCAAGGTCAACTTGCTGAGCAAGGCAATCACTCATATCTGTTGTCATACGAGAGTCAATACAAGAAGCTTTGGAGCTTACAGCAAGAATTAAAGGCAGAGTGCTAGGATGAAACTCATTTGGAAAAAATTGTTGTCAAAGCGCAGCAAAAAAATAAATTACGACTTTTTACCCGTTTATTTAGAAATAGAAAAAAATCCAGTTTCTCCTTGGGCGAGAAGAACCGCACTAGTTTTGACAGGATTTATTGTGATCAGTTTGTTGTGGTCAATCTTTGGCAAATTAGATATACATGCGAGTGCAACTGGGAAAGTATTAATTTCGAGTCATAGCAAAGTGATCCAATCTCTGCAAAAAGGAGAAATAATAGAGATCAATGTTAAAGATGGGCAGTTAGTAAACAAAGGGGATGTGTTGATCAAACTTAATCCTATTACCCTTAATACGGATTATCAAAAACTAAAAAAGCAGGTCGAGTTCTATCTATTGGAAGAGGCCAGACTTAAAGCATTATTAACAACTGACCCTACTTTAAATTTCGTAGCACCTGAAGGCGTTGCTAAAGCGGCGCGAAGTACAACACTTGCCTTCTTGAAAAGTCAGTTCAATGAATATCAATCGATGCTTAAAAGTATAAATGCAGAAATTGAAGTGACAGAGCAAGAGTTAGCTGCAAATAAAACAGATCTCCGCTCTTTGAATAACCTTAAACAAAACATTTCATCAAGAGTTGAAGCAAGCAAAATGCTTGCCTCAAGCCAAGCGATTTCTCGTGTTGAGTTTTTGGAAAGAGAGAAAGAACTATTAGAAACGGAGCGTGCTATCAGTGGGATCACGTCCCAACTAAAAGTACTAACCGCGAAGAAAAGTAGTTTAACTCAGCAAAAGCAAAATTTATCGGCACAGAAGCAACGAGAATATTATGAACAGTTAGGGCAAATACAAATAAACCTCTCGCAGGCAAAACAAGAACTAATCAAGGCCAAGGAACACCACCGAGCTACCTCAATTATTTCGCCTGTTGATGGTGTAGTACAGCAACTTACTGTTCATACATTAGGTGGCGTTGTAACAGAAGCGCAAGCGCTGATGGTGATTGTCCCTCAAAATCAGCACCTAGAAGCCGAAGTAAAAGTGCTAAATAAAGATGTTGGATTTGTTGTGAGTGGGCAGAGCGTTGAAACCAAAATCGATAGTTTTCCCTACACAAAGTACGGGACAATTAAAGGCAAGGTGCTTTATGTATCAAAAGATGCGGTGGAAGATGAAAAGTTAGGACTAGTTTTTCCTACTCGTATCCAGTTAGACGCTAATAAAATTCTGATTGATGATAATTGGACTTCACTTGCTCCAGGAATGAGTGTTACGACTGAAATTAAAACGGGTGAGAGAAGAGTCATAGAGTACTTACTGAGTCCTCTGAAGAAGTATCAGTCTGAAGCGATTAGAGAGCGGTAATTAAGATGAAAGTTATGGAAAACTCCAGTGTCACTGACTCTGGTTTAATGGCATTGACTGAAGCAGCTCGATATTTTGATTTATCAGTAGATTTCAAATGGCTTAAGCATAAAACAGGGAACGCATCATATCATGATGAAACGCTGGTTCTTTGTAAGTGTGCAGGGTTGATAGGGCTTGAAGCTAAAACAATTGATATTTCTAAGCTCAACTCTTTCGAGATATTACAGCCTTGTTTGATTAGACGTGACTCTACATATTATGTAGCCCAAAGGAGAGAAGATGATGAATTATCTCTCTATGACTCTTCTACTAAGCAGTCAGTTAAGCTTTCAATGGAAGAGTTGCAAAGAGAACAATCTAATAGAGCGATTCTGTTAAGTGAAAAAAAGGAGCAGCAGAAGGTAAATAAGTTTGATTTTAGCTGGTTTTTACCTTCTTTAAAAAAACATAAAAAATTGGTGAAGAATGTCTTCCTACTGTCGATGTTCATTCAACTTATTGGACTAGTGACTCCTTTTATATTTGAAAATGTTATTGATAAAGTTCTGGTTAATAGAGGGTTATCGAGCCTTGAAGTGCTAGGTATTGCGCTATTAGGGCTAGCGGTATTTGCTCCACTAATGAGTTTCATGAGAAGTTGGTTATTTGCTAACTTGTCGAGTAAATTGAATGCAGATCTTAATAGTAAGTTATACAAGCATTTAATAGGACTTCCTCTTAATTACTTTAATCATCGTCAAACAGGGCAAATCACTGCAAGAGTTGGAGAAATGGAGCAAATAAGACAGTTCTTATCTGGCTCTGCACTGACAATGGTGTTAGATCTCTTATTCTTAGGCATATTTATTTCGGTGATGTTTTTCTATTCATCTATTTTGACTTGGATCATTCTGGGCTCACTGGTGTTGTATTTTTTGTTCTGGCTAGTGATCGGTTCTGCCTTAAGAAAGAGAACTGAGCGAGAGTATGAGGAATCAGCAAATAACAGTGCTTTTTTGACAGAGTGTATAACTGGCGTAGAAACCATCAAGACACATACACTTGAAAAGCGATTCATTCATAAATGGCAAGAATCATTATCGACTCGTCTTAAAGTTGGTTTAAAGGCAAGAAAAACGTCAATTGTCGCAGAGCAGGGGATTGGATTAATAAATAAGCTCACTAGCGCAATTGTTTTATGGTGGGGAGTGAATCTTGTCATGGAGGCAAAACTCTCCCCCGGGGAGTTGATTGCATTTAATATGTTGGCAGGGCAAGTAACACAACCCATTATTCGGCTAGCACAAATTTGGCAAGATTTTCAGCAAACGCTGATTTCACTCCGTCGAGTTGGCGATATACTTGACGAAACAATTGAGCCTTCTTCTACAGGTGTGGCTTCAACTCCAGCTCTACAAGGAGAAGTTAAATTTAATAAGATTCGGTTTAAATATGATAGTGACTCTCCAGAGGTAATAAAAAACCTGTCGCTCAATGTGAAAGCTGGTGAATTTTTAGGAATAACAGGGCGCTCAGGTTCAGGTAAAAGTACACTGACAAAATTACTCCAAAGGTTATATACACCAAACTCTGGGGAAGTTTGGGTTGATGGGATGGATATTGCGATTGCAGATCCTGTTGAGCTAAGAAGAAATATGAGCATTGTACTTCAGGATAGTTTTTTATTTTCTGGTACAGTTTTAGACAACATTAAACAATGCTTACCTGAAGCAACTAATGAGCAAGTCATTAATGCAGCAAAGCTATCTGGAGCTCATGAATTCATTACACACCTTCCTGAACAATATAATACACAAGTTGGTGAAAGTGGAAGTTTACTCTCAGGTGGTCAGAAACAACGAATTGCACTAGCTAGAGCACTTATCACAGACCCACAAATTTTAATACTTGATGAGGCAACCAGTGCTTTAGATTATGAATCAGAAGCTGCCATTATGTCGAATATGCCGGAAATAAAGAAAGGCAGAACGGTGATCAGTATTGCCCATCGTTTGAGCACAATAAAGGGGTGTGATCGTATAGTTGTTATTGATGACGGGCAGGCCATTGAAGAGGGGGAGCATGCTGAGTTGGTTGAGAAAAGTATTCATTATAAAAAACTTTGGGAATTGCAAACTGGATTTTGAGGCCTAGATATCATGCATATTAAAATATTGTTTCTATTAATACTATTTTTTATTTCTGGAATAGGGCAATGTCAAGTTCTTTTTCGACCAGAAAAAGGGAAAAGTATTATGGATTATAAAGGTGTTTGCAATAGTAATGCTAAGACTGGAGAGTGGTTAGCTTTTCAATATAAAAATGAAATTAAAGTAGAGGAAAATGATTTTAAAAATACACTAAAGTACTTTTCTGAATGGTTTTCTCGAGAAATTAAAATTTTTTTAGAGCTTCCAATAATGGTTTCGAATGAAGAACTAATTACTTATCTTGGTAAACCTATGGAGTATTACCTAATGGAAAATTATTCATTTTTTGAATGGGAGTTTGTAAACGAACATAGCCCTTGGTATTTTCCATTTCTTAATTTTAAAGAGAGTTTGAAATTAGAAGTTGGATTGCTTGATGGATGTGTTTTTAGTATGGAGGCACGTTTAAATGATAAGTCTATAGGAAAGTATAATTATTTAGAGTTAAAGTCAGTTTTTAGATAAGTCTTAGATGTGTTTTTTAATCGGTAATAAATTTTGTTTTTATTGTGGGGGGATTTAAAAATAAAAAATTGTTCGTGATTTTTATAGTTGTTAATTTTTATGTAGATTAATTTTGTTTTTGATAAATCAAGGAAGTAAATAATGAACTTGTCTGAATTAGCCCAGTTGGCAAAAAATATTTATAATGATGATAAAAGTGGTGTGTTAAAATTACAATCTAATATTAACATATTTGCCAACGAGCTGAAGAATATTGCAAATGGAAATGGAGATCTAAACAGTACGACATTAGCTGCGGCAAGCGTGGTGGCATCGTTTGTTGATTTGTTAAATAAAGACTCTAACGTTGGTGTAGTTGTTAATTTTGGGGTGCTAAAAGCAAATTTTGATGCTGCTAAAAAGGAATATAAAGAGCACGGTGTTGTCAGCACAAAAACAAAATTAAATCTTGCTTCTTCAATATTAGATGTTACTAGTGATGTTACAGCTCAACTAGCTAAAAAGCGTTTTCCTAAACTTTATATAGTGACTGTTTTGGCAGATATACTAAGTGTCATATCAAAACATATCGCAGTAAATGCTGAATCTGCGGAGCAACTTCAACGTAGAACAGAACAAGAGTTCAGAACACAAGTTAAAATTATTAAATCTGAGTTAGAAAAAAGAACAATAGATTTTCATGAAAATTATGAAAAAATAGTAAGAAAAGAGGCGCTTATTCTTGGTGTTGATGTTAAGAAAATCCTTGAAGAAAATAAATCGAATGATGTCGAGCTCCTAATGCAGCGACTCGTTAATGAAATTCAAGATGAAGTTAACAAGATTTTAGATTTAAGAAGTGTCAAGAGATTAGAAGAGATTCAACAACTTTCAGATAAATATATTGGCGAGTTTGAAATTATATCTGGTGGGTATGGTGATGGAGGAGAGGTTTCTAAAAAATTAAAAGGTTATTTAACTTTCGATGTTCGCCGTGCAAGGGAAAAGCTGTTTCAAGCTGCAAGTGATAAGTTTAGTTCAGAATTAAACGATAAAGATAACCGTAAGCAAGTTCAATCATTTATAGATAAAATTAATATTGCTATAGGGCAAGCACAATTAAAAAATCTCTATGTAGAAGGATCAATCAAGACTTGGAAGAATGAATTGTTTGCTGCTCTGAGTGAAGAGCGTAAACAAGTGTTAGAGGAATTATCAAAAACCAAAAGTGACTTGTTAGGCTATCTTCCTAATTATGAAAGAGATATTGTTTCTCCCTTGGGAAATAAAATCAAAGAACTTACTAGAGAGTTTGCTATATATGAAAGGCAAGAAATTGAACGTCAACTTGTCAATAATGTTTATAAAGATTTAGCCGAATCTGTCGTTATTGACAGAAAAAACTTCATGGACAAAATTGCAGATATGCATCTTGAGTCGACAGGGTATTTGCAGAACAAAGCAGCTGATTTGGTCGAAAAGCTGAGAGGAAAAGATATAGCAATTCCTGACTCTATTCTTCGAAGGCTAGGAGAAATTACACCTGAAGTATCTAAAAAATTGAAGCAGTCCTTGGATGCCTTATATAATATTTTTGATTCACATTTAAAGGATTTTAAAGATTATAGTGTTTTTATAACTAATGTTCAGGGAGCCTTAAATGCAGAAACAGCTCGCCTTAAAACTGATTTTGCAACAATGAATTCTGAGCTAAATAGTATAATTAATACATTAAAAGGGCTGTTGGAAGAGGAAGAAGATCAAGACCAAGACCAAGATAAAGATGGTATTCCAGACAAAGATGATCCAGACAAAAATAATAACGGAATTCCTGATGGGGAAGAAAAAGGAACTGATGGTGGGGAAGGTGGCGAGCTAGGTAATTCAGCTATCGAAGGTAGCAATAATGCTAATAGGCGTAGACGTATTGATCCTTTGGTGCTTGACTTAGATGGAGATGGTCTTGAGTTTGTTAACCTTGAAACGACGAAAGCACACTTTGACTATAACAGAGACGGGTTTGCTACTAAAACATCTTGGTTAAAAGGTGATGACGGTTTCCTTGCTCGTGATCTAAATGGTGATGGGAAAATAAATGATATCAGTGAATTATTTGGAAGTGAGACTCAAACTGGTTTTGAAGAACTAAGTAAGCATGATAGCAACAAAGATGGTGTCATTAATAATAAAGATGAAATTTTTAAAAAACTGCTAATATGGCAAGATAAAAATGGCGATGGAATTTCGACCAAAGATGAGTTGAAGAAACTATCTAATTATAATATTTCAGAAATTAGTTTAAGCCGAAAAAATATCAATGTTGAAAAAGACGATACGATAATTGATGAGCAAGGCTCATATACAACAACAGACAAAGACGGCAACAAAAAAACACATATATTGGGTGATGTACAGTTTAGTACCTTACCGACTTATTCTCGATATTCTGGGAATGTCACACTTACTGAAGCAGCTAAAGCAGTTCGTAATATCAAAGGATATGGAGTACTTCCTGATTTACAGATTGCCATGAGTTTAGATAAAAAATTTGCAGGTGTCGTTAAATCAACGCTTCAAAATTTAACTAGTGAAAACTTATTTGAGCGATTTGATAATCTTCTTATCCATTGGGCAAAAGCTGATTCTGTAAAAATCCAAGACATAGATGTAACCCCCCCAAATCTATTTGTAGATAAAAACGGGATGATTGGCTTAGGAGGTGGCGTGGTGCTATCACTTTCTCAATTGGCTGTAATTAAAGCATATACTGGTATTGATAACCTTGAAATTAGTACCAATACCTTTAACACACCTTCTGGCACAAAAACAGTGGGTGAAGCATACTTGGAAGCTTGGAATAAGATTCGAAATAATCTACTAATTAAATTTGCGGTTACTCAAGGCTTAACAAATAAATTTTTCCATTCACTAAGTTATGACATAGGCAATGATAGTTTAAATGTTCCTTTTGAATTTTTATCAAGAAATGCAAAAGGTATTGTTGAGCTAATTGTTAGTGAGAATAACCCTTTAAATACAGCAGAAAAAGCAGCTAACTTGGCCATAGCTTTAATGGCCATGAATCAGTTTGACACAAAACTCGTATCAGAAGTTAAAGAACAAGTATTAAAGGCGTTGGTAAAAGCTAGTGGAAAAGCTTCTAAGTGGCTTGAAAATAATCATAAGAGTATACAAAACATTTATCCTGAAGTATTCATCGGTGACAGTTTATCAGGAACTCACGCAAATGAGCTTTTTTTGGGTACTGATAAAGATGATACGATTCAAACAGGCTTTGGTAATGATACCGTTTATGCTGGAGCAGGTAATGATAATGTAAGTGTTGGCTTTTATGACGACCCTGAAAGTGCTAGTCGTAATAGTGTCTACACGGGTTCTGGAGATGATATTTTAAAAGTATTCTCGAGTAACTCGAAGTTATATGCAGGTTCAGGCAATGATTTGATTGGTATAGCAAAGCGAAATAACAATACAGTACATGCGGGCTCAGGCAATGATAGAATTTTCATAGAAGGTGGAAGCAATAATACAGTTTATGCTGGCTCTGGTGATGATGAGCTTTTAACGAATAGTGTAAAATCTTTGGTCGTATATGGAGAAGGTGGTAATGATACTCTCAAAGCAGAAATTGAAAGCAACGGATCAATTAAACTTGATGGAGGAGATGGTAACGATACTCTTGTTGGTGGCATTTTGGGAACAAACCACCTACTTGGAGGTAAAGGTGACGACACTTTAGGAGTTGTTAATGATGGGTTTTTAATTAAAAGTAAGTACAGCAATACTTATGATGGTGGTAAAGGTGACGACACCTTAAGTGGCTCTAATGGTGAGGACACTTATATATATAACCTTGGTGATGGCAATGATACGATCATTGATAATGATAGATTTAAATCAAAATCAAATAGTTATAAAAGTCAAAATTTAGAAGATATCATCGTATTTGGTAAAGATATTTCTAAAGAAATGGTCAGCTTTACTCATGATCCTGATGGTAGTCTAGTTGTATTGATTACCGATCCAAAAAACTCTGATAATAATGGCTCTATAAAAATCAAAAATGCTTCAGTAATTGATGCTTATCGCATTGAATATGTAAAATTTGCTGATGGCAGTCGTATTACACTAGCAGAAATGCTAGCAGCTGCAGATTTACGTGCAGGAACAGATATTAACCGCACAATTAGTATTAATTCCTCTTCAGAAATAATTAAGCTGGGGTCTGGAAGTGACAATGTTTCTATAACAAAAGATAGAAACAAAGTATACGCAGGTGAAGGCGATGATACGATAATTTCAGGAGGAAATGGGAACACTATTTATGCTGGAGCTGGCAATGATACTGTTTTAATAAAAGCCGATAATACTCGCTCAGCCACAATTAAAACCGTTGTTTATGGCGAAGGTGGTGATGATGTTTTAACTAATCGCTCTTCAAAAAACGTTACATTGGATGGTGGTGGAGGTAATGATACTCTGATAGGGAACCATTATGCTGATCATACGTTAATAGGCGGTGACGGAAACGATGTTTTGAAAATAGATAATACTATTTCTAGTGCAAAAAATAATACTTTTGAAGGTGGAAAAGGAGATGACACGATAATAGGTGCTCGTGGGAATGACACTTACCTCTATAATCTTGGAGATGGAGATGATGTTATCTCTGAGGTTGGTTCGACTACGGAGGATAAAATCGTATTTGGAGATGGGATTACTGAAAAAATGCTGAGCTTTAGACGTGATCTTAAGGGAAATATTATTATTGAAATAACTGATCCAAATAATTCAGCTAATAATGGCTCTATTTCCATGAAAAATGCTTTTGTGGACAGTAAATATCGTATTGAGCGTCTTGAGTTTGCAAATGGAAGTGTAATTACTGAAAAAACAATGATTGAGGCAGCTAATAAGCTAGTCGGTACTGATGGCAATGATGAAATTAAAGGTTCCTCTCATTCTGAAATTATTAAGTCAAAAGCTGGAAACGATGTTGTCTATACAGGAAGTGGAAACGATGTAGTTTATGCTGGTGAAGGTAATGACAAGATTTATAGTCAAGGAGGAAGTGATGTTTTATACGGTGAAAAAGGGGATGACACATTAGTTGGCCATTATCGTTCAAATAATAAATTGTTTGGTGGTGATGGTAATGATGAGCTGAAGCTATCAGAAGTTAATGTTATTAGTAATACAAACTCGAATATATTTGAAGGTGGAAAAGGCGATGACAAAATAACAGGCTCATACAGTCGTGATACATATAAATATAATTTAGGTGACGGTAATGATGTAATTACTGATAGTGGTTTAAAATCAAAAGATAAGATTGTATTTGGTGAAGGTGTAACTGAAGAGATGTTAAGTTTCACCCATGACAGTGATGGTCACATAATTATAAAAATAGTTGACCCGAAAAATGCGGATAATAATGGCTCCATAATTATTGAAAATGCTTATATAAATATAGCATACCACATTGAAAGCATAGAGTTTTCAGATGGTAGCAGTATTGATTCATCTAAATTGTTAGTAGCAGCTAAAACAATCTATGGAACTAATAAAAATGAAACAATAAAAGGAAGTGAAGGAGACGAGATAATTAAAGCTAAAGGTGGAGATGACATAATCAATACGGGAAAAGGAAATCATACTGTCTACGCTGGAGTAGGCAATGATATTGTAAACTCACTAGATGGAAAAGATGTCATATACGGTGGAAAAGGTGATGATACGATTAATTCTGGTCGTGGAAATGACACCGTATACGGTGGAAAAGGTGATGATACGATTAACTCTGGGCGTGGAAATGACACCATATATGGTGGTGATGGCAACGATACAATAGATGTTACCTTTGGTGATGATATTGTCTACGCAGGAGAAGGCAATGATACAGTTTACGCTTCATTTGGAAGTAATACCATTTACGGTGAAAACGGCAACGATCTTCTGGTTAGCCGTTTCAGAAACGGAGAGAAAACGAGCGTATTAGACGGTGGCAAAGGAAATGATTTCATGATAGGTGGTGGCAGCCTAGAAACTTATCAATATAATCTTGGTGATGGAAACGATATAATTCTAGATGCCACTACAATTCCTGAAGAATCTTATTCCGAATCGTTGGGAATCAAAAAAGATAAAATTTTGTTTGGAAAAGGTATTACTAAACAAATGCTTAGTTTTTCACATGATAGTAATGGCCACCTTATTATAACTATTGTAGATCCAACCAACAAAGAGAATAATGGTTCAATAGTTCTTCAGTATGCTTATTTTGATAATCGCTACGGTGTTGGTCGCATTGAGTTTTTCGATGGTAGTAGTATGGATTCGGAAGAAATGTTGAACTCTGCAGTGATGAGTAAACTAGCTGACAAGGGGAATGTTTCTTTACTTGCTCAAGCTATGACAAGTTTTGATTCAAATTCAGAGGCTGTTTCAGTTCTAAGTTTAAATGAAACTTATAGTCATCAGGCTAAGCTAATTAATTCTATATTTGAGAAATAAAGAAAAGTTGAGCTTAGTTGTAGTAATTCTTAAAGGACTACAACTAGGCTCATAATTAAAAGGTTCAAACTATTGCAGCAATGCTATTTATTGAATAAATATTCTTAGGCTCTACGACACTGTCAAAAATGTCAGTGAGCAGGCTCGAAATACCCAAAAGTGCGCGAGATACCTATTTAACTCATTGTATCTAAAAGGACTCAAATTACTCCAAAGCCCTAATTTACCTCGCGGGTCAAATCAAGGTTTTTTGTTTATATACAGTAAGATAGGTATGACAGTGAGCGAGTGATGGGGTGTCAGGGGTCGGAGGTTCGAATCCTCTCATTCCGACCATTTTTATTAAATTTTACAATGAGTTAGCTTTCTTAGCCCCGCTGACATATTTTCTGAAATCTCGTGCAAATCTTGCGCATCGATTCACTTTTGCCATTTTAAAGCAGTGCCTTATGAGCTTGAACGCTGATACAAAAAAATCTCGCGCACTTTTTCTCGGTCATTTTTTCTAATTTGGTTTTCATCGATTTGAACCAAATGATCGAAGAGTACAGACGAAAAGTAATCGAATAACCTTAAATCAACGTAAAAAATTACGTTTGAAATAGTGATGCTTATCTTTAAACATCAATTAATTACATGATTTATCAACTGAGCATAACCAAGATTACCGTTTTCCGAAGGTGAGTTTGAATTGTGTGATTCAGGTAATCAAAGTGATGTGGTTACTATGGGGGTGTGTCTCAAGTAAACTTATCTAAAAGTTTGGTGATGTTCCTAACGTACGTCTTGTAGCTAAGTGCGACTTATAATACTTACGCAGAGCTACGGGTGACGTATTCATTTACAGGTACAGCTCTAAAATCATCTGCTTCAAGTACTTTGTTAGTTAATGGGTGACGTGCCGATTCAGTGACATCAAATAATTTCATTACATTATTTTTAGAAACCATATTCCAGGTATTGTTACTCATTTTTATTTGAATAATGTCTTCATTTTTTTCCTGATGGAGATCAAGCCCTGTGACACAGCACGATTTATCGCTTTCTATATCTTTATAGCTGGTAGTTCTCAAGCTCATCACAAATTCCTTTAAATTAGGAATGCTTTCTTTTTCACTTACCCTCTTTAGCAATTTTGTCTCTAGTTGATTTAAATTAAGCTGTTGATATTGCTGCGGTGGTATCTTATCTTTTAAAGCCTTCAATGCATTCAGACTATACTCTGGAGTATCATCTTCAAATCGGTAGATAGCTTCAAGGTGCCTGTGAAGAGGGGCAGTATCTGCTTCAATGTCTTCTTTTTTTATAGGATCATAAAATGACAAGGTGATTTGTTCTTCTTGAGTATCATCAAATTGGGTTAAGAGGGATAATAATTCATCAGGTAGCTGAACAGCGACTTGTGATTTGACTAATTCTATCTCTCGGCCAAGCATTGCGGCATTAAAACAACTTTGGTTATCTGGATTATTTAGCATTGATGCTAATTTCTCAGTTAAAACTTTTTGTCTATGGTGGGGCAAAAGAGATTGATTGACTGTAACAATATAAAAATCAGGAGTTGTTTGTGACATTGATATGGCTAATTGTGAGTTCCCACAAAAAAAATTTTCATGAGTTGCTTGCTTGCCACGAATTAGAAGTGACTGAATAAAAGCATCCCTTAATTCACCCACCGAAGAATCTGGACCCACATCAATACTGGCTATACTTACCTGTGTATAGCAACAAGTATTTTCGCAAGCTCTCTCATCTGTATGGTTGAGATGAAAATTTTCAAAGCTTGAAGCATTAGCTCTTACTGCAGGGCTGTTTATTACCGCAGTGAATCTTGAAAGTGTATCTTTGTCATGGGTTGCATGAAATTGCCTGTACCTTTGAGTTTTCTCTGAAGATAAAAATATTTGAAAGCTTGTTGGAGGTGATACAAAGCCTTCGACAATAGGTTGCAACAGTGTTGTTTGGTTACCTTGCCTACAATGACGAATTGAAAAATTAGTCTCATGTATCCAAAAGCTTTTATGAGTTTTTTTAACGCCATAATGAAGGATACTATGGTAATACTCGCTCTCTATTTGGGCAGAAGATAGAAATAAGTTTGTTAATGCAGTTGCCATTTTCATACTCAATTATGCGAACTGTATCAATATATTAGCTGCAACAAGTGTTACTTTCTGTTAAATCTTGTTAATAAGATTTTCATCAGATTCTCAGAGTCTTCTACAGTGTTCATTTGAAATCTATTCGCTCAAAACTGAGAAAAACGCGATGAGCTTGAGAAGTAAAGTATTACATTATTATAGATAATGAGCTTGAGTTATATACCAAGTTCGTACTTTTATAGGCAAGGCTGAATTTGATACCTGTATATGAATAAGTATTCTTATACTCTACGACACTGTCAGAAATGTCAGTGAGCAGGCTCCAAATACTCAAAAGTGCGCGAGATACCCATTTAACTCATTGTATCTAAAAGGACTCAAATTACTCAAAATCCCTGATTTACCTCGTGGGTCAAACCAAGGTTTTTTGTTTATATACAGTAAGATAGGCATGATAGTGAGCGAGTGATGGGGTGTCAGGGGTCGGAGGTTCGAATCCTCTCATTCCGACCATTTTTTTCTTATTTTACAAGTGATTTTGAGCTCTTAAGAAATCTTGTAGCGCAATATTTCTCTCAAAAACCATTTTTTATAGCATATATGCATAGGTATCTACACAATGTGATCACTTTCTAAGCAATTAAACTTTTTCATGGAACTGTTTGAAAAAGTGGCGATCAGATCTGCAAATTCCCTTCAACTGACGATAAAAATGGATTTGTTTGCACA
>NZ_ML014783.1 GCF_003675895.1 Parashewanella curva
GAAGGCATCTGAGCCACGAATGTTTTCGTGGTGTTGAGGTAAATCAAAGCGTTGTTGCTTGCTATTCACTAGCTTGTCTTGGTTACTTTTGAGGATGTCACTGATGTGTCGATAACGATCAAGCTTGTGTTGATTGGCGATAGCGCAAGCATTGTTCAGGCGCTCATTTGAGTAAATTTTTGATAACTTTAGTACCCCTAGACACAAGTTATAGGCTTGCTCAGGGTGTGTTCGGCTATCCAGTTGATGCTTTATCCATTTTGTGACCTCAGGGCCGATACTACTTGCCCAGTTTAAGAAACGCCCTGGATTCCATTGATGGTGTTTCTCATGACGCTTCGGCATATGGTGAGGTTCTGTGGTTGCTCCTGGTCGATGCTTACGGATATGGTGGCAAATGGCTTTACCTCGGAAGTAAACGCCTAGCTGCTTGTCAGTAACGTGTAGTTCAACTTTTTCACCAACGAGGTGATGAGGAACAGAGTAATTATGACGGTCATACTTGATGTGATAATCGATACCAACTTTAGCGGATTTGATGTCAACAAAGTGATAAGGCAATTTGGGCAGAGGTGCTAATGCGGGTTTATCTAAACTTTCAAATAAGCTCAATCTGTTCCCATCTAACTGCTTAAAAGGTTTGAGGTTCACTTCTTTCAGTAAGGCTTTAATGCACTGATTAAGCTCCCCAAGTGAGAAGAAGGTTTGGTGCCTGAGTTTGGCTAATATCCAGCGCTCGATGATTTGCACACCAACTTCAGCTTTTGATTTGTCTTTGGGTTTGTAAGGTCTAGCAGGGATGACAGCGACATCATAGTGCGCAGCCAATTGTTGATAAGAAGGATTGAGATCAGGATCGTAACGACAAGCTTTACTGACACCGGATTTAAGATTATCGGGGATCACTATTTTGGGCACGCCACCAAAGAACTCAAAGGCTCTAACATGGCTTTCTAGCCAGTCTGGTAATGATTGCGTATACGTAGCTTCAACATAGGTGTAATTGGAAGCGCCAAGCACAGCAACGAAGATTTGTGCCGTTCTGACTTCTCCAGTTGAGCCGCAGACGATTGGGATCGTTTGCCCTGCATAGTCAACAAATAGCTTTTCTCCGGCCTTGTGAACTTGCCTCATTGAACGTTGCTGTTTCTGTTGCCAGCTTCGGTATCTGTCACAGAATTGAGAGTAGCCAAAGCTATTATTTGGATATTGTTGTTTGTACTCCTCCCATAGAAGTTGTTTGGTAATGCCTTTTTTCTTAAGTTCAAGGTGAACTTCGTTCCAGTTCGGTAAGTGCAAAAGCGTAGAACCACTTTGTTTTTCACTAGGGAAAATCATGGCTTCAAGTTGTGAGTCAGTAAGTTCTGGTGACAAAGGCCAGCTCAGGTTGAGCTGTCTTGCTTTGGCTAGGGTTCGTTGCACAGTACCGACACTCACTTTGGTACTAGTGTGAATTTGTCTAAGACTGAGCTTTGCTCCAATCCCTAAGCGGATAATCTCTTTTAAATTTCGCATTGTTATTCTCTTTGCTGGCATCACCATTTCTCATTACAAAAAAAATAGAAATGGTAATCTTTAAGAAACAATACGTTAGGTGAATTATGGTTTATGTGGATCACTCATTCCGGCATGTGGATCACCGATTCCGGAATATTGGCAAAAGTGATCCAGGTTAGACTGGAATCAGTGATCCATTTATAACTGGAATAGGTGATCCACTTGAGCCGGAATTACTGATCCACTTTGGCTGGAATATGCATCCCAGTTGAATTTGCCATCAAAGGTATTAAAGCGGCCGTATAACCAGCTGTAACCTAAGTGTTTAATTTTGAAGTTAACAAACGCATGTGCGCCTTCAATGTCCACTTTGTAATCGGCCGCGTTTACGCTTCCCGTCATCGCAGCAAACAAGGCTGCCATTAATACTGTCTTTTTCATCTTAGTTCCTTAGTCTTGTTTAAATGGCAACATGCGCCTTAGAGTGTCGTCTTTATTAATCAAATGATGTTTGAATGCCGCTAGTACATGAAGGGCAACCAAAGAAATTAATCCCCAAGCTAATTCCCAGTGGATATTACCCGCGATATCTTCTTGCTGATCGTGCATGGCAGGCAGTGCCGCCACTTCAAATACTCCAAATACATCGATGCTGCGCCCATCAGCGGTTGAGATCAGGTAGCCTGAAATCATCAAAGCCAGTAACCCGACATACAGCAGTAAATGCGCTATGTGTGCGGTCTTATTTACCAGCGCGCTATTGGTCGCTAAGTCTTGTGGACGAGGGTTAAACCAACGCCAAAGCAGTCTGAATCCAAGTGTTAGCATCAACACGATCCCTAAGGCCTTATGAAGTTCCAATGAACCTCGGTACCAAGGGTCGTAATACGTAAGCTCAACCATATACAAGCCAAGACCAAACAAACCGAATACGGCTAATGCCATGACCCAATGTAATAAACTGGCGACAAGTCCATATCGTTGTTGTGAGTTTTTTAGCTGCATATTTCTTATTCAAACATCAAAAAGTGAATGCTAGATTACAGAAGATTTTTCTGGCCGAAAATCGACAAATATGAAAAACTATTGTGCATAAATCGACAGAGAAAGCTGGGAACTTTTATGGATGTGTCATGGGATGATTACAAAAGTGCATTTGCGGTAGCTGAATCAGGCAGTTTAAGCCAAGCTGCGAAACATTTGAGGCTTGCTCATAGCACCGTACTTCGCCATATTGACCGCTTAGAAGAAACCTTGGGAACAAAATTGTTTTTTCGCCACCAGCGAGGATATCAACTGACTGAAGCTGGGCAGGTATTTTTAAAAGAATTTCCCCACATTCAACATCATTTTAAGCGCTTAGAGAATCAGCTCCACAATGCTTCGAACGAACTGAGTGGCAATATTGTGATCACCACAGTGCCCACTTATGCCATGCGTTTACACTCAACCATAAAATCATTACGCAAAGCTCATCCTCGGCTTAGGGTAACCATGCACGCCACTGACGAGGTCATTCCTCTTGAAAACGGGACCGTGCATGTCGCCATTCGCCCAGGAAGTAAACCGAAAAACAGTGATGTGATTGTAAAACCCATCAGAGCAATGGAGCTGAAAATCTATGCCCATGAAAGCATTGCCAGCAAAGGATTGCCAAAAACCATTGATGACTTACATCGTTTTGATTGGGTGACCCCCACTGGCTTTAAGCGCAATATTGTTATTTTTAAAACCATTCTGCCCCATATTCCTCTGGAACGAGAGGTTTATCAATCCAATCACTTTTCTGATATGGCCCATGCTATTTCAGAAGGGATGGGGATAGGCGTAATGGGAAAAGAAGTCGCCGACGAACTGCCACATTTGATTGAAACCCCATTCCAAGTTCCAAATCAAATTGATCACCTGTGGTTTGTTTACCATCGAGATTTACGCAACAGTAACAAAGTCGAAGCCTTATATGAGCACTTGTTGAAAAATCTAATTTAACGACTGAGTACAATATCTGACACATAGCCTTGTGCGCAACTTTCTAGTGCCGGAACGATAAGCTCGGCAACTTGCTCAGCCGTCATAAATGACTCTAAGGGATAGTCGACGCTGGTTTGCTGCCAAAAACCCGTGTTCATTCCCGCTGGATAAACTCCAATTACTCGCACTTTGGTGGATTTCACTTCTTCACGTAGTGCTTCGGTAAAACCTCGTACGCCCCACTTTGCAGCACAATACACTGTTTCATTAGCCTTACCTTTTTGTGCAGCAGTAGACATGACATTGGCAATGACACCTCCCTTAACTTGCATTATTTCCACAAACGCTCGACATGGGTAAATAACTGAAAGCAAGTTTGTTTCTAAAGAAGCAGCGATATCAGATTCATTTATATTAGGTAAGCGACCAAAAACGCCATGCCCTGCGCAGTTAATCAAACCATCAGGAACACCCCAGTTTTCGACGACATATTCTTTCAGGGCTTGAACATCAGAAGCCTTAGTCAGATCGGCAACAAACAACTTATGGTTGGCGTCGTTCAGCTCGGCCAGTAAAGTCTTTAATTTTTCCTCATTTCGTCCAACCAACAACAAGCGTTCACCTTGCTTTGATAAACACTTTGCTAACGCTTGACCTAAGCCACCAGCGGCACCTGTAATAATATATGTCATGATTCTCGTTTCCTTAAAAGCGGTGTCATTATAAAAGAAAACGGCATCCTAACTTCAACGTAACATTAAGCTTGTTTCACAAAAGCCTAAAATATTTTATATGCTTTATAGTTAATTAAAAATTGAACGTTTTTACTGTATCTATGCCAGCTATCATAACGTCAGAACAGCTCCCCACTTTGCTCAAACAATACAAATACTTGAGCAAAATAGGCTTAAATCAATCAAGGGTTGAAAGGTTACTCACAGGCAACCATGCTCAAGCTGTTCACATGGGGCTGTTCGATAGGTTTGTTTCATTTATTTTCCGCCTTCACAAAGCCGAAGCCTTAGAAAACCTCTACCAATTACTTACACATGATGATCAAATGGCTATTGCTATAGACGATAGCAATCATCAAGTAGAGGAACACCCTGATAAACCAACAATTGAAGTTACGGCCTATGAGCGTTTCATGCGAATGAAACAAATGGCTACTCCCGATAATACGGATAAGTTTCAAGCAGAAACTACACCTCAAATGACGTTGAAATTGACGATTGATGGTATTACTGTCTATGAGTCCGAATTGCAACATCAACTTAGGAGCATAACGACTAAGGACGGTTCACCTTTTTTCATTTACCTGCAACAAACGTTGATGAATTATTTTACCAATAACCCTATAAGGGTGAATGAACAACTGGCTGCTCATGGAGATCATCAAATTGATACCAATAAAGGTTTTGATAATCTTGGCACCGATGATGCCCTACCGCTCTGTATTGCCTACATTCGCCATGCCAAAGAGCTGTCTCCGCTATTACAATTTTTAAAGGACACTCAGACTCCAGCAAAAATGATCTATGATGCCGTATCGCAATGGTCAGGTAATGGTATTGATAAATTCAACGGGGTGTTATTTGCAACCGCATTATCTGTCGTGAATGGTGAAATTGCCGCAGAGGATTTGAACGAGGTAGAGCAAAGTTTATGTCAAATGGGTAATGCTTGCTATTCATTGGTTACACAAGAACATGAAGGCAATGAAGATAGGCAAGCCGAAGCTGAAAGTGACTTTATCGAACAAAGCATCAATCATCGTGCACTGATGTCACATCTCAATTATAAACGGCAGTCCGAAAATAGGTCACTGCAATTAAGCTTGAACGGACAGTTACTGCAGAATCGCCTCAAAATGGAAACATCGTCTCTGAAATAACAAGTCATAGCAATAGTGCTGGTCAGGAGTTGTAACAATTTAGCGTTAAAGCTATGAGAACAAATAGTACATCATTATTTGGTATCAACAACAAAAGTTAATCTAGCCTGAACTATAACAATCACGACCTTATTCACATTTCGTTACTAAAACTCTACATGCATCATTCTTTTGCGTTGAAAAGAACTCCATTATAATGATTACCTTTCGCACCCAATAATTACGATTACAAAGGTAATGACTTATGATTGCTAAGCTTTCAAAACTTGCCCTAGGTTTGTCGCTAGTCACAGCATCAACACTCACTTTCGCTGAATCCATCACGTTTGATTCTCACGTTAAGCAAGATACCGATACCTTGGTACTGTTTTATGGTGAAAATGGCGCTAATACAAGCTTCAAAAACTTTGACAAGCAAAGCAATGGTCAATTGACAAAAGCGATCAAAGCGGCTGACTTTAAAGGAAAATACAGCAATACCATAGAGGTTTTGGCTCCCAACAATATCGATTATCAACGTATTGTCGTTATTGGTACGGGTAATAAAGCGTTATCAAAAAGCACGGCCACAAAGCTAGGCGGTAATTTATCTGCCAAACTTGAAAAATCACAAATCAAAACCGTTACTGTTGCCGCTGATGACTTAGCCAATAACGCTGAAACGGCGGCACTCATTGCCCATGGTATTAATCTTCGTGCTTACCGCTTTGAAAACTACTTTAAAGAAAAGCGCCATGAAAAATCTTTCTATTTCGATGTGGATAACGCAAAGGCCACTCGCAAGGCATACAAGCCATTAAGCTACATAGAAAGTGGCGTATTTTTAGCCCGTGATTTAACCAGCGAAACACCTACAGAAATGACGCCTGTTGATTTTGCAAAAGCTGCTAAAGAGCTTAAAAAATACGGCGTAAAAATCACAGTATTTAACCCTAAGCAACTGAAAAAATTGGGAATGGGCGCGCTTGAGGCGGTTGGCCGAGGCAGCAGTGAAGGTGCTCGCTTAGTGGTTGCTCACTATAAAAACAGTGATGAAGCACCGATTGCCATTGCCGGTAAAGGTATTACCTTTGATTCTGGCGGTTATAATATCAAAACCCATAGCTCTATCGTACACATGAAGTCGGATATGGCAGGCGCGGCTGCCGCATTAGGTACTGTCAAAGCGCTAGCCATGGGTAAAGAAAAAGTGAATGTTGTTGCCGTTATGGGTATGGCCGCTAATATGGTTTCTGAAAACTCTGTAGCCCCGGGTGACGTACTGACCACAGCGCAAGGCTTAACCGTTGAGATCACTAACACCGATGCCGAAGGCCGTCTAGTACTAACCGATGCGATGTGGTATGCCCGTGAGAAATTCAATCCAAGAATTTTGATTGATGTAGCAACACTAACAGGCTCTAAAGTTCGTGCTGTTGGCAATGAATATGCGGCTGTATTTTCTGAGGACGACAACTTAGTAAAACAACTCACCATGGCAGGTAAAGAAGTCAACGAAAATCTATGGCGCTTACCGTTAGGGTATAAGAGTGCGCTTAAGAGTGGCATTGCTGATTTACGTAACACGGGCTCAAGCGGCCCAGGTGCAACCACCGCAGCAACCTTTTTGCAGCAATTTGCAGGTGACACAAAGTGGGCTCATATTGATATCGCAGGTAATGCCTTAGCCAGTTCATCAAAAGGTGAAGTACCAAAAGGTGGCACTGGCTTTGGAGTAAGATTACTTACGGAATGGATTTTGGAAAACAAGTAATATTGCATCTTGAATTCACAATTTATACAACTTGAGAGCGCTGCGGCGCTCTTTTATTACTACAGCCCTTAGTTATTCTTAATGGGATTACTCTGATTTTGAATCCCAAGAGAAAAAGCAACTGATCCCCAATAAAATCCAAACCGTTACCCCGCTCCAATATAGTGTAGGCTCTTGATCGCGGTATACAATACTATAGAGATAGGTATAACCATGGTACAAATCCCAGCCAGCCCAACCCAACAACAAAACACCTATGATCTTCCAAAACATCATACTTCTCCAATTTGAACTTAAAACACCAAACAGATCCCAATAGATTTACAAACCAATTAGTTTGTCTGCAACTATACCAATTCAGAGCCCTCTATTCCTTGTCCATTTCTACTTTATGCCAGCAGTCGTGAGGATTAAATATAATTAATGTGCTTTAGTCGCTAGGGGAAAGTAGAGTGTTAACCTAATGTTTTATAAGTCAATCTGTACATTCAACGAGTCAGTGTGGATATTAAGAGCGAAATACCAATCACAGTCGGGAGATAAAATGGCAGTTAAAAGCGATAGGCTTGATACCCCAACACCACATCAGTTTCAATTAATTCAAAATCAATTATTAGAATTTGATTCTGACAGTGATGATTCTCTCCCACAACCATTGCTAGTTCAACGTCACCAAAGAAAACCACTGGGTTATCACTTACAACAAAATACATCAGCTGGGTCTGACACTAAGTCCCCTATATGTGTATTTTTAGAACAGCCATCGACAAATGTGTCCTCGACAACCTCAATGTCTGCTTCAGGTACACTGACATCAACGTCTTCTTGTGTTTCAACAAGTTCATCAGACAATTCAGATGATGAGAAGACGCCCTCTAGTCAAGCTGCGAGCTCTTCCTCTGCTTCAATCTCTGAAGATGAGGGAAAAAATAGCTTAGTTGCTCCATTAAGGCCAAAGAGTGCAATGGGTATGAGAGAAGTATCTAAGGAACATCAGGCCGAAGTTGAAGCACGAAGAAGAAGCAAGCCAGAACAATTTGCCAGTACAGAGCACCCATTAGCTTTGCTCTTTGTAAAACCAGAAAGTCGACAAAGGCCACAGTCAGCGGCTTTACCACCTAATCCTATCAGTCAAGGCTACAGAGGTATGACTCGTTCTCAGTCAGATCAATTTACTAAACGAGATTCTGGCTTTGGCTCGAATTCTGCGACAAGTAGTACCGTAAGCAGCAGACCAAGTTCTGGATCATATACAACACAAAGAATGAAAGATGTCTTTCAACAAGAACAACAAAACATCAAAGTAAAAAGCCAGCTTCGTTCTGATACACCTCAATCGGAAAATATTCACGATACAGTAAAAAAAGGTGACTTTACCAAATTAAAAACGCTAATTCGCCAAGGTGCCTGTGTCAACTTACCCCTTGCTCCAAACTGGAAAACGCCTTTACATTGCATTACTGAGGCAGTCGGACAAGCGACTCAATACTCGCTACATCAGCAAGCGATGTTAATGCACTTACTCAAAACCGAAAGAGTAAACCCTAATTGCCAAGATAAAAATGGATACACACCTTTACATTACTTATGTCTCAATGCCAATGCAATCCCAGAAAATATTCTTCTTGAGTTACTTCGTTGTGGAGCCAATCCTACCATCCAAAATTTACAAGGACTGGCACCATGGCAATTATGTTTAGTTCAATCTAAAGCTTCAAAACAAATCATTGGTTATCTGGTTGATAACATCGCCTCTAAAGACAGTGTACCCACTGAAGAAAAAGTCAAACTTCTTGCTTGGCTCAAAGTAACAAAGCGAAACATATCCATACCAGACTCTCTAAAGGCACTCCAAAGTAAAGTCACTCCTGTAATCGGCGCAAACAAACACCTCAAGAGTGTGTATCAAAGAGCGCTCACTGAAGCTAAAAGCTTCTGCTCAACTAAACACAAAGACCACGAACTCGACGCCAGCCTAACTAAGTCTCAATTAAAACAGTATCTTGAATTCATTAACATCAGAGAAGTTCAGAGAGTTCAAGATCTCTTAGAGCAAGGGTATCCGGTTTCCTTACCAAGCAAAAATGCTCAACTTGCTATTCATACGGCTTGCCATCCACATAAGCATTCAAAAGCCTTGTTGGAAGCGTTACTGTCTCACGGAGCAGATGCGAGTGCCGTAGACAGTGAGGGTATTTCTCCATTGCATGTCGCAGCACAAAATAATAACGCTTGTGTATTCGAGCTATTAAAACAGCACAATGGAAATCTCGATAGACCTGATGTATTTGGTCGTACACCACTCCATTATGCCGTAACCTCCTGCACTTCTGACGATATGGTCAAGTTACTTGTTGATAATGGTGCTGAAGTAATGTGTAAAGACAACAACCAACTATCCCCAATTCATATGGCTTTATTAAATGGAAACCGTAGTGCTGCACAAATAATGGTTAATTCTCTTACAACTAAAGACTTTGCAAACCATTCACAAAAAGTACGATTGACGGCCTGGTTAGTGGAGTATAACGCTACAGAGTACTTACGAGGTGATTTACGAGATGAAGTGTCGTACTTATTTCCAGCTCCTGAATAAGGACACCAAAAACAGTGACTAAGTAAATGGCTTCTCGCTATGCAATGACCTCTAGAAGTGAAACCCATTACCAATATTTCACATTTTACGGTGACGGCTTTAAACAACATTTCGAAGAACTGGCTGTCAAAGAGGCTGAGACAATCTCACAGTTTGCCAGCTTTCATGAGCAGAACTTAATTGGAGAACAATCCTATTGGGCTAGTCCTCAAGCGCAAATTTTAGCCGCTCAAAACTCTTATAAAGCCCAACCGCAGAGTGATGACAGCATTAAAACAAGGAAAGTTGAGCCTCCATTAGCAGTAGTTTTGCCTAAGCCAAAAATATACAAAACCAAAATAAAGCTTACCTCAGCTGAATTTAAAGAAGCCATAGAACAAGAGGGATTTGAAAAAGTAACAGATGTCACTCAGATAGAATTAGTAGCAGACCCTCGCAAACACACCAGTGTTTTTGATGCTTTGAGAATACAGATGGATGTTGATCAAGTACCATCCTCAGAGGAGCAGCTTGATACAGTCTATCCACAAGCTAACCTACCTAATCCGACAAAGTTGCAACCTCATAAATCGAGAAGAACTTCCCATAAAAACACAGATGAAAAGTCGTCAAAAGAAATCACCCCAAAATCGAATACACCCGCACACTATCGACCATCAGCTGCACCCTTGGCATCATTAACACCAAAGGTTGAACCTAGCATATCTCGCGAATACACCAGAAGGCATTTTCCAGCCATGCTCCTCAGCGCACGAATTCAAGTTGATGAATACCAACGCCATCATTTAACTCAGCACGAATCTTCGCTTATGCAAAGAAGAGATTCATCAGCGAACAAGAAACATAAGACAATACACACATGCCACGTGAAAAAAGACTCATCTAACCTAGTAGATGCTTTATCACATTTGTTTACCATCACGCCTAACGAGGAAGACAGCACAGGAAAAACACCACTACATTATGCTGCACTGAGTAAGCAAATGCCGAAAGAAGGAATTGAATTGCTATTTGCTCAAGGTGAACGACTTAAGATACAAGATAATCTGGGCTTTACCCCGTGGCAATATGCGCTTTTACACCAACCAAGAGAAAATATTTCAATATTTATAGGGAAACTAATTGAGCAAACGGTTGATGATGATAGCGTTTTGGACATTGTCGCATGGCACTATGCGGTAGAAAAGGGCAGTTTGATACCAAAATCGTTAGCAAGTGTAAAAGAAGCGACACTGTCTATCTATGCTGCGACCTTGATATTTGCTGATAACCAATACAACTGGTAATCGCTTAATTCTCACTATCACACAAGAATCAAAACCTTAATGCGTACTCTATTCTCGTGAAGCTGGTCGTCATTTATATGTCAAAGTAACAGATACAAAAAAAGCAGCCTAAGCTGCTTTTTTCAGTGTTTAACTAAATGTCGATATTACTCAACGATTTTAGCTACAACACCAGCACCAACTGTACGACCACCTTCACGGATTGCGAAGCGTAGACCTTCGTCCATCGCAATTGGGCAGATTAGAGTAACAACCATCTTGATGTTGTCACCTGGCATTACCATTTCTACGCCTTCTGGTAGCTCGATAGTACCAGTTACGTCAGTTGTACGGAAGTAGAACTGTGGACGGTAGCCTTTGAAGAATGGAGTGTGACGTCCACCTTCTTCTTTCGATAGTACGTATACTTCTGACTCGAAAGTTGTGTGTGGAGTGATAGAACCAGGCTGTGCTAGTACTTGACCACGCTCAACTTCGTCACGCTTAGTACCACGTAATAGGATACCACAGTTCTCACCTGCACGACCTTCGTCAAGCAGCTTACGGAACATTTCAACACCAGTACAAGTAGTAACTGTAGTGTCTTTGATACCTACGATTTCTACTTCGTCACCAACTTTGATGATACCGCGCTCAACACGACCAGTTACTACTGTACCACGGCCTTGGATTGAGAATACGTCTTCGATTGGTAGAATGAACGCACCGTCGATTGCACGCTCTGGCTCTGGGATGTAAGTGTCTAGAGCGTTCGCTAGCTCAAGAATTTTCTCTTCCCACTGTGCTTCACCATTTAGTGCGCCTAGTGCAGAACCTTGGATAACTGGTAGGTCATCACCTGGGAATTCGTATTCAGATAGAAGTTCACGTACTTCCATTTCTACTAGCTCTAGAAGCTCTTCATCATCAACCATGTCACACTTGTTCATGAATACGATGATGAAAGGTACACCTACCTGACGAGATAGTAGGATGTGCTCACGAGTTTGTGGCATTGGGCCGTCAGTAGAAGCAACAACTAGGATTGCGCCGTCCATCTGTGCAGCACCAGTGATCATGTTTTTAACATAATCCGCGTGACCTGGGCAGTCTACGTGTGCGTAGTGACGAGTTTCAGTGTCATACTCGATGTGAGAAGTATTAATGGTAATACCGCGCTCACGCTCTTCTGGAGCGTTATCGATTTGTGCGAAGTCTTTAACGTCACCACCAAACTTTTTAGTTAAAACGTGTGAGATCGCTGCGGTTAGAGTAGTTTTACCGTGGTCAACGTGACCGATAGTACCAACGTTAACGTGCGGTTTGCTACGTTCAAATTTTTCTTTAGCCACTTTATATTCCTTTTCTTTCAGGAGTCCTACCACTTACGATAGGACGGCTTAAGTCTTAAGATAAATGTGTTGGAACTCGAAAGCTTAGCCTCGAGCTTCCATCATCGCTTTTGCAATGTTTTGCGGCGCTTCAGTGTACTTCAAGAACTCCATAGAGTAAGAAGCACGACCTTGAGTAGCGGAACGCAAGTCGGTCGCATAACCAAACATTTCAGATAGAGGCACTACGGAGCGAACAATCTTGATGCCGGCCACGCCGTCATCCATACCTTCGATTAAGCCGCGGCGACGGTTTAAGTCACCGACAACATCACCCATGTACTCTTCTGGGGTAGTTACTTCTACCTTCATGCATGGTTCGAGCAACACAGGCGACGCTTCAAGCGCACCTTTTTTGAAGCCCATGGAACCAGCAATCTTGAAAGCCATTTCGTTGGAGTCTACATCATGGTATGACCCATCGTACAAAGTGACCTTCACGTCCAACACAGGGAAGCCGGCTAATACACCGCTCTTCATCTGCTCTTGGATACCTTTATCAACGGCAGGAATGTATTCGCGAGGAACCACACCACCCACAATTTCGTTGACGAATTCATAACCTGAGCCTTGCTCTTGAGGCTCAATTTTCAACCATACGTGACCAAACTGACCACGACCACCGGATTGACGAACGAACTTACCTTCGACTTCAACGGCGTTCTTAATGGTTTCGCGGTACGCCACTTGCGGCTTACCAACGTTACATTCTACTTTAAATTCACGACGCATACGATCAACGATGATATCAAGGTGCAATTCACCCATACCTGAAATCAAGGTTTGACCAGACTCTTGGTCGGTCTCTACGCGGAATGATGGATCTTCAGCCGCCAGCTTTTGTAGTGCAATCGCCATTTTCTCTTGGTCGGCTTTCGAGCGTGGCTCAACCGCAATGGTGATAACTGGATCTGGGAACTCCATACGCTCAAGAATCACTTTGTGTTGATGATCACACAGCGTGTCACCCGTGGTCACTTCTTTTAGACCAATGGCGGCAGCAATGTCACCGGCGCGAACTTCTTTCAGTTCTTGGCGATCATTGGCGTGCATCTGCACGATACGTCCGATACGCTCTTTCTTCTCTTTAACTGAGTTGTACACCATAGCGCCCGTTTCCAGCACACCAGAGTACACACGCATAAAGGTTAACGTGCCCACAAATGGGTCAGTCGCAATTTTAAAGGCTAATGCAGAGAATGGCTCTTTGTCGTCAGAGTGACGCTCAACTTCACGGTCACGGTCGTCAATACCCTTAATGGCAGGGACATCAATCGGGGCAGGAAGGAAGTCAATAACCGCATCCAATACTGCTTGAACACCTTTGTTTTTAAAGGCACTACCACAGGTAGCCAGTACGATTTCGTTGTTGATGGTGCGTTGACGCAATGCCGTCTTGATTTCCTCTTCGGTTAAGTCGCCTTCTTCAAGGTACTTATCCATCAATTCTTCATTGGCTTCAGCCGCAGACTCAACCAAATACTCACGCATTTCTTCAGCTTTATCTTGCAGATCAGCCGGGATTTCTTCGTAAGTGAAGGTCGTGCCTTGGTCGGCTTCGTTCCAGTTGATGGCTTTCATCTTAATTAGATCGATAACACCTTTGAACTCGTCTTCTGCGCCGATATTCAACTGGATAGGAACACAGTTTGCACCCAAACGATTACGGATTTGATCCACCACGCGGTCAAAGTCAGCACCAGCTCTATCCATCTTGTTAACAAACACCATACGTGGCACGCCGTATTTGTCCGCCTGACGCCAAACTGTTTCAGATTGAGGCTCTACCCCTGACGATCCACAAAAGACAACCACAGCGCCATCTAGCACGCGCAGAGAGCGTTCTACTTCAATAGTGAAGTCAACGTGTCCGGGAGTATCAATGATATTGATGCGATGCTCAGTGAATTGACCGTCCATACCACGCCAGAAAGTGGTGGTAGCGGCAGAAGTGATAGTGATACCACGTTCTTGTTCTTGTTCCATCCAGTCCATGGTTGCAGCACCGTCGTGCACTTCACCGATTTTGTGGGACAAGCCTGTATAAAACAAGACACGCTCTGTGGTAGTGGTCTTACCCGCATCTACGTGAGCGCAGATACCGATGTTACGATAGCGCTCAATAGGAGTGTTACGAGCCACGAAAAAATCCTCTCTTTTAGACTATTTGGTATTATACCAATTCGAAATGACGCTAATCAGACAGTGTAACTGTTTTTTCATATTTAACATCATTGCGAATTGGCATGTTGCCATGCCAAACCGATGTGAGCCCGAAGGCTCACACTCAAAGCCATTACCAGCGGTAATGAGCAAACGCTTTGTTCGCTTCTGCCATACGATGCACGTCTTCGCGCTTCTTAACAGCAGTACCTTTGTTTTCAGATGCATCTAGCATTTCACCTGCTAGACGTAAAGCCATAGATTTTTCACCACGCTTACGTGCAGCTTCAACCAACCAACGCATTGCTAACGCATTACGACGAACTGGACGCACTTCACATGGAACCTGGTATGTTGAACCACCAACACGGCGAGATTTAACCTCTACCGCTGGGCGAACATTTTCCAGAGCAGTTTCAAGGATAACTAGGTGTTCTTCGCCTTTCTTATCAGCAACAACATCTAGCGCCTTGTAAATGATTTTTTCTGCAACAGACTTTTTACCGTCTTGCATTAGTACGTTGATGAACTTAGCCAACAACTCACTTTTAAATTTTGGGTCTGGTAGGATTTTACGTTGTCCTACAACGCGACGTCTTGGCATAACTATTCTCCGTATGCTTCAGGTTGTTTCCAAAACTGGAATAACAATTGTTTAGTTTGGCCTTACTAACTTAACGGAAAGTTAAGACTTAGGACGCTTAGCACCGTACTTAGAACGGCCTTGGCGACGAGCAGTTACACCTGCACAGTCTAATGCGCCACGAACGGTGTGATAACGCACACCTGGCAAATCTTTAACACGACCGCCACGGATCAAGATAACACTGTGCTCTTGAAGGTTGTGGCCTTCACCGCCGATGTATGAAGTAACTTCAAAACCGTTGGTTAGACGCACACGCGCTACTTTACGTAGAGCAGAGTTAGGTTTTTTAGGTGTAGTAGTGTAAACACGAGTACAAACACCACGCTTTTGTGGGCACGCTTCCAACGCAGGCACATTAGTTTTAACAACTTTAGGCTTACGAGGCTTACGTACCAACTGGTTAACAGTTGCCATGTAATAGCTCCAATTTCTGTTGAGTTTCCCCAACATAAGGTGTGAAAAATCTATATCCCACAAGGGTGGGACGCGGAATTTTAGAAAGCAAATGCCTAACTGTCAAGAATTAGCCACTTTTTCTCATTATTTTTCCAATAAAGTGAAAAATAATTAACTCATTATCTTCTCTGGCTGCGATTAGAGTGACCTATTACTCATCAATCAATGCGTGGGATTTTATGACAGCTCAAACTGCTAATTCTGTATCAACACAACAATCTTGGATCACAGTTTCAGCCGAAGTGTTCAATGAAGCACTAGCACCGGCATTTTCCGGAGCTATGGTTGCTGGCCCAATAGGTTTTACCGTTGGAGCTGCAACTGCCGCTACCTTGTATTACGTTCAAAAGCAGCACCCAGAGCTTGCAGATTCCAGTATTTTCCAGTTTTTTAAACATGGGGTAAACATTGGGGCTCCATTCCTTACCGCTGTTGTTACTGGGCAAACATGTTTAGCCGTTGAAACAGGTGTGCTTAATATCGATCCTGAAGTACTAAATCAAATGAGCCCACTCACGGCTTTTATGCCGGGTAAACTTCCTCCTTATGAGCCAACTTGCATAGGTGTCAATGCGTTAAAATCCGTTCTACCTTACGCAGCCAGTAAGCTTACAACCTATTTATTCGATAACCTTAAAGTCAAAACGGCTTCCAATATGATTTTTACTCCATTTGCTGGTTTTTATGCATATCAACTTGAACAAATCATGTTTAATCCAGCAATGAAAAGTTTCTTTAACTAAAAAGCAAAAAAGACGCCAATTGGCGCCTTAAAATCAACGTAATATTAATGACCGATATTACGAACCAGCAAGATTCAGAAGATCAGCCAAGTTCTGCTCAGCTTCGCTGGCAGAGATTGGTGCTACTTCTGTTTCTTCTTCGGTAGTCGCTTGGTTACGGTTCTGATGATACGCATAACCGGTACCCGCTGGGATCAAACGACCCACAATCACGTTCTCTTTCAGACCACGTAGGGTATCAGACTTACCGCCTACCGCTGCTTCGGTCAATACACGGGTCGTTTCTTGGAACGATGCCGCTGAGATGAACGATTCAGTTGCAAGCGACGCTTTAGTGATACCTAATAGGTCACGTTCAAACGTTGCAGGAGCTTTACCTTGTGCTTCAAGTTCACGGTTAGCAATCTTAACGCGAGATACTTCCGCTTGCTCACCAGGTAGGAACTCAGAGTCACCCGCTGATGTGATAGTACACTTACGCAGCATCTGGCGAATGATCACCTCGATGTGCTTGTCGTTGATTTTCACACCTTGCAGACGGTATACGTCTTGAACTTCGTTGACGATGTAGTTCGCAACATGGTGGATACCACGTAGACGCAGAATGTCGTGTGCCGCTTCTGGACCATCGGCAATCACTTCACCCTTCTGAACTTTTTCACCTTCGAACACGTTCAGGTTACGCCACTTAGGGATCATCTCTTCGTAAGTGTCGCCACCCTCGGTAGGAGTGATTTGTAGACGACGCTTACCTTTGGTTTCTTTACCAAAGGCGATGGTACCTGAGATCTCTGCAAGAATTGCAGGCTCTTTAGGCTTACGCGCTTCGAACAAGTCAGCAACGCGTGGTAGACCACCGGTAATATCGCGAGTCTTCGACGACTCTTGTGGAATACGTGCTAATGCATCACCAACGTTCACATCATCGTTATCTTCCAAGTTAACTAGTGCTTTACCTGGTAGGAAGTATTGAGCGACAACGTCAGTACCTGGGATCATCAAGTCGTTACCGTTAGCATCCACTAGGCGAACCATTGGACGTAACTCTTTACCCGCAGAAGTACGTTCTGCTGCATCGATGATTTGGATAGAAGATAGACCGGTTAACTCGTCAGTTTGACGGTTCATGGTCACGCCTTCAATCATGTCAACAAACTTGATCTTACCCGCCACCTCAGAAATGATTGGGTGAGTATGTGGATCCCAGTTTGCGATGATTTGACCAGCATCGATTGCCGCATCTTCTTGCGCTTCAAGAACAGTACCGTAAGGAACCTTGTAACGCTCTTTCTCACGACCCATCTCATCGATGATCGCAAGCTCAGATGAACGAGATACAATTACCAACTTACCTTCGCTGCTAGTAACGTATTTAGCGTTATGAAGCTTCAGAGTACCCGCGTTCTTAACTTGAACGTTGTTCTCTGCAGACGCTCGAGATGCCGCACCACCGATGTGGAAGGTACGCATCGTAAGCTGCGTTCCTGGCTCACCAATTGATTGAGCTGCAACAACACCAATTGACTCACCTTGGTTGATGATATGACCACGAGCCAAATCACGACCGTAACAGTTAGCACATACACCAAAGTCGGTATCACAGCTAATTACAGAACGAACGATAACTTCATCAACAGATTCTTGTTCTAACTTGTCACACCATGCTTCATCAAGCAGAGTATTGCGAGGTGCAAGTACATTTTCAGTACCTGGGTAGAATACATCTTGTGCTACTACACGACCTAGTACACGCTCACGTAACGGCTCAACAACGTCACCACCTTCAATCAGCGGCTTCATTACTAGACCTTCGTGAGTACCACAATCTTCTTCGATCACAACCAAGTCTTGAGCAACGTCTACTAGACGACGAGTTAGGTAACCCGAGTTTGCTGTCTTCAATGCGGTATCGGCTAGACCCTTACGCGCACCGTGGGTTGAGATGAAGTACTGAAGTACGTTTAGACCTTCACGGAAGTTCGCCACAATCGGCGTTTCGATGATAGAACCATCCGGTTTCGCCATCAGACCACGCATACCCGCTAGCTGACGGATTTGAGCCGCACTACCACGAGCGCCTGAGTCGGCCATCATATAGATGCTGTTGAATGACGCTTGCTTCTCTTCTTCACCGTCACGGTTAATAACGGTTTCAGTAGAGAGGTTCTCCATCATCGCTTTCGATACTTTTTCGTTGGCCGAAGCCCAAATATCGATCACTTTGTTGTAACGCTCACCCGCGGTTACCAGACCAGATTGGAACTGCTCTTGGATTTCGCGTACTTCAGCTTCAGCATCAGCAACAAGCGTGTACTTTTCATCTGGGATAACCATGTCGTCGATACCTACAGAGGCACCAGACAAGGTCGCAAAGCGGAAACCAGCGTACATGAGTTGGTCAGCGAAGATAACTGAGTCTTTAAGACCAAGCTTACGGTAACAGGTGTTCAGAAGCTTAGAAATTTGCTTCTTACCCATGTTTTGGTTTACTAAATCGAATGACAGACCTTTCGGTAAAATTTGTGACAGAAGCGCACGACCTACAGTGGTATCAACGATACGTGTAGTCTCTACTTCATCACCCGCGTCATCGAACTCAACTTCTGTGATACGCACTTTAATACGAGAGTGCAGTTCAACAGACTTAGTCGCGTAAGCTTTTTCTACTTCATCAGTCGACATGAAGGCCATACCTTCACCTTTACCGTTGATTTTCTCACGGCTGGTGTAGTACAGACCCAATACCACGTCTTGTGATGGAGTGATAACAGGTTCACCGTTTGCAGGTGACAAAATGTTGTTGGTTGACATCATCAACGCACGCGCTTCAAGCTGCGCTTCTAGCGTTAATGGTACGTGAACCGCCATTTGGTCACCATCGAAGTCAGCGTTATACGCCGCACACACCAATGGGTGCAGTTGAATTGCTTTACCTTCGATTAGTACTGGTTCGAACGCTTGGATACCCAATCTGTGAAGTGTTGGTGCACGGTTAAGTAGCACTGGGTGTTCACGAATGACTTCGTCTAGAACGTCCCAAACTTCACCCATTTCACGCTCTACCATCTTCTTCGCCGCTTTAATGGTTGTGGCTAGACCACGACCTTCTAGCTTGCCGTAGATGAATGGCTTGAATAGCTCAAGTGCCATCTTCTTCGGAAGGCCACATTGGTGCAGACGTAGAGTAGGACCAACGGTAATTACCGAACGACCTGAGTAGTCAACACGCTTACCAAGTAGGTTTTGACGGAAACGACCTTGCTTACCTTTGATCATATCAGCCAAAGATTTCAGAGGACGCTTGTTCGAACCTGTGATAGCACGACCACGACGACCATTATCCAGTAGCGCATCCACAGACTCTTGCAGCATACGTTTTTCGTTACGTACGATGATGTCTGGAGCAGCTAGGTCTAAAAGACGCTTCAAACGGTTGTTACGGTTGATCACACGACGGTATAGGTCGTTCAGATCTGAAGTCGCAAAACGACCGCCATCCAGTGGTACTAGAGGACGTAGATCAGGTGGAAGAACCGGCAGTACTTTTAAGATCATCCACTCTGGCTTGTTACCAGAAGTAAAGAAGGCTTCAAGTAGTTTAAGACGCTTGGTGATCTTCTTACGGCGAGTTTCAGAGTTGATAGATGGCAACTCTTCACGCATTTCTTCAATGTCTTTTTCAACGTCAATAGCGCGTAGCAGATCAAGGACTGCTTCTGCACCCATTTTCGCTTCAAATTCATCACCGTACTCTTCTAGCGCATCAAGATACGCTTCTTCAGTCAGCATTTGACCGCGCTCAAGGCTAGTCATGCCGCCTTCAGTCACAACGTATGATTCGAAGTACAGTACACGCTCGATGTCACGTAGCGTCATATCCAGCATCAAACCGATACGAGATGGCAGTGACTTCAAGAACCAAATGTGGGCAACTGGGCTTGCCAGTTCAATGTGACCCATACGCTCACGACGTACTTTAGTCTGGGTTACTTCAACGCCACACTTTTCACAAATTACACCACGGTGCTTCAAACGCTTGTACTTACCACACAAACATTCGTAGTCTTTTACTGGGCCGAAAATACGAGCACAGAATAAACCTTCACGCTCTGGCTTGAAGGTACGGTAGTTAATGGTTTCTGGCTTTTTAACTTCACCAAATGACCAAGAACGGATCAAATCTGGCGAAGCCAGACCAATTTTGATGCCTTCAAATTCTTCGGTCTTGTTCTGTTGTTTCAGAAACTTTAATAAATCTTTCACGTTTCTCTCCTGAAGGAGTTAAACCGGGTGCCCTGCACAGCAGGACACCATTCATTCAGCCAAACGACGGCTGGGCCATCGCTTAAACCTGATCTAACTCGATATTGATACCGAGCGAACGGATTTCCTTCAGTAATACGTTGAAGGATTCTGGCATACCAGGTTGCATCTGATGGTTACCGTCGACGATGTTCTTATACATCTGAGTACGACCGTTCACGTCATCCGACTTAACCGTCAACATTTCCTGTAGGGTGTAAGCAGCACCGTAAGCTTCCAGTGCCCATACTTCCATCTCACCGAAACGCTGACCACCGAATTGTGCTTTACCACCAAGCGGCTGCTGAGTAACAAGACTGTACGAACCAGTTGAACGGGCGTGCATCTTATCGTCAACCAAGTGGTTCAGTTTAAGCATGTACATGTAACCAACGGTTACTGGACGCTCAAACTCGTTACCGGTACGACCATCATATAGCGTTACCTGACCTGAAGCTGGTAAGTCAGCAAGCTCAAGCATCTGCTTGATCTCTTTCTCTTTCGCGCCATCAAATGCTGGAGTCGCGATAGGTAGACCTGTCTTCAAGTGTTTCGCTAGGCGCACAACTTCATCATCAGTGAAGCTATCGATATCGACTTTTTGCTGTAGACCTTCGCCCAGCTCGTACACCTCTTTGATGTAACCGCGAAGCTCGGCCAATTCACGCTGCTCTTCAAGCATAGCGTTGATCTTGTTACCGATGCCTTTCGCTGCCGCACCCATATGAACTTCCAGTACCTGACCGATATTCATACGCGATGGTACACCCAGTGGGTTCAATACGATATCAACAGGGTTACCGTGCTCATCGTATGGCATATCTTCGATTGGACAAATCTTCGAGATAACACCTTTGTTACCGTGACGACCTGCCATCTTGTCACCAGGTTGGATAGTACGTTTAACCGCTAGGTAAACCTTAACAATCTTCAGTACGCCAGGTGCAAGATCATCACCTTTCGAGATCTTACGACGCTTGATGTCTAAACGGGTTTCGAAGTCTGCTTTTAGCTCAGCGTGCTGCTCAGCCAATTGCTCAAGTTCGGTTTGCTTGCCTTCATCGCTGACTACTTCTTCAAGAAGAACTTTACCAGCTACCCCTTCAACGTTAACGCCTGCACCTTTAAGTAGGTTACGAGCACGATCGAAAATGCCTTCTTCCAAGATTTGGAATTCTTCAGACAAGTCCTTACGAGCTTGTGCCATGTGCATTTCTTCAATTTCAATCGCACGCTTGTCTTTTTCAACGCCGTCACGAGTGAATACTTGAACATCGATGATGGTACCTTTTACAGAGTTAGGTACACGTAGCGAGCTGTCTTTAACGTCAGACGCTTTTTCACCGAAGATGGCACGTAGCAGTTTCTCTTCTGGAGTCAGCTGAGTTTCACCTTTAGGGGTTACTTTACCCACTAAGATGTCACCGCCTTTCACTTCAGCACCAATGTAAACGATACCTGACTCATCTAACTTAGACAGTGCAGACTCACCTACGTTTGGAATATCAGCCGTGATCTCTTCGCTACCAAGCTTAGTGTCACGAGCGATACAAGAAAGCTCTTGAATGTGAATGGTTGAGAAACGGTCTTCTTGTGCTACACGCTCAGAAATTAAGATCGAATCCTCAAAGTTGTAACCATTCCAAGGCATGAAGGCGATACGCATGTTTTGACCCAGTGCTAAATCACCTAAGTCAGTCGATGGGCCGTCAGCCAGAACGTCACCTCGAACCACAGGGTCGCCAACAGAACAACATGGACGTTGGTTGATACAAGTGTTTTGGTTCGAACGGGTGTACTTAGTTAGGTTATAGATTTCAATGCCCGCTTCACCCGCTTGCAATTCGTCTTCGTTAACCTTAACTACGATGCGAGAAGCATCAACATAATCAACCACACCGCCACGTTCAGCTTTAACAACAACACCAGAGTCAACCGCTAGCGTGCGCTCGATACCCGTACCGACAAGTGGCTTTTCAGCAACTAGCGTTGGTACTGCTTGACGTTGCATGTTCGCACCCATCAATGCACGGTTTGCATCATCGTGTTCTAGGAATGGAATCAACGAGGCTGCAACAGAAATGATCTGTTGTGGCGATACGTCCATATACTCTACTTTGTCAGCAGGCATAAATGTAGATTCACCGCGGTGACGACACGCCACTTGCTCTTCTACTAGACGACCATCAGTATCAACTTCGATGTTTGCCTGTGCAATAACAAAACGACCTTCTTCAATCGCAGATAGGTATTCCACTTCGTCAGTGATCACACCGTCAGTCACTTTACGATACGGAGTTTCTAGGAAACCGTATGGGTTAGTGCGTGCGAATGATGCCAACGAGTTGATAAGACCAATGTTTGGACCTTCAGGTGTTTCAATCGGACATAGACGACCATAGTGAGTCGGGTGTACGTCTCGAACCTCAAAACCAGCACGTTCACGGGTTAGACCACCAGGACCTAGAGCCGAGATACGACGCTTGTGAGTTACCTCAGATAATGGGTTGTTTTGATCCATGAACTGAGACAGCTGCGAAGAACCAAAGAATTCTTTAACGGCTGCTGAAATTGGCTTAGCATTGATCAAATCTTGTGGCATCAGCTCAGCTAAATCGCCAAGGCTTAGACGCTCACGTACTGCACGCTCAACACGTACTAGACCAACACGGAATTGGTTTTCAGCCATTTCGCCCACAGAGCGAATACGACGGTTCCCCAAGTGGTCGATATCATCCACTTCATCGCCACCGTTACGGATTTCAATGATCTTCTTCATTACCGCAACGATATCATCGTTAGACAGCGTACCTGCGCCTTCTTCGCTTTCGATGCTTAGACGACGGTTGAACTTCATACGACCGACTTTCGATAGATCATAACGCTCTTCGGTGAAGAACAAGTTACCAAATAGCGCTTCTGCCGCTTCTTTGGTTGGTGGCTCACCTGGGCGCATCATACGGTAGATTTCTACCAATGCTTCTAGACGGTTAGCGGTTGGATCTAACTTCAAGGTGTCAGAGATATAAGCACCGGCATCAAGCTCGTTGATGTATAGGGTGTCCACTTCTTTGATACCTGCAAGCGATAGGTTCGCTAAGTCTTCTAGGCTGATTTCAGCGTTGGCTGAAACCAATACTTCGCCTGTATCAGGATCGATGTAATCTTGTGCCGCAATCTTGCCAACAATGTACTCAACTGGCACTTCAAGCTCAGTGGTGTTGGTCTTAGCTAATTGGCGGATATGACGAGCGGTAACACGTTTACCGGCTTCAACCAGTACGCTACCTTCTGCGTCTTTGATGTCAAAACTTGCCGTCTCACCACGTAGGCGATCTGGAACCAGTTCCATCATTAATGAGTCTTTCTTAACTTTGAACTGAACTTTGTCAAAGAATAAGTCTAAGATTTCTTGCGTCGAGAACTCAAGTGCACGAAGGATGATCGTTGCAGGCAGTTTACGACGACGGTCGATACGTACGAATAACGCATCTTTTGGATCGAACTCAAAGTCCAACCATGAACCACGGTAAGGAATAACGCGCGCATTATAAAGTACCTTGCCTGAAGAGTGGGTTTTACCACGGTCGTGATCAAAGAATACACCTGGAGAGCGGTGCAACTGAGATACGATCACACGCTCTGTACCGTTGATAACGAAAGTACCGTTACCGGTCATCAATGGGATATCACCCATGTAAACATCTTGTTCTTTGATGTCTTTAACCGTACCGGCCGCCGCTTCGCGATCATACAGAACCAAACGCAGCTTCACGCGCAATGGCGCAGAATAGGTAACACCGCGGATCTGACATTCTTTCACATCAAATTCAGGCTCACCTAAGGTGTAGCTTACGTATTGCAGCTCAGAGTTACCTGAGAAGCTCTTGATGGGAAAAACGCTACGGAATGCAGCTTCTAAGCCGCGCTCACCAGTTGGATCTTGATCGGTGAATTTCTTAAAAGAGTCTAACTGAATAGACAATAGATACGGAATGTCCAACACTTGTGGACGTTTACCGAAATCTTTACGGATACGCTTCTTTTCAGAATAGGAGTAAACCATGGGGTTCCTCTGATTTAACAGATATGACCAACACTGAATGGGTTGTATAAACACCATCAGCACGTTTGCCCATCACCGTTGTTACAGCCTTAGCCAGTAATCTCTGCTAAGGGTGTAGATACCATTTGTAACCATCAATACTTCAATGGTAAATGGCATATCACCAGCCAACTTCTATACCTAACGACTGGTAAAACTTGTGGCGATAAACGGTGAAAAATTCGCCTGCGCTTTAGCGCAAAAAAGCCAGCGATCAAAAAACCGCCAGCCTACACTCAATTTTTATTGAGTGAGTAAGTCTATATTAGAACTTACTTGATTTCTACTTGAGCACCAGCTTCTTGTAGATCTTTAGCTACTGCTTCAGCTTCTTCTTTAGAGATGCCTTCTTTAACAGCAACAGGTGCAGACTCAGCCATACCTTTAGCTTCTTTAAGACCTAGGCCAGTTGCGCCACGTAGAGCTTTAATTACAGCAACTTTGTTGTCACCGTGAGAAGTAAGAACTACGTCGAACTCAGTCTTCTCTTCAGCAGCAGCACCTTCACCAGCACCACCAGCAACAACAGCAGCAGCTGCAGATACGCCGAACTTCTCTTCCATTGCTTCGATTAGTTCAACAACTTCCATTACTGACATTTCAGCAAAGGCTTCTAAGATTTGATCTTTAGTGATAGACATTAGAAATATTTCCTATTGTTCTGAATTCAATTTTGTTAAGCGGCAAGCAAATAATTATGCTGCAGCTTCTTCTTTTTGATCGCGTAGAGCGGCCAGTGTACGAACCATCTTGCCAGCTGAAGCCTCTTTTAGAGTCATCATTAACTGTGCTAGTGCTTCTTCGTAAGTCGGCAGTTTCGCTAAACGATCAATATCAGTTGCAGGGATGAAATCCCCTTCAAAGGCTGCGCCTTTTACTTCAAATGCTTCTTGCTCTTTAGCGAAGTCTTTTAAAAGACGCGCTGCAGCACCTGGGTGCTCGTTAGAGAAAGCAATCAAAGTAGGACCGGTAAAGCTTTCGCTTAGGCACTCATAGTCAGTACCTTCTACCGCGCGACGTGCTAACGTGTTACGAACAACACGTAAGTAAACGTTGTTTTCGCGAGCGGCTTTACGTAAACCAGTCATGTCACCTACAGTTACACCGCGTGAATCGGCAACAACTGCAGATAGCGCACCTTTGGCAACTTCGTTGACTTCAGCAACAATCGCTTTCTTGTCTTCGAGATTTAATGCCATTGGCTTTATGCTCCTGGATTCTACCTAGGGTCTACCCCTAGTATTAACCATACTGAATCTCATGATTCAGTGACTCTTGGTGCAGATGATCCAGCAGAAAAAATTCTATCTGGGGCCTGACACCATCTACGCAGGATAAGTAATAAAACTTGATTAAGTCTTGCGACACCTACGGTCTTGGATGGAAACCTGTATACGCTCGAGCTTAATACAGGCTTCAACCCTGACTAATTCATGAGATTTACTCTGAATTAGGGGCGCAGATTATAAATCAATCGACGCCATTTGTATAGTGAGTAAATATACATTCCTCACTACGAAATCATTAAGCGATTTCTAAAGAACCTTGCTCTACTGTTACACCTGCACCCATAGTGGTTGAGATAGTAACTTTCTTCATGAAGGTACCTTTTGCAGAAGCTGGCTTTGCTTTCTTAAGAGCAGCCAATAGTGCTTCTAGGTTCTCTTTCAATTGAGCTGGTTCGAAGTCCACTTTACCGATGGTAGTGTGGATGATACCGTTCTTGTCGTTACGGTAACGGATTTGACCTGCTTTCGCATTCTTAACCGCTTCAGCAACGTTAGGGGTAACAGTACCAGTCTTAGGGTTAGGCATTAGACCACGTGGACCTAAGATTTGACCTAGTTGACCAACAACGCGCATTGCATCTGGAGAAGCAACTACTACGTCGAAGTTCATTTCACCTGCTTTAACTTGAGCAGCTAAGTCGTCCATACCTACAAGTTCAGCGCCTGCTTCTTTAGCCGCTTCTGCGTTAGCACCTTGAGTGAACACAGCAACACGAACTTCACGACCAGTACCGTGTGGTAGTACAGTTGCACCACGAACGTTTTGATCTGATTTACGAGCATCAATGCCTAGGTTAACAGCAACGTCTACACTCTCAACGAACTTAACCGTCGCTAATTCTTTAAGAAGTGCTACAGCTTCGTTGATTTCGTAGTTTTGAGTCGAATCAACTTTTTCACGGATCACGCGCATGCGTTTAGTAAGCTTTGCCATTGTATTAACCCTCTACTACCAAACCCATTGAACGTGCAGTACCTTCGATAGAGCGAACTTTCGCATCTTCGTCAGCACCCGTCATATCAGCCGCTTTGATCTCAACGATTTCTTCTAGTTGAGCGCGAGTGATGGTTCCCACTTTTTCAGTGTTAGGACGACCTGAGCCAGATTTGATCTTAGCTGCTTTCTTAAGTAAGAAAGACGCAGGTGGAGTCTTAGTTTCGAAAGTGAAAGAACGGTCGTTATATACAGTAATAACAACTGGGATTGGCATGCCCTTTTCCATCTTTTCTGTACGTGCGTTAAACGCTTTACAGAATTCCATGATGTTCACACCTTTTTGACCTAAAGCAGGACCAACTGGTGGCGATGGGTTGGCAGAGCCAGACTTTACTTGTAGCTTGATGTAGCCATCAATTTTCTTAGCCATTTTGACTTTTCCTCAGTTTGGGTTCAAACGCTATTCTGCGACATGCAGACAGCTCCCCGTAAAACAACGGATGAGGATTATATAGAAATCCGCATCCGCATACAAATCTAATTTGTGCTAAATTTGAGCGCTGTTTATATACCAATCCGCATTCAATAGTGATCGCTCAGCTGCAGCTAAAGGCTTTCAGAGCGAGGGTCAAGTTTGAAATACTATCGGGATAATATAAAAACTTGCAACGAAGCTATGGAAGCCTTTAGCACAGCCCTTCGGGAGTGTGCCAGTGGCCCAATTACTGTCAAAATTTCTTTGCCATAGAGTGGCTATGACTGCACAAATTTTGTTTGTACTTGAACCACTGGCATCACTCTGAGTAGATCACGTTTGAGTGCAGATTGGTATTACTCGAATTTAGTTTTTCTCAACTTGGCTGAAATCCAATTCAACCGGAGTAGAACGACCAAAGATCATTACTGATACTTTCAGGCGACTCTTCTCGTAATCCACTTCTTCAACCGTACCGTTAAAGTCAGCGAATGGACCATCAGTAACGCGAACCACTTCACCTGGCTCAAACATTACGCGATGCGTTGGAGACTCAGTGGTTTCAGCAAGGCGCGCTAAAATCTTGTCCGCTTCACGGTCAGTAATAGGCGCAGGGCGATCAGAAGTACCGCCAATGAAGCCCATTACACGAGGAATGCTTTTCACTAAGTGCCAGCTTTCATCGTTCATTTCCATTTGGACTAATACATAACCCGGGAAAAATTTACGTTCGCTTTTACGGCGTTGACCAGCACGCATTTCAACCACTTCTTCTGTAGGTACTAATACCTCACCAAAGTAGTCTTCCATATTGTGCATTTTAATATGTTCAATCAGTGACTTGCATACTCGGTTTTCATAGCCTGAGAACGCTTGAACCACGTACCATCTTTTTTTAGCTTCAGTCGCTTCTGTCATGCTTGGTGCCTATACGCCAGTGATGAAATTGACAATCTTCATTAAACCCATGTCTAACAACCATAGTATTACTGCAAGAATACCGGTAGCAATTAGAACGATAAAAGTCGTATTAAGGGCTTCTTGACGAGTTGGCCACACCACTTTACGCACTTCAATATGTGCTTCTTGAGCAAATTCTAATGCTTGCTTGCCTTTTGCCGTTTTCAAAGCAAATGCACCAGCAATCGCAAAAGCAACTACCACAGCAATTGCACGAACCAAAACACTGGCTTCGCTGTACATTTGGTTACCAATTACGGCAGCAGCAATCAGGATAACCGCTATGCCCCATTTAACAAGGTCCAGAGCATTTCCCTGGTTTTCAGTATTCGTTGTCATCGGTTGTTTCCGTTACTCAATACGACCTGAGTGAAATCTATAGTCTAAATACGTCTAAACACAATGAGCTAAATTCAATGTGTTATCAAACATGGATATTATCGAAATTTTCCGCAGTTTTTCTACAAAAACCTATGTGACGGGTAAAAAATCGGCCATAGATTGTATGCTTATTCCCGTTATCGATCAAGTTAACAGGGATATTCAGCGCCTTAATTTTGCTTCATTTATCAACAATTGTGAGTTGATGCATCCTAAAGATGTCTGTAATGTTATTAGCTCAAACTTAATGCTTAGTACATTTTATAACCTAAGCGACTTGGTTCAGTGCTTAAATGGTGATGATAGCGGATAATACAGCCATAAGCTTTCATTGCTATAAGCCTTTATACTCTTGATACTTGAAGATGCAATTTTCAGGGCTTGTTCAGCGTTGAATTATTCGAGGCGTGAAAGTGAAGAACTAGTGGGCTAATTTAAACTTTCACAACAAAGAAGAATCAATGCTGAAAAGCCCACTTTGTGCGAGTTTAATTGCCATTTACACTGCGTTACTTACCCTTGCAATAGAATACTATTACTACAGGTAAGTGCCTTGCCTAAATGGCAATTAATTCTCGCTGAAATCCTGCATCTTCAGGTATCAAGAGTATATAAACCATAGTCATTCGTACTCCCTCACGGATGAAATAATAATAAATACCTGCCAGTGAATTTATTAAACACTGCAAAATGGATATATGCACAATGAAAAAATCATTCTATTTAGCTCTGCTCAGCAGTACTGTATTACTGAGCGCCTGTGGTGAAAAACCGAATCCTGAAATCACGCTAGCGCCTATCTCTGCGGACGTTCATTATCTTGCCAGTGATGAGCTCAAAGGCCGAGCAAGCTTCACCGAATATGCCGACAACGCTGCAGAATATATTGCCTTTCGATTCAAAGACGTTGGATTAAAACCATACAAGGGCAGTTACCTACAATCGTTTTCTATTTATTTACGAAGACCGATATCGACCAGCGTCAGCCTTAACGGTCAAGCAATTAACTTAAAGGATGTCGCTTTTGTTGCAGGAAAAGCACAACTTGAGTGGCAAGATCCCAGTAAGCTTAACATTACCGTTGTCGGTGCCGATGATAGTCTTCGCGACGCTTTCAGAGTAGCTAATCAGCAAGGCGGAGAGCAATTGCTATTAGTTTCACCAGCCCAAGCCAAATTATTTAAGCGCTACAAGTCCTACTTTGAATACCCAAAAGCCAAAATGAGCAAAGAGGATCATGGCTCGTTGTTTGCTATATTAACCGATGATATCAAAGTCAACGCACTGAATATTAATGCCACCAGCGAGCTAGAAGAAAAGCCACTTTCAAATGTAGTTGGTATCTTACCCGCGAAAAAATCAAACACCGAAACCGTATTATTTTCCGCTCATTATGATCATCTACCGCCTAAGTTCGCAGACGATAAAGAAACCATTTTCAATGGCGCCGATGATAACGCTTCTGGCGTATCAGGGATCATCAGCTTAGCCAAGCACTTTGCTGCTTTAGGGAATAATAAGCGCGATTTGATGTTCGTGGCTTTTGGTGCTGAAGAAATTGGGGGCTTTGGCTCAAAATATTTTTCAACGCACATTGACCCTAATAACATCGTTGCGATGATCAACCTTGAAATGATTGGCAAACCGTCAAAGTTTGGTGCGGGCAAATTGTGGATGACGGGATACGAACGATCTGATCTTGCTCAAATCATGAACCAATCCCTGAAATCCCTCAATACTGAAATTTACCCTGATCCTTATCCCAAACAAAATTTATTCTATCGTTCAGACAATGCAACGTTGGCTCGACTTGGGGTTCCAGCACATAGCTTTAGTAGCACTCAAATCGACAAGGATGAACACTACCATCAGTCCACTGATGATGTATCTACCTTAGATTTGAAGTCCTTAACCCAAGTAGTTAAAACGGTCGCAGTGGCAAGCCAACCACTGGTTTCAGGTGAAGCCACACCCAGTAGAATCGATAAGCAACAAGTTAAACAAAGCGGAAAGATTTTCTAGCTCCCAGAATGTTATCGCTCCAGTGAGTGCTGGAGCGATATCACTAACTAACTTACTTCCACCAGCGTTGCTGATTTTCGTATCTCAATAAATCCGACAGTTCCACTCGCTGCCCCACAGTTGGCGTGATCAAACGAATCTTTTTATCATTACTTTCTTTTAAAACTCTATCCAATGGCTCATGCCAATCGTGCAAGGCTAAATCAAAGGTGCTGTTATGAATGGGCATCATTACTTTTCCTTTTAGATCCAAATGCGCTTGCACACTTTGCTCAGGAAACATATGTACCTTACTCCAACGCTTGTTATAAGCTCCCGTCTCAATAAACGTCAGATCAAAGGGACCGTATTTTTCTCCGATCTCTTTAAAACCACTGAAATACCCTGAATCACCACTGAAGTATAAATTCTGTTTTCCTGTGTTTATGACCCAGCTGCCCCATAAAGTCGTGTCTTTATCGAATAACCCTCTGCCTGAAAAATGCTGAGTTGGCGTTAACGTGTATTCAATCCCATTGATGGTTTGTGACTGCCACCAAGCCAATTCAATGATCTTATCTTTGCTGACACCAACCTCTTCCAAATGCTTTCCTACTTTAAGCGGCACCAAAAACCACTGAGTTTTATTGGCAAGCTTAGCTAATGCAGCTTTATCGAGATGATCATAGTGATCATGACTTATCACCACGACATCAATATTTGGTAATGTGTCTACTGTGATCGGTGGTTGATGAAATCGCTTAGGCCCCATCCATTGCAGAGGTGAAGCCCGCTCACTGAAAACAGGATCAGCCATAATTAATGAGCCTGATAATTTAAACAATAAGCTGGAATGCCCAAGTTTAAATACCACATCTTGAGTTTCTTCATTCAATGCATCGGCATCAATCTCAGCGACAGGGATCGCCTCAGTGGGCACCGATTCTTTACGTGAAACCGTCATATAATCTTTGATAATACCTAGCATATTGGTAAAACTGAATCCATCGACCCATTCTGAATTTTGAAACTTGGTTTTCACCTCAGCAGGCTGATTATGTTTATTAATACACGCATTCAACATCACTACCCCCACGATCACAATTAAGCCCGCAACCATTTTGATCTTCATAACTGACACCAAAAGTAAACTACCCAGTGTAGTTTACATATAAAAGATGAAAAGTAAACTAAGTAGTGTAAAATAAATTCACTCTTATTCTTCTAAACTAAAACCAAATGAAAACTCGCAGTGAGCAAAAACGCCAAGCCATCCTAACCTCTGCCAAGCAGCTGTTCTTAAATGAGGGCGTCGTGAATACCAGTATGGATAAAGTCGCTCAGGCGGCACAAGTATCTAAGCGCACCGTTTATAACCATTTTGAATCAAAAGAAGTGCTGGTGATCGCCTTATTATCTGACTTATGGCACCGCGCTCTTGGCGTTGATATCTTGGAACAGATAACTGAACTCGATATCCAACAGCAACTTCAACACCTACTTTTAGCGGAAATTCAAATTTTAGGGGAAGCCGAATATCTCGAGCTGTCGAAAGTGGCCTTTGGGCACTATTTATTTAACGCTGAAAAGCTGCAGGAGCAAGCCGCCAAATTTCAGCTTAACGAGACAGCATTGTTTAAATGGTTAGCGCATCAACAACTGCAACAAACGCTTTCAATCGATAATGTCGAACAAGCCGCAGAGCAATTGCACAGCTTAGTTAAAGGTCAATGCTTCTGGCCGCAGTTAATCGGTATCAAGCGCAACCTTGCTCCTAGAGAAATGCAGCAACTCTCAAAAGACACCACTGAGTTGTTTTTAAGTCGTTACTTCAAAAGCGATTCGTAAGTACCCAAACATAAGTTATAAATGTCATAGAAAAATCAACCAAAAGGCCGACCTTAGGTGTTAACATAATGTTGCATAAGAACAACATCATTTTTCATAGCAAGGAACAGCCATGACAACTTTGGATAGCGCATTCCCGAATACCCGTATCGCACAAGCCGAATTCACTGGTCAATCTGGTGAGTTTTTCAAAATTTGGATAGTAAACCTGTTACTCAGTATCTTAACCTTAGGGATCTACAGCGCTTGGGCCAAAGTTCGTACCAACCAATATTTACACGGCCACACCAAATTAGAAGATCATGGTTTTCGCTATCTCTCTACGCCACTGCAAATTCTCAAGGGCCGACTGTTAGCGGTATCGGTGTTTATTTTAATCACCGTATTATCTTCGTTCACTCCCATGCTCGCATTAGGAATGAGTTTACTGATATTAGTTGCCACCCCTTGGCTTATCATGCAAAGCATTAGATTTAATATGCGCATGACCTCCTACCGTAATGTGCGCTTCTCTTTTAAGGGCAACTACTGGGAAACCGTTCTGAATTTCTTGTTGCTGCCTATGCTCGCCCTATTCTTTACGCTTGGTATCGCCTTGCCTTGGGTTCATCAACGTATTGATAAATACATCTTCGACAATCTCAGCGTTGGCGGTCAGCCCTTTAAACTGAATACGGATGTTGGACAATATTACGTTGCCGCGCTTGTCGCTATTGCTATTATGATGGCGGGAATTATTACGATAGTCATTTTTGCTGGTATCTATGGCGTGATGATTGCGCAAGCCGGAGAGGATTCAGCCGAACAGCTGTTAACAGGTACTTTTATGGGCTTGATCGTCTTACTGTATCTGGGACTATTTATTCTCAACTTTGTCGCCATTGCTGTTTCTCGTGGCATCGTCCTGAAACACATTATCAGTACATTAAAAGTAGAAGACGTCGCTACTTTTAAGACTGATATGCCGCTATCTGGCTATATTAAGTTACAACTGCTTAACTCGCTTATACTTATTCTGTCACTTGGGCTTGCCTATCCCGTGACTAAAATTCGTACTCGACGTTTTGTGGCACAACACATCCAAGTGGAACTCACTGAACAGGCAGACACCTTAGTCAATGATGTACAAGGAAAAGATCCTGCCTTTGGTGAAGAAGCTGCAGGCTTCTTTGATGCCGATTTATCGTTTACTTAATGGGGTAAGCCATGTTGCAAGTTAGAGGAAAATATCAACTGGCTGAAAGCGCGCAATTTCACATTGCAATTGCCAAAATGAATGAACAAGGTTTCGTGCGTATTATCGATGCAGAAACCTTAACCTTGATTGTGGAGGCGAACACGGACGCCTTCAGCTACAGTGATGTGATCCCCAGTTTGCCAACTGAACTACTTTTTCATAACCGCTGTCGCTTCATACCTGACTTAGCCGAGTGGACTTGGCCAACACTACAGCCAAAAAGTAAAATTCTTGCATGGTTGGAAACACGTTGGACGGTCGTGCTTGCTTCGCTCATTCTCATTCCAGCCTTTATGTGGATAATGACAACCAAAGTGCTCCCTGCGGCTGCCGATGCGGCCGTTCCACTTCTGCCAGAGGTTGTTGCTGAGAAAACCGGACAGCAAACGTTAGCCGTCATGGACAGAACTCTTCTACAACCCAGTCAATTAACGACTGAAGAGCAAATCAAAGTGAATCAGTTGTGGCAACAAGTATTAAAGACCACGAATGCTCCTCTGGTTAATACTGAGTTACAATTTAGAGATTCAGCTATCGGCGCTAATGCCATGGCTTTACCTGATGGAACCGTGATCGTCACTGACGACATTGTGAAATTAATGGAAAAACACCCTGATGCATTACAAGCCGTATTATTGCATGAAATAGGTCATGTTCATTATCAGCATGGAATGGAGCAACTGGCACGCTCTACCGCCATTACTATGCTGTTTGCACTGATGTTAGGAGACATCGAAGGCGCTGGAGAAATGATTATTGGTGCTGGAGCCAGTTTACTACAATCGTCTTTTTCCCGCGACATGGAAACTCAAGCCGATAAATATGCTCATCACATGCTGCCGAAATTAGGCCTATCCAAACAGACTTTTGCTAAGGCACTCACTTTACTAGCAGAATCACATGGTGACCTACTATCAAAGGGCAACGCTAAGGCACACCACTGGCTGGAATACTTAGACAGCCACCCTGATATTAAGAAGCGCATTTCAGACAGCAGTAATGCCAATACACATTAATGTTACTCACTCTTCATTTCGCTGTAATTGTGGATTTGAAAAAACGGGTATTAGAGGTTTTTCAGGATTTAGCTGAGCGCTTTGTTTGTGGCATAAGCGTAACATCGCTTTCCTTAAACCGCTGATATCAAATGAGGTAAAGAAGTTCTTAACTGAAGCTACTTTCCTTACTGAACCATCAGGTTGAAATTTGAAATTCATGACGAAGGCTTGTTTACCTGTAGCTTGCCCCTGAGAGTTATATGTTTGCGCCCATACTCTGGCAGTGACATTTTGATTCATCCCTCTATGTGTGTTTAGTCTTGAAATTTGTTGCAAATTATTTTGCAATTCATTTCTGTCAACTTGGAACTCACGACGAGTGAAGAATTTCCAAAACTTCACTTTAACCCATTTACCAAAGGGCGCATCAAAAGAACCAAGATCATGTACTTTATAGCCTTTAATCGACTGTTCACCTTTTTTCGAACGATTTGTGCCATATTGAGCAATGGTCTGTGCATCGGCTGCTTGAACTTGTCCATCAGCTCTTCGTCCAGCCCTTGGACTACCTTCTAGATCAGGTATTGGACTAGACCGACGTTCAGTTTGAGGGCTTTGTTCAGGACTTGGTTGAGGACTAGTTCGTGGACTAGAATTCGCACTAGATGGTGCTGCCATCGTAGACTCCTATTAGATCTATTATTAGTACACTTAAAGTCCGGTACCTTATACTTTCGTAGGCACACATATCTTTTGTTAGCTATTTCAACATAAGATTAACACTATGATACCAATAGACTTTTAAGCATTTTCAAGCAACTTACCAACAAAAACGGACTACCGACTGTTAATTGAATTTCGGAACGCTCATGGCTTGTCTTCCGTTGCCTTTCGCTGACGTGGTGGTTTCGCGGGCCTCGGCATGGACTCAACGGCTTCTTCTAAGGTCATTTGAGTTAAATCCGGTTCTGACTCAACCCTTACTGAAGAATAGTCACGTTCAGAAGAATATTTATCATGAACGGCTGTACTTTGTTCTATTTCATCTTCTTCAGAAAAGACTTCATCTGAAACCTTATAAGTTACAGCATCAATAGGCAGTTGCGTTTTGACAGGTGTAGCGATTGGAACCACAGTGCTCTCAGGGTTTGTAAGCGTTGATTGCAATATGACTGGTCTCTGAGAATTATAATCTTGAACAATTGCATCCATTATTCCTACCTTAGTGAATTGCCAAAAGCCAATCCATGCTTTCAGTAGTTTCCCTGATTCATCCCACCCAAAACTTACATTTTCATACTCGGCTATAAACCCTAATTGAAATTTTACCCTAAGCGTATTACTCGATTGTGTATTTTTAGTACCTGCAATGGTATCCAGAGCAGCAGCGGTTAAATTTTTATATCTCTGCTGTGGATTTGCAATACTCCAATATACAGTAAACGCGCTAGCAGCTGCCATTTCAGAGGACATAAAACCTCTCCCCTCTGTGCCATTTAGCTATTTATACAGGGATGTTGGTGTTTTTCGTTGTTTCCACCAAGCAACTATTAGTTCTAACTTATACATAGATTGCTTATGCTCTGAATATCAATATATTTTGCTAAAGCAGCAAAAAATTAATGTTTATTAATCTGAATAGGGCTATTTCGATGAAAATGAGAACCAAGTGAATCGTTGTTTAGAATGAAAATCGCTTAACGCGCTCTGTCCGGCCTCTTGGCCAGAGCCAAGTGGCGTTCGCCTGCTATTTTTCAGCCATTGGGCTGAAAAGCTTAACGCGCTCACCCTTCTCGTGAAGATGGTCGCACTGTATATTTTATTACAGGCATTAAAAAAGGCCGCATAAGCGACCTTTTTCTGTGTTTAACTAAACGTCGAAATTACTCAACGATTTTAGCTACAACACCAGCACCAACTGTACGACCACCTTCACGGATTGCGAAGCGTAGACCTTCGTCCATCGCAATTGGGCAGATTAGAGTAACAACCATCTTGATGTTGTCACCTGGCATTACCATTTCTACGCCTTCTGGTAGCTCGATAGTACCAGTTACGTCAGTTGTACGGAAGTAGAACTGTGGACGGTAGCCTTTGAAGAATGGAGTGTGACGTCCACCTTCTTCTTTCGATAGTACGTATACTTCTGACTCGAAAGTTGTGTGTGGAGTGATAGAACCAGGCTGTGCTAGTACTTGACCACGCTCAACTTCGTCACGCTTAGTACCACGTAATAGGATACCACAGTTCTCACCTGCACGACCTTCGTCAAGCAGCTTACGGAACATTTCAACACCAGTACAAGTAGTAACTGTAGTGTCTTTGATACCTACGATTTCTACTTCGTCACCAACTTTGATGATACCGCGCTCAACACGACCAGTTACTACTGTACCACGGCCTTGGATTGAGAATACGTCTTCGATTGGTAGAATGAACGCACCGTCGATTGCACGCTCTGGCTCTGGGATGTAAGTGTCTAGAGCGTTCGCTAGCTCAAGAATTTTCTCTTCCCACTGTGCTTCACCATTTAGTGCGCCTAGTGCAGAACCTTGGATAACTGGTAGGTCATCACCTGGGAATTCGTATTCAGATAGAAGTTCACGTACTTCCATTTCTACTAGCTCTAGAAGCTCTTCATCATCAACCATGTCACACTTGTTCATGAATACGATGATGAAAGGTACACCTACCTGACGAGATAGTAGGATGTGCTCACGAGTTTGTGGCATTGGGCCGTCAGTAGAAGCAACAACTAGGATTGCGCCGTCCATCTGTGCAGCACCAGTGATCATGTTTTTAACATAATCCGCGTGACCTGGGCAGTCTACGTGTGCGTAGTGACGAGTTTCAGTGTCATACTCGATGTGAGAAGTATTAATGGTAATACCGCGCTCACGCTCTTCTGGAGCGTTATCGATTTGTGCGAAGTCTTTAACGTCACCACCAAACTTTTTAGTTAAAACGTGTGAGATCGCTGCGGTTAGAGTAGTTTTACCGTGGTCAACGTGACCGATAGTACCAACGTTAACGTGCGGTTTGCTACGTTCAAATTTTTCTTTAGCCATGATATGCCTCAGTTCAACCTAATTTAAGGTAGTGAAAGTCAATATTTATGTATAGCAAAACTTCGACGCAGTAATTTTGCATCGAACGAATTTTAGTTTCAAGGTAATGGGAGCAAAAATTGAGGCTGGTGCTGATAGGCAGATTCGAACTGCCGACCTCACCCTTACCAAGGGTGCGCTCTACCAACTGAGCCATATCAGCAACTTGAAAATGGAGCGGGCGGCGGGAATCGAACCCGCGTTATCAGCTTGGAAGGCTGGAGTAATACCATTATACGACGCCCGCGCAACCTAAATAAGGCTACCAACTACCTAGAAGAATGAAATGGTGGAGGGAGAAGGATTCGAACCTTCGAAGGCGGAGCCGTCAGATTTACAGTCTGATCCCTTTGGCCACTCGGGAACCCCTCCATCAATGGTGCCGGCACCAAGAGTCGAACTCGGGACCTACTGATTACAAGTCAGTTGCTCTACCAACTGAGCTATGCCGGCATATCATTTCGGAGTCGGATATTAGGTAAATGTCGCCCTAAGTGCAATAGTAAATTGCAAAAATTTGCAAAAAAAGTGTCAAATGTTGCTTTTTTCAGCTCAAACCTTAAAATTTGCTGAATATTTCACCTCAAACCTAAAGACTTACAAACCTATAGCGGTTAACTCTTCAAAAAAATTGTCGCCATGAAATGAATAAGGTAAGGTGCGACAAGTTTTTTCTTATTATTTACTGTCACTTGGAACTTGAATGATTTCTGCTCAATCTGCTTATCAGGCTCTGTACTTTGCGTTTCAACGTCAGCAATGGCGTCAACTGCGTAATGCCGTTCCATTAACATTAACCGAAGCAGATTTAGAAAAACTAAAAGGGATCAATGAGCGACTTTCTTTATCAGAAGTTACCGATATTTATCTTCCAATGAGCCGCTTGCTTAATTTAATCGTACAATCAAAGCAGCAACGCAGTCAGGTTTTGGGTGAATTCCTCGAGCATACTTCCCCTAAAACCCCATATATTATTAGCATTGCGGGCAGTGTCGCCGTTGGTAAAAGTACAACGGCTCGTATTTTGCAAGCGTTATTACAGCATTGGCCAGAGCACCCTAAAGTTGAGCTAGTCACTACCGACGGATTTTTATATCCCCTAAAAGATTTGAAGAAAAAAGGGTTAATGCAGAGAAAGGGCTTCCCGGAAAGTTACGATATGAAGATGCTCATTGATTTCATCTCTGATGTTAAATCAGGCAAATCCAAAGTCAAAGCACCTTTATATTCGCATATCAGTTATGACCGTTTAGCTGATACATTTTTAGAAGTCGATCAACCTGACATCTTAATTTTAGAAGGGCTTAATGTTTTACAAACAGGGCTAGATACTGAAACGCCGGATCTTCGACCTTTCGTTTCAGATTTTGTAGATTTCTCTATTTATGTGGATGCCGATTACGATTTATTAAAGAAATGGTATGTAGATCGATTCCTACAATTTAGAAGTGGCGCTTTTGCAAATAAGAATTCGTACTTTAACCATTATGCGAGCCTTAATGATGCGGCGGCTACCGATATTGCCGAAAATATCTGGGAAAGCATCAATGGCCCGAACTTACTCAACAATATTTTACCGACACGAGAACGAGCCCATTTGATCCTACGCAAAGGGCAGGATCATTTGATGAATCAGGTATTATTAAGAAAATAGCCTTTAATACAATACGACAAGAGCAATGTTGTTATCCCACGATTATCATCCATCGTTGCGACAATTATGGTTTTGTGGACAATAGAGAAAATAAATCGGCTAGTGATTTTGCCTCATTTTTAGGCATCCCAGCAGTATCAATGCTTAATTTTACGTTAGCCGCAAGTTCACCACCATGCTTTTCAATAGCTTGTTTTATACTATCCTTTTTTTGGCTCCATTGTTCTTTGTCTGATTCTGGAGAATCTTGGATTTTATCGTTATAAAACTGACACACTATTGCAGCTAAATTATATCCTTTGGCATCTGTTAATTAAGTATCGGCACCCTTTTCGATTAATGTCACCACAATGTCAGTGTGTAGTTTTATAGCGGCTATCATGACGGGTGTTCTTTTTGAGCTTTCAACTTTATTGGTACATATGACTTGTTCATCTAAATCCGGCTTTCCCTCTAATAACGCACTAAACACCTCAATGTGCCCTGTACGACACGGCAGCCAAAATAAAGATGCGTTAAAATAAGATAAACCATTAATACAATACTTCGGACAGTTTTTGATTGGTCGTGCCTCAATATTTAGTAAGTCATTGAATTTTAATGAATCTGTGTTTTCAGATTCAATTTATAAAATTTTGTAAATTCAATTACTTATAAAAAGTGTCCGAACCATTGTTAATAGTAAAGTCGATTTTTTTACGACAAAGTACCTCTGCTCGAAATTGCCTAATCATCGCTAGAGCAGCTTGAGTATCTTTAGGATTTATAAATGCTTCTTTTAGCTGTTCATCTGAAACGGTAATTTGGGTATTAGTACTTAATTCACTTTCAGTTTTTAGCTGAGGAGCGATTCCATCGACTCCTGCAACTGCACATCGTACGACTGACATAATTACCTACCTAAATTGCGCCTTTTCAATTTTGATACGCTAGCACAAACAAACTAAATGAATACTGAACATCATACTGCATTTAAGTGCGAACACTGATCTCCCCGCCCACATATGATTTCACTTCACCATCAAGTTCTAACAAAATCCCACCTTGCTCATCAATACCACGACAAATACCCTCAACATGATTATCAGCCATTTCAAGACGGATCTCTTGGTCTTTATATAAATCGGTTTGCTGCCAACGAGATAAAAACGGCTTGAGCCCTTGTGATTCAAACACTTTAAGGTCACTCACCAACTGTTGATGAAAAGCAATAGCAAAAGCGGTTTTACTGGGAATATCCACATTGGTTAAGTCACACCAAGGTTGATCAATTTGCTCCCCTGAATTGGATGGCATCACAAAATTCACACCAACGCCAATAACGATTTGGCACTCTCCATCTGCTTGCCCTGACATTTCAACCAAAATACCAGCCAACTTTTTGCCATTAAGGTACACATCATTGGGCCATTTTACCGCTAACCCACTTACACCGAGAGCTTCTAACGCCGTCACCAGAGAGCAGCCAACCACCAAAGAAAGCCCCATAGCTTGAGCCATGCCTTGGGGAAAGTTCCAAAACACTGAACCATAAAAATGACTGCCATAAGGCGATACCCAATTGCGGCCACGTCGACCGCGACCCGCACTTTGATGCTCAGCAATACAGATATCACCAGAGTTCAACTCATTGGCATGCTTCATCATAAAGCTGTTGGTCGAATCGATTTCATCAAAATAAAAACAACGGCTTTGGATCCCTTTCAGTAACTCAGTTGCATCCATCAAGGGTACGGGTTTCTGTAACTTATAGCCTTTGCCTTTTACGCTAAAGATCTCTACACCAAGCGCTTCAAGTGCATCGATATGATTACTGATAGTCATCCGGCTTACTCCCAACTGAGTCGCTAATGCTTCACCCGAAATAAAGCCTTGATGATGACTCAATGCCGTTAAGATTTGTCTGCGACGTTGCCATTGTTCAGCCATTGATGGTGATCTCCCCATGTTGTCCTATTAATCGTGGCTCTGGCTCTAATTCAACGCCAAAGATCTGTTTAATTTGTTCAATAATATATCGCGCTAACGTGATGATATCCTCACCCTTAGCTTGACCATAATTGACCAATACTAACGCTTGATTATTATGTACTGCGGCTTGCCCAAGTTGATAGCCTTTTAAGCCTGCTTTATCAATAAGCCAACCAGCCGCCAGTTTCATATCATCATTATGAGGATAAGCCGCAATATCAGGAAAGCTTGCATGTAGACTCTGAAATCGTTCGACACTCACAATAGGATTTTTGAAAAAGCTGCCGACATTCCCCAACATCTTAGGATCGGGCAGTTTTTGTTGCCTAACCTGACAAACTAGGTCAAATATATCTCGTGAAGTCACCGTATTATGCTCAAGCTGCTGCAAGGGACCATAATTCAAAACTGGCTGCCAGTTTTTACTCAATTTAAAACCCACTTGGGTGATCACAACTTTCCCTTTAAGCTCTTGCTTAAAGATAGAATCTCGATACCCAAACTGACACTCTTCAGCCGTTAACCTAGTAACCAATTGCGTGGTGGCATCCATAAACTCTACCCAATCACACAGCTCACAAAACTCAACCCCATAAGCCCCGATATTCTGTATTGGTGCTGCGCCAACAGTACCGGGAATGAGCGCAAGGTTCTCAAGCCCATCGATCTCATGCTCTAAGCAATACTCCACTAATTGGTGCCAATCTTCTCCTGCGGCAATAGATAGATAATGGAATCTATCATCCTCAGTATGGACAATGCCTTTGAGCTCCATCTTTAATACAACACCATTGAAATCTTCACACAAAACAAGGTTACTTCCGCCACCGAGCACAAACCAAGGTGATGGTTTCGTAGATAGCTTTGTAAGTTGTTTCTTCAACTCTGCTTCACTAGTGATCGTCAACAGTTCAGTACAGGATTGGTTGAGTCCCAGCGTATTATATGGAAGTAACGAAATTTGGCTTGAGGTCATGGTGACTGATATTGGCAAATAACAGCCATTGTACTGACTCAATAGCTGTTTTTCAGTATTTGAGGTTAATTTTGTTGCTGTTGTAGGTAGTTTCGTAGCCGATTTAAAAAATAGCCTGCCCCTAAAACTGAAAATACAGCCTTAGTTATATCGATCCAATCTGACGTTGGATGATTTGGATTAAAGACAAAGTACCCAAAGTTATATCCTGTGATACTCACGAATCCTATGGCCATAATGAAATAAAAAAGTAGTTTACTCATAAAGTTAATCCTTTAATTCAAGAACAAAGTCATTCCCGCACCAAGAGCCATCCCAACCAGCAAAGACACCACGACCAGCAAGTAATGTTGGAGTTTGTTGTTTGATTTGGGCCACATATCTTTAGTGCTGACTAAATTTATAATTTCAGAGATATCAATTTCGAAGGCCGAAGCGATGCCCATCGCTGTATCATTTGAAGCTGTTCCATAGCGTTCTACACGTTGAATAGTACGTAGACTTACCCCACAGATTTCTGCAAGATGTTGTTGTGTCCATCCTTTTACGAGCCGATATTCTTTAATTGTTTTTGCATTAACATCCATTTCTACATCCTTGATCCATTAACCCAAAAACCTTGCTGCTAAAAAACCTGATATTAAACCAATAACCATCCAAAGTAATAACTCTCTCACTACGACCTTTTTAGGTGTTTCGGGATGCTTATACGCTAGCGATTGAGTCTCAACATGAGCACCATCTTCTATCAAAGTGCACTCTAAATGTCCTTTCAAAATGTCTATCGTATTGAACTCAATTTCATAAGGAACATGACCAATGTCAAAGTGATGTACAGATTTACGCCGATATGATCGTCTCTCACTGACAGTCTTACCGTCTAACTTAATGACTTCTTTCCCTGTCCAACATGATCCCCAAACGGAAATTGCTTTTCCGTTTACCATAAAATTAAATTGATACCCTTCTGTGAATAGTTCATTGCCCTTTACTTTTACTTCGTTACTCATATCCATTTCCTTGTAAGCGTATGACTAGCCCTTAGACTAAATAGATCTTCTAAATTAAAAAGGTCAGTCATGTGACATGGCATCAAAATATCATATGACACATATATGCCACCACAATAAAATCAATGAGTTAAATGTTATTGTGTTAGAGAGTAGTGGACTTATCTTTATCGAATGGCTTTAAATTTTATTTGTTTACATTGCCATGGTTCAAACTGAAATTATCAATCCGCGATCCATTATGACTTTAGAATCAAGCAACCTTTCCATTAGTGAAAAATATACGTATTACTGTTAAGCCACAGTTAAGCAGTTCAGGACTACGGTGCTAATTAAAGCGTAAAAAATTGGGGAATAAAAATGAATACTCGTTCAATACTATTTATCGCAGCAATAGGTGCATCAACCTGTTGCTATGCGCAAGACAGTCATACGACACAACAAACGGTTACTGTAACCAACTTCGCTAATTACAAATCAGGGCAAGAGTTTTGCGATAACCTGATTAGTAACAATCCAAAAGTTAAATCATGTATGCCGATGTGTAATTCGAACAGTACTGCCTATATCAATGTTAAATCAAAAAAAATTGGTGATCTTGGTACCGTTAATCCAGGTACTGTTTTCCCAGTTAATTTCACCCAAGAAACTGATTCATTTGACGTTAGTATCACTAATGCTGTAACCAATAAAATTATCTATTCAGGCCCGATATATTCCATGGTTGGGCTGATTTGTGACTACACAAGTTGCAAGCCTTGGAATTAATATAAGGTGAGCAAATTATGCAAACTAAATGGTTATTGGTAATTGCAACGTTTCTACTTTCTGCAAACAGCTTCGCCAATACACTGACCAATCGGCATACAATCCCAGAAAGTAATTTCGTCACCTTTAACTCTGGGCAAGAGTACTGTGACTATCAAATGGCTAACAACCCTAATATTAAAGGATGTATGCCGATATATAACACCAACCACCATACCGGTATCAAAGTGCAGCTAAAGGAGAATGGACCGAGTCAAACTATCGCAGCAGGAATGATCTTACCCTCATACTTTTTTGATAATACTGAGTCATTCAATGTCATTGTTACTAATGAAGATTCTAATAAAACGATATACGTAGGGCCGGTTTACACCATAGTGGGATTAGCGTGTGATGACTCAAGCTGTAAGCCTTGGAATTAGTTCTAGCAAGTGAGTTATTCAAGAAAGAACAACCCTATCATTCGATGACACCTATAAATTCTGAGGAGCAATCCCATGAAACTTAATCTAAAAGGCTATCTCATACTCTCATTAATAACACTATTAGCAACGCCAAACCTCATGGCAAATCCTAACGTAGATCAGAAAGGTCTAAAAATCTACCCAAATAAAATATCGAACAACTTTTCATCAGCAGAAGCGGCTAATACAGGAGCTGAATGGTGCCAACAACATAAGTTAACATCAAACTGCTTTCCACTTAACAATCAACTCAATAATAGTATTCACGTTTCAATCCCTGAGTTTAATAACGAAGTCGATTTTCCAGCGAATGTAACTCTCAGATTTGCCGATGTAGCCAACCCACCCAAAATAAAGTCTTGCAAGGTTACTATTACAGACAATAAGTCTCATAAACTCTTATACCAAGGGGACTTTGATGACATGGTAGGGCTGATATGCAGTAATAAGGAAGATGGAAGCTCATGTAAAGTTTGGAAAAAGTTCAAATAAAAGTTCTGCAATGAGCGCGTTAAACCAATAAAAATGTTTGGATTAGGTTAAAGCTAGGTTAAATTAGACGAGTAATCTATTACGAGAAAAGGATGATCCATTGCTGTTATTACTGGTTTACGTTTCCATTGCCATTGGCATTTCCTTCTTATGCTCTATCCTTGAAGCGGTATTGCTTAGCATTACTCCCGGTTATCTTGCGTACTTAAAAAAACAGGGGAAGCCATCTTATAAACCGCTCGAAACATTAAAAGATGATATTGATAAGCCTCTAGCTTCTATTCTTACCTTAAATACCATTGCTCATACTATCGGTGCGGCCAGTGCAGGTGCACATGCTACTGTCGTTTTTGGCAGTGAATGGTTAGGGGTATTTTCTGCAGTTCTGACCCTAGGTATTTTATTGCTTTCGGAGATCATCCCAAAGACGATAGGTGCAACATACTGGCGACAACTCGCCCCTATCACAGGCTTTGTGCTCAATTGGTTAGTCTGGGTTTTAACTCCATTTGTATGGATATCAAGTATCGTCACTCGATTTGTCTCACACCAAAAGCCAGAGCCTCAGCTTAGAGAAGAGTTATCTGCCATTGCCACTCTTGCTGGCGAAACGGGTGAGCTTGATATCGGTGAGTCTAAACTATTTGAAAACATACTCTCTTTGAGACAAACCACTATCAGTAAAGTTCTGACCCCTCGAACTGTTGTATTCCGAGTATCAGATACGCTGTCGATTAATGATTTTTTTGCTCAATTCGCTAAAAACCCGTTTTCACGTGCACTGGTTTACCATGAAAATAAAGACAATATTGTTGGCTTTGTCCACAAACTTGAGCTTTATAGATATCAACAGCAATATGGTAGCGATGCCAGCATTGGTAGAGTATTACGACCTGTATGCGCATTATTTAAAACCATGTCTTTAGCGACAGCGCTTAAATTTATGCTCAGCAACAAACATCAATTGACTATCGTAGTTGATGAATATGGCAGCTTGAATGGTGTTTTATCACTTGAGGATATTTTTGAACACATGCTGGGTGAAGAGATCATGGACGAAGTCGATAACACCCCGGATCTCCAGCAAGCGGCTCACAAGCGTTGGGCAAAATGGAAGCAGGAGCACAACGTGATTGACCCAAGAGATGAACAGAAAAGTGACTAATGTAGCTGTGTTGCTAAGCTGAGAGGCTCACTCCTTGCGTGCATGTGTGAGCAAGTCATTGCCCTACACCACAATGAGCATTAACCGCTTATTCAAACTAATCTCACATGGGGGTGGAAGGTACACGTTTATAAAGCGCAGCTTTATGTGTATCTGGAACGCGAGCAGCTGTGCTGCGAAGCTGAGAGGCCCACACCGCTAAGCGGCTGTGGAGCTGCATGTGGGGTAGGTCGTTAGACCGACCAAAAACAAAAAGGCCACCCGATTGGGTGGCCTTTTTGTTTTTAATTGGCGTCTGGCAATGACCTACTCTCACATGGGGAAACCCCACACTACCATCGGCGAGGCTGCGTTTCACTTCTGAGTTCGGGATGGATTCAGGTGGGGCCACAGCTCTATTGTCACCAGACAAAACTGGTTATGCTTTTAACTTTTTGAAAAGCTTAATCTCTTAAATTCTCTTCTCGACTCTACTAAGTACGTCGTATTCTTACTAAGGTTTAGCAAGTTATAAAACCCATTAGGGTTGTATGGTTAAGCCTCACGAGTCATTAGTACAGGTTAGCTCAACGCCTCACAACGCTTACACACCCTGCCTATCAACGTCCTGGTCTCGGACGGCTCTTTAGAGGACTTAAAGTCCTAGGGATGACTCATCTCAGGGCTCGCTTCCCGCTTAGATGCTTTCAGCGGTTATCGATTCCGAACGTAGCTACCGGGCAATGCATTTGGCAACACAACCCGAACACCAGCGGTTCGTCCACTCCGGTCCTCTCGTACTAGGAGCAGCTCCCTTCAATCATCCAACGCCCACGGCAGATAGGGACCGAACTGTCTCACGACGTTCTGAACCCA
>NZ_ML014784.1 GCF_003675895.1 Parashewanella curva
CAGTGAAGTCACCAAATGGGTGAAGTATCAACTGGATAGCCGAGCCCACCCAGAGCAAGCCTATAACCTGTGTTTAGGCGTATTAAACCTTTCTAAAACCTACTCAAACGAACGCCTGAACAACGCTTGTGCTATCGCCAATCAACACAAGCTTTATCGTTACCGACAAATCAGTGACATCCTCAAAAGTAACCAAGACAAGCTGGTGAATAGCAAGCAACAAAGCTTTGATTTACCCCAACACCACGAAAATGTTCGTGGCTCAGATGCCTTCCACTAAGGAGAATAATTATGATGATCGAGCCTTTAATCGCACAGCTGCGGCAGCTGAAATTATCCGGCATGGCACAGGCCTTACTTAGTCAACAAGAGCAATTAGGTCATTACGGTGACTTATCATTTGAAGAGCGACTGCAATACATCGTTGAAAGTGAATCACTTTATAGAGACAACCGTAAACAACAACGACTGCTACGCAATGCAAAACTCAAGTTAAGTGCAACGGCCTCAGAAATCGACTATCAACATCCAAGAGGGCTGAAACGCAGCCAGATGACGGGCCTTATCCAATGTGAATGGGTAAGCAAAGGACAAAACGCCTTACTAACTGGACCATGTGGCTGTGGGAAAACCTACTTAGCTTGTACGCTGGGGCACAGTGCTTGTCTCAAAGGCTATAGCGTCCGTTATTTCAGGCTATCACGATTACTGCTAATGCTCTCACAAGCTAAAGCTGACGGAACATACCAAAGGCTGCTAAAAACTTTAGCGTCAACACACTTACTTATCATCGATGACTGGGGGCTAGAGCCGCTTACAGCGGCTAACCGTAGTGACTTAATGGAAATCATGGACGACCGACATGGAACGAACTCAACCATTATGATAAGCCAACTACCGACTGAGCAATGGCATCAAGCTATCGGAGATAACACACTGGCTGATGCCATTTTAGATCGGTTAATGCATAACGCTCATCGGCTGAAATTAAAGGGGGAATCTATGCGAAAAAAAGAGGAAATCTTGACTGATGGTGATCAAATAGACTAAAAATGCATAAAGGTTGGTGCTCTGATGTGACGCTTGATCACGATGGGCAGGAATCAGCGATCATATCCGCAGGAATACGCATTTATTTAATTTAGGAGAACATACACGCTCCCTAGCTTTGTATGTGATTAATATTTTTCATAATTCGAGTTGCCATGAACATTTAGGTATTACTCAAGTCAAAACAAAATTCGGTAAAAATTGGCATAACTGTTTTCTTGGTTTCCTTTTAAAAAAATAAAGGTTGTACGTTATGGCAACTTCAGCTTCAGTAGCAACATCAGTTCTACCCCCAATGGTTCAACACGCCCTATACTACAAAAGTTTTTAGCCTCATAAAATCTTGTATTTCAATTTGTAATTTGTCACTAGGGTTCAACACTCCCACTCCAGCAGGAGTTCCTGTCAGCACGATATCATTAGGTTCGAGAGTAAATGCTGGCTGATGTAACTGAGTAAATTAGGGATATCAACCAGCATATCTTTGGATTGTCCATGCTGCTTAAGTTGCCCATTGATAAATAATTTATATTCTAAAGAGCTAAGATCGTGATTTGCGAAAGGAATGAAACCAGTGATAGGGCAGCTGTTATCAAAGGCTTTGGCTATTTCCCATGGGTGCCCTTTCGATTTAAGCTCTGCTTGTAAGTCTCGATACGTTAAATCTAACCCCGCACCAATTCCAGATATCGCTTGTTCAGCTTGTTTCGGAGTCGCTTTCGTTAACGTTTGTCCAATCAAAATAGCCAGCTCTGCTTCATAATGAACAGGGTAAGGTGCTTGGCTAACATTAATCGCTTGGTTGAAATCACATAATGCTGTTGATGGTTTTATAAAGAGTAAAGGTTCTGTAGGAATAGGGTTGTTTAATTCTTTAGCGTGTTCAGCATAGTTGCGGCCAACACAAACAATTTTTGATGTCATCATATTTTCTGTTTATTAATTTATTTTTAATCAAAGAGTTGTCTCATTTGATTTGTTGTCTAATCAGTCAGAGACTGAAATTACCATAATGCAGGTGCTTTTAGTATTTTTGTATGAACTTTGTTTATGCACAATACTTTAAATTAGAACGAGCTGATCTTTTGTGTTTGTTTTTGCAGCCAATACTTCGGACAGTTTTTGATTGGTCGTGCCTCAATATTTAGTAAGTCATTGAATTTTAATGAATCTGTGTTTTCAGATTCAATTTATAAAATTATGTAAATTCAATTACTTATAAAAAGTGTCCGAACCATTGTGCAGCTATAATTGCAAAAAAGTTAATTGAGTTCGGAGCGTTAATGACCTTACCTAAGCTGTCAAAGCAAGTTGTTCAATATGAAGTGGCCCGCCATGTATGGGAAGGAAAAGATTTATCTTCAATCACTTTATCTAATGGAAAAACATACAGTGTTGGTTTTGGTGAGGATGGTGTTTTGTCTGCATCGAGAAAGTCTGAATACTCGGGCGTGAAAGATGCCGTTAAATCGCTTTTTATGTATTGCCTTAAGCTTGTTGGTATTGATCGTAGAACGTCTGACTACATTGTTCAAAGTATGTATGAAGAGCATATCCATCCGTCTAATTTATATGATGACGATGATTGTACTATTCCGAATGGAGCTCCTTTTTTAACAAACGTTTGTGAATGGAAGTCAAAATCAACATTCCAAGAGCAACGGGTTATTAATCAGTCATTTAATGTTCCAGAAGCTGATAATGACATTAAGTTCACTAGAGCTTACGGTTTTAGTAGAAAAACCTGCCCTATTTTAAATAAACGCTTAAATCATAAAAATGCCATTGTGTTGATCGTAAATGGGAAACCGATAACAGTCTCAAGAGAAGGGTTAAGGGTTTACTTTTTATATGATTTCCCTGATGTAAACTTGGGAGTTAACCCTAGTGAAATTAATCCAAAAGATATTGTGCCTTTAACAAAAGAAAACTTAACTTGGCGCAGTTTCAAGGATTGGCTATACCAAGATGTTGAATTAGAGGAAGCAAAAGAGGCATTACCCTTAGAAAAAGAGGGGGTGCCTCTAGAAGATGAAGAACCAAGTTTTGTAAAAGAGGTTCTTGTAAATGAAAACGAAGCCAAACCCCGTTCAGTTGGCAAAAAGAATAAGTCGGAGAGAAGTAATAAAGGGCTCCCAGATATAAACCTAGGTAACCTAGCTTTATATCTGGGAGCCTTATTTGCACCTTATCTCGAATCCATTAAGCCGTTTGTTTCTGTTCAATGTATTTATCAACTAAGCGTTCCAAAATCGATAATGGAACCGCACCATTTTTCAGCACCACATCATGGAATTCTGCAAGATTAAACTTATCGCCTAACTGGTTTTTAGCTTTTTCTCTTAGCTCCAAAATCTTCATCATACCGATTTTGTACGATGTTGCTTGACCGGGCATTACGATATAACGTTCGATTTCAGACACTACATCACTTTGTGCCATACCTGTATTGGCTTTCATATAATCAATAGCCTGTTCACGAGTCCAACGCTTATGGTGAAGACCTGTATCAACAACTAGACGGACAGCCCTGAATAATTCAGCTTGTAAACGGCCGATATTATCTTGAGGGTGTTTTTGGAACCCTAACTCCCAAGCGAGTTGCTCAGCGTACAATGCCCAGCCCTCAGTATAAGCAGTAAAGCCACCCATTTTACGCAAGAAAGGTAATCCTTCTAGCTCCATGCCGATGGCAATTTGGAAGTGATGACCAGGAATACCTTCGTGGTAGGCGAGGGTCCGCATGCTGTATGTCGGTGTAGCTTTGATGTCATACAAATTAGCAAAGAATCGACCCGGGCGAGTGCCATCTAAAGATGGTTGCTGATAATAAGCACCAGGTGAAGTTTTTTCTTTAAACTCTGGAATTCGTACTACTTCCATTCCTGCTTTAGGGCGAATATTGAATGCGTCGTCAAGGCCAGCATCTATTTCATCAAGAATGGTTTGATAGTCCGCTAAAATCTGCTGACGACCATCATCATTATCTTGGTAGTAATATTGTTCATCAGCGGCTAGATCTTCGATTGTTTGTGAAAAGCCATTATCAGTATTGATATTCAGCTTTGTCAGCTCAGCTAAAATTTCTGATTGGATTCTGTCTACTTCGGTAAGACCTAAGTTGTGGATATATTCAGGGCTATAATCGGTGGTAGTGAAGAAAGCTAGAGCTTGTTTATAAGCTTGGTTGCCACCGGGAAGTCGCCAAAAACCAGCATCAGTAGTCGCTTCTGGCTTCAGCTTAGTAAAGTAGTTGATCAAAGCTTGATAAGCAGGATAAACGTTAGTTTCAATAGCTTTATTAGCTTCAGCTAAAACTCTTTGTTTTTCGGTAGGATCTAGGTTATCTATTTTATCTAGCTTATCTTTGAGCGATGAAAATAAAATATTTTCTTCAATTGGTGTCGCTACAAAACCATTCATTTCGTCTATTACGCGCTCAATAACAAACTTCGGAGGAATGATTTGCTTTTGCTCTCTAATTTTCAGTCCTTCGAGGTTCTGAGAAAATTTAACAGGGACTTTATTTAATCGAGAAATGTAGTTATCTGCATCTTCGATGCTAGTTACTTGATGTTGAGCTTCCATAAAGCTTGGAAAATTATTTTGTAAACCAAACAGCTGATTTACAGGGTAGTTATGATGACGGTATTCATAAGAAGAATCTAAAAAGTCCAAGAGATATAACGTGATTTCTTTAGATAGCTGATCATTCTCATTAAGATCTGCATCATCATACTGTTCTACAAGGACTCTGATTTGCTTGGCTTTATTGAACATCCTTTCTAATACTTGAGGGCGGTCATCATCTAATTCAGCATTATGGCCTTTGATGCCTACAGACTCTAAGAAGCCTAATGAAGTTAATGTTTCTGGGCTTTCGAAAGCAATTTTTACCATTTCTCTATCGAGTAATGAGCTCAGTCTAACCGGTTTGTCTGCATACCATTCGTGGGCAGCAAAACTGCCACCTAAGCCGATAGCAACAGCCAAACTTATCCCAGTCCATTTAAATATCTTTTTAACCATTAGGGTTCTCCTTATTTTGTTAACACAAGGTTAACATTGTCGTTTTTAGGAGAACAATGGTGAAAATGTAACAGTGTTTTAGGTTATGGCATTCATAGATTGAAGCTGAATAGAACCCATAAAGATTGATGAATGTTTTGCAAGAGCAACATTTTTTCATTATGAATCATAAAAAACGTTAAAGGTCTCGATATGGCTACATCTCTTTCAGCAGTAACTGGTAGCACCTCTTCACCTTCGGACTCAGCAGCATCAAATCCAGAAGAAAAAACTGTAACTGTTTTAATCAATTCAGATAGTGAAAAGACTTATTACTTAAAAGGCGTTAACCCAATCAACCCTGTCCACGCTGCAGCCTCGATGGCTCTGATCGAGTTTTTTATTACTCATGGGAAGATTCCTGATATGCATACGCTTAAAAAAGGCCGTACTAGTGTGACAGTTGATGGTCATAAAATTAATTGTATCGTCGAGACTTTCGATGCAGAAATGGGTACTCACCGCGAAATGGTTACATTTTTTGAAGGGAGTGACATGACTAAGCCGGTAACTTTGAATTGTCTTTGTTCTGCAACTGCTGAAGGGATGGGACACTTATTATTACATAATCAATCATTAGTAAAGTTGAAGACAAGCTCTCTAGTTCCAACTAGTTTTATGTATGAGCAATATGAGCCTAAAAAGGAAACAGAAAGTGGTCATCCTGTAACAGGTCTCTCAAAACGTTTTATATTGACCAAAGGGATGGAAGATAATTTGTTTGAAACGATTTTATTACAAAATGACCTATCTACGCCTTCTAGTCAGGATGAAAAAAATCTATGTGAAGCCCTAATAAGTAGGTTAGACACTAAAACGACTATTAAACTCATAATGCAGTTTGCTGATGGTCTACAAAAGTTATTGCAAGCTGGCTATGACCTGTCAATGATTTCCATTTCAGATCTTAGTATTGACCAAATTTCAGCAACGGCCTATTTAAAGGAGTGGCAAAAGTTAATGCCTGTTGCAACATCCTCAGAGAGTGAAGCATCAGTAGCTGTAGAGCCTTTTTATAGTGTTGAATGTGAAAAAAATTTACTTCTATTATTAATGAATATCATCGTTTGTTTTTCAGGAAAATGTGCTAAAAGATTGAAGTCTGATATTAAAAAAATGTCTTCCTCAGAGAGCCATAAGCCTATTTCTGAAAGTAAACTAAAAGCAGCTGTTAAGTCTTATCTAAAAGGCTTGTATTATGACTGGAAAAAAACAACTGAAACCAGTTCTCAGACAGTCTTGGATGATATTACTGTTATTTCCCCTTGTTTTACGCCCATTGAAAATATGCTTATTCTAGTTTTATATATGGCGCCAAATAAAAAAAGAGCTCAGCCAAGCCTATCTACTGTTGTAAGACATTTAGAGCGAATAAAAGAACAATGGCAATCTCAATCGAGATTAAGCTTAAATGAATGCACCCAGGATTCGGGATTATGAAGAATACATGGAGAATGTATCAGTATTTGATGGGAAACTTCTTCGAAGTTTATAAAGTCGTGGCATTACACGCCTTAATGCTAAGAGCACTTTATGATACTGCGTATCATGCAGCTAAAGTCATGGGCTGTCTGCCCACACCCGACCAAGAAAGGGGTCAACAGCAACCCCTCTCTTGGATCTCTCCATGCCGCCCCGATGAAGCTAAGCGTTTCTAATGAGATTGAAAAAATGTCTAACGGCTCTGATGGTACATCCATGTACCTCAGAGCCTAGCCTGACGTCCCTGTCAGGCTTACGCCATTTTAAATTCAATCTCATTTGAAACAGCTTCGAGGGGGTATTGAAATCTGCAACGGCGTTAATTCAAATTAAGGGTGTTTAATTTGTTACCTTATATCTATGAATGTTGATAACATCCAGTTTGGAGCTTTGTTAATTAAATGGTAGTGAAGTTCATTCAGTATCGGTTTATTTTTAAGGATAGAATAGTGACAAATAAATTTAAAAATAAAAGCTTTAAACCAACAGTATTACAAAATCATTTGACTTACCCTGTTTCTGCAGATTCAATAAAAAATCGTATTTCTGTGCTTAAAGCAGTGTTTAATGAAGTTGAAGAAACACAAGTCAAGTATAGAGATTTACTTGTTAAACTAGATAAAAATCAGCAAAAACTAACACTGCATGATGACAGCGATGAGCACTATAATTACTGCTATCAAGATGAACTAATTGATCTTGAGTTTAATTTTTATCGTGTAAATAGGATATCATCAATTTTAAATATGTATGCATTTTTGGAACATACTTTAAATCGCATTTGTCATCAAAAACAGTTGAAATACAGTTTGCCAATATCAGTATATGATCTAAGTGGAAGCGGTATTGAAAGGGCTAAACTATATCTAAATAAATTTAATTTAGTTAATTTTGCAAGCAATATATGTCAAAGTGCTTGGTGTAATTTGACTAATCTTAATAAGCTGAGGAACGCATTAGTACACGGAGAAGGTGATCTTGATTATACAAAAAAACTAAAAAAGGAACAGATTATAAATATCAAGGGGCTTGATCTTCATGGCTCGACAATTTTGATATCTAACGAATACGTTATTGATGCGCTAGATAATATAGAAAAATTTCTAACTTTTGTGTGTGAAGACAGTAAATAATAAAATAATAGTAAAGTCGGATAAAATATTTATTTTATTAATTTAAATTTGAAAGTATTAGCTTTGATTGTGAGGTGTGGAGAGATCAAGGGGGTGGGCAGAGTGCCCACGACCTTAAAACTTCTTTGGTTTCCACTTCTGTAATTCAACAGGAATAGAAATCCCTTGAGATTGTAGCAAGTTAATACGCGCTTGATAAGCTGCCCCAACCATTAAATGACGAGCTAAATCAGCGGCATTTCGAGCTTTATAGTCATCTAAATAAGAACCAGCTGCCCATGCGTTGAATGCGCCTAGTGCTGGTCCTGCCCAGATTTGATAATCCATTTCTCTGCCAGACTCGCCTTGGTTTGACCAACGGCTAGAAAGCCCTAGATACCAACGGAAGATCAATGCCATTTTTCGTTTTGGATTGTCCAAAGCACGCTTAATTTGTTGTGGGTCACGTTCATTGAAATGCTCAACGGTACCTTGCCAAATGTCGTCTAAGCTGGCTCTGAAAACTTGTTGCTCTAGCTTAGCTCTTTCATCGGCTGGAATCGCTTCAATCGAATCATAGCGAGTGTAAATTTCATAAAGCTTGTTAGCTCGCATTGGGAATAAAGTACCGCGTTTAACCACTTGCAGTTTTACACCCATTTCAAACATATCAGCGGCTGGTGCCATGGTCACATCAGCCATTTCTGTGGTCGATAATAGTTTGCGAGTGTGTTCACTGGCTCCAGCTTCAACACACGCTTGGTTGATCGAACCTGTGACTATGTATGCCGCTCCCATGTTGAACGCAGCTAATGCCGCATCCGGTGTACCAATACCACCGCCAGCACCAACACGCAGTGGAGTAGGGTATTGATATTGAGCCTGCATTTGATCTTTTAGGGCAATCAATGTCGGTAACAATGTCACTAATGGGCGATTATCGGTATGCCCTCCAGAATCAGCTTCGGCAGTGATGTCATCCGCCATTGGCACTTGCATTGCCATTTGCATTTGATCTTCTGTGATCAATCCTTCATCAACCAATGGTTTTAGCAGTTTTTCTGGGGCAGGCGCCATAAATTGTTTGGCGACTTCGGTGCGGCTGACTTTAGCGATGACTTTGTTATTGATTTGGATGTTGCCTTGCGGATCTCGGCTCAAACCAGCAGCGCGATATAAGACGATTTGCGGAGTTAGCGCTAAGAATGCAGAAGCCTCAACGGTTTGTACTTTATGTTTCAGGTACAGTTTTACGCTACCCCATTCAAGTGCTGGTTCACTTGGGCTGTGAATAAGGTTAAAGGCAAATGGGCCATTTGGTAGCTCTGCTTGAATACGTTTTATGGCGGATTCTACTCGACTTGGAATTAATCCCGCTGCACCAAATGAGCATAAAATGCCAGCTTTACCTAAAGCAATAACCAGTTCTTCTGATGAAATACCGTTTGCCATTGCGCCAGCGTAATAGGCGTATTTAACACCGTGAACGCGTCGGAAATTGCTGTCACCTAAGCTTTCGGTGCCAAGAGCTGGGGCAAAGGCACTGACCGGATATTGATGATCTAATACTTGATAGGCAGGTATAACGACTTCTGCTTGATGACTGCACGCCAACCCTTTCTCAGAATGGTTGACGATATAACAAGGTTGATTCAAGTCTTGTAGTGCTTGGCTCAAAGTGTTGTTATCGAAATTCAGTTCCGACTTATCAACCTGCCACGGCCAAGGGCTAATTTTGTTGTTATTGTCTAATTGCAATGTCATCGTTGTTCCTAAATGCGGTTAAACATTTTGTATATTTATTTTTTCAATTTCATTCAAGGGCAATAGTGCTGTTGTATAAACAAGCTTAAGGCCTCTTTTCAATATGCTATATGGTACAACCTAACCTACGCCAACCGAAGCGCACGTCCATGTGCTGATGACCGTTACATCCTGTAACGGACAGTTGGCTTAAGGTTAGGTTGTACCTATCTAGTTCATAGCTTGTTCGTGAACTGCTAATTTTCACTTAATTCGGGAAAAGATAAATAATAAGCTGAATGTCTGAGGCATGGATGCCGATGCCAAGCGCCCATGGATGGGCTTGCAGCGTTTCAGCGTTTGTTTATCTTTGCCTTTTAAAGCCTAGGATTACCCCTCATACAAACAAATAGCGATATCGGTCACTTCATAAATCCGTAAGCCGTCTTTACTCAAGTTAGCATCACCTTTAATAATAACTTGGTTCGGTTCATGGATAATATCCGTAATGTGAACATCCAGTGACATTTGTTTGTTCAATGGGGTGATTTGCCCACGATATTTCCATTTTATGTCAGATAATATCTGTCCGAATTTCGGATTGCTAAATTCTTTCCCTAAGCCTTCATTCAATGCAAAGGTTTGCATTAATTCAATAATAGCTTCGACACCTAATGACCCCGGCATAACAGGATCTTGATGGAAGTGGAATTGGAAAAACCAGTCGCTCGCATCAACGGTACGCTCTGCGTATAAATAGCCTTTTTCGGCTTTACCGCCTTGGCGAACAATATCCACTTTGTCGATAAAGTTAAGCTGTTCTCCAGCCAAACGATAATGAGGTTTATCATCTGGTGAGATAAACAGTGGGCAAGCATCATCAAGTAAATTGATTTCTACATCAGCTTTAATTTGATTTTGGTGATGCCAAGCTTGAGTCACACTGCCGTTATCCAAACCAAGCTGGTGGGTTAAGGCTTGCTCTTTAAAGTAACCAAATACCGCACTTCCTCGATAGAAGGGTTCATTGTCTACCGATAACTCGAAAGTAAAGTTTTGAATGATGTTACTACCTGCCACTACCGTTGAAAGCAGCTTTGATTCATTCATTATGGTTTTACCACGTAGATCGACATGACGTAATAACTCGCCCGAACCATCTAAGTTACGGAAGAATAGTTCGTCATTCGGGAACTGTAGTGTTGTTCCCATCCATGCTGAAATAAAGCCGTTAGGCTGTAGAGATATCTCCATTAGTACCGAATACGGCATTAGGCTGTCGTGAGTATTTTTCTCAAAATACCAAGCGTCTTCTGGCACTTCATATTCTGCAATACAAGAGGCTGGGTTGCGTAAATCCCCACGTTTACCTTGAATGTCGATGACTCTTGTTGTGAGCTGCAAATCACCACAAGGTGTTCTCGGTGGGATTAAATCTCTATAAATACTGAAGTCAGAACCGAAGCACTTTTCAATATCACCTGTGGCAAATTCGAATAAATGGTGTGGCGTGTACGGTAAGGTATCAGGCTCTGTATTTGGATAATCTGGGCACAGTGGCGCAGGCACGTGTTTAATCGGCACCACGCCCTTGTTGGTTGGTGCTGAGTGATCTGGTATCTGCGCCATTAGTGGTGCGTTTGGACGGTTGCCAAAATCAATTTGGGATTGGGTGTCGCTCTCGATATAACGAGTACAGTCCACTTCTTCTTTGATCATTACTCCAAGGTTTTGGAAATCAACCACCACTTTGCCATTAAGCAGAATATCAATATTGGCTTTGGCATAAGGGTGAGGATGCAGGCCTATTTCCGTCACTTCCATACGATATGTCAAAGTTCCATGTTGTGGTAAAACCTGCCCACGACAACGTACTTTTTGTGAGGCATCCTTAAGTGGTTGGAAGCGACCTTGAGTCACTTGAGTGTGCATTCCCAAATGCAGCATAAAGAATTGCAGTAATTGACCACAACCTTCAGCCATTAATGAACCTGCCATCACTTGATCATCTTTAAAGTGGCAAGGGAAATACCAATGATCAGGTGCTAATTGTTTTTCACCTTCAACAAAACCTAATCCCCATGCGCCGCCGTGAATATCAAGCTGATTCACTTGCTCGATCATCAAAAACTTTTCAGATGCAAAACATAAAGATTGTTGAACGCTATGTTGAGCTTGATAGTTCGCATGCTGACCACCGAAGCAATTACCAATATCACCACTTAATAAATTCGCAATTTGCTGATAATTGAATTGAGTTTGCGGGCAATGAATTAATGGCTCAAAACGAGGTTTGTTTATGGATGAAAGTGCAGCATTTCGAGTCGCAATTTCATCATCGGTGCGAATTACCCCTTTACCGTCAGCGAGTTCTTGATCGGTAAAGAATCCAGCACAGCCACCGTCCATCTTCAGGATCATCTTATCGCCAACAAAACACTCGTAAGAGAAGAAGAACAGCAAGGTTTCGCCATTACGAGCAAAGTTGTTGATGGAAATGTCATAACGCAGAGTATCACCACCGCGAGGTAAATCGCCTAAGAAGGTCAGGGTACAATCGAGTAATCTGTATACCCGTTCACCTTTATTTTCAAAGTCGATGCCTAAGTAACTGATCAGCATAAGATCGCACTGACCGGATTCAACGGCTACTGCCCAAGGGATCTGACCATCAACTAAGTACGGTGCATCGACTGGAATGTCATATTCTGTAGTCATAGTACTTGGCTGGTACTCATTGGTAGCGGCATTGAGCTTAGTTACGCGAGAAACCAGCAAGTAGTCCGTAGTCGGTAGGCGTACTCGGCGAGCATAGTTATCAATAACAGCGTATTCGTTACCAAACACCTTAGCGATATCACCTTCAGCGTATTCCACTAAATCGTGATAATCCCAAATGCATGGTTTGCGTTCAGGAATTGGCGCAACATAAGGCGTGATTTGGCTGAGTGAGTGAGGGTGTAGCCATATCGTTTCTTGTACTGTTTCTGTCTTTAACTCTTGTTCACACTGTGGCAGCCCAAGAATGGTTGCTTGTTGCTGTTTTAATAAAGCATCGGCAATTTGTAAGCCTTGCTGACGCGTTTTTAAGTAAGCCAAATGAGCTTCACGTGCTAAAGATTGGTTTTGAGTAAGAGCTTGTAAATCATTCATAGATGCAGATTCAAGGGAAGATGATGCAAATTCAGTGTTCTTGATATGAATAAGCTCAGATGCTTTTTCTTTTATAGATAAGCCTGAGTTTGTGAGTTGAGCATTCGCTACTTTTTTCAGAATTTGATTATCCATTGGCGTTTTGCAAATGTGCTCAACAATATCTCGACCACCTAAAGTGACCGTTTTGATCAAGTGCTTTGAATCAGTCCAAGTTAAATCTTGAGATAAGCGTGTGACTAATTGATCTTGCTGAGTCGTATTTTGAGCTAACAGAAGTTGCGAAATTTGCGATAACGTTTGAGTTTGAACAACCGCTTTTGAGTTTTCAGTATTCAACTTGAGTAGTGAATGTAGCAGTGACGCCATGCCTGATGCGGCAAAACAGTGTCCAACGGACTGTGCAGCACTTTGGTTAGATTGAGGTAGTTCAATCGCTGAGTTATGTTCGACGAGTGAATCATTACTTAAAGAACCATCAAAACTTAAATCTTGGATTTGTCCGTAAGACTGCTCTGCATCAGAAGACAATACAATAGCACCTGCACCTTCACCAATATTCCAGCCTTCATTACTCTGATTGGGTTCAGGATTAACCGCTTGAACTTGGTGATGCAAAATGACTTGCTCTGCGCTGCCACTTAAATCGACCGCTGCTATCACCACTGCATCTAAGCTATCTTGCATCATTAGATTGTCAGCGACTTCTAAACAACGATTCACTGAATGTTCGGCGGCTGAAATGGTAAAGGCTGGACCGTTGAAATCCCATAATGATGAGATACGAGATGCCATGATGTTGCCGATAAAGCTCGTGTACTGGTTGAGTTTGGCAGCGTCCAATACTGAATCCATGGCAATGGCTTCAAGCTGTTGATATTCATTTTGAGAGAGTGAAATGCCTTGCTTGATCAAACTGTCTCGAATTTGAGTATGCAGATTAACTCGACCGCGGAATTGGTGTAATTCAGGCTCGGTTTCCATTGCAACTAATACCGCAACATTACTTCCAGCTTTAAGTTTTGCATCACGGATCGCTTCATCGGCAACTTTAATTAATAGTAATTGTTGTGCGATTAAACGGTCATCTTCATTTGGCGGCACTTTAAACCGTAAAAAGTCGAAGTCGAAACTTTCGATAAAGCCACCTTGAGGAACTTGTTTCATTCCCCATTGGGCTAATAGTTCTGGTTGATTTTGTAAGCCTTTCCAACGTAGCGGTGGTAGCTGAGTAAATCCGCTCTCGCCAGCCTGAACACCTTGATACCAAGCATTAATAGAATCAAAGCGACCAAAGTGAGACGCAATACCAGAAATGTGTAACGGCAAAAATTCGCTAGGTTTTACTTCATGTATTGGCTGATTGGTTTGGTTAGGTTGATAGCTCTCTAATACCAAATGAGCATTACAACCACCAAAGCCAAACACTGAAACGCCAGCGTGTTTTTGTTCTGAATCTGATTTTTTAGGCCAAACTTGGGTTTCAGTCGGTACTTGTTTGCCTGAGAATAATTCGTCAGGTGAAGCAATCGTTTGATTTAAGTTGATAGTTGCAGGCAGCTTTTCATGTTCCATGGCGAAAATCATTTTCATGATCCCCGGCATGCCCGCAGCTGTAAGTAAGTGACCTAAGTTAGACTTGGCAGAGCCAATCATTGGCGCAGTTGTATTGTCTAATTTGTCAGTAAAAAATTGCTCCATTGAGGTCAATTCAACTTTATCACCCAATGGAGTGCCGGTAGCATGACATTCAATGGCTTCAACTTGTTTAGGATCAAGTTTTGCATCGGCATAGGCTCGCTCAAATGCCAGCACTTGGCCTTTTGAATTCGGGCTTAGTACGAATTGACCTTTACCGTCATTCGATAAGCCAACACCAGAAATAACACCGTAAATCTTATCGCCATCACGTTCAGCATCGGCCAGTCGTTTCAGCACCAAAACGCCTGCGCCTTCACCAGCAAACAAGCCTTGGCTGTTTTCATCAAACGGAGCCGAGCAGTTGTTATCAGGATAGGCGTGGAAAATGGAGAACCCCATATTGATAAAAAATGGATCGGCGCCAGACATCGCACCCGCTAACATGACATCAGCTTTACCTGAGTTGAGGTAATCACAGGCCAGCTTTACTGCGTAAACAGAACTCGCACAGGCAGCGTCTAATGTTAGCTGGCAACCACCTAAGCCAAGTGCTTGATGTAATACTTGTGAAGCACTGTGGGCGGCAGCTAAGTGTGTTTTTATGTCGGCATTAAATTGTGGCTTATTGGAAAAGTGCTCAAGCTTGAAATTGGGTTGGTGGAATTTTTGCTGTAAACCTTTTTCAACCGCTTGGTGATATAAAGGTAGAACCAACTCATTGGACGTTTTTGTCGGGAACGACAAGCTACCCATCACCACACCAGTGCGAGATAGAGCATCTGAATCCAATGAAATATTGGCATCAGCTAGTGCTTTACGACCACAGTCGAGTGCCCATAAAAAGCCATCATCCAAATGTGCCAATCGCTCTGCTGGAAGATGGTAACCGTCAGCTTCAAACGTAAAATCTTGAACATAACCACCGCGATCGCAATAGAAACGGTCGGATTCGCCCTGTTGACCTTGGTAGTCAACAGGCTGCGCGTTAAGTTTGTCAGCCGTGAGCTGGGTTCTTGAATCTTGTTTATCTAATAAATTTTGCCAAAACTCTTGGGCATTATTAGCGTCTGGATAACGAGCGGCTAAGCCTACAATCGCAATCTTTTGTGATGTTCCAGAGCTCTTTCTTGAAGACAGAGAGTGAGATGATTCAGACTTCGAAGGCACTAGTGGCTCTCCTTAACTGGGGTAAATCGGGTCGTGAGGGCATCGATGGAAAGTGGTACCCGTAAACTGATCAATTTGGCGATGCCATTTAACAGGCTAGTCACGGTATCTTGTCCTTTACTGTTTAAGGCGATGGTGTGATATTCTTGAGCATCTTGTAATTGTTTATTAATCAAGGTGGTGGTTTGTCTATCCGCGCCTAATTCTACAAAAATGCGACTGCCGTAAGATATAGCTTTATTGATCACATGTGAAAAATCTAAAGGCTGAGTGAAGGTATTCGCAATGCTGGTGGCAATGGATTCAGGATTGATTGTCTGTATATCCAATGGCTCTGATTGAGAGGCTGAAATAAACTTAATATCAGGCACTTTTTCGGTAATCGGTTGCTGATAAAATTGTTGAATATCTTCTTTAACCAATTGCGATGCTGGTGTGTGCATGGCGGTAACCATATTGGTTGCAATGCCTCGCTTACCTATGGCTTTAAGTAGATCTCGACAAGCTTGTTCTTCACCTGCAATGATGCAGGTATCTTTATGGCTGATGGCTAAATATGCCCTAGGGAAATCAGTCAGTGCTTGGGTTATTTCATCAGCTGTTGCTGCTACGTAAAAGCTGTTCCAGCTTATGTTTTCATCTGACCCTAACTGCCATAGTTCTTTTACCGCAGCCAATGAACCTGATATTTGGTGCTGAAAGATATCACTGTTAGCTGTAGCATCAATCAAGGTTTCTGGTTGCTTCCAAACTCCAAGGCTTGCCCACATAGCGGTTTCACCCATGGAGTAACCTAATGCAAACTTTGGCTGTAAGTTAAACTCTTCAAGCAATAATTGACTCAATAGGTAACTCACGCCTACGCCAGCAATTGCTTGTTGGCTGAGTGTCGGTGGATTTGCGTTCTTTGTATAGTAAACATTGGCTTGAAGCAGAGCATTGAGATCCAGCTTGGTTGCCAATTGAGCAAATTGCCGTGGAAAATACTGATGCAAGCCTAAAAACATGTTTGGATAAGCTGTACCTACTCCCGGATAGACAAAAGTTAAGCCTTTATTTTGTGGTGGTTTAGAGTAAAAGCAACTTCCGTTGGGGGTAGTAAATTGCCAGTCTTGTTTACGCTGGTTATCTAAAGCAGCTTGTTCGAAAGCTTTTATCTCTGCATGTAATTGCGCTGGGTTGGGTGCTTGAAGCACTAACGCTAAAGGTTGCTGAGCTTGATAGTCCAGTAAGTTAACCCGCATGCTACCAAGAAAGTCAGTTGAAACGGATAACTCTTTAGCTTGCGAGAGTACCTCATCAATGTTTGTACCAGTGATGATATAAAACAATCGAGTGGCAGCGACCAAAGGTAATGGTCGCTGCACATCTACGAGTTGTCTTAAGTCTAGGCTTGCACTCACAGATTGCCTGCTCCTAATTGGTGTAGCTCCGTGTGAGGTTCAAATACTAGATTTGGGCTAACAGTAACCGTTGCTTGTTTCATAAAACCGCAGATTGCTCCATCTGCAGTCAGTAAAGCGATATCAGCCATTACTTGGTGCTTACTGGCTTTAGTCACTTTCAATCTTAGCTCTGTGATTGTCTCGGTCTTTTCCAATGAACAGGCTTGGTATTCGCCAATACTCACAGGTAAGCTTGCATGTCCTGTATTGAGCTTTGTCCAAACTAACAAGGCTTGGAGCATTTGATCTTCTGCAACAGGGTGGTAGTTTGAAATACCATTATTCAACTCAGAGCTAATTGAGTTTGGTATATCCAATTTAGCGATTAAACCTTGGTGGTCGTAATGGCTAAGCTGGCTAATCCCTTGTAGCTGCTCACCGTGGAACAAAGTACCATTTCGATAGAACTCATTCGCGTCTTGAGCGTAGGGTGTGATACCACTCAACTCAATAGTTGGTTGCGCGATTGCTCCCTCAACCAACTTAGCTTGATACTGAGGCTTACCGTCACATTCAATAGTCGCAACAAGATGTTCATCTTGTGGCTCAAGTCGTAACGTCAATACCTTGGTTTTATCACTATCAAACACGACACCTTTCAGTAGCTGGTAATGATGAACAGACCAAGCTTTACCCGTTAAGTTTTCGACTTGTTCCAGCATCCAATCTAAGGCGCACACCGTCGGAAGAACAGGGTGGCCTTTAATTTGATGGTGTTCAATGAAACCGAGGTTCTGCGGATCTAATCTAAGCGTGATTTCTTTATCCCACTTAATTACATCCGCATTAGGCTTTTTTGAATGCGCGTCCTCTTGGTGTGCTGAGTTACCCTGCATATCTGAGCCGATCAATAGCTGGCTAGAAGATTTGGATAAAATCTTATCGGCAAATAATTGGGCGCCAGCTTCTAGCGGAATCACATATACACCTCGGTCGGTAAACATTTTTTTAAGGGCAGAATTGACCATTCCCCCGTCCCAAGGTCCCCAATCGAAACTGATGCTTTTACAGTTTGGGTAATTATGGCTTAGCTGAACTGCTGTTTTATTCAAAATCTCATTCGCCATGGCGTAATCACTTTGACCTGTGTTGCCATAAAAACCCGCAGCAGAAGAGAATAGGGCAATCAACTTCATGTTTGATGGCTCTAATACATCAAGCAATTGTTTAAGGCCATTCACTTTAGTGCCGTAAACTCTTGATAATTCATCTAGAGATTTATCTTGAATAAGCTTATCGGCTAATACACCCGCTCCGTGAATTAAACCCGTAATAGGTGCAATCGCAGTGAGTGGCGCTAAGGTTTCAGAAATGGCATCGGCGTTGTTTACATCTAAAGAAAGGTATTCAGCGCTTGCGCCCAACTGTTCAAATCGACGGATTGCATGGTCAATTTCCAATGAACTTTTAATTGGCCAAATTAAGTCATCAATTTGTTTTGGGCTTTGTTTTTTGCCCTCGGCCATTAATGCAGAAATTGCCGCTGGCTTGAGTTCATTAACTGATTTTCCATGAGCCCAAGCTGGAAGTTCATTATGTGGTATTTGTTGGCTACGACCTGCGAGAATAAAGTGACCTTGTGTGGCTTGTGCCAGTTTTAGTGCACACTCCAATGTCACGCCTTTTGCTCCACCAGTGACCAGAATTTTATCAGACGAATTGATGTCAGCAGCGTTAGATTGTTGTGATTGTTCTCCAGCAACCAAAGTGAAGCGACCAGAGTCACTGATCCCAATTTCAGTTACCTGAGTTTGATCAAACAATTCAGCAATAATGGCACTTGAAAATTCGGCATTATCTAAGTTGGTATCAATGTCTAATGCTTTACAGTTAACCTTGTTCCACTCATGGGATAAGGTTTTAGTTAATCCCGAGAGTGCCGCTTGATTCAATTCAAATGCTGAGTCATTCAAATAGCCAAAGCCACCATCCATTCTTGATACTGTGACAAATTGACCTTGCTCAGTAGTGTTTAGAATTGGCTGCAAATGTTTAGCCCACAAGAAAGCATGTTCGACATGAGTGTAGGCGCAATCATCAAGATTTATCTCAAGATTGGCTTCATGCTTAGGCTGCAAGTGAATAAAGCCGTTGATATTACCTAACTCTTGAATGGAAGCTAACGTTTCAGCAATCGTAGTATCGTTAAGCTCTGAAAGGGTAAATTGGGCTATATCACTACTTAATGGTGAATGTGCCGTTAATACGGTTTCAGGTGCATGAACAACAGCGACGGTTAATCCTTTTGCGGTGAGCTTTTCAGCTAGAATGCCAGCGTTTTGTCCATCATCAGTGATGACAAACAAGCCGCTAGTTGTTACCGATTCAGGGTTAGCCGCCGCTGGCAGCTTTTTTAAGCTGACCTCGCTGTGTGGCGGAAGCTCAATATTTACTGATTCATTGTTTGCAGCTGGAGCTTGGCTTACCACTTCAATTGGCTGAGCAGTGGCCGTCAACTTTGAATTCATATAAGCAACGATTTCACCCAAGGTACGACACTCGGCTAGGTCTTCAGGGTTTAACTCTGGAAGATCTGGCAGTTGGTCTTGAACAGTACCAAGAATTTCAACACGCTTGATGGAGTCGATACCTAAGTCGGCTTCCATATCCATACTTAGCTCAAGCATCTCGGTTGGGTAACCCGTTTTATCTGCTACTACAGCAAGCATGGTTGATTGCACTTGTTCTGCATTTAATGTTGAGCTAGTTGAAACTACTTGCTCTTCTACAACGGGCGCAGAAGAAATTAGCTTTGAATTCATATAAGTGACGATTTCACCCAAAGTTCGACACTCAGCTAGATCTTCAGGGTTTAATTCTGGCAGCTCTGGAAGCTGGTCTTGAACAGTACCAAGAATCTCAACACGCTTGATAGAGTCGATACCTAAATCGGCTTCCATATCCATGCTTAGCTCTAGCATTTCTGTTGGGTAGCCCGTTTTATCTGCTACTACAGCAAGCATGGTTGATTGCACTTGTTCTGCATTTAAGCCTGATGTTGCTGTGGTTGTTAGTGGAGCAGTGTTAACAGGCGCTGATGAATCTAATTTCGAATTCATGTAAGTGACGATTTCACCCAGAGTGCGACACTCAGCTAAATCTTCAGGGCTTAATTCTGGAAGTTCAGGCAGTTGATCTTGCACCGTACCAAGAATTTCAACACGCTTAATGGAATCAATACCTAAGTCAGCTTCCATATCCATGCCTAAGTCCAACATTTCTGTTGGGTAGCCTGTCTTTTCTGCGACAACAGACAGCATGGTGAGTTGAACTTGTTCAGCGTTTAAGCTCGATGTTGTCGTAGATGCAACTGGCGCAGAATTAACTGACGCCGATGAATCCAGTTTTGAATTCATGTAAGTAACGATTTCTCCCAGAGTGCGACACTCGGCTAAATCTTCTGGACTTAACTCTCGAAGTTCAGGTAGTTGATCTTGCACCGTACCAAGAATCTCAACACGCTTGATGGAATCGATACCTAAGTCGGCTTCCATATCCATGCCTAAGTCCAACATTTCAGTTGGATAGCCAGTCTTCTCGGCTACGACTGATAGCATGGTGCTCTGAACTTGTTCAGGGTTTAATCCTGAACTTATTGGTTCAACCACTGGTGTTGATTGAGGCTGATTAACAGCCGTTGGTGTTTGAGGTGGTAATGAAACTGCAGCTTCAGCCGTTGTTTGCGCAACAACAGGAGCAGTCTGACGTGTAACTTCAACAGACTGTTTAACGCTTGGTTGCACTACATTTTGTTTTACAGCAGAAGAAGCTGAAGGTATTTCCTGTTTGCTCATTTGCAACTGAGTACCATTTAGCATAGCCAGCGCCGCTTGATTTTGACTGGCTTGTAGCTGCATAAATTGCTCATGGCTTTGCAGCGTTTGGCTTTGATGCTGGTGGAACATTTCCATCGAGCGTTGCAATGCTTCAGGGATCGCCAGACCTTGGCTTGCTAGTTTGGCTTGCTCTGCCATTAAAAAGGCAAAGGTATCCCCGTATTGCTGTGGGATTTCTAAAAATTGCTGATGCAGCTTAGCGACCTGATTTTGTGCTGCAAAAAAGGCATCAAGAGTGTCACCTGATGCTGGTGTTGCTTGAGAAGCAGTAGGCTTGGATTTAGGTTTGTTCACACTTGATTCCGGAAGTTGTTCAATAAAAGTTTTTTCAATAACAGGTTTTTCAATAATTTTTTCGACGATTTTCTCTACAGGACGATCGACATATTGGATTTGAGATTTAATCTTGCCGTTTTCTAACGAAGCCTGCATTTTTTGCTTAGTCGCTTCGCTGATGTAGTTGTGTCCACAAAGCTTAACTGACATACCAGCTGCGGGTTCACTTCTCACTTTCTCGGCTTGATAAGGGTCGATATTTTCTAGCTCAATACCAGCAACCGCTAGTTGAGTGGCTGCAACTCTAAACTGCAAATCGCTATCGCCTTTGGCATTTGGGTTGATGCTGATGGTGAGGATTTCTTCCTCTTCATTCGCTAAGTTATCGGTAACTAATTTTTGCAGAATATCTTTGGGTCCAAACTCTACGAAAACACGCGCACCATCTTGGTACATGTTTTTGATCTGCTGCTGGAAACGTACTGATTGCAACATGTGCTGCTGGAACTCAGACTGAATAGTTTCAGCATCATCTTCATACAAAGTGCCAGTCGCATTGCTGTATAGATCACATTGTGGAGCATTGAATTTTGCGGCTTGAATGGCCTCAGCAAAAGGTTGCTGTGCATGAGAAACTAATTCGGTATGGAATGCGCCAGAAACAGGTAGCTTAATTGCTTTAAAGCCTTGCTCTTTTAGTAGTGGGCCAATGGCTTCTATCGACTCAGTTCCGCCAGCAATCACTTGTTGTTTACTTGAGTTGTTATTGGCGACTTTGACATCATCAAATTTGGCTAAACAATCTTGTAACTGTGCTAATTCAGATTCTGAACCTGTAGGCAGGATCACAGCCATCATGCTGCCAGCATCTTTACCTTCTGGTACAGACGCCATGGCTTTACCACGAGCGAAGGTCAGTTGGTAATAATCATCACTACTGATAACACCTGCGGCTCTTAATGCTGACAATTCGCCAAAGCTGTGACCAGCAACCATGTCAGGTGTAAATCCAGCTTGTTCAAGCAATTCAAATTGAGCCATAGATACAGCACCAATAGCGGTCTGTGCATAAGCCGTATCTGTTAACTTAGCTTGCTGTGCTTTTTTATCTGAACTGTTGAACGCAGGAACAGGGAACACTCGCTCAGATAAACGCTGTAGCTGGTTTTGGGCGTAAACCGCATTGGCAGAATCAAACTCAGCACGAACTTCAGGGAAGTTACACGCCAACTCTTTTGCCATGTTCACATATTGAGAGCCTTGACCTGCGAATAGGGCGGCAACCATAGTTTTATGATTCACTAGAGCACTTGGTCTATAACTCGCTCCAGATGGTAATGTCCAAGGAGTATCTGATTTTTGTTTTAGTTGCTGTATAGCTTGTTCAATTTGCTGTTTAGCTTGCTCAATACTTGAAGCAACAAAACCTAATCTTGGTCGTCTTGATGGAATGCCTTTCAGGGGATATTTGGCTGCCAACTCAGGTAACGAAAACTCTTTTGATTGAATATCTAAAAGTTCATCAATTAAATCATCGACACTATGAGCACTGAATAAAAGTGATGAGGCTACAGTGCGTTGGCGATACTTGTTGTCGCGAGCATGTTCGGCGTCGTATTCTTCCAAAACAATATGAAAGTTAGTGCCACCAAACCCAAAGGAACTAATGCCACCACGACGTGGTGTGTCATCAACACGAAGCCAAGGGCGGGTTTCGGTATTCAGATAAAATGGGCTGTCTTCGATATCCAATTTCGGATTCGGTTTTTCAACGCTAATGGTTGGCGGCAGTACTTTGTGATGCATCGCCAACGCCATCTTGATCAAGCCAGCCGTACCAGCGGTAGACTTAGTGTGTCCTACTTGTGATTTTATCGAGCCAAGCGCGATATGTTGTTTTTGGTCATTATCTTCAGAGAAAACAGAGCTTAACCCAAAGAATTCAGCCACATCACCCGCTGCGGTACCAGTCCCGTGAGCTTCAATTAAGCCAACGGTTTTAGGTTCAAAGCCTGCATCGTCATAAGCACGCTTTAAGGCTTTGGCTTGTCCTTCACTGCGAGGTGCATAAATGCTTTTGAACTTACCATCGGAGGATGCCCCAACGCCTTTTATTACTGCGTAGATCCTGTCGCCATCGCGCTCTGCATCTTCTAGACGCTTGATGGCAATCATGCCGATACCTTCACCAATCATCATGCCGTTGGAGTCAGCATCAAAAGGTTTAATGGTTTCTTGGTCGGTAAAGGCTGGGGTTTTCGAGAAACTCATATACATGTATGGGGAATTATCGGTACAAACCCCACCTGTGATCATCATGTCTGAGCGACCTTCGACCAGCTCAGTTACTGCCATGCGAATCGCAGCATGAGAACCTGCACAAGCGGCATCGACCACACAGTTCATTCCGCCAAGATTAAAGCGGTTAGCAATTCGGCCTGCAATCACATTGCCTAATGAACCGGGGAATGAGTTTTCTTCCCACGGTACATATTGGTCTTGAACTTTTTGGATCAGCATTTCGGCATCTTCATCGCTAATGCCGCTATTTTTAAATACTTTGCGGAGAACAGGGTATTGCAAACGAGCATTCATGCTTTGGCTGATCTGTTGACCGCCACCAATACCAAGGGTAATTCCAATGCGATCTCTGTCGTAATCTTCACCAAGTTTTGCGTCGGCTAACACTTCTTTGGCAACGACTAGGGATAGTAATTGTGAGCTGTCCGTTAGTTCCAGAATATTAGGTGGTAAGCCAAATTCCATTGGATTGAAATCAACTTCAGGCATGAAGCCACCACGCTTACAGTAAATTTTATCTGGCGTGGATTTGTTGCTATCGAAATAGTCATCTGCATTCCAATGAGTATCTGGCACGTCGGAAATGGCATTAACTTTATCGCTGATTAAATCCCAAAATTCATCTAAGTATCGAGAATCGGCAAAAATGCTCGCCATGCCGACAATGGCAATAGGCGTGTCTTTGAGTCGACGGTTTAGCCGCTTATCTTGCTGCTGATCGTGTGTGGATGTTTGGCTCATAAAGAGTCTCCGGAAAATAAACTGGCTTTAGCGCGCTCGGAATTGGTTTTTTGATTCGACATCTTTGGCACAATACGAGTATCGGCATTGGGAAAACGAGCTAAAAAAGATTGATAGTTCTTAACTAATAATTTGCGTAAATGAAATGGCCCTTGCTCAAGTACGTAACTGATATAGCGATTTGAAGCAGCCGTTTCGTTGTCTTGATAAATATCGATGTAAACCCAATCACTTTGACTGTCGGTACCAATGAATACAGAGGTGGATTTACCTTTGGAAATACTATCTGGAACACTAAAAGCCATTACTTGAACGACGGTATCACCATCGGCACTCGGTAAATTTAAAGCTTCGGCAAGCGTTTCAGCATTTAAAGTATAACGACTGATGTCTGAGCCTTGCACCACAGGAAGGGCATTAAAGAATGGCTCGGGTACATCATTAAGGTTGGGTTCGTCACCTCTTGAGAAGCCATAGCGCTTTAAGCAACGGGCTAGACCTGATCGTGACACGTTAGGGTTAATAAATTCTTGAGTGATTTTTAGCAGTTTATCCAGTGAAAGCTTCAATTGAATTCTTAAGCCTACGACAACATATTCTTCAACTGCAGAAAGCGTGGTATTGAGGTGATGTGGTGTATGATCACCATCTTCAATATCTGTACGATTACGCCATTTTCTCACCGTGGCTTGACTGATATTGAGGATTTTAGATAACTCAGACACAGTGAGTTCTGAGGTCTGAATAAACTTCCTCATTTCAGGCGTTGTAGTCGCATTTCCGTGTCGTTGACGTGATGTCATTTAACTTTTGCCTTGTAATAAACTCTTGGGACAAATTTTTTAAGAGACGTTAAAATACAATTCTTAAATTTGGAGAAGTGAAGATTACCTTAGCTTTGGCTTTGATACAATCATGTGGGACAAAAACATGCGCAAGGATATTGTCGTTTACAAAAATGCTCAAAAAATTGAATTGCACTTTTTGAAACAATCTCAATTATCAGATTCACAACAACAGCATTTCATAGAGTTACTCACTAAAGATGAATTAGAGCGTGTTAATGGTTTTCGAACTAGTGAAATGAAACAACATGCCCTATGGGTTAGGGCGAGCCTAAGACAAGTTCTGTCTGATTATAGCCAACGACATAACATTGCGGAGTTTGAGCCAAACAAATGGAAGTTTGACAAACTCAAGTACGGCAAACCTTATATTAAAAATCAACCGAGTCGTTTCCAACATATTGAATTTAATCTTAGTCACAGTGGTGAGTGGTTGTTAATTGGTATTACTCATAGAAAACCAGATAATCAACCATTTGCTTTTGGTGTCGATATTGAGCGAGAAAGATCTAATACCAATGTGATGACAATAGCCAAACGCTACTTTTCTGAGCTTGAATTAAAGCAATTGCAAGCGTTAGCCTGCGAGAAGGAACAACGACAACGATTTTTTGATTTATGGGCATGTAAAGAGTCATTTATCAAAGCGACTGGAAAGGGGTTAGCAACAGATTTAACCAGTTTTAGTTATGATTTCTTTGGTGTTCAAGAACCAAGTGGTTTTTTTAAGGTTCCAGTAATTGTTAATAATGATCCTCTATCGAAAAAAACGAGCTGGGTTTGTTACTTAGGAAAACTTGATGATGTGTTTCGATTTGCGCTCAGTGTAAAATATACGGGTTCTAATCACGGCTATTTTCCAATTCCCGATGAATAATATTCCAATCAATATTAGCTAAATATTCATCCAAGCCTTGTTGGAATGTATTCTGTTGAATAATGGCGAAACTAGAATGTTTTAATGCTTTTTCAAGTCGTTCTGTATTTAATTGCAAGCTCTCAGAGGCGTAATCTAAGATACTGTCTACTTCAGTTCTGTGGATTAATGACGCCAGTGTATCAGTATCATACTGCATTGGGTATTGTCCTTCCTTTATCCAAAGCCAACCTCTGTCTTTTTTTATATTGCATGGTGCAGTAATTATGCAGAAACCATTTTCTGAAATAACCTGTTTGGCTAAGTACTTGCAATAACTTTCTATAATCATTTTTCTGATGTTATAAAATTGCATAAAACTAATATGCCCAGATGGTGTCCCCCGACCCCTTCGGTAAAGTATATTATGCAATTTTAAATGGTGGATAAAAATATAATCGCATTCATGAGCACTATACAGTGGTAAACATAATACGGCAGGCTTAATGCTTGTTTCGTGTTCAGCATGTAGATAAGGTGGTTGTCTTCTTGCCAAGCGCGGATAATTTGGAATTGAAGAACTGGTATGTGTCCATTTCCAATTTGATGAAATCCTTGTGCTCTGGAGTTTTTGTTCAAGGGTTTCAGATTTAGCGCAGAATCTCGTATTAGAATCTTGAAAACTGCGAAGTGTCTTTATGTTTTCAGGCAGAACTTGTTGACACAAGAGAGAGTCATAAAACTGCTCTAAGAGTGCTTCAGCTCTTTGTTTATGTTTCGAGTAAAGGGATAAATGTTCCAAAAAAGGTAAAATTAGACCTATGCTTATCAGTTTTGATTCGAATAACGTTAAGCAAGCTTCATTGAAGGTTAAAAAGCACTCATCGGTTATTTCATTATTTTTGTATAATGCTGCTATTTGAATTAGGTAGTATGAAATTACTTGTGCTGCACTCTTTTGGGATCTAGCTGTTTCTTCAGGAAATTCTGCACTATATTCAGGCTTATTTCTGTGCCAAATTGAAAAAATGTCAGGTAAAAGTCTTATCATCAGATTGTTGTTTTTTGTGAAAAACGTTGATTTGTGGCAACTATTCAAGAAATCTGCTCTGTCAGTAAAATTAAAGATATTTTTTTTGTTTTTTAATATTCTTAACAATGCTGACAGGTACTGCTGATCATCGGGTGCTTTTGACTCAATATATGCATTAGCAAGAACTTCACTGCTGGTAATATCATGTTCAGTTCTATCAACTTCTGCTTCAAATTGAATAGATGATAACTCAGTAAGTACTGGAGCTTTTGTTACATCAGGTGCATCTTCCGGTTCATTAGCATCATTCAGTGCTTTTAGAAGCTGAAGGCGGGTATTTAATTTCTCCATATTTTGTGGTGGCAATATATCGATGAATGAAGATTGAACAAATTCTAGAGTTGCATCTTTTCCGCCCAAGTCAACTCTACGCCATAGGCTTTCTTCTTCCACGCCAACTTCAATAAAAGCATGTGCATCGTTTGAAACTATCCGAGTCTTAATTCCTAGATATTGGCAAATAAGGTGAAAACCCCAAGCACGATGCCGACATGTACCTTGCTTTGTTGTGATGGATGATACCAGTATATCAATGTTGCGACCTGTAATGTTTTGGCTGGTACCGAAATCTTCAAAGAAGGATATTAATTCACACAGTTGTTGCTCCGGTTGTTCTAATGCATGGATCTCCTGGAGTTTAGTGATAGCTTTATTATGCTGATCTTTCAGATTAAAAATTTGCGCATCTAGCGTTCGTTTTATTTCTTCAGGGCATGGTGAGTCGAGCAAAGATAACTGCTCTAGTCCTTGAATATGCTGATCAGAAAGCCCCAATTGCAGTATTGTAAAATCAATGGTGAGCGTTTGTGTTTCTGGTTGCGTGTTTGGGGCAAGTTTGATTAGCCATTGACCAGAGATCTTATGCCTCGCAGACACTAATTCAACGCCTTCTCTTGCTTGAAGTGATATGAGTACAGAGTCAGTTTGCAGTGTAGGTAAAATTGTCCAATTTGAAGTTGATAATTTGAATCTACCGCTTCCCAACTCTTCATCAGGCTCAAGCTCTTGGTGTGGCCTCTCGCTGAATGGCCTACCTAGAATAAAAGGTATTTCTGTTTCTATATCTTCTGCAAACTCTAGATATTCTTTGCTATGTGAGTAGCTTACTAACCCAATCTCACCATCAATAATAGCCAGCTCATTTACCTGAATACGATAATAGTCAAAACTGTAACGCTCATTTTTAAAGTATAAAGGGATTGTTAATTGGGAATTGGACGTTACATCACCATCAATAGCTGTGGCATGAATATTTGATTCAACAGGAGTGAGGAAGGGATCTCCTTCGGGTTCTGTTATCTGTTTTTCTGTGTGTTCTACTATCTGTATTTCGGTGTCAGCAATAGCTGTGGTATGAATATCTGATTCAACCTGAGTTAGGGAGGGGCTTTCTGTTTGTTCTACTTTTTGTGTTTCGGTGCCATCAATAGCTGTGGCATGAATACCTGATTCAACAGGAGTGAGGAAGGGATCTCCTTCGGGTTCTGTTATCTGTTTTTCTGTGTGTTCTACTATCTGTATTTCGGTGTCAGCAATAGCTGTGGTATGAATATCTGATTCAACCTGAGTTAGGGAGGGACTTTCTGTTTGTTCTACTTTTTGTGTTTCGGTGCCATCAATAGCTGTGGCATGAATACCTGATTCAACAGGAGTGAGAAAGGGATCTCCTTCGGGTTCTGTTATCTGTTTTTCTGTGTGTTCTACTATCTGTATTTGGGTGTCAGCAATATCTGTGGCATGAATATCTGATTCAGCCTGAGTAGGGGAGACTGCTATATCATGTCTTTTGCTATGACTAGAATATACCTGAGTATGGGAATTCATTGGGTGCAGTTTTTTAGTTCGGTCGAATTGAGCCATTTTTCTAGGTGCTGATTTTTCATTAAATTCGGCTTCTTGCTTCTTTGTATCCTTTGGTTGACTCTCACGCGTACTGAATTGTTTTTTTATTAAGGTTTCTAGTGACTCTTTATTCAAATCGATTGATTGCATTGTTAAGTTGAATTTTTTTTCAAAGCAATCGGGCCATTTATCTTCCGTGTGTATTACCAGCACTGAAGCTATGAACAACAAGTCCTCAAGTGTGATAGAGAAAGGTGACTTTTGCTTTAGAAGCTCTTTAGATACAACTTCATACCTTTTCATTAGCCATGAAATAGCTTCTTCTGAGTTAGGATGTTTTCTTAACAATATACTTGTTAATTCAGAGGTGCTAAGAGGTTCAAGGTATACATTCACACATCGATTGGTTAACGCTTGAGATAAAGGTGCTCGACCTTCGAAGGTTGGTGGATTAATTGTGGCAAAAAATAAAAAATTTGGATGAGTAGCTGAAGTCAGTACTTCATTAAAAAGACCTTCTATGAGTTCACTCGGGAGTAAATTAAGCTCGCTTATAATAAGTGTTTTTCCTTCATTCATAGCTTCATAGATTTTTCGGAGGGATTTTTCCCATCCCTCAGGGCTTGCATTGATATGAATATATTCTAATTTAGTTTGCCCTTTTTCATCTTTAAAATCTAAAACAGCTTTTAGGAGTTTGTCTTTTCCCCAACCTGCTGGCCCTTGCACTATGAAACCATGTTTGTCAAAACCTGAAGATACGCCTCTTTTTTCTATAAATGCCCAGTAATATCGAATTAAGTTTTTAATCGGTTGGCTTCTCAAGTCAAGGCTTGGATTTTGGTTTACTAGATCCTGATAAAATGCGTTAAATTTTTTCTCTTTGGCTTCTAATAGTGCACCATCACATGGGTATTTTTTCAATAGCGTTTCTTTTAGTGCAACAAGAGCGGTTTGGCTTTTGGGTAAGACAGCAGCTTCTATAGTATCTTGAAAAGCATCGAATACTATGGCGTTGATTTGTTCGTGAGTTGGAGAGTGACAGTTTGCCAAGCTTAACGTAAATGTGATTCGGGTTAATACTTCGTGTAAGTCTCTTGGTGATAGCCCTTCAGAAATGAGAGGTGCTATTTTGTTAAAAGTTTCTAAGACGAGTTTGCATGTATGAGACCTAAGCTCAGTATTCCAGTTTGTAGGTAATGAAGGCAATACGATGCATCTAGCTTGCGTTTTATCAGAAAGTGGCCTGCAGTATATTGTGAGTATACAAGCACTGATTTCTGTGTCCATGTGTCGGCCAGAGTAATAATCAGGATTGCCAGTTAAAATAACTCTATGCTTATTTGTAAGAGGATAAACGACACCGTGATAGCATAATTGCTTTGGGTCTTTGCACAGTCCAGAAAGCAAAGCTAAAACGCCTTCTTTAGCTAAGTTAGCTTCATCTAAAATCAATATTTGCGGCTTTTCATCTTTTGCCCATTTTAATACAGGTCCTTCTACGAATTTAGTATATGAATCACCGCTTTCTTTATCTAGTTTTTGCTGTTTACCATATAAATGTTCAATGGTTGTTTCAGGGCCAAGGCTTATGACAAGAGGCGTATTTAAGTGCGCGAAATCAGAGTCTTGTTTTGCTAGCTGATAAGAAACGGCATGTGCAAGATGGCTTTTTCCTGCTCCAGCTACTCCCTGAAGGAAAACGATAGGATGATTTTTTATTCGATTACAGAGCCGGTGCAGTCGCCTTTTCTCTCTGATTAAGTGATTTTGCTCACTAAGTAATATATCTTCAACTAGATCTGATAAATCGCTCTCAAATAGCCCTTCTATATGTGCACTTAATAACCCTTGTAGCATTTTAGGGTAAGGCGATTTTGCTCTAGCTTCATTGCTATGAGATTGAAAAAGACCAATCAAGTCTTCAATGACTGGTATTAAATCCATTGCATGGGTAGATATAGGAGCACTAAAGTGACGTCTTTGTCTCGCAACATAAAGCGCGTCACGAAGTTGTGAAAATAGTATCGAATTGGTTTTAGGAGCTGTGATGGCAGTGAGTCCAGATGCAATGAAATTAAGTTGTTCTACTTGTGTTGGCGTAGCTGCGGCACGTAAGCACCTAAGTAAAGTATGTATATCAGATTCGGATGGTTTTCTAAACCATTGACTTTCTACGCTTTTTCTGAAAAGTGTTAAGGGGCAGTGTCTAACTAATGACCAATAATTTTTTGATATAGATTCTTTGGTGAGCGGCTGGTTTTCTGCCATCCACATTCGCAACCTTGTTCTGTCTATATGTTTTTCGGTGGCTTTGTCAGGATAAATTAATGCTGTGCAGACTTTTAAATAGTTATAGACATTTCTATCTCCTCGATAAGCACGAATTATTATTGAATGTAACGCTCTTCTGCGGTGGTAGTTAGTACAAGAAGAAGCATGATCCTGCTCCATTTCAATTTTGAGTTGTTTTGAAAAAACTTGTGTAAATTCTAATGCCGACCAAGGCGGTATTGCCGGATATGTCCTTAAAACACTTGTTGGCAATTTTTCTAATAATTGATAAAAAGCTTGGGGATTTTTCCCCCAAGGTATTTTAAAACTATTTTTTTTTCCATGAATTCGGACATGCTCACACTTGAATTTAAATAGGTTAGGCAAGTGTTCTATTTGTTTTGGATTAACTACTAAATGAACAGAAACTTGTGCTTTAGGTAATTCGTACCTTTTTCCGTGTAAAAATAAGTAGGGAGGGGTAGCGAACAGTGTTTCCAGTTGGGATAGAATTTTGAGGTTTTTCTCGGCGCCTAATAGGGTAATTTTTTGTCCAGCTATCAATGCCTCAAACAATGGAGTTTGAGTTTGTTTAAATTGAAAGTTTTCTTGGCTTTCTAAGCTTAAATCCTGCCACAAGCTTTCCCAATCTTCTTTTGCTGAAATACGGTAACATAGTGAATGTTTATCAAGTTGGGCATAAGACTTAGCCTGACTTGAAAAGTGCAAACAGTTCACTATGACGTTTGCATGATTTCTGGGAAGAGGGAGAACACTTCTTTTATTTAAAATGATCGTTTTAGGTCTAGTTGTATACTGGCTTAATCGAGTTAAAAGTCGTAACCATTGATTTATAGAAAGATCACTTGTGATGCACAATACTGCTTTGTTGCAAATGAGCTCGTAAAAAGTATCATGAAAAACAGGTTTGCCGTTTTTGATTTGAATATCGGATAAAACTACATCAATATTAGAACTGTTTAAATACACAATGCCAGTTGCAACGCTGGTTGGAACTTTTCTTTCTGTAAGCCATGATTTTAAATGTGTGGATAATTTTTGTAATGTTGGTGTTGCTAAAGATGTATCATTACAGTTGTCGATGAATTGGCTTTTTAGCGCTTCTAATTGCTGGGCGCTTGTATCATCTCTGATAATGACTATATCTTTGGGTAAGAAAAATAATTGTCCATTTGCTGAAAAATGACCTGTTATCAGGCATTCACGTAATTTGTATATAAAAGGTTTAGAATCCCAAGGCGCATTTTTAAAAATCAATACAGTTCCATCTTCTAATTCACTCAAATAGCCTTTTTTAAAATAACATTTCCCTTTTTCATCTATGGTTAGTCCACCATAAAGTAACATTTGCCATTCATCAGTCGAAAAATCTATGGTAATTTTTTGTGGAAGTTGATCCTTAGGGTTTACTGATATGGTATTGCTTTTATCGGTAGTTCGTGGTGAAGGAGCGTGCTGGTGAACTGAGTTTTTAGGTGAAGCTTGTAACAGGCTATGAGAAGCCGCTAAACATTTTTCTAGCACTGGAACAGAGCATTTGGGGTTTAGTGTTTCAAGTGTCGCTATATTATGATGCGACTCAAATTTGTTTAGACGACGCCAGCAGTCTTCCCCAGGGTTGCCTTCTCCTGACTTTAGCATTTTTTTGTTTACAAGTATTACTCTAGTAATTTTACCCCCTAGGGGGTTTCCACCTAATGTTGGAGGCGAATCAAGTACATCATTCATACTTGCTACTTGTGAGGGAGACATAACAGTAAGATCGATCATTAAAATTGCAGGCCTACCGTCATACAATTTTCCGACTCTTTCAGTAATAACTCCATCAGTATTGATACAAACTTCTTCTGTTAGTCCATTATCATTAAAATCTAATGGTGAGAGTATGTTGATCACAGTGGCGTTTGGAATGGAACTACGACAATGGTCAATAACGGTTAATTTATCTTCTTCATCTCTTATTGTATAGACAGATGATGACGGAAATACCTTAGTTGATAACTTTGGGGTGTCTGCAATTCTCTCTGATGACACTTCGCTAGAAAAAAGCGTAGCAGTGGACTCACTTCTTGGAATATTTGATAGAGGAGTGGTTTCTGTTTCATCAAAAATTACGGTTGTTACTTCACTACATGGGTTGCTAACTTGCAACTCAGGCTCTGTGTTGTTAGAAAAGTGGTTAGTAATACTTGTTTGGTTTATGCTGCCGAGCATTTAAAGCTATATCGATGAACGTTTACCTTTTAGTGTATAACCTATTGAACTGTTATATGATTAACGTTTATTTATCTCAATCTGTAATATTGAACAAAATTGTTTTTGTTAAACAGGTTTGGTAATTTTTGAAATAGAAAATTAGCATAAAATATATATTAAATTTAATCTTTTAGTCGAGCGTCCCAATTTCTGATGTTTAATGACTTCAGATTATCCCTGTTATTTATCTTTCGTTGACCGACATAGACAGCTGTCGTTACTTCGATTAATTTAATCCATTAAACTTCATTCTTCTTGAATTGGTTGATCCGCTCCGCTTATAGTGTACACAAAATTAAGCACTGTTTGTAAGCTCATAATTTTCTGGGCTAAGATAGCCTAACGCACTGTGCCTTCTAGTCTTGTTATAGTCAACCTCAATGTATTCAAAAACAGCTTGTCTCATTTCTTTACGAGTCATAATTGGTTCATATTGAACCGCTTCAACTTTCAGTGAGTGAAAGAAGCTTTCTACACAAGCATTGTCCCAACAGTTACCTTTGCGACTCATACTTTGCTGAAGCTGATCCTTTTCAATCAAGTTCCTGTACTGTTTAGAACAATACTGGCTTCCTCGGTCGCTGTGAACGATAACGCCTTTCGGTCGGTCACGCCTAAATAATGCCATTGTTAGTGCATCTGAAACCAAATCTGCTGTCATCGTTTTCTGCATTGACCAGCCAATCACTGAGCGTGAGTACAAATCAATTATCACCGCTAAGTAAAGCCAACCTTCACTTGTCCATAAATATATGATGTCTCCAGCCCATTTTTGATTAGGTGCAGTCGCCGTAAAGTCTTGTTTTAATAAGTTAGGGGCTATTGGCATAGAATGCTTGCTGTCTGTTGTGACTTTAAACTTCTTGGCCGCTTTAGCTATTAACCCTTGTCGTTTCATGCTAGCTGATACTGTTTTTACGTTAACCCGCTCACCATTATCTTCAAGCTCTTTCTGGATCCGTCTTGCTCCATCACGCTGTTTGCTTTTATCAAACGCTTCTTTGACCTGTTTATCAATAACCAAACGCCGTTGCTTGCGAGAACTTGGCTCTTTGTCGGTTTTGCGCCATATGTAATACCCACTTCGTGACACATTTAAAGTGATAGCCATACGCTGGAGCTTAAACTGATGTTGATGCTCCAGCATAAATTCGAAACGGGCTACTTTTGATTTTTGGCGAAGTAGGTAGCCGCCTTTTTTAAGATGGCTAAATCCTCTGTTTGTTCAGCAAGTTGACGTTTTAACTTAGCAACTTCGGCTTCTAACTCGACTTCTCGTTGAGTCATTTTTGCTTTCTTTTGTGATGCGCTGCGCCAACCATAAAGTTGTGATTCATAAACACCGAGTTGTTTGACTGCTGTGGAAACACCGAATCTTTCAGCGAGAGCTAATGCTTCTGTTTTAAATTCGGTTGAATAAGTTTTACGGTTCTTTTTTGTTGTTGTCATTGGTCACCTCGATTAGTGATTATACTCACTTAATCCGGTGTCCACTATTTCTGGGGCGCATCAAGCGTAATGTAACCGAATTTACTGAACTCCTCAATCTGAGCAATGGGCTTTACTGATAAATAAAACCGATTTAATCTCTGTGGGTTCAATTCCCCGCAGCTCGCTGCGGTTTGTAATTCAAAGAGGCAATGTTAATACCCCGCTTTCGCTTGCGAAAGTCTGAGCGAAGCGAAGACAGCTTGCTGCGGGGATTATTTATTTGATGATAAAACTATCAATTTCACCACTATTTTTTTGTGTAACCAAGACCTGAGAAACATTTGGAAGTGTTTTGGCTATTACCGCTCGATATGGTGATACTAATCCGCTTACAGTGGTACTTTTGCATCCTTGCAACTTAGCACTAACTACGTTGCACTCTAATATCGAATTATCATTGGTATTGATAATTTCAACGGCATTATTACCAACGTTGACAATATCATTGGGTTCAGATAAATCTGGCAATGCCAAGGCATTGGAGCTGAGTATCAGCAAAGATGAAAACAGTATTGTTCGATGCTTCATTTACGGCTCCAAATCTATAAATCACCAATTTTTCATATGGTTTTGGCATCCTTGCTACTTCAATTTTTTTATTTTGGGTTGTACTGCAAGCATTGATTCTGAGGCGTTCCATTATTTCCGGAACCATCACCAACATAATGGCAATCTGGTCCAAAGGTCGTCCCGGTACACACAATTTTCCCTTGGTTACAAGAAGGCAAGGTCACTGAAGTCCCAAGCATCATATACATGGTAATATCACGCCCTGAAACATCCGTAATATGGCTATTAAATGGATTAGTGAACCAACCAGTAGAGCTTTTAGCATAACACGGGCCTGATTTGCACTCGCCATCGTTACCATCGGTATTGGGATGAAAATTTATATAATCGATAGACATTGAATAACCACCACGATTATCGACTTCTACATTATCGGTATGCGCTAATTTTATCGAAAATGGTATGATTCTGCTTTGCAAGTTGTCAGCGTTTAACTCTATGACATAATCACCAAGAAGAGGGTTTTGATCGTCAAGATTTAAACTAATTTCACACGACTGACCATTTTTTAAAGATTGATTTTGGCATGAAGTTTTGTTGACTACTCCAAGGACTTTGCTTGATGGGGTAAGGGTTAAATTATTAATTGTGTAACCTGAGTTGTTGGTAATCGATATTTTCGTTGAAGGTCGAGATGCATCTAGAGTAATGCTACTTATGTCATCTTTTTCTTGGTCATAACTCACGACTACTGCATTTTGATTGGTCAAATGAATGGCTTGCATTTCAGTTAAGCTTGTAGTGTTTTGTTCGCTTGGGTATTTGAAAACAATATTTGCATCAGGTTGCTCAGCTGTAACACCCTCATAAACATGATAAGCGATTTCGCAGCTAGCAAGTTGATCTAATGAAACATGATAGTCACCTGCTTCGCCAGTACCATGAATGCAACTAGGTAAGTTCCCCGCATTCGTTTCATAAAATATACTTTTAGAAGGTTTAATTAAGTGGGATGACAGTTTTAGATCAGGCAAGGTGATAGTCAGATCATCCAATGGATAGCCTGTGTAATTAGTCACTTTTAAGTAACCTTGCGCCGTCTGAGCGATATTTACAGTACCTTGCAAGCCGTTATGACCATCACTTACACCTATACCTCTATCAAAGGAAAAGGCACCTATCACTACAGGTATGTCATACCCTGTATAGTCATCCGCTGACATTTGTACTTCGTATTTACCGTTCACGCTGGTGTCATTCGCCATTGTCAGGGTTAAATCACAACTTCCTCCTAAAGCTTCTAAATCAGGATGATGAGTACAATCGCCAGTTAAGGTTAATGGGATAGGGCTGTTAGGTTGAGTGAACACGGCATTGAAATGATGGGCTGTTGCTGCACCGACATTGGTAAATCGAATGGTTGTTGAACTGCCAGGTTGCAATTTGACACCGCTCAAACGACTTAATGTTTCATTGTTATGGTTACCATAAGGAGAGTGAGCAATGATATTTGCTGATGAAGATACATCAATATTTAATGTATCTAATCCAGTAGGAATCTGATTAGAATTGTTTAATTTTAGACTATAGTTTTGATTGCTCACTGCTGCTGCTGGAATTCGATATCTCAAGGTACACTTTTCACCAGAGGCTAATTGTGGTGCTGATGGTGATAAACAGCCGATATCGGCAAAGTAACTTCTGAGCAGTTGGCTGTCTTTATTATCATCTAAAAAGCTCAATTCCGGGGTTTGGGTTTCATCATTATTACTAAAATACACCACATTGATATCGCCACTGTCTCCGGCATTTAAATGTAGCTGAGAAAGCGGGTTTTCATTTTGCTCAAATTGAAAGTTTGATACAAAAGCGGGTAAATCAATATTAAAATGAAATTGAGTCGGCACATTACCAAAAGGGCCAATGACAGAAAACCCTACATTAAAGCTTTCACTAATAGGTTGTAGGTTGGTTAATTTTCGAAAATCAAAATCGAGTGTACAAGCATCATTTCCAGAAATGGCTTCATCTGATCTAGGAGAAAAGTCCACTTTATCGAGACAAGAACCACTGAATGCTGATTTTAGCTCATCTGGGATATTAAAATCTGTTTTAAGTTCATTAATATTTAAAGGGCTATAGTTAAGATTTCGGAAAATCAAACGGCCATGATCACCTAAGCTGTTTGAACTAAAACTGGTTTGAGCTGTATCATTACCGTCGTTAATAGAAAGCTGAGTGCCCAAATATCGAAATGCATCAGTGCATATTAAATCATCACTGCCAGTGCACGTTCCCACTTTATCATCATCGGCAAAAACAGCGAGGTTATAAAAGAAGGGACCCGGTTGTGTTACGACTTGTCTTATGGTTACATGCGAATTTTCAGGGGCTTGATAGGAGTTTTCATCAGCAGCTTTTTCTGTTGGAAATGAATCAAACTTGGTAAATTTTTTCTTGGTTTTATAAGTCACCCAATATTTTCCATTAACCTTTGCAATTGAATATGCATCTGAAGAAAAAGCTGTTTTTACTTGTTGTTGATTACCACCTTGATTACTTTGTTCTACAAAGTGGCCATCAGGGTTTAATTTACTGGAAAAGGGATACAGACTTTTTAAGCTAGGTTGTGGGTCTCCAACATCTCCAAGCCCGATAATATGATCGTTATAAAAGGCATCTAAAAGTACTAAATCGAAAACAGGTAATGTGTATTTAGGATAATTTTGCATCTCAAGCGTTTGATTATCATTTGAAATGTTAAAAGTGACTGAACTAAACTGCCCTGCTGAGTTTGGTGTTTCTCGCGTTAAATAAAAGGTATCTCTAATGGTATCTGTAGGACTCTTATATGCGGGTACTGTCACTTGACTACCCTGTAAATCCAATATTTTTCCATCATCGCCATCAAAAGGAGAAGTGGTTACACGTGTTGCAGTTGTATTGGCGTCAATCATTCCTGAGTTAGCTTCAGGCCTAAATGAAAAAATATTACTCGTGTCTTTTTGAGTTACAAAGATCCTAAACCAGCGTGACAAATTCGGCGGCATTACCGCTCGATATGGAGAATGTAATCCCGAAATTGTTTTACTTTTACACCCTTGCAGCTTATCAGCAATGAGTCGACATTCTAAAATGGTACTGTCACGAGTATTAATGATTTCTATGACATTATCCCAACTCGTTCGTAAAACGTCATTAGGTTCAGATAAATCGGGAAGTGCCAACGCTTGATGGCATATTGAAAAGGCTGCAAGGAACAAGAATGTCTTAGCTTTCATCATAGACTCCTACATCTTAAATTACATATCACTGTAATTAGATAAACCATCCATGCTGATCAGTATTACTTTAACGTGAAGATGAATTCGAATTGTACATTAAGCATTGGTTTTGCTTTGACGGGTGATCCGTTCCATAGTATCGACAATACGGGTTTAATGTTGTCCCAGTACAAATTATCTTGCCACCATCACATGAGTGTAAGGTTACGGAAGTTCCCAAAATCATATGCATTTCAATATCACGACCTGAAACACCTGTGATATGACTATCAAATGGATTGGTATAAGAGCCGGTGTAAGACTTAGCATAACAAGCACCAAAATGGCAACTGCTGTCATCAGCGTTTTTATTTGCGTGATAATTGGTATAGCCAACATACATGGCATACCCACCACGATTATCAATTTGCACCTGATCGGTCGGAGCTTGCTCAATCGAAATCGGGACAGTTTCTGAGCGCAGATTATCAGCGTGAATTACCAGCTGATAATTTCCAAGAAATGGGTGCTCATCATCAAGACTGAGTTTAAGAGAGCAAGACTTACCTGCATCCAACTTACTTGGGCAATTATTTTCGCTGAGAATACTTGCAATACGGCTCTCAGATAAACTTATGTTTAAGTTTTTGAGGGCGTAATTTTGGTCATTGGATATCACCAAGGTGGTTTCGGGTGTTGATGCATCTAATTTTATGTGACTCAGTCCCACACCGACTTTATCGAAGCTTACCCTCAGTGTTGGTTGATTGGTGAAATGCAGAGATTGATACTCTTCTTGGGCTTCGCCACTCTGACTCTGATAACTAAAATGAATCATAGCATCTTGAGGAACTGTGGTGACTTGGCCATTAACTCGATAATACAAGCGGCAGCTTTCAAACTTATTTAATGATGCAGAATACTCTCGATCACTATTTTTAGTACAGCTTAATGGGTCATCTGAATTTTGATAAAAAATGTGCGCCTCATTTTGTGAGCTGGAGGAACTCAGAGTCAACTCTGGCAAGTTTATCATTAAATTGCTTATCGGATAATTGGCGTAATTCGTAATGTTTATGTAACCAGAAGAATCTTGACTTAATGACACTTGACCATAAAGTCCTGTATTCGAATCTGTGACACCGAGTCTTTTATAGGCAGGCAGCTCCCCTACAGTAATTGGCAAATCGTATGATGTAATATCGTCACCTCTAATTTGGATATGGTATCTGCCAATAGCGGTTGCTCTGCTATCAATTTGCAATACTAAAATACAGTAGCCGTCAGTCACTAAGTTGATTTTACTGGTACAGCTCCCTGAATAGATTATTGGTGGATCTTGATCAGGTTGAGAGATAAGAGTAATAACATTATGAGCCAATTCACCACCAACGTTTCTAAACCGCAAGTACGCTGAACCTCCCGGCTGTAGATTTATCCCTTGGACAATGTCAACCGCGGAGTGCTCTTGAGGAATATTGAGTAAAGTCGGAACGACATAACCTCGCGCAGATACATTCACAGACAAGTGGCTTAAAGCCGCAGGCACATCATCAGAGTTTGCTAATTTAAGGCTATAGTTACCGTCATTAATCCCAGCAGGAATATGGTAAGTTAACGTACAATGCTCACCATCGCTAAGTGCTGGTGGATTTGCTGCAAGGCAACCAGTGTTCTCAAAGAACCCTTGAAAGGTAGCATCATTCAGTCCATTTTTTAAAAAGCTAATTTGAGGCTGTGAATGTTGTCCAACAATATTGCTAGAATAATCTACGTTAAGCGTGCCCGAGTCACCCGCATTAAGTACAAGATTGGATAATGATTGACCATTTTGAGTAAAACGAAAATTTGCAACGGAACTAGGAAGATCGATATTAAAGTGAAAGTTGGTTTGTACAGGATCAAATGAACCGTCAACACTAAACCCCACATCAAAGCTTTCTTGGATTGGAGTAAATGAATGAAGATTTCTAAAGTCAAAATTCAGGGTACAGGTATCATTTCCATCCTCATCAGCATCTCTTTTGGCTGAAAAGTCGACCTTATCTAGGCAGCTACCACTAAACGCACTTGCCAGACTATCAGGGATCACAATATGTCTTGATATTTCATTCGCATTTAACGGGCTGTAGTTTAAATTATGGAAGATCAGTACACCATGATCACTCAAACTATTGGTTGTCAAACTTTGTGCTGGAACATCGTTATAATCATCCATAGATAACGTGACATTGAGATATCGAAAGGCATCTATGCAAATAAAATCGCTTGCGCCAGTACAATCACCCACTTTATTGTCATCGGCAAACACCGCAAAATAGTTGGTGAACACTTTAATGGGATTTCCATAGGCCGAAATTATCTTTCTGAGTGTCACATTGGCATTACTTGGCGCATGGTATGAATCCTCATTGACTTTATCTCCAGAGGGAAATGAATCGAAGCGGGTAAATTTTTTGTTGCTTTTGTAGGTAATCCAAAACTTATCATCCACCTTTGCAATCGAAGCGACATCAGAGTCTAAGCTTGTGTTTCCTAGAGAGGTGTTCGAATCGAAGTGACCTGTACTGGACAATAAGTTTCCCCCAATAGGACGCAATTGATTAAGTTGGTTGGGTAATGTACCCAAATGACCAATACCATACAGTGGCTCTGACTCACCTCTATTTTCAGAGGGTTCAAGCTCAAATGCTGGGATATGTATTTCTGGGTCTGTAAACCAGCTGTTCACTATATATTGATTTTTTAGGACTGATAAATTCAGATTAAAAAAACCGAATTGTCCTAAATTATTGTGTGAGTTAGTAGGCGTTTTTGAAAAATAGAACCGTTGTAAAAATTGGTTGCCAGATATGGTAAGCAGAGGGCTACTTTGTATATCGAGTATATTTTCTGATGTCTCATCCTCTGCAGGTGTATTGATTTTGGTTGCTGCGGTATTTGTAGGAATTTTGTTAGTCAATTGAGATATGGGGATCCAATAAAATTCACTGCTATTTTTTTTCGTAATAAATACTCTGGGATAACCGATTTCCCCCCTAGCCACTACAGCTCTAAAAGGTGACACTAATCCAGTGACGGTCGTCGTTTTACAACCTTGAAGTTTTCCTCCTATATCTTCACACTCCAAGATCGAATTATCCTGAGTATTAATAATTTCGATGTTGTTATTGCCAACATTGACAATGTCGTTTGGTTCAGATAAATCGGGCAATGCCAATACATTCGAGCTGAGCATCAGCAAAGATGAAAGCAGTATGGTACGATGTTTCATATTCGACTCCAAAACTATAAATAATTTATTCTTCAGATAGTTTTGGCATCCATGCGACTTCAAATTTAATTGCTATTTAGGATTGTACTGCAAGCAATGATTCTGCGCATCCCCTAAATTATTTGTCCCATCCCCAACATATTTACATGAAGGAGTGAGGGTTGTACCTGTACAAACAATTTTGCCACCGTCGCACGATGGTAATTGCACCGAAGTCCCTGCCATCATATACATCATGAGTTTGCGTCCCGAAACGCCAGTAATGGTGCTATTGAAAGGATTCGTAAACCAACCTGTTGATGCCAGAGCATAACAAGCTCCAGATTGACAGTGACTATCCTTACCGTCAGTATTTGGATAGTATTTGGTGTAGTCAATCGACATCGAATAACCACCTCGATTATCGATTTCAACAGTATCGGTTTGTGCCGTATTGATATTTAAAGGAATACTTTTGGTTTCAAGGTTATCCGCTTTCATCCCTATGTGATACTTACCTATTAACGCTTTTTTATCATCCAAGGTTATGGTTACACTGCAAGTCTCGCTAGAGCCTAGAGGTTTATTTTGGCAGCTATTCTTGCTGGTAATGCCGTTTAAAGCTGAGTCAAAACTCAAGCTTAAATTGTTAATGTTATAATTAAGTTCATTGGTGAAAATTACCGTAGTTTGTGGAACAGAGGCATCTAAATTTACAGAACTAAATGAACTATCGACACTTGGTTCACTTACCCGAAGAGCTGGTTGATTTGTGAAATGTATTGATTCTTCTTCATGCTTTTCTATTGATGAGTTGGTGTCGGTATAATGGAAATTCAGCTCCTGATCTTGCAGCTCAGCTGAAAAAGATGAAGGCACATGATAATAAAGGCGACAACTTGCAAGTGGCGCTAAGGTTGTGATCATGGTTTGATTAGGGGAGTTATCTGATAAGCAGTCAATAGTATTATCTTTATCCCCAACATAGTAAAAAATAGCAAGCTTAAGAGGAAATGACATGCTCAAATCAGTTATCGGGTAACCCGTATAATTAGTTAATGTAAGATAACCATTAGCCATTTGGTTCAATTCTATTTTACCCAACGCCCCAGTATTTGAGTCTACAACCGCCAATCCTTTATCATGTGGGAAATCATTTATTGTGATTGGAATACTATAACTATTAATAGCATTTCCCAAGACGTATAAAGAGAAACGACCACTGATATTAGACGCGCTAGTATTCAGCTTAATTACTAAATCGCACTGACCACCAAGTGCCTCCATAACAAGGGTAGGATCATCTACACAAGATCCCGAGAGCAAAATGGGGATATGTTTATCTTTGGGCTGTACAAAATACACATCAAAATTGTGAACTGCTGCTGCGCCGACATTGGTGAAACGAACGATTTCAGTTCCACCAGAGTGTATATTCAACCAATGTAGGCTTGATAAATGCTCAATACTTTGATTTCCATAAGGCGAGTGGGCAATGATATTACCTTGGGAAGAAAGCGCTACTGGTAATACTCCAGCATCAGCTGGTACACCATCTGGGTTATGCAAATTGATTGTGTAATTGACGCTATTTACGTTAGCGGGAATATGGTAACTCAGCGTACATTTTTCTCCCGGTTTCAATGGCTGAGCATTGCTTGATAAGCAGCCTGTATCCGTAAAGTAACTTCTGAACAAGCTACTATTATCAGTACCATTTAAAAAACTAATATTGGGGCTTATAGTGTCGCTTTGATCAGAAATATACGCCACATCAACGAAACCTGTATCCCCTGCGTTCAGGTTGAGCTGATCTAACGCGGTTCCATTATGCTCAAATTGCAAGTGTGGGATGTTTGTAGGCAAATCCACATTGAACGTAAAGGTTGTAGGTACATCGCCAAATGGCCCATGTACAACAAAACCAACATCAAAACTTTCGTTTATAGGAGGCGTATTGCTTAATTCTCTAAAATCATAAAAAAGTTCACATGCAAAGTTTTCATCATATGAATTACCATTTGGCTTTTCAGCAAAGTCAACCTTAGAGAGACATGAACCTTTTATAGCCGATTTTAAGCTTTCAGGAATGGTGATTTGACGTGTAACTTCACTGGCATTAATTGGACTGTAGTTTAAATTATAGAAAATAATTACACCCTGGTCGCCTAGACTGGTTGCGTTTACACTTGATTTATCACTGATATCGGTATCATCAAATAATGCATTAATCCCCAAATACCTAAAAGCATCAGTACATTCAAAATCTGATTCGCCAGTGCAATTTCCAATTTTATTGTCATCTGCAAATAACGCATAATTATTTACTTCAGTTTTATCGCCTGTACGTGTTTGAACGCTTTTTAATTCAACATTTGAGTTATTAGGGGCGTCATAGCTATTTTCATCAACGGCCGCGCCACTGGGAAACGTATCAAAACGGGTGAACTTTCTTTGACTTTTGTAGGTAATCCAATACTTGTCATTGAATTGAGCGATTGAAGCTATATCTGGATCAAGAATCGTTTTAACTGTCTTTGCAGATCCCCCCGATACATTTTTTTCTTTAAACAGACCATTTTTTTTTATCAACCCAGACAGAGGGTATCTTGGGCTAGTCAGTGATGAATACCCCCAATATTGTCCAGCTCCTATAATATCATCAAATTCATTGCCTTCACTCTGAGTTACAGAAAATACGGGTAAAAACACACCACCATAGTCAGTCAAATTCGTAATTTTAGCCTGCTCTCCAGATAATGATAATCGACTAAACTTACCGTAGCTTGTGGGGTCACCCAAAAAACCACGAGAAACATAAACATTTTGATAACCAGAATGATTAAAGCTAGAGCGTCTAATGTCTAAAATCTGACCTTCCTTATTAAAATATGGGTCATAGGGAAAGGCTGGAACATCTGTTGCTGCTGTATCAAGGGCAATACGTCCATCTTTACCGGTTTGAAAACCAAATAAGCCAGCCTCTCCTTTTTCAGCAACATAAACCATTTGAGTTTGTGTTGTACCTGCGGCGGCAACGGCACGATATGGTGCATCTAAACCAGCAACATTTTTCGATTGACAATCTTGAAGCTTACCTTCAATTACTGCGCATTCGAGTATTGAGTTATCTTTAGTGTTTAAAATTTCAACAATATTCTGATAGACAGGAACAATATCATTAGGCTCCGATAGTGTAGGTAATGCCATTGCAGGAGTAGTTAACGATAACACTACACTACATGTAAATATTTGCAATCTCATCAATGACTCCAAAGCTATAGTATTCAGTCTAATATTGAATTTAACTAATGAGACTTTAGATCGCTAATAGGATAGCTTTATAAGAAAGAGTCGTATCATCTATGAAACCGATATTCCGCAGCACTTTTAAGAATAAATCTCTAAATATGGTTTATTCAAAATTTCGAGTAAGCCTCGCTGCATATCTGTAAGCCCTACAACTATTGGACTTTCTGAGCTTACATGTAGCTCATGTATCCCCTCAAAACAGATAAAAACCCATCTAACGGTAGGACGCTGTGTTGGCTTCTTTTTCAGTGAAAGGTTACCTCAGTTACCCAGCTTTTTTTGATTTAAAGTCAGCCTTGATCGCTGACTCTGATTTTTTTAAATCTCTGAGGGTTTTATTCCCCGCAGCTTGCTGCGAAAATAGGTGAATGAGTGAGTTTATACACAAGAGTCATAACGTAACTGTTTTGTTATATCACCTAGTTTTCCCAGCAAAATACAGAAGGGCAGTTTTTGATGAATCAGTTGACGAAGAACTGAAACAAGTC
>NZ_ML014785.1 GCF_003675895.1 Parashewanella curva
ATTATTAGCTGGCTTATGGGTCTTTTTACAGCTCAACGAAGTTCTTTCTAACTATACCATTGAGGAGATTGAAGCATTTAGAGAGTTGGCTAGTTCGTTTTTTGGACAAACCATGTAGATACCTATGGCTATAGGGTATCCATCATGCTCACCAATAGACCTTTCACGCCCTTCAATAAAATCAGTGACTCACAAATCAAACGACTCGCCCAAGTTACCAAACTAAGCGAGAAATCGCTGGAACATTTTATCCTACAGCTTGAGTTCTTTTTCGATGACCTTGGGAAATTGCCGATAAATAGTGAAGGCGAGATAGACTTACCCAATCGTGAAAACCATGCAAAAAGACTGAGAGATAAGCTTCGTCAAATAAAAGATCTATCAAAGCAGTTGAAGAAAGAAGTCGATATCTATAATTTAGAGGTGCGGTTATCGGATGCCAAATCTAATAACAATGCGACCCTGAATTACTCTGTGCTTTATGAGGGCGGAGAGATCACTTTTGAACCAGCGGGTGATTTAAGCCCTCACTTTAATAGTGAGGAAGAACAAGAAAATATGGAAATCACTCTGAAGCAGAGTTTAGAAGAAGGTATGTAACCTGAGCTCTGTATAAAGAAATCTGTATCGTTTTGTTTTTATTATTGAAATGTAAATTCAATCTACAGTATTGCTAATTGTGTGTAGTTCAAGGCGGAACAGTTCGTAATAGCCAGTACCGACATACAAAACTTTCGTTACTGCGTTTCAATTTCGGGCTGTTTTAACGCAGAAATACGCATAAGTAGCAGTGCTGTAGAGGTTCACTTATGCAGAGCTCAGGTTATGTACCCTCATTAAAGTAAAAACGCCTCGACATTGTCGGGGCGTTTTTATAGGCAAAGATTAAAAATTTAAAGCTTAGCGGCTATTTTTTGCAATGCAGCTTTTACCTTACGGCTATTTTCAGGTCCCATACGGATCATTAGTTTTTGCGCATTAGGCAGCTGTTCAAGACGCTTATTTTTGAATTTGTAATTGACGCTGATTGATGTTAGTTCAATCGGTTGTTCGATAACGGGGGCTTTCAACATCTCATTAATCGCTTGTTTTAGACGCTGAGTGAAGGTGTCATTTTCATAACCAAGTTCTGCAAAGGCATCATTCAGCAGTGGTAACACATAGCGATAAGTTTTGAGCAATTGTTCTGAGTTCATAGTAGATAGCAGTTCAGCGTAAAAATCATATCTGTGGTAACTGTCAGGATCTAAATAAATCTTATTGTTCACTTCAAGAACAGAAAAAGATTGCTGAGGTGCAATTAATGGACTTGCTTTGCGCGCTAGCTGGCCATAAGCCAAATTATCAACAAACACCACAAATTGTCTGGCTAAGTTAGTACGGAGCAGCTGCTTGTCTAATGATAAGCCTTTGAAGGCATTCATAGTTTGCTGATACAAAAAGTCATCGCTTTGCTGCAGGCTAGGCAATGGCTCAGGTTTGGGCTCTTCTGGCTTTTTCACCACTGGTTGAGGTTCTGGTTTTGGCTCCACTTTTGGGGCTGGTGGCTCAGGGATTGGCTCTGTTGGCAGCGGAGTTTCTGGAAGTGGCTCAGGCGCTTTAACTTCTGGTTGAGTCACTTCTGGCTCAGGCTCAAGTTGCTGAGGTTCATCGCCTAGATAGTAATACACAGAAGCACTAATTAAGACCACTAAGCCAATGGCGCTAAACACTAAACTACTATTGCTTCTAGCCTGTGGAGCTTGAGAAACTCGATCGTCTTGATTCGCTTGCATAAGTTTTCCTTTTGGTACTTCTGTTATGTCATTCGTTGCAGTGAGGCATCAGTTATTACGAATGAGATTATATCTTCGCAAGATTGCTTAGCATGTCAATGCGTTTCAATAAAATGTTACATAATGCAATGTCTTTTAATGAAACATTTCTAGGGCGTGTTGATCTTTCTTGATTGTTTTTGCAGCGATAAATTGGTTATCTTATGCAAGGCGGAGTTTGTAAAGTGTGGTTGCTCCACATAAACAAACGATAACGCAGCAGAAGTGACCAATTTACGCTGTCTTCGATGCTTTTGAGCACTCCCTGTACTGTGTTGTGACCAGCTTACTTAGATGGCTAAGCTCACTGCTCATGCCTTGAACAGACAAGTGCTCAAATAGCACAAAATTTAATCCTGAAAGATCAACACGCCCTAAGGTATCACGCTTGAATATATTGGTCTTTATTGCCAAGCCAGCGAGCAATGATGGCGTCTACATTTTTCGGAGCTTGTTTTACCATGTGTCCAGCTAAATTTTGCACTTGTGGCACAAGGTGTTGATCACGCATTAAATCAGCAACTTTCATTTCAACTAACCCTGTTTGCTTTGTACCGAGCACTTCACCCGGCCCTCTGATTTCGAGATCTTTTTGAGCAATCACAAAGCCATCATTACTCTCTCTTAATACGCTAAGGCGTTGTTTAGCTGTTAAAGTAAGAGGAGATTTGTATAACATAACGCAGTGGCTTTCGATCGCCCCTCGGCCTACTCGACCACGAAGCTGATGTAATTGTGCTAAACCTAATCGCTCGGGATTTTCAATGATCATTAAACTGGCATTAGGGACGTTAACACCAACTTCAATTACCGTGGTTGCCACCAATAAATCCAATTCACCGCTAGAAAATTGATCCATAATAGCTTGTTTGTCTTTGCTTTTTAATCGACCGTGAACTAAACCAATTTTGAGCTCTGGTAACAGTTGCTTTAACTCTTCAGCCGTATCTTCAGCCGCTTGACATTCAAGTACTTCTGATTCATCAATTAAGGTGCAAACCCAATAGGTTTGACGTTTATTGACGGTTGAAGCATGACGAACACGCTCGATCACTTCTTGGCGACGTTGATCGGAAATGGCTACCGTTGTAACTGGAGTTCGGCCTGGTGGAAGCTCATCAATAATCGAAGTATCTAGATCAGCATAGGCTGTCATCGCCAACGTTCTGGGAATTGGAGTTGCGGTCATGATCAATTGATGAGGATAAAATCCTTGTTTGATCCCTTTTTCACGAAGTCCTAATCGTTGATGAACGCCAAAGCGATGCTGTTCATCAATGATGGTTAACGCTAGATTTTTGTATTCCACTTGCTCTTGGAAGATCGCATGAGTACCAATGATGATATGAGCATCACCACTAGCAATATCGGCTAAAGATTGTTCTCTGGCTTTGCCTTTTAATTTACCTGCGAGCCAACCGACTTTTAAGCCTAGAGGTGCAAACCATTCGGCAAAATTGTCAGCGTGTTGTTCTGCTAATAGTTCTGTAGGCGCCATTAATGCCACTTGATAGCCATTTTCTATCGCTTGTAATGCAGCCAAGGCGGCGACTAAGGTTTTTCCTGAACCTACATCCCCCTGAACTAAGCGCATCATAGGATGTTTTTGTTCAAGATCGCTGCCGATCTCTGCTACTACTCGTTGCTGTGCATCAGTCGGTTTAAAGGGAAGTTCTTTTAAAAATGGATTCAGTAATTGTCCTGTGGCGGGTAATGCAATAGCAGGATCTTGATTACTGCGCTGACGAAGTTTGAGCATACTCAGGTTATGAGCGAGTAACTCCTCTTGTACCAATCGCTGCTGTGCTGGGTGTTGTCCTAACTTTAATTCTTCTAGTGACACCGTATTATCTGGGCGATGTAGAACCCGAACTGCTTCAGCGAGTGGCAGGTTATTGGGGCGCAAGCTTTCTGGGATCAGCTCGGTTAATCCGCCTTGGCTCAACATGGTTAAAGCTTGCTCGGTCAATTTGATCCAACTGGCTTGCTTTAATCCTTCGGTGCTTGGGTAGATAGGGGTTAAGCTGGCATCCATTTCGATCGGTTGGTCAGGCTCAATCACTTTATAGTCAGGATGAATGATCTCTGCATGGTGTTTTCCGGCTTTGATTTCACCGTAGGCTTTCATTAAGCGACCATTTTGCATGCCGTTGCGCTGTGCTGCGGAGAAATTAAAAAAACGCAGGGTGAGTACACCGCTTGAATCTCGCAGTGTGCAGGTTAGCATGCGTTTACGACCATGAATAATTTGTGTCGATTGGATTTCGCCAACGATGGTGCCGTATTGTCCGGGAAACAAATCAGCAATTTGATATATGTGAGTGCGGTCTTCATAACGCATTGGAAGATGGAACAGCAGATCTTGAACCGTGCGAATGCTCAGTTTTTCGAGTTTTTCTGCGACTTTCTTTGCCACACCTTTTAATTCGGTGACAGGCACTTGTTCCAATTGCAGCAAGTGGTAGCGACCTAAAGTACTGTGAATTTATACATATACTATCAAAGTAGTTATTTATTACAACCAACCTTTCTGCTTGGCAATTCGAGCCGCATCAATACGATTACTGGCGTTGAGTTTGTTAATCGCTTCGGATAAATAATTTCTAGCTGTGCCTTCTGCGATAAATAGGCTACTGGCAATCTCGGCTGTGGATTTTCCGTCTGCAGCTAAACGTAACGCTCGGCGCTCTTTATCGTTAAGGAGATCTTGTTCACCGATGGCCATCATGGCCAGTTCTGGATCGATAATGCGTCTGCCATTCATAATTTGTTCAATGGCATGTTGCAATTCATCTGTTGGTGCATCTTTCAATAAAAAGCCACCCACACCTGCTTCTAAAGCGCGCTTGATGTAACCGCTGCGACCAAAAGTTGTGAGGATGATGACTTTGATTTTACTCTGTTGATCTTTGAGCCAAGTGGCTAATTCGAGCCCTGTTCGACCGGGCATTTCGATATCGGTGAGCAATAAATCAAACTCTTGGGTTTTGAGTAATGTTAGTGCTTCATCACCATCTTTGGCTTCGGTGATCTCGTAATTGCCTTTAATGGAGAGAAGGGCGGCAAGAGCTCCCCGTACCATAGATTGATCTTCAGCAAGCAAAATTCGGATCATTGTTGTTCCTTGTGTATATCTAGCTTGATTGTAAAAATGCAGTTTGGTGAGGTTTGATAGTCAAACTCACCATTGAGGGCTTTAATTCGCTCACGTATTCCCGTTATGCCATTGCCTTCTGAAATAGACTCACAATGTCCATTATCCATAACTGTGACTTTGAGTGAAGTTTGTGTTTGCTCAAAGTTAATTTCACATTCATCAGCCTGACTATGGCGCAAAATATTATTACCAAGTTCCGTTAACATGAGGCTTAACTGGCTTTCCACACGAGCAGAAAGTTGACTTGGAATATCACTCGTTAGAGACACCACTAATGATTTTTCTCGTAGTCGTTTACATAAATCTGTGACGGTATTGGCTAACCCTTTGCATTTGTAATCCGAAACGGTTTCTCGTATCTCGCTTAGTCCATTTCTAGAGATCTCAGCCAATTCACTCAGATGCTGTTGTGCTTCTTCAAGTCGGTTTTGCTGAATAAGCGTCTCTGCTAATTCGGCTTTAAGTGAAATGGATGACAGACTATGGCCAATTAAATCGTGTAAGTCTCTGGCGATACGTTCACGCTCAACGATGGTAGCAAGGGTTTTGATTTCTTCAGCTGATTGCTGTTTTTGTCTATTCGCGAGCCCCTTTTGACTGGATGCATAGCCAATTAAGCTCAATGCTAAATAGATGGCTGATGCGTAGCCAAAAAAGTAGTAATTTGGGAATAGCCAAATGTTTAATCCAAATAGCAGTAACACAATGATTGGGATGATGATGGCTAAGCGTTTTAGGGAATAATGAAAGCCACAGAAAAAGCCCACAAAAGAGAATAATGCCATTGAGCCAGAGTTAAAGGGAGTGGCGATAATGGCTAGCGTAAGCAGACCTAGTATTGGGTAATGTACTTGCTTAGTTGGACAACGGTAAGCTTGGAAATACACAAGGACATAGACAGGTATGATAGCAAGGCTAATGAGATCGTCTGATAGCTCTCTGGCATCAACAAACATAGGAATAAAATAGAAAACTAGATTACAAAGGTATAACCATGCAAGTTTATCTTTAGTCTTGGATTTGTTGTTGTTTTTCATGCCTTTCTCCATGTGTTCGAACTGTTATAACATGATCCAAAGAAGAAAGTCTCTTGTGACTTTCTTCTATACTCGTGATACTTAAAAATGCACTATTGATTTTGGCTTAACAGAAACTTAGCCCAGCTGTAGTTAGGATTTACCGTGACGGCTTGCTTCCAGTCGGCAATGGCTTGGTCTTGAAGATTTTCTTGCTGCTTTGCCAGACCACGCCATGTATATGCTTCGGCTTTACCCCAACAAATATTAGTACAGTCATTGTCGTATAAGCTCAGGGCTTTATCGGCGTATTTGATGGTGTTTTCCATACTGCCGCCAAACATGGCAGGCGTATTATAGGCACTAATGGCTTTCACCAAGTAAACTCTTGGATTTGTAGCATCCAGTGACTCTGCTGTTTTAATCGTTTGCGCTGATATACGACCTAATGTCATTCCTTTCATTGGGTCAACGGCAATCTGCATTCCATAAACTGCTGAAAGTAAGGCGTAGTTTTCTGAATCACTTTCACTGTCATTTAATTGCTCTAGTGTTTGTGCTGCTGTTTTTAGAGCTGATTTAGCGATATTACGCTGTCCTGAAATATTCGCTAAAATCGCTATACGATAATTCGCATACGCTTTGGCGTAACCCGTTGAGTTTTTGGCAAGCTCAGATAATTCCGCTCTGCTTTTACTATTCGACGCAATATCAATTTGTGAGATTGTATTTTCAGCATCGAGTGCCAATGCTGATGAAGATAAAAGTGCGCTAGTAGCGAGTAATAAAGTTTTCATGAATTGTTTCCTTACGGTTAATGTCGAGTACGGAAACAATTATTAAAGATGGGAGTAGAAAAAGGCAGGCACAAAGGTCATCAAAACAAGATGACAAATGTCATCATTAAAACAAGATGAAATGTCATCATTGGTGATTTGCTTGGAGCAAGCCACCGTGAGCCATTCATTTACGTAACGGCTTCACTAACAAGGTATGAAGTGTAGGCAAGATAAATGATAAGTAACACCACCCCTTCCATGCGACTGATGATTTTTCCTGTATAAGCAAAAGGCAGCATTAACAGTGACAGCCCCAGCATGGTGCTGAAATCAACCAATTCTAATCCATCAGCTGAGATTGGGTGAATAATGGCAGTGATGCCTAATACTGAAAGAATATTAAACAGGTTTGAGCCGACGACACTACCGATGGCAATATCACTTTCGCCCTTCAAAGCCGCAACAACGGAAGTGGCTAGTTCTGGCATACTGGTGCCGATTGCGACGACCGTTAAACCAATAATGATCTCTGAAATACCAAATTTACGCGCTAAATCAACGGCACCATCAACAAATAATATGCCACCACCGATCAACATTCCGATACCTACAACAATAAGTATCGCAGAGATGATTGGGGTATAGTTGCCTTCAGGAAGCTCTTCAACTTCGCCAGTTTTTTTTGCGTCGTAGTACCCGTAAACCAAATAGGCAACCAGTAACAAACTGAGTGCTGTACCATCAGCAATGTCTAATTCACCGTCTAGTAATAAACCACCAAACAATAGCGTGACAGCTATCATCAATGGGATGTCGCGTTTTACTATTTGAGACTGCACTTCTATTGGTCTAATGATGGCGGTAATGGCTAGAATTAAACCAATGTTGGCAATGTTTGAGCCAATGACGTTTCCTAAGGCAATACCTGAACTGCCAGCTAAGGCTGATTTTAAACTCACGGCGAGCTCTGGTGCACTTGTACCAAAGGCAACAATAGTTAAACCAATAATCAGAGGCGTTACGCCAAGGCGAAGCGCAATGGCACTGGCACCACGTACCAGAGCTTCTGCACCAATGGTGAGAATAAGAAACCCACCAACAATAGAAAGAAAAATCAGCATGTGTTGTTGTGAACGATAGATTGTAGTGCGCCTAGGATACGCATTTTTCGATGTAATTGACACAATATGTCAGTAATAAGTTGTTACTGGAATAGCGACTCTCCACTATTGGAGTCGATGAAGATATTCTCATCATCATTGTTGCCATTGACATATTCAGTGGGTTCTGTGCCCTTAATGAAATACTCAAACCGAGTGGTATAGTCAGTTTTGTGGGTCAACTTACCGGTTTTAAGATCGATGCGCACAGAAATGATGCCTTCAGGTGGCGTATCTGCCACTTCAGGCGTACCTTTTAACGCATCACGCATAAAGGCATTCCATGCAGGTCCTGCAGTTTTAGCGCCTGATTCCGCACCAGCAATTTGACCTTGACCGGCGTTGGCGTTCCAAGCTGTGCGCCCAAGTTCACGAGAATGATCATCAAACCCTACCCAGACTGTGGTAACCAGTTTGGGGTTAAAGCCACTAAACCAAGTATCTTTTGATTCATTGGTTGTTCCTGTTTTACCTGCAATATCACGACGTTTTACCGTTCTGGCGGCGCGCCATGCGGTACCATTCCAACCATTGCCTTTGCTCCAATTGCCACCACCGAAAATAGTGCTATTCAGAGCTTGTCGGATCAAAAAAGCAGTTTGCTGTGAGATCACTTGTTTAGCATAGCGGTGTGGAGTCGTGGGATTACACTGATCATTGTCATTTTGTTCAGGCTGGTATTCAATGCCTTGTTCGGCTGAAAGGGCAGCTAATGTTGCTTCCCATTTATCATCACTGTCATTTTGTTCAACGGGGGTACAAGCTAATGTTGGATGAGCTTGCTGAACAACATTATTGTCTGAATCTTTTATTTCATTGATAAAATATGGCTCTACTAAATAACCGCCATTAGCAAAGACACTGAAAGCTCTGACTACTTGCATAGGTGTAACAGCTGGCGAACCTAGTGCAATAGATTCGTTTTTAGGTAGCTCATCAGGTGTAAAGCCAAAATCCATAAGACGGTTTCGAGTTGCCGTAAGCCCTGCCATACGCAATGCTCTTACCGCCATGACGTTGATTGATTTTGCTAAGCCAACTCGTATTCGAGTTGGACCACCATACACATCTGGCGAGTTCTTTGGACGCCATGCGATACCTTGACGAATATCCGGTTCATTAATTGGGGCGTTATTAATTAACGTGGCAAGGGTATAGCCTTTTTCCAGCGCTGCTGTATAAATGAAAGGCTTAATATTGGAACCTAATTGTCGTTGTGCCTGAGTAACTCGGTTATATTGGCTTTTACCAAAGGAAAAGCCACCCACTAATGCTTCGATGGCACCGTCATGAGGATTTAAACTCACCATTGCACTCGATACTTTAGGCACTTGCGATAACTGCCATTGCTCATTGTGCTGCCTTATCCAAATCTGTTGTCCTGCATGCAAGACTTCGTAGGCTGTTTTCGGCGCAGGTCCTTGTTTACTGTCTGATATATAACTTCTTGCCCATTTGAGTCCATCCCAGTTAAGAGTGATAGGGTTTCCATCAAGAGCAAGCACTGTGGCTTGTTTTTCTTCTACTTGGAGCACAACGGCTGGATGTAATGATACGACTGGAGCTGTCTTTTTTAAGGTTGAAACAAGCGCGTCATGGGATGGGATCTCAGAAGGTAATGCTGTTGGCTGCCATAAGGTAGCGATTGGGCCGCGGTAGCCATGGCGCTCATCATAGGCAAAGACATTGTTCCTTAATGCTGATTGGGCCTCTAACTGCAGTTTCGAGGAAACCGTGGTGTAAACCTTATACCCTCCAGTATAGGCTTGCTCTCGACCGTATTTATCCACCATATAGTTTCTTGCCATCTCTGATATGTAGGGGGCATATAAGTCGATTTCAGCACCATGATAGGATGCAGTGTTTGGAGCATGAATGGCTTCATCATATTGAGCTTGAGTAATGGCGTTTACATCTCTCATCCTCAACAAAACAATATTGCGACGAGCCATTGCGCGACGCTCTGAAGTGATTGGATTCAACGTCGATGGTGCTTTAGGTAGACCTGCAATGACAGCGATTTCAGGTAATGTAAGTTCTCCAACGTCTTTTCCGTAATACACTTGCGCAGCGGCTCCGACACCATAAGCGCGTTGCCCAAGATAAATACGATTGAGGTAAAGTTCTAAAATTTCATCTTTAGTCAGTAATTGCTCAATGTGATATGAAATAAAAATTTCTTTAACCTTACGAATAATGGTCTTATCGCGGGTTAAAAAAAAGTTCCTTGCCACTTGCATAGTGATGGTGGAAGCACCTTGCTTCTTTTGACCTGTTGAGAGCATAACAAATGCTGCGCGAACGACACCAATAGGATCGATACCACCATGATCATAAAAGCGTGCATCTTCCGTGGCCAAAAAGGCATCAATCATGGGTTTAGGGATGTCTTCTAGCTTTAGTGGAATACGGCGCTTTTCGCCAAATTGAGAAATCAATTTGCCATCTTTACTATAAATTCGCAGCGGTGTTTGGAGTTGAACGGTTTTTAACGTTGCTACATCTGGAAGCTCAGGTGAAACATACCAATACGCCCCACCAATACCTGCAATCGCAAGAATGATAGAACTGATAAACAGTATCCCTAATCGTTTTATCCATTTCACGTAGCGTGTCTCAACTTATCGTTATGTCTTTTAATGAGAACAGTATAAACGGAAAAAGAGCCAATGTGGATGGCATGAATGTGTCAAATCTTCAGAAATGCGTCAAAATCTTGTGATTTTAATGGTCAATAATCAAACAGGCTTTGTGAAGATTAGCATTGAAAAATAGCATTTGGGACTATCTTCAAGTGGCGTTAATTTTTTGTTGATTTTATTTGTATTATAAATAAAAGTATTGAGAAAAATATTAGGCAGTGCATAATAACTATACTAATCTTATAGGTTCTCAGTCGAATGCGCTTAAATATTTTAACTTTTATGGTGAAGTGATAACGATATATGTTTTCAAACTTATGGAAGCGTTTGACTCCACAAATGGTCGGCATTGATATTGGCGCTCATGAAATCAAAGCTGTTTTGTTGAGTAAAACCACGGATGGTTACAAAATTAATAGCCATATTGCAGTTCCTGTTAAAAAAGGGGCTGTGAGTGACCATCATATTCTTGATGCTACAGCCGTTATCGAAGCTTTAGAACTGATTAAACGTCGTTTGCCTAAAACAGTAAAAGTGGCTGCTGCGTCTGTTTCTGGTTCAGCAGTATTAACCAAAGTCATTTTTATGGATGCCAATTTGAGCGAAGAAGAAATGGAAGCTCAAATTGAAGTTGAAGCTGATAGCCTGATCCCTTATCCCCTTGATGAAGTCAGCATTGATTTCGAAACCTTACAGCCTAATGAAACTGATATAAGTAAAGTCAATGTACTTCTGAGTGCTTGCCGTACAGAAAATATTGATGCCAAAGTTGACGCCCTCAACAGTGTAGATTTAGAAGCTAAAGTAATTGATGTTGAAGGCTATGCTCTGGGGCGAGCACATGAATTAATTTTAGGGCAATTACCAGACGATGCTTTTGATAAAGCCGTGATGATGGTGGATATGGGGGCAAATATTATGACGTTTGCCGTTGCCAAGGAAGGGGAGACAATCTTCACTCGAGAACAAGCTTTTGGTGGTGATCAATTTACTCACTCAATTCAATCGTTTTATGGTATGGAGTATGACGAGGCGGAAAAGGCAAAAGTTACGGGTGAGTTACCTCGGGACTATATGTATGAAGTGCTTTCCCCCTTTCAAGCCCAGCTTTTACAGCAGATCAAAAAATCCATTCAAGTGTTTTGTGCAAACACTAACATCGATAATGTCGACTATATTGTGTTGTCGGGTGGTACAGCTAAATTAGAAGGAATGGTGAATTTAATCACCAATGAATTGGGCATTCATGCCGTGATAGCAAACCCCCTTGAAGGTAATGTTACTGCAAATGAAAAGGATGAACTGGTACTAAAAAAACACATTAGCAAGTATATGGTGGCTTGTGGTCTAGCCTTGAGGAGTTATACCCCATGGCGAACATAAACCTGCTCCCTTGGCGCGAAGAAGCCAGAGAAAAGAAAAAACGCGATTATATGGGCGTGCTGGGCTTAGTGTTCATTGCAGCATGTGCAGTGGTGTATATCGGATTAATGTATATTGATTATTTGAAGTCTGAGCAACAGCAGCGTAACGCTTATCTTCAATCTGAAATTCAACTACTTGAGAGTCAAATTAAAGAAATACAGGGCATTAACCTTCGAAAAAGCGATATCGAGCGACGCACCGATATTATTTTGAACCTACAGCAAGCCAGAAACCTACCTACACATGTATTAGATGAAGTCGTTCGTATCACTCCTGCAGGGATTTATTTATCTACAATAGAAAAAAAAGGGGATTTGTTGTGGGTTGAAGGTAAGAGTGAATCCAATAACCATGTATCAAATATGATGCGAAAGGTTGAAATTTCAAAGTGGCTTCACGACGCCAATACCAAAGAAATTACGACTCAAGATGTAGAAACAAGACAGTTTCAGTATTTTAATATGAGAGTCATTATTGCCCCTGAGCCAGATAAGGGTGATCAACTTGATTTAGGAGGAAAGGGATGAACCTAGATCAATTCAATGACCTCGAATTTGAAAATATGGGGATTTGGCCCAAAGAGGTAAAAATCGTCTTTGGTGCTTTATTAGCGATTATTGTTTTAGTATTCAGTTACTATTTTGTTGTATCCGATGAAATTAAATCGTTAAGCCGAATGCAAGACAAAGAGCAGGAGTTACGGCAGTCATTTAAACAAAAATATCAAATGGCCTCTAATTTAAAATTGTATCGTGAACAATTGACGCAATTGGAAGATCAATTTTCAGAGCTACTGAAAATGCTGCCGTCACAAAATGAAATGCCTGGATTATTAGATGATTTGACCTTTGTCGCAACGGATGCAGGATTAAAAATCAATCGGATTAACTGGGAGCAAGAAATCCCTAAAGATTTCTATTTAGAGTTTCCTATTAAATTGTCGGTTAAAGGTGATTACCACGAACTAGGAACCATGGTCAGTAGTGTGGCTAAACTGCCTCGAATTGTGAGTTTGCATGATTTTGTGATTAAGCGAAGTTCGGACGGTCAACTTGAAATGGAGATTTTAGCGAAAACTTATCGTTTCAAAAATACCGCTTCCGAAGCATCCAATAAAAAGCAGGGAGGGAGATAATGAATCGATTAACTCTATGCTTTCTATGCTTCGTGCTATTGGCATTGTCTGGCTGTTCAAAAGATAGAGCTGATTTAGAATTATTTGTCACCACCACAAAAGCTCAACATGTGGCTCATATTCCTGCGATAAAACAGCCACCTAAATTTGAGCATTTTGCGTATCAGGCAGAGTTGCTTCGTAGCCCCTTCTCACCTCCATCTCGCGAATTAACGGAGGAAGTGATTGACTCGAGCAAAAACTGCCTTCAGCCTGATTTATCCAGACGAAAAAGTCGATTAGAAACCTATGCATTGGATAATTTAAAAATGCGAGGTTCGATTACACAAGATAACCGTATTTGGGCGTTAATTGAAACCAGTGATGGTAGCATTTACCGTTCAGGAACAGGCCAATACTTAGGCTTATATCATGGGCAAATCGTAAGAATATTAGGTAAGAGAATTGATATTATTGAGTTAATTCCCGATGGTTCAGGTTGTTGGACCGAACGGATAAGCACCATGGAATTAACCAGTGAATAGTGAAGTAAAGGACAAATTAATCATGGATTTCTCAATCATTAACCGTATCCAAAACCTGAAAAATCTCAGGTTGAATATCTGGGTCGGGTTATTTGCCTTATTGGCTATGATCCCTCAAGCCATGAGTGCTAATCGCTTGCTGGATGTTCAATATCATGCAGTGGTGGATCATCAGTTAGAAATCGAATTTTTATTCGAAAATGATATTGCGGTCCCCACATCTGATATGAGTGTTAATCCTGCTAAATTAGAATTGCATTTCGCCGACAGTGTTTCCGATTTAGGGAAAAGCTCCATTCTGATTGATAAAGTAGGTGTTGATGGTTTACAGGTAGAGCAACAAGGCTCCAGTTTACATTTAACTCTATCGATGGAGCAGGTACTACCTTACCAAGGGCGAGTGATTGGTAACCGCTATCGTCTGACGGTCAATGATGCCGTGCAGCAAAACGATCAAAACCCAAAAGCGGTGCAAGCGTTTGTGAATGACATTAATAATATTGATTTTAAGCGTTCTCAGTCCGGTGGTAGCGAGTTGATTGTCGAACTCAATAATCGTTCTATTGCCGTAGATATTGAGCAAGTCGGTGCCAAGCTTGAGGTGAAATTTTTTAATACTGAAATTAACGATGATCTCCTCTATATCGTAGATGTGAATGACTTTGATACCCCTGTAAAAAGCTTTGAAACGTTTCGTGATGGCCTGATATCTCGCATTATGGTTGATGTTGAAGGTGAGTATGAATATCACTATAACCAAGAAGGTAATACTTTAAGGTTGAATGTAGATAAAGTGGTACGAGAAGCGGCTGTAAAAAAACAAAAAAACTATAAGGGAAAGGCATTTTCTTTAAACTTCCAGAACATTTCAGTACGAACTGCGTTGCAAATCATTGCTGATATGAATCAATTTAATTTGATCGTTTCAGATACTGTTGAAGGCGATATCACGCTTAGATTAGATCAAGTACCTTGGGATCAAGCCTTAGATCTAATTCTACAAACTAAGGGTTTGGGTAAGCGTATTGAAGGAAATATCTTGATGGTGGCTCCAGCTGAAGAGCTTGCGATTCGTGAGTCACAACAGCTGAAAAACAAACAAGAAGTAGAAGAGTTGGCTCCACTGTTTTCAGAATATATCCAGATCAATTACGCTAAAGCGAGCAACATTGCTAGTCTGTTAAAAAATGAAGACTCCAGTTTGTTGACTAAGCGTGGTTCAGTGGCAGTAGATGAACGCACTAATACCTTATTGGTTAAAGATACTGCAGATACCATTGAGAGTGTGCATCGTTTGGTAAAAATCATTGATATCCCGATTCGCCAAGTTGAAATCGAAGCTCGAGTTGTGACAGTTCGAGATAACGTAGCTGAAGATCTCGGCGTACGTTGGGGCTTTAGTGATCAACAAGGCCGTGATGGCACTTCTGGTTCTTTAGAAGGAGCTAATGAAATCGCTAATGGACGAATTCCTTCATTGTCAGATCGCTTGAATGTAAACTTACCAGCTCGTAACGACAATGCCGCAGGCATTGCATTTCACGTCGCTAAATTGGCTGATGGTACGTTACTGGATCTTGAGCTGAGTGCGTTAGAGCAAGAAGATAAAGCTGAAATTGTGGCTAGCCCGCGATTGACGGTATCTAACCAGCAAAAAGGTTATATTTCTCAAGGTATTGAAATTCCATTCGTACAATCAACATCTAGTGGTGCCACCTCTGTAACATTCAAACCTGCGGTACTATTACTCGAGGTAGTACCACAAATCACTCCAGATAATAGAGTAATATTAGATCTGAAAATTACTCAAGATTCCCGTGGTGAGACCGTACCCACGGCGGTAGGGGATGCTGTTTCCATTGATACCCAACGTATAGGTACTCAAGCGCTAGTGAAAAATGGTGAAACAATTGTGTTAGGTGGGATCTATCAACGAAATCTCATCAATAATGTGAGCAAAGTGCCAATTTTGGGCGATATTCCCTATCTTGGTTACTTATTTAGAAATACCCAAGAAAAAAATGAACGACGTGAATTACTGATTTTTGTGACAACCAAAATCGTAACGGATCAGTTATAAATTTGTTTTAATACATAAGCCTAAGCTGAGTGTGCTATGCTCTAGTTAGGCTTTTTTATTTTGATAAAATAATAATCAAGCTCATATAATCACTCAATAATCGTGCGCAATACTTGCCAAAGATAGAGCTAAACTGAGATAATCCGCAGTCAAGTCTCTTTAGAGCAAGGTAAATATAGGTCGATTGGCACGTCCATCGGTATTGGCAAACATTTCATAAGATTCAGACGTATATACAATGGCTGAAAAACGTAATATTTTTCTTATTGGCCCAATGGGCGCAGGTAAAAGTACTATCGGTCGCCATTTGGCGCAGATGCTACATTTAGAATTCCATGACTCCGACCAAGAGATTGAACACCGTACAGGTGCGGATATAGCATGGGTATTTGATGTTGAAGGCGAGGAAGGCTTCCGTCTTCGTGAAACTAAAGTCATTTCAGATCTTTCTGAAAAGCAAGGTATCGTATTGGCCACTGGGGGTGGTTCAATCGAAAGTAAAGATATCCGTAACTACCTTTCTGCTCGTGGTTTTGTGGTGTATCTTGAAACCACCATAGATAAGCAAGTGGCTCGTACTCAACGTGACAAGCGACGTCCTCTATTGCAAGTAGATGACCCACGTGAAGTATTGGAAACACTCGCTGAAACTCGTAATCCTCTTTATGAAGAGATTGCGGATGTGGTGGTGAAAACTGACGACCAGAGTGCAAAAGTAGTTGCAAACCAGATTATTGAAAAATTAGGTTTTTAATTTCCTTTTGTTCCGTGCAGCCAGATAGCTTTTATGTTGTGATCTCGGCTGCGCGTCATTCCCACTCTTTCTTCGTTAATCATTCAGGTTATAATGCATAATTGTGTTAGGGGTCGTTCTCAATTAAAGACTTTTTGATTTGTTACAGCCTAAAATTCGCAAAATCAAGGCACGAAGAATGAAGTTTAGTGAACTAAACGAAAGATGAGTAACGAAGTGTTTGCGAATTTTAGTCGTACCCCGTAGGGCTGCGTTTATTTTGTGTTTAAACTGCGTTGTAAAATGTTTATGTAGAGTAACTACACCGCACATTTTCCGCCTTGTTTAACCAAAAAATTAACAGCAGCAAATCAAAAATCTAATTGGGAACGCCCCCTTGGCAGGACTCAACTATAACTTAGGGCTCATCATGGAATGTATTAATGTTCAACTCGAAAATCGCAGTTATCCAATTATAATTGGTCAACAGTTGTTTGTTAATGCTTGTTCCTCACATAAGCTTCCTATCGACCCCACTGAGTTTTTAACAAATAAAAAGCTATTGATTGTCAGTAATGACACTGTTGCTCCTTTATATCTTGAGCAGGCAAAACACTGGTGTTTGCAATTTAATGTTAACGCAGTTGAGGTTGTTATCTTGCCGGATGGTGAGCAATACAAAGATTTAGAGCACCTAAATCGTATTTTTGATGCTTTAATTGAAAAGCAATTTGGTCGTGATTGTATTCTTGTTGCTCTTGGCGGTGGAGTAATAGGAGATATGACTGGGTTTGCTGCTGCTTGCTATCAGCGCGGAGTGGACTTTATTCAGATCCCAACCACGTTACTGGCACAAGTTGATTCATCAGTGGGTGGGAAAACCGGTGTGAACCATGCGCTAGGTAAAAACATGATAGGTAGCTTTCATCAGCCTAAATTAGTCTTGATTGATAGTGATTGTCTCGCGACGTTACCTGACAGAGAATTTGCTGCAGGTATGGCTGAAGTCATTAAATATGGATTGCTGTGGGATATTGAATTTTTTGAATGGATAGAGCAATACCAAGTTGAACTGAAAGCTAAACATCCTCAAATCATAATAGAAGCGATTAAGCGATGCTGTGAAATCAAAGCCGAAATTGTGATACAAGATGAAACCGAACAAGGCTGTAGAGCGCTATTAAACTTAGGTCACACCTTTGGGCACGCCATCGAAACCGGATTAGGTCACGGTACATGGTTACACGGTGAAGCCGTGGCAGCAGGTATGGTGATGGCGTTTCAAACCTCACAACACTTGGGGTGGATTTCTGAAGAAGTTGTTGAGCGAGTGATTGAATTAATAGCTGCTTTTGATTTACCGACTTGTAAGCCTGAGCAACTGAAAAGTGAACAAATGTTAGCATTAATGCAGAGAGATAAAAAGGTCAAAGAGGGTCAATTGAGATTGATCTTACCTCAAGCGATCGGCAACACTATCGTGACGTCACAAGCACCAGAATCAGTATTAACTCAAGTGCTAAGTGCTTAATTAGCTATAACTTAGCTTTAGATTATATTCAACAGCGAATCCATAATGGCGTTATTAGCTTCACAACAATCTATCGTCGAGCGTTTAATGCATAACGCCAGTTATGTTGAACAATTACAGTTGCTTAGTGGCGAAACGGGTAGTGGGAAAACCACCATTCTTACCGCGATAAGTCAACAAAGTCATGAAGTTAAGTGTGCATTTGTATCTTGTCCAGAGTATGCGGATGATACCGAAATTCGTCGCAAGATTTGGATCCAATTGCTTGACGAACCGGTTTTTGATGACGATATCCCTTTGGCTGATATGTGGCTTGCTGTTCAGAATACGATAACACAACCCCTGCTTATCTTAGTCGATGACGCACATCGGCTGTCTTTGCCGCTGTTAGCTGAGTTGATGACCCTATCACAGATGCAAGCTATCCATCAGCCTATCAGTGTTATAGCCAGTGTGCCGCCAGCCTTTATTGAAAATTTAGATGCAGATCTGACCGCTGATACAGATGTGTATACCTGTTTGCATATCGAGCCATTATCGGTAGAAGAGCAATACAATTTATATCTAATTTTGTTAGGTCAGCAAACTGACAGGCGAGAACAATCGGTGGTTCTTCCCGACTTTGGTGGTGTAGAGGTGTATCCTGATGAATACATTAGAGCATTTAATGGTGATTCATCTAAAGCTGCTTCTATTCGACTGTCACCGCTGATGAAAGTGAGCATGGCCTCAATCACAGCCTTATTGATATTTTTAGGGTATTGGGGTTTTCAAGTGAGTTACCAACAAAAACCTTCAGCCAAAGATACAACTCAGACTCAAACAGTCATAGATGCTACGCAGTTGACTTATTCATCCTCGCCCGTGGTTTCAACAAATAGGCCAATGGATTCTGTAGTTGACTTACCCATGTCCAAGCCTACCCAACAAACAATAGAGGTACAAACAAAGCTAGAACCTCTGGTTGTTGATGAAAAGAGTGAAGACAAACAGGCTGAGGAAACTCAACTTATCATTAAGCACAACTCGAGCATTGAGCATTCTAAGGGTATTGTTTCAAAGTCGATTCTTGAAAAGAAAGAAGGGAAAAAACAGCTACAACCTCAGCCTAGCTCTCGTGAAAAGAGTAATTCTGCAAAATTGAAAACTGAGATAGAGACCCCAAAAAATAACGAATCACGAAAGTTCAGTCCCAAATACCCTGAGGGTTACACCTTACAGTTAGCCACCATGAGCCAGAAGGATTCACTGACTAAACTGCTAAAAAAACTTGATAGCTGGAAAAATATCAGAGTTGCCAAGCGTAACAATAAATGGGTGGTAGTGTTAGGCGATTTTGCTACTCGTAACCAAGCTCAGAAAACGGCTAATAAGTTGAAAGCGGAGACTAAATTGTCAGCACCATGGCTTAGAAAGTGGTCGGCGTTAAAAGAGTATGATTTTCGCTAATGAAATCCTTTACAAATCATCGTACAATCATGATGTTCTTCAGCATTCACTTGGAATGAAACCAGTCCATGAGCAATAAAAATAGAGCCTTTTTAAAGTGGGCTGGTGGTAAATTTAAACTTGTTGATACACTCAAAAAGTCTTTACCTGAAGGACAACGTTTAGTTGAGCCTTTTGTTGGAGCTGGCAGTGTCTTTTTGAATACGGACTATCCATCGTATTTACTTTGCGATATCAACCAAGATTTGATCAACCTATATCAAATTTTGCAGCGCACACCTGAACGATACATCAAAGAGTCCCGTAAGTTATTTGTGCCAGACATGAACCGCAAAGAGGCTTATTACGACATTCGTTCAGCCTTTAATCAAACCCAGAATAAATTTGAACGCTCATTGTGGTTTTTATACATGAATCGACATGGATTTAATGGTTTGTGTCGCTATAACCGCAAAGGGGGCTTTAATGTTCCTTTTGGTTCATATAAGAAGCCTTATTTTCCAGAAAAAGAACTATTGGCATTCGCTGAGAAAGCACAGTTAGCCGAATTTCGATGTGTAGGATATGAGCAGGCGTTTGATTTAGCTAAATCAGGGGATGTGATCTATTGTGATCCGCCTTATGCCCCTTTGTCGACGACCGCGAGTTTTACCACTTATGTAGGTGCAGGCTTTAGTTTGGATGATCAAGCGTTATTGGCTCGTCGAGCTCGTTTAGTTGCAAGAGAGAAGAATATTCCTGTGGTGATCAGTAACCATGATATACCGTTAACTCGAGAGTTGTATCATGGTGCCATGTTTGATCAAATAAAAGTGCAAAGAAACATCAGTCAAAAGGGCAGTGGTAGAACCAAAGTGGATGAATTGATTGCGTTATATGACGAACATTATCACTTGCCAGAAAACTAGAGGGGCCTCTAGCCTATACTCGTGATACCTGAAAGTTGCATCTTCAAGTGTCACGAATAGATAACCCAGCGTACAATAGCAATTAAGCTCAAGACTAATAGAGCCGCTAGGACGATGCCCATAATAATAAAGGGAAGTGGCGAACTCATTTGAAAGTCTCGCTGCCGATTTTTATCGCTTTGTACTCCAAAAAAAGCGGCTAATGTGCTGGTTAAGACCTGCCAAAATAATTTAAACATTACTGAGTTGGAATATCGTCGCTGTTTTGTGGAATTTGACGGTCGTGATCACCATGTAATAATTCAAATAAATCAAAGAAATGGAATTGATTAGAATCACTTTTACCAGTGAGCCAACTGCCCCAGTTTAACTGTTTCGCCTGAGTTGAGCAGCGGTTAACTGGGTGGTTGCTTGGTAGCATTTGATTGTATTCAACTGCATTGCTGTATGAACAATAAGAGTCAGAATGAGTTGATTGAACGGCAAAAACAGTAATGGCTGACAGTGTCCCTGTTAGTCCCATGGCAAGCTTGAATTTATTTTTTTTCAAGTTTATTTTCCCTAATATCGCCACGATGTTAGCCCTTTTGATAACCATACCAACTCGCGATTATAACCCATTATCGATTGTAATTTAAACAGCTAATTTAGCCCTTACAAGCAGAGGGCTGATCTGGTTCAATAATTATAAGATCAAGACTATCGAGAATGGTATTCCAAGGGTAAAATAAGATTAAATTTAGCTCATTATGAGAGTCTTTTATGCGCCCATTTCTGATTGCCCCTTCTATTTTATCAGCCGATTTTGCCCGCCTTGGTGAAGAAGTCGAAAATGTATTAAATGCTGGTGCTGATGTGGTTCACTTTGATGTGATGGATAACCACTACGTGCCAAATTTAACCATTGGCCCTATGGTTTGTAAAGCATTACGTGATCATGGTATTACGGCTGATATTGATGTCCATTTAATGGTTAAGCCAGTTGACCGTATTATTCCTGACTTTATTGATGCAGGTGCTTCTATTATTACGTTCCACCCTGAAGCTTCAGAGCATATAGATCGTAGCTTACAGCTCATCAAAAATGCAGGTTGTAAAGCTGGTTTGGTATTTAACCCTGCAACACCACTTCATTATCTGGATCATGTTTTGGATAAATTGGATGTGATTCTATTAATGTCAGTAAATCCAGGCTTTGGTGGCCAATCCTTTATTCCGGGCACCCTTGATAAATTACGTGAAGTTCGTCGTCGTATTGATGAAAGTGGACGTGATATTCGATTAGAGATCGATGGCGGTGTTAAAGTGGATAATATTGCCGAAATAGCGGCCGCTGGTGCTGATATGTTCGTAGCAGGTTCAGCCATCTTTACTCAACCAGATTACAAGGTTGTAATTGATGAGATGCGTGAGGAGTTGGCTAAGGTAGATGGCAAATGAATCGTCGCTTCAAAGCCATTGCTTTTGATTTAGATGGCACCTTAGTTGACAGTGTGCCTGATCTCGCTGCAGCAATAAACGGTATGATGATGGAACTCAACTTAGAGTTGGCTTCTGAGGATCAAGTACGTTCATGGGTCGGTAACGGCGCTGAAGTGTTAGTTCAGCGAGCAATTACATGGTCGATTCAGCGGTCTCCTGAGTCGTCCGTATTAAAGGAAGCTTTAGCGGTATTTTTGCGTCATTATGATTTACACCTAAATCAGCATAGTCGTTTATACCCAAGTGTTAAGGCCACGCTTTCTAATTTACATAAGCAAGGCTATCAACTGGCGATTGTAACCAACAAGCCACAACAATTTATTGCCCCTTTACTGCAGGCGTTTGGCCTTGATGCTTATTTTAGCCTTATCATTGGCGGCGATACTTTGGGTCGAAAAAAACCTGATCCACTCCCTCTAAACCATATTTTGCAGCAATGGCAACTTGAAAATAGCCAATTGTTGATGGTGGGAGACTCTAAAAATGACATTTTATCGGCAAAATCAGCGTCAATTGCTTCAATAGGCTTGACCTATGGCTATAACTACGGAGAAGATATTGGCCTTTGCGGTCCAGATGCCGTATTTGACGATTTTCATCATATTGAAAATTGGGTGAACACCCAATTTTAATTATAGGAGTTAGGTAAACCAATGACCAAACCCATTGTATTGAGTGGCGCACAGCCTTCTGGTGAATTAACCATAGGAAACTATATGGGCGCACTTCGCCAGTGGGTACAAATGCAGGACAGCCATGACTGTTTGTATTGTGTTGTTGATTTACATGCCATCACCGTAAGGCAAGATCCTAAAGCTTTACGTGAAGCTTGCTTAGATACGTTAGCTTTATACCTTGCTTGTGGGGTTGATCCGAAAAAAAGCACTGTGTTCATTCAATCACAAGTGCCTCAACACACTCAATTGAGCTGGGCATTAAACTGCTATGCCCAAATGGGTGAGTTGAACCGTATGACTCAGTTTAAAGACAAGTCACAAAAACACGCGAATAACATCAATGTTGGGCTTTTTGGTTATCCTGTTTTAATGGCTGCTGATATCTTGTTGTATCAAGCTAATGAAATTCCTGTAGGGCAAGATCAAAAACAGCATCTTGAACTAACCCGTGATATCGCTACGCGTTTCAATAATGCTTACGGTGATACCTTTACCATTCCTGAGCCATTCATTCCGCCTTTAGGGGCGAAAGTAATGTCATTGCAAGATCCAACCAAGAAGATGTCGAAATCGGATGACAATAACAACAACGTAATTGGCTTGTTGGAAGATCCTAAGAAAGTCCTTAAAAAGATCAAAAAAGCGGTGACTGACTCAGAAGAGCCACCAAGAGTTGCTTTCGATGTAGACAACAAACCTGGCGTGTCTAACTTATTGAGTATTATGTCGGGCACAACTGGACGTTCAATTGCAGAGCTTGAAGCTGAATTTGAAGGTAAAATGTACGGTCACTTGAAAGTGGCGACAGGCGAAGCGGTTGTTGCGATGTTAGAACCACTGCAAGAGCGTTACCGTCAAATCCGTGCCGATCAAGCTTATCTTGATTCAGTCATGAAAGAGGGGGCAGAGAAAGCGCAAGCTCGTGCTGAAGTGACCCTGAAGAAAGTATATGAAAAGATTGGATTAATTGTCTAAATCAGGTGTGGATGGGAGAAAATCCGGCCAATGAGCCGGATTTTTTATTTTAAAATAGAAGTGAATTTGAGTGCATCTATTGAGAAATTTTGTTAACTTTTAAGCCCAAATGCCGAAAATAAATAAGCTTAATCAGGCATACAGGGGCAAATTTTTTGTAAAATTTGGGAAAGTTTTAAGCAGGTTTACCTGTCTAAAAAGTTAAGTGTTGATTTTCATGATGAAATTTTATAAAACACACGCGCTAATTAATAAGTTGTCAAAATAAAAACGATCATGAGTTGTAACTCAGTTAAGGGCAAAGAATGAATTATTGTAAGTGGTTATCAGTATGCCTGATGCTGTGTTTTTGGGTGCCGATATCATGGGCAAACCAAGTCATAGTGGTTGATAACAATTCTAAACCTTTAGCAAATATGGTGGTTTACCTAAAACCGTCTCCCTCTTTTGATATTTCGGCTTATCCGCTCCCTGAGACTCCTCATATTGTTCGACAAAAAGATAAGCAATTTGATCCTTACATTGTAGTAATGCGTGCAGGAAGTAAAGTTGCTATTACTAATGAGGATAGTATTTCTCATCATGTCTATTCTGCAGCAGGTGTTAAGCGTTTCTCTATAAGAATGCCAAAACAATCAAAGAGTGACGTACTAACTATAGATAAAGCTGGTGAAATCGCATTAGGCTGTAATGTGCATGATTGGATGAGCAGTTATGTGAAAGTCGTTGATACACCTTTTTATGGATTAACTGATGAAAATGGAAAGGTTAATTTTGATGATGCACCAACTGGCGAGTATCAATTGGTCGTATGGCATCCTCAAATGCAAGCCGAAGCTCAACAGCAAATAAGCAAGATTACCTTGCCGAAGAATGATCCCTTATCCATTAAAATAATCTCTGATATTTTGCCAATTCCAGAGCAAAAAGCTCTGGATGAATTCGAGTTTTGGGAATCATATTGATGCCTCGATTTTGGAATAAACTGCAAACTCGAATCTTCCTGTTTTTTGTTATTTTATTGGTTATCATCCAAGGTTTTTCATTTTGGATGTCTTTTCAAACCCATAAGCAACTTGAGCAGCAGCAAATCAGCAGCCGTATAGCCAATGCGGTGGAAGTATTTAGAAACCAATTTGATGCGCGTAGCTTTTACCTAGGTGTATTTTCCGAGGTCGTTTCTCAAGACTATAGCTTGAAAGAAATTTTCATCGAAGGCGACATGGGCAGCTTTCTCACTGCCTTAGGTAATCATCAGCGCCGAATTAAAGCGAATTTATCCATGTCGGTGGATAAAGACGGAAAAATTATTGCTCAGTTGATCAGTGGTAAAAATGATAAAGGGCAAACTCGCTATCGTTTAGGACCTGAACAAGGAAAAGTCTTTTCTGTTTCATTCAATAAAGCTCAATCTACAGTGAATTTACTGTATCAAGTGGGTGGCAGTCTTTATCAGATGCAGTTTTCTCGTATCACTGCAGGAGGAAACACCTTACTAGGTTGGGTAGGCTTTGGTTTTAAAATTGACGCTGAATTAGCAACAGAATTAATGCATCAAACGGGGCTGACAACGGGATTTGCTTTGGTTGACCCGCAATTTAAGGTGTCTGAAGTTCGCCAGTCGACTGCTACAGACGGTGATATGTTAAAAGACTTGGCCTATCAGTTGGTCGGCAAATTTAGTGATCACCGCTATCTATTTTGGAGTCAAAAACTCGGTGCTATTGATAATAAAGCACTCTACACCTACATGTATCTGCCAAGGGAGCAAGTATTGGCTCCGTTAAAAGAGCAATGGTGGCAACAGCTGTGGATTGTGATTTCGATGTTGCCTTTATCGATGCTGGCAGCTTATTACATCTCGCGCAGTATTACTAAGCCCATCAAACACTTGATTGAACAGGCTAAGTTCATTGCAGGTGGTAATTACGACCATAAAGTAAAAGAAAGTTCTACCATTGAACTTGCGCAATTGGCTCACGAATTTTCTGAAATGCAACAAGCCATCTTGAGTCGTGAACAGCGAATTGTGTATCAAGCATTCCATGATCCTTTGACCAATTTACCGAACCGAAATGAATTGGACAGAATGCTCTCTACTTGGATGGAGCAAGATGAACAATTCATGATTTGCTTGGTGAATGTGAAACGCATGACAGAAGTGAATGCAACGCTAGGTCATGGCGTTGGGGATGAAATCATTAAAGAAGTCGGTCGTCGCTTAGAAAGCATGAAGAATGTGAACTTTGCATGCCGTATTTCTGGTGATGAATTTGCACTGGTATTGAATGACTTTCATGTCGATGATATCGGTCAGTTAATCGCATCATTACGTGAAAAAATGGCTCGCCGTTATCGCTATCAAGGATTATCGCTTGAACTAGATTTAACGATGGGGGTTGCGATTCGCAATCACTCATCTTCAATGTTCTCAGTCTTACAGCAAGCCAATACCGCTTTGCAATACGCTAAAAGTAATAAGCTTGAATATCAGATCTATGATAAACAGATTGATCAGCATACGGTTGAACGATTACAACTCATCAATGGCTTAAAATCTGCGATTGAAAGTGATCAGTTAGTTTTGTACTACCAACCTAAGTTGTGTTTAAAAAAAAATGCAGTGATCAAAGTTGAAGCGCTTGTACGTTGGGCACACCCTGAAAAAGGCATGATCCCACCTGACGTATTTATTCCCATTGCGGAAAAAACAGGGCAAATGAATGCGCTGACACGTTGGGTGTTAGAGACTGCGATCAAACAATATAAACAATGGCGTGCAAAAGGTATTGAGCTGGGGATCGCCATCAACATTTCTGCTGAAAACCTCAAAGACAGCAGTTTTTGTCAATGGGTGTTAAATACCATTAGCCAGCATCAAGTGCCAATCTCAGCTTTTACTCTAGAAATTACCGAAGATGCGGTGGTGTCTGATTTGGACAGCGCCATTATGCAGCTAAGTTATTGGCGAGCGAAAGGGTTGAAACTGTCTATTGATGATTTTGGTACAGGATATTCATCATTAGGACAACTAAAGCAACTCCCTGTAGATGAAGTCAAAATTGATCGCTCTTTTGTTCAGCAGTTGATGTCCAATACCGATGATCAAATCATTGTTAAATCTACCATTGAGCTGGCTCATAACTTAAACCTGTTTGTTGTTGCTGAGGGAGTTGAAAACCAAGATACGCTTGATTGGTTAAGAGAACGTGGGTGTGAAATGGCCCAAGGTTATCATCTAAGCAAGCCAATTTCAGGGTCGGATCTTGAAACCTGGTTATTACAAAGTGAATATTTTTACCACAGCACCCCTCAAGTACAGATTTAGTTTAAGAATAAAGAATAAAAAAGGAATAACATGAAGTTAGTTGTTATTGGCTTGTTGTGTTTATCAACTTCCGCTCTAGCCGTTGAACAAAAGTGGTCGGGAATTATTGACCTATCAGTGGCTAATGTTGATGGAACACAGAGTTACCTTAAAGGTGGACTAGGAAAGTTCAGAGCTAATAATGGTACCCAGCTAGCACTATCTCAGTTTGGCCTCAGCCATCATCTTGAGCTTAGTGATAAATGGTCAACTAAAATCGTAGCTAATGGCTATTGGGATAATGTCGATGATGGCATTGGTATTACTGAAGCCGTTGTTAAATATCGCGGTTTACCGACTGACAGTGGTTATCGGGTTGAAGTGCAAGCTGGGATCATGTACCCCAATATTACTCTTGAAAACCTTGCAACGGCTTGGGCATCGCCATACACATTAAATTATTCTGCTATCAATGCATGGTTAGCCGAAGAAGTCCGTCATACTGGTGTAAAAATCGGAATCACTCGTTTAGGGAAGTTCTTTCAATCGCCTCATAGCTTTTCATTCAATGTAGAAGCGTTTACCAATAATGATACGACAGGAGCGCTATTAGCATGGCATGGCTGGACCCAAAGTTCTCGACAAACACTATGGCATGAAACCATACCAGTTCCTCATCTGCCTCAATTTGACGGTGTGTTAAAAGGGCAGGCAAAACAATCTGATCCCTTCATTGAGCTAGATAACAGACTCGGCACCCATATTTCAGCGCAATGGACATGGCGCGGTAAAGGTCGATTATTGGCAGGTTATTATGACAACAATGCCAATACCAAGATCGTGAAGCATGGTCAATATGCTTGGCGTACCCGCTTCCATCATCTTGGAGTCAAATGGCGCTTACCAGCTCGAGTTGAAATGATTGCTCAATACATGAAAGGTGACACAAAAATGATGGCGCCTGAAGGGTTCGATGCCGTCAATAATGATTATCAGAGTGCAAATATTTTGCTCAGTCGACGCTGGCAGAAACATACTGTAAGTGGTCGTCTAGAACACTTTTCGGTGACAGATAATGATGAAATGGTGGCTGATAATAATAATGAATCTGGTCGCTCTTTGACTTTATCTTACCGTTATCGTATTCAACGAGGCTGGTTTATCCATACTGAATTCAATTGGGTAGACAGTGAGAGACAAGCTCGAACCAGTATCGGTTTGCCAAAGCATCTCATTGAAAGACAGTGGCAACTTGCGACTCGGTATTTTTTCTAAATTGGGAATGGTCTCTAAAGTTCTCATAAAAAAAGTGCCTTTGGTTGCATAGTAAGCCATCAAAGGCATTTCTATCGTGGAGTAATCATTAATTCACGAGTATATCAAGCCTTAGTATTAATGATATGACCTGCATTTCCGACTGGTTTTGGCGCAGCACTGTTGATGAGCTGCATAGCCGTTTCACCCTCTGCCTTTTGCTGTTGCTTGGCCATTTGCATCACTTTCACATTAGTGGTTTGTTGATTTGCTGCTGACTGTACGCTTGAACCGCTGATATCCATTTGTGTTTCTCATAGAACCCTAAGTTCTTAGTTTATCGACTCCATTTTGGTGTTCTTTAATCATATTTAATAGAAGATCTCTATTAGTTGCAAAGGCCAGTATTTCCTAACGTTAAATTTAATGTCGATTAACAAAAAGTGAGATATCGCACAGGGTTCATAAAAATTAAATCATATAAAATCCGCTGAAAATAGAGTAAAAAACCTATTCGGTAGTCGTATCAACTATGTTTAAAAATAAAAGTATCTCATTTCAGGTGTTATCTCTGATAACGCTGTTAATCGTATTTGCCTTTGCTAGCACCGCCACCCTGATATATAGGCAAGCCAAAACCCTTTATTTAGAACAAACCTTAGAAGATCATCAAAGTAAAATTGATACCTTAGCAAAAGCCCTCAGCGAAGAATATCAAGCTTTTTTACTTTCAGCCGAGCATCTCGAAGGAGCGTTAGTCAGTGGGTATCTGAATGGATTAGCTCCTGTATCCGGAAGTGACGCCATAAATGGTAAGGTTGTTAACCGAGTCGAGGTAACCGGTATTCCTTTATCGGAACTAACACACGTTATTGACCGTTTTAAACAAAACACTGAAGCCGACGCCACCATCTTTTTACGAGATGGTGATGATTTTATTCGCGGTATTACTACTTTAAAAAATGCCAATGGTCAAAGAGTGGTAGGAACATACCTTGGAAAATCACACCCTGGTTATAGCCAGTTAATGTCAGGGCAGCCTTATTCATCTATGGTCAAATTATTTGGTAAAAACTACCTTGCTTATTATCGGCCATTACTCAATAACGGTCGCATTTTTGCGGTCGCATTTGCAGCTATCCCCCTACAGAAAGCGACTGAATCCATATTTAAAGCAATTGAAGAGGTGAAGTGGGGTAAAGGCGGTGAGAGTTTTGTGGTTAATGCTGCAAGTGCTGAGCGTGGAAATTATTTATTGCACTCTAATATCAACTTTATAGGGCAAAATATCCAAAACACAGTAAATGATGATGGTAGTCGTCCACTGGCTAATTTAATGGATACGATTAATGAAGTGCATTTTTATCAATCTCAATCAGGTAAAGATAAACTACAAAAATACATGGTGACCTCCTATGTATCAGGTTGGGATTGGGTGATAGGTGGTGGAACTTCAGTTGCAGAAATTACTGAAGGCAGTACCTATTTGCTTAAAATAATCTTAACCATTGCCGTTGTTGTGTGCCTTGTGGTGATTGTGATCTTGTATTTAGTCATGCAAAGGTTATTAGCACCAATGGCAAAAAATCACGAGTACATGAAACGCCTAGGTAATGGAGAAGTAAGTATAACGGTTGAAGGAGGGGATGCCTCATCAAATAATGAGATGTCGCAATTGACCGCTGTTGTCGGCGGTATGGCTGGTAGACTGTTTGAATTGACAACAGATATAAAAGATATCAGTACATCCTTAGCCGCCCAAGCCGAACAGGCCAAAGGTAATGCGGAAGGAAGTTTAATTTCAGCGGAGTCTCTACAGTCGCAAATTGAGCATATAGCGACAGCAACGGAAGAAATGGCCGCGTCGGCACAAAGTGTTGCTGGGCAGGTTGAGCAAATAGCAATGAGTGTGCGAGAGGCTAATGATGATGCAATAGCTGGCACTAAAATCGTTGAGAATATGCAGGCAAAAGTATCTTCTCTATCTGAGCAAATTCAATCATCGTCTGAAGCGATCCAAACCGTAGAAGTAGAAAGCAACAATATTCAAAGCGTCACCAAAATGATTGATGAGATCGCTGAGCAAACCAACTTGTTAGCGTTGAATGCGGCCATTGAAGCAGCAAGGGCTGGAGAGCAAGGTCGAGGCTTTGCGGTTGTGGCAGATGAAGTTCGAAGCCTAGCGGCCAGAACCCAGCAATCAGTTAAAGAAGTGGTGGGTATCATCAGCCAGTTACAAAGCAGTACACAAACTGCCGTTAAGTTGATGAAACTTAGCAGTGACTATGGACTAGAAGTTGACAAGCAGGCTGAAGAGACTGGTGGTGCGCTTTCTGGTATCGCGACTCAAATATCCCATATCGAACAAATGGCACAAGAAATAGCCGCTACTTCTGAACAACAAGCGAACGTGAGCACTGAAATTGCCTCTAGTGCTAATGAAGTAACTGTTTTAAACCAAAGTAATTATAAAGCGGCACAAGATACGGCTCAAAGCTCACAAGAACTCAATCATCTATCGACTCAGTTGTCTGAGAAAGTCAGTTACTTTAAATAAAAAGTGGTTCAATCAAAAGGCTGCGAGAGCAGCCTTTTTTGTAGGGGAATCATTACTTTTCTGCTGCTACCACTGAAATCTCAACCAACAACTCTTCACGTGCCATATTAGCCGTGACACAAGCTCTTGCTGGTGCATGGCCTTCTGGCACCCATGCATCCCAAACGGCATTCATTTCTGCAAAGTACTGCATATCTTTAATGTAAATGGTGGCCGACAAAATATGCTCGCGGTCGCTACCTGCTTGCTCTAGTAATCCATCAACCTTGTCTAACATGGTTTGGGTTTGCTCAGTGATCCCTTTAGTGGCATCGGCGCATACCTGACCACATAAATAAATGGTGCCATTATGCTTAACAATACGGCTCATACGTTGTTTGGTTTCAAGTCTTTCTATGGACATTACAGAGGTTCCTTGGTTGTAATTTTTTCTTCAAAAAAACGATATATCTTATCAAAGATACGTAACACGTGTAGTAATTATTGTATTATAGATATGATATTTGGTACTTTGAACTCTATTAATCTTCTAGAACTTCTGCTATTCCACTATTTAAGTATTCAACTGCTTTTAATGCTTCATATAGACTTTTACAACGTTTTTCTGTGAGTGCTAATTGAAAATTATATAGCCACCTTCTCGCTTTACTGAATGGAGTCTCAGTTGTTTGACTGGCAAATGTAGATAAATCCTCCGGGGTAAATAACCCCTTACTGATAAGATGATCTTGGAGCGATGAAAAGTTTTGGCGCAATAAATTCAATTTATCTGGATCGTTGAAAATTTTTCTAATCAATTTCACATAACATGTTTGGGTGGTTTTATCATGTTCATTTGGTGAAGTGGTTTCAGGCACTTCAGTTTTTTTAATTTGCTGAGTTTGCCTTAATTGTTTTGGAGCTAGTAATGCTACTTGGTTGGTTTGACTGACTTTGGAACTATTCCTAGGGCTTTTCATAGGTGTCAATAAATTACAGCCTGAAAGTATCAGTGGTACGGCGATCGTATTTATCTGAGCATCAGTAAAGTCTTTATGCTCATCATGAAGCAGTCTAAAAGCTTGATTGAGCAACTGGCGGTGAGCTTCGAAGAACTGCGTTTCGTTTTTTAATGAACATGGTGGTGGTCTATGAGAATTTACCGCGGTTTCTAATAATAGAATCCCTAAAAGAAGATTGATTGGTGTCAGGTTCAATGCTATTTGGCTTTGATATAGGAGCGCTAATGAAAACAGCGCTTGCTTGTTAGTATTATACGGTATTCTTATTTTTGGTATTTTTGCTTCAATAAAATAGCCAGATAGTACAGATTCAATGGCTTTTAAAAATTCGACATTCGGGCTTTTGCAACAGACTCTTGCTTCAGGTACTTGTGATACAAGTAATTGCATCTGTGCCGCTAAGGAAGAAAGGACTGTTTGGCAAAAAACTAAAGGGAGTTGGGAGAAACGTCCATTACGAGGAAACTGAACATCAGGATTTAACATGTCATGGGTATAAGTGAGTGACAAAGTATCAGTTGAGGCCGATTTCATTTCGGGTAAGCTTAATCTTTGTGGCTCAAAAGATACTTTATCAAGGCTAGATGTAACAGATCGAGGTAGAATAATATCGGCTTGTGCTGCTTTAAATAGCTGAAAAAACTTTATGAGATGAGATGTTTGGCTTTGTCTATAATTTGCGCCTATCAGAAAGTTATTTAAAGCTTTTGCTGGGTTGGGCTCGACGTTAAAAAATCGAATGAACCTTAAACAATCCATTGAGGTGCGGCAGACATATCGAGCTAAGCAGAAGTAAGTTTGGCCTTGTTCGAAGGAAATGCTTTGAAAGCGACCAAATAGTTCTATTTGCAAAGACTCTAAACTTTCCTTTATCGTTTTATTTTCTGTTGATTCATCCTTGTGTTGCTTAAGGAAACGAACAGAATATGCTTGATGCGTATTTTCAACAATTAACTCTTGAGGTGAAGCAACAACTGTACTTGAGTACATTGTTACTTCTCTGATTATTTCTTTCCTGACTTGAATCGTAGCCATACCGTACCACTTTTAGTCCTATAATGCCTTTAAATTAGCAAGTAGGACGAAAAGCAGCCAAGTTAAATTTGGTTAACATTAATTCGAATAATCAAAGACTTTAATGACTTTCTGAACCCCTGTTGTATGGCGAGCAACATTCACCGCTAAATCAGCTTGCTGAGGGTGAATAACCCCCATTAAAAAGACTTCACTATTTTCAGTGATGACTTTAATGCGAGTAGCATCTAGACCTTTTTGATTCAGCATTCTGCTTTTCACTTTGGTGGTGATCCAAGTGTCATTAGTGCGAGTGGTAAAACCCGTAGGTGAGCTGATCCTTATTTGATCGTAAACCTTATCGGCAATATTCATGCCTTTGATGACACTGATCGCTTTACTACGCAACATAGTATTTGGCGCTTGGCCAATTACTAACACTTTACGATTAACGGTAATCGCACGAATGTGAGTTTGATTTTTGATATCTTGTTGCTTGGCTAATTCAGCCATGATTTTAAAATCAGTATCAGTATCATCAAGTTGAGTACCTAGACTGCGCTTATCATTGAGTGCTACTGCACCACCTGCTGCTCCAGCGATGATTAACCCAGCGCAACCTTGTAGCATAAAACAGGTTAACAATAAGACAATCAGTTTTTTCATGCTTGCTCGTCCTGTGGAAATAGCGTTTTGTCTATGTTGTCACACAAACAGTGAATCGCAAGTAAGTGGACTTCTTGAACACGGGCAGTGATATTGGAGGGTACTCGAATCTCAACATCATTAGGTCCCATAAGTCCTGCCATTGCACCACCATCTTTACCTGTAAGCGCGACAATTGTCATGTCTCGGCTTAGTGCCGCTTCCATGGCTTTGATGACGTTACCAGAGTTGCCACTGGTTGAAATCGCTAACAAAATATCACCCGGTTGACCCAATGCCAGAATTTGTTTTGAAAACACTTCATCATAGCTGTAATCATTAGCAATGGCGGTTAAAGTGGAAGAATCAGTTGTTAGTGCAATGGCTGGAAGTGGTGGACGCTCGATTTCATAACGATTGAGCAGTTCAGCCGAAAAGTGTTGGGCATCGCCTGCGCTACCACCGTTGCCACAAGCTAAAATTTTATTACCATTAAGCAGACAGTTCACCATCATTTGTGCTGCAAGCTCAATAGACTCTGGGAGTGCTTCTGCTGCGTCAATTTTAGTTTGAATAGACTCTGTGAAGCTGTCTTTGATGCGATCTAACATGGATATACCCTAACATACTAAATTGAGGGTAGTTTGCCATATTCTTACAGATGTCAAAAGCAAAGATTATGCAGAGGAAGTGATCTATTACTGATTCGCAAAAAACTGCTCAGTTAATGCAAAACTGTGTTCCACCTCAACTTTAGAATGCATAGCTGCACCAATGATAAATGCTGTACTGCAAACTCGAATTTGCATGCCCAAAGCGGATTTCATATCAATGTTGAGAAGTGAAAATATTCCACTAAACGAGTTCGCCATGCCTGAAACACCTGAAACATAAGGTAAATTTGCTTCAATCAGTTGGCATACATAAGGGTTTTGTGGTTTGCTGTAGTGTTGATATTGAACAGCTGTGTGGCAACGAGGTAGTACATTTCTAAATAATTTACTTTTTACAGGTATTTGTGTATTCCCAAATCTATCAGATTTTGTTTCTATAAAGTCACCAATATGGTGCTCTCTTCTGGGGGTTACTTCTGTGCAATAGATATCCCAGAGCCTTTGTGTTTGTTCTATTGATTGTTTGTTTAACATTGCTGAAGGTAATAGCCAAAGTAAGCACATGAGCTTTATGTGACTATCAAAGTCAGAGCTTTTGATATTAGTATAAAGGTAATAAATTAAGTATTCTCTATGTGAAATTTCAGTATCATTTTTAAAGTCTGATGGTGTTGGGTAAGCTTCTGTCCTTGATAAAATTTTACTGTAAAAAAGTGCTGCAAACTCTTCATCATAAAGGTCAGGTTGAGTTTCGATTTTTGTTAATAACTCTTGTGCGAGCTGATGTATCAATTGTTGATTATATGAAGTTGTTAAAATGTTATAAGCCCAGTGATCTTCTTGTTGCAGTACTTCCCATCTTTTGACTTGGTATTCTCTTGGTTTGGCTAGCTCATTTGGCGTTTTTAGTGTCATGGCACTTAATTTTTTAACAAGTTGGTTTTCAAACCAAGTACTGATTAATGTGTTATCTACGTGTTGTGTAGCTAAATACCAGTCAGGTTTAAAGTAAGAGCAATAGTAAACAAAGTTGATTTGTGAACTAGTCGTCTTGTCATGACAACATATGAGGAGCTCTACTGAACACTCTGGTTCGATGGGAATAAAAAATGAGTTTATATCTAAAATAACCCTTTCCTGGCTATTTATCGTGCAATTTAGAATCGAGCTCATGAAGTCTTAATTGTAAAAAATTTAATAAATAGTAACGGGTGATAAAGCTCTTTTATAGATATATGAAGTGAGCTTAATCTAGCCTTTATCTTAAAACGCCCCTTTTATCCATTGAATATTTTGATTATCGATGGCGATGACATCAAATCGGCAGGGTGCTTGAATACGTTGCTGTTGAAGGTAAGCACTTGCCGCTTTACGTATCCGCTGTATTTTCTGGGGTGAGATGGCACTGATGGCGCCGCCGAAATTAGGGTTGGTTCGAAGCTTTACTTCAATAAAAACCCAATGTGCACCATCACGCATGATTAAATCTAATTCGCCAAAAGGGTAACGAACATTGGCTTTAACAAAGTTTAATCCTTGCTTAGTTAAATAGTCTTGTGCTTGCCGCTCTCCCTGCTGGCCAAGATTCATAGTGGGTATAACACTCCTTGTTTGTATTGTCCCCATTGTAATTGACGGCGGATAACGCCATTTTTTTCAACTGATAACGTACCGCTTTCCCCTCTAAACTGAAAACCCGGAAAAGCGCGCATTTGAGCCAGTTGACCAATCAAAGCTAGCGCATCGTTTCCCATAGTATAAAGCCGTTGTTGGTTATAGCTCCACGTTGGCCATAGCTGATTGATCGTGCGGTGCTCAGCGGTGTTTTGCATTAACCAAGGCGCCTCACTCATGATGATTCCATTATACTCTTGATTCTTTTTGCTGTTACCAAGGTTAGGGCGACTGCGGCTGCTTGTATATAAAGGTACAGGGCGAGCGAAGACGCTAAAACTGACATCGATGAATGGTTTTAACAAAGGCAAGTCTCGAGAACCGGAAAGCATATAAATGGCATCGATGTCGCGGCGAGATCTGAAATCGGCTTTAACTTTATTCCTTAACAAGGATTTGATTTGAGCAATGCGACTTAAACTATCAGATACTCCCATGGCTTGTTGAACCGTTTGCTTCATTTTATTGGCATCTGCGTAGAAGTGGGTTTCGGCTTCTGCACCTGTCAATTTGAACCACTCATTTTTAAAGGCTAATGCCATATTGCGACCAGTTGAATTATCGGTCGCGAATACTAACGGTGTTTTGACACCGCTACGTTGCATGCGTAAAGCTCCGTCAACGGCTTCTTGTTGAGGAGACAATGAGAAAAAGTAAGTATTTTCAACTTCACTTGGCTTCATTAATTGGTTTAAAAATAGTTGAGGAGCACGAACACCTTCAGATTTCTGTAATTGGTGGAGGTTAACGACATTATTGGGTAGTAAAGGACCAATAATGAATTCGGCACCATCAGTTAATGCTTGTTGGTAGGCTTGTTCTACGTTCGGGCTGGTATCATAGAACTGTATAGACGTTTGAATACTATCTTTGTAATAGCGATTCACAATGCCAGCTTTGATTGGTTCAGCAAAAGACGAACCATTTCCTGTTAATGGCAATAACACTGCAATTTTTTGCGGCTGATAAGGCTTAGTATTAATGGCTTTTTGAAGATCGTCCGGTAGTTTAACAGCAGCAGGGTGCTGAGAATGAGCGTGTTGCCAACGGCTTAGATTACTGATCAATTGCATGGGATCAGCGCCATAAAATTTAGCAATGTAAGCCAGTTGAATCCAACCTGAAAATATTTTGGGTAAAGGTTGCTGTTTAAGGCTCGCCAGTTGCTCTTGTTTTAATTGACTGAGTGTTTGCCAAATATGTTGATTAAGCTTGCTTGCTTCATTCGCATCAACATACATAGCTAATGATGTGTATGACTGTAATTTTTTTATCGGTTGTTGCACTAGCCCGAAAAGCAGTGCTCGTTGTTGGTAATAGTTTCGCCATTGCCAACGAGGAAGTTGCCAAGCGTCAGGGTAAGATAAGATATCCAGTGCTTGTTGATATTGCTGTTTTTGATAGGCAATCAATGATTGCAAGTAACGATATTCGGCTTGAATTTCAGAGTTTGTCGTTAATTGGCTTGAAATCTGCGCTAAGAGAGTGATTGCTTGCTCACTTTGGTTTTTATCTAAAAAAGCGTGAGCAGCAAGTAATTGAGCACGTAACTTTAAGTTGTTTGCTTTGAGTTGTTTCGCTTGCGCTAAATATTCGGTGGCTGAAAATTTGACTTCATTTAAGGCCAAATCGGTAGCCGTTAAGGTTTTATTAGGTGACGAACTACAGCCAAGCAGAATTAAGCTTGCTAATAATCCAACTAAGTATCCCCGAATATTTTGGTTTTTCAACACAGATTTACTCTCTGATTATGATAATATTCCCACCCTGAAGGGCAGCGCTTTGGATATAGTTTAACCTGCTCTTATATATGACGAAAGAGGAAATTATGGATCACGTCGCGGCGTTATATGTGGTGCCAACACCCATTGGAAATCTAGCCGATATTACCCCTAGAGCCATAGAGGTACTTAAACAGGTAGATCTCATTGCGTGTGAAGATACTCGACACAGTGGCAAATTATTAAATCACTTTGGTATAGAAACTCGCACTATGGCGGTTCATGATCATAATGAGCGTAATCGTGCTGCCAGTATTATTGCCAAACTGGAGCAAGGCGAATCGATCGCTTTGATCTCTGATGCAGGTACGCCACTGATATCAGATCCTGGTTATCACTTAGTCTCTCAAGTCCGTGAAGCCGGATTTGCTGTTATTCCTCTGCCGGGGGCTTGTGCTGCAATCACCGCACTAAGCGCATCAGGCTTGCCTTCAGATCGCTTCTCATTTGAGGGTTTTTTACCAGCCAAAGAAAAGGGGCGGAGCGATCGATTATCAGCCTTGGTTGATGCTACTCGAACCTTGATTTTTTATGAGTCTCCACATCGAATATTACCAAGCCTTAATTCTATGGCGCAGCACTTTGGTGAAGATAGACTTATGGTGATGGCCAGAGAGATCACTAAAACTTTTGAAACCTTTTTATCGGGCACGATTGCTCAAGTTATTGAAAAAGTTGAGTCGGATGCTAATCAACAAAAAGGTGAAATAGTGCTGATGATCAAAGGTGCTGAGGTGAAAGAAGATGGCGAGTTATCGCCAGAAGTTATCAGCACACTAACTCTGTTAAGCAAAGAGTTACCCTTAAAAAAAGCTGCCGCCATTACCGCGCAAATCTATGGGTTAAAAAAGAATGCCCTTTATAAAACCGGTTTAGAACTGGATTTATAACTCTAATTTATTCTTAGTAAGCTTATCTAATAAAAACATATCCTTAGATAAGCTTTTCTAGAAACTATCCACATCTATTTACAATTTCCTTATCCACATTTCCACTCAAATAACACAAAAGTACATGTGCTCAATTTACCTTCTGCTATCTTTGTGTTTTAATTTGTGACCATTAGTCACAAAATGACTATTGGTTTTTCTTGAGGTGGTTTATGGTTGAGTTAACGCGAAAACAGCGAGAGTTTGCACGCAGAGAGGAAGATATTCTATCTGCAGCCTTGAGTTTGTTTGATGGTAATGATTGGCAAAGTGTCACAGTGGCACAGATCGCTAACAAAGCCGAAATAGGTAAGGGCACAGTATATAAGCACTTTAGCTGTAAAGAAGAAATTTATGCGCGTATTGCATTGTCTCACTTTGAAAAATTTAGAGAACAATGGCCGACAAAAATTCCTGAAGACAATCGGTTAGCAGCCGTCGAGCAAATTTTAAGGTTGGCGTTTCAAGTTAGTCTAGATGATCCTGTTGGCGCTAAAGTCGCACACTTCTGTCATCGTGCAGAAGTAAGAAAGCGTTTACCTGAAGCGGTTGCTAAAGCTTTTGAAGAACTGGAAAAGCAAGATCAGTGCTTTTTTGAAGAACTGCTTGAAGCGGGTATGAGCTGTGGTGAGATCCCAAGACAATCGGTTGAAGAGTTGGTGATTGCGTTACATGCCAGTTTTCACGGTACCTTAAGAATGATTTGGGATGGTGACATAGCCGCATTTAAAGGGCTAACACCTGAGCGTTTTATTGAAATTAACAGCCGATTTATGGTGGCCGGCATTTTAGGTAAAAGAAGCCATTAGATCTTTCATGGTAGAAATTAATATAAGTTGGAAAATATGATCAAACCAAAGTTAAACTCCGTAACGATAGCGGTTGTACTGGCACTAGTTGCGGTTGCATGGATTGCAACAGGCACGATTTCAACCAGTCAAGACAGTAGTGAGCAAGCTCAAACTCACCAGCAGCAACAAAAAAAGCAGTCATTATTTAAAGTGCAAGTTGCTGATTTTACCGCAAATGAAATGAGCAATATCCTTAATCTTCGCGGTCAAATCGAAGCACCAAAACAGGTGTCATTAAAAGCTGAAGTCTCTGGTAAAGTGATCAAAAAGAACATCCTTAAAGGTGAGCAAGCCCAAAAAGGGCAAGTGATTATTCAACTTGAGGAAAATGCCAGAAAACTCTCTCTTGAATCAGCTAAAGCCGATTTATTAGTAAAGCAAGCTGATTTACAAGCCAGCGAACGCCTGTTCAAAAAGAAGCTGGTTTCATCAAATCAACATAAGCAAGCACAGGCACAGTTAGCGAATGCCGAAGCTAACGTAAAACAGTTGCAACTTAACCTACAACATACACAAATCAAAGCACCGTTTAGTGGTATTTTGAATGAACTCACTGCAGAACCCGGTAGTTATGTAGGGGTCGGCGATCCGATAGGTACTCTAGTAGACAATAGTTATTTGTTGATCGTGGCTCAAGTGCCTCAGCGGGACATTGCAAATATCAAGCAGGGCTTGCCAGTAACGGCAGAGTTGACCAATGGTAGTATGGTACAAGGTAAGGTGAGTTACATTTCTCAATCTGCCGATCCTCAAACTCGTACTTACCGAGTGGAAGCTAAAGTCACAGGCTTACAGTCATTACCTGCTTTTGGGCAAAGTGCCAAAGTAGCATTGGATTTGAATTCAATTAATACCCACAAAATACCAGCATCAATGCTGGATTTATCCACTGATGGTCGTTTACAAGTCAAAGGGGTAAATGAGCATAATCAAGTGAACACTTATTTGGTTGATCTTATTCGTTCAGATCTTTCTGGAGTTTACGTAACAGGTCTCCCAGAGCAAGTCACCTTAATCACCGTTGGTCAGGGGTTCGTTGCCAATGGGCAAACTGTTGAACCTCAGTATGTGACCTTGGAAAAGGAATAACGGTATGGGTCGATTGATAGACTGGGCGATGGATAGAAGCCGCGCCGTTTTATTATTATTGTTTTGTGTGATTTTAGCGGGTTCAGTGGCTTATGTGGCTATACCCCGTGAATCGCAGCCAGATGTTGCTATTCCCAATATTTATGTTTCTATGGTGCACGAAGGGATCTCATCATCAGATGCCGAGCGTTTGTTAGTGCGTCCGATGGAAAAAGAGCTTCGCAGCATTGAAGGCGTAAAAGAGATGAAATCGGTGGCCTCGGAAGGCCATGCGTCGGTATCGCTTGAGTTCGATGCTGGTTTTGATTCCGCTCAAGCTTTGCTAGATGTGAGAGAAAAAGTCGATTTAGCCAAAGTTAAGTTGCCGTCGGGCGGTGAAGAACCTGAAGTTCACGAAGTAAATGTGGCTTTGTTTCCCGTGTTATCCATGAGTTTGTCAGGACCGATCCCTGAACGACAACTGCTTAGATTAGCTCGGGATCTTAAGGATGATATTGAAGCCTTACCTGAAGTATTGGAAGTAGAGATTGGTGGCGACCGTGAGGAAGTATTAGATGTAATTGTCGATCCTCTAATCCTGGAGACCTACAACATCGATTTTCTGCAAGTGATCCGCAGTATCAGTAACAACAATAAACTTGTTGCTGCCGGAGCCATTGATAATGGTGATGGACGAATGGTGGTTAAAGTACCGGGCGTTGTCGAAGATATTGATGACATGCTCGCGCTGCCGATCAAAACCGTTAATGATACCGTGGTAACCTTTGGAGATGTCGCTTCTATTCGCCGTACTTACAAAGATGCCCAAGGTTTTGCACGACTAAATGGCCAAAGCTCAATTAACCTTGAAGTGAAAAAGCGTGTCGGTGAAAATATCATTGCCACTATTTCTAAGGTGAAACAGATAGTCGCTGAAAAAGAGGGTTTCTGGCCGAGTACATTGAGCTTAGATTACACCTTAGATCAGTCCGATCAAATCAACACCATGATTGGTGACCTACAAAATAATGTCATCAGTGCGGTTATTATGGTGATGATTGTGATCATCGGTGCCTTAGGTTTTCGCTCTTCTCTGTTAGTGGGCATGGCGATACCAGCGTCATTTCTTGCTGGGATTTTAGTCATCTACATGATTGGCTATACCTTAAATATCGTGGTTTTGTTCAGCTTAATTTTAGTGGTGGGAATGTTGGTTGATGGTGCTATTGTGGTTACCGAACTGGCTAATCGTTATGCCGATAACGGCCTAACGCCCAAGCAAGCGTTTGCCATGGCATCAAAAAGAATGAGCTGGCCTATCATCGCATCTACAGCTACAACATTAGCAGTGTTTGTTCCATTAGTGGGTTGGCCGGGTATTGTTGGTGAATTTATGAAATACCTGCCGATCACGGTAATGATCTGCTTGATCGCTTCATTGTTCGTGGCTTTGGTGTTCCTGCCTGTGCTAGGTGCTGCCATAAGCAAAAAAGCTCCCAGTAGAAACGAGAGTGCTGAGACTGCTCTTGTTGATGACACAGAGCAAGCTGAAGCCCATGGTAAAGGCTGGTATTCAAAGACCTTAGCGTTAGGCTTACGTCACCCAACCAAGGTGTTTGGCCTGACGATCATGGCGATCATTATCAGTTACATGAGTTATTTTACCTTTGGATTAGGGACAGAGTTCTTCCCTGATACAGAGCCTGATAGTGCTAAAGTACTGGTTCATGCTCGTGGTGATTTGTCTATTTACGAAAAAGATAAGCTGCTTCGCCACGTTGAAGAACGTTTGATTGGTATGCCTGAGCTTAAGTCTGTTTCAGCACAATCTTATAATCAAGCGCCTAACCAGCTGGCTGAAGATGTCGTGGGTACGGTTCAGTTTCAATTTATTGATTGGAAATGGCGTCGTCCTGCATCGAAAATCCTTGACGAAATGCGCCAAAAAACAGCCGATATTGCTGGCGTTAAATTAGAGTTTCGTAAACAAGAAGATGGTCCAAGTGCCGGTAAACCTATTCAATTACAAGTCAGTGGTATTAGCCAAGAGAACATTTACCATGCGGTAGATATGATCCGAGCTGAAATGGATAAAACTGACGGTCTAAAAGATATTGAAGATAACCGACCTCTGCCTGGCATCGACTGGCAGGTGACGGTAGATCGCCGCGCTGCTGCGCGTTATGGCGCTGACATTAACCTTATTGGTAGTGCCATCCAAATGATGACTCGTGGTTATAAGGTTACAGACTTTAGACCCGATGATGCTGAAGAAGAAGTCGATATTATGATCCGCTTTCCACAAAGCGAACGCAATTTAGATCAGCTGTCTAATTTCAGTATTCAAACGCCATCTGGCTCTGTGCCGTTATCTAATTTTGTAGAGTTAAAGCCAGTTGCGAAAACAGGAACCATTAAACGTGTCGATGCCAAACGGGTTATTACCATACAAGCAGACATAAAAGAGGGTTTTTTAGCCAGCGAACGTTTGCAAACCCTGCAATCCAAGTTGAAAAACGAGAGCTTCCCTGCTGATATTCGTATTACCGAAAAAGGCGATTCTGAAGATCAAAAAGAAACAGGGGTATTTTTATCTCAAGCTTTCTTTATTTCGGTGTTTGCCATGTTGATGATTCTGCTTATGCAGTTTAATAGCTTTTATCAAAGCTTGCTGGTACTGAGTGCTATTATTTTTTCAACCGCTGGGGTATTACTCGGACTGTTAGTCGCTCAACAAGCTTTCGGTGTTGTGATGGTTGGTTTAGGGATCATTGCGTTAGCAGGGATTGTGGTAAACAACAATATCGTATTGATTGATACTTACAATGCAATGCGTAAACAAGGTCATTCTGCTTATCATACGGCTTTGATAACAGGGGAATTACGTTTACGACCAGTGCTGTTAACCGCAGGGACGACCGTACTTGGTTTGATCCCTATGGTACTGTCGATGAACCTTGATTTTATTAATCGAGAAGCCGCGTTCGGCGCACCGTCTACTCAATGGTGGACACAATTAGCCAGTGCGATTGCCGGTGGCTTAGCGTTTGCAACGGTACTGACCTTATTCTTAACTCCGTGCTTGTTGGTGTTAGGGGCTAATGTCTCGAGTTGGTGGAATAATCGTCGCTCTGTTAAAACGGCGTGATATTCCATGCCTAAGCCATAACCTAGAGTCTATGGTTTGGGTGTATACCCGTGATGTCTCAAGATACACAGTTGCATCTTGAGTTATCACGGGTATAATACCTCGCGAGTTGACCGAGACAATCGCTGCATCATCTTTATGGATGGTGGGGAGGAAAGTCCGGGCTCCAAAGAGCAGGGTGCCAGATAACGTCTGGGCGGCGTGAGCCGACGACAAGTGCAGCAGAGAGAAGACCGCCAAGCTTGCTTGGTAAGGGTGAAAGGGTGCGGTAAGAGCGCACCGGGCCACTGGTAACAGTTGGTTGCAAGGTAAACTCCACTCGGAGCAAGATCAAATAGGTTCCCGCATGGCGTGGCTCGCGTTGGGAACGGGTAGATTGCTTGAGCCTGCGAGCGATTGCAGGCCTAGACGAATGATTGTCGCTGTCGCAAGACAGAACAGAACCCGGCTTACAAGTGTCAACTCACTAATTCTATAAAAATGTCGACTTCGGTCGACATTTTTGCTTTCTACGCTAGGCTCAATCTATAACCTCTAGATCAGGATAGAATGGGCATGCAATCTATCAGTGATGTTCTTTATCGTATTTCATTAGTGCTTATCGTACTTGCAATCGTCAGTTTTGTTTATTGGGATAAGGCGATTGCTCTCTACTGTTACCAGCTGTTTGAAAATACTGCTTTATTTGATGCTATGCATTTATTAGGCGCAAGTACAGGAACAGGGGTGATCTTACCGCTTGTTATCATCGTTGGGCTATTGATTTTGCTTCTTTATTCGAAAGGCAAAATTGATAGTATTCATGATATGAAAGTCGTATTTAGCGGTTATACTTTAGCGATTGGCGTTACTTTTTTGCTTAAGTTTTTGCTTGGTCGTTATCGTCCGAAACTATTTATCGAGCATGACTGGTATGGCTTTCATGGCTTCACACTCATCCACGATTACAGCTCAATGCCGTCTGGGCATGCCACTATGGCGGCGAGTTTGATTATCCCAATAGGGATAGTCCTTTATCAAAAACACAGACTGCTTGCCTTGTTGACTGTTAGCTTTGGCGTATTTTTAGGATTAAGTCGGATCATTATCAGCATTCATTTCTTCTCTGATGTGTTGGTGGGCATGGCTATTGGATTAAGCTGTTTTGCTTTCGCACTTCAAAAAATTAAATCTCAACTATACTGACTCTGCCTAATGAAATTTATCAACATAAGGACGTGAATGATGAAAAAAACACTATTGGCAATAATACTGGCGGGTTTCTCTACGACAGCAATGGCTCAGTGGGGAGCTGGTGTACATTACATTGGTATTATGAGTAATGATAGTGGGCCAGATGTATCGTTAAATGGAATTCAAGGATCGTTATCCTACCGTTTTGATGTCGGTGAAGGTTTCGATATCATCCCCGAGCTTAGATATGCAACAGGTGTCGGTGAAGATGACGTTTCTGTACCAAGTCCTATTCCTGGCCAAGTGCAAACCATTGACATTGAGCTTGAAGCTGCATTTGGTTTGGCTGTTCGCGCTCAATATGAATGGGATAATGGATTCATCATTTATGGCGAACCGACTTATACCCGTATAGATTCTAAAGGTACGACAAGCATTCTTGGAAATAACCTGAGTGTTGACTCTGATGATTGGAAACTCGGCATTGGTGCTGGCGTAGGATATCGCTTAACCGACAGTTTAGTGGTTGATTTTTCTTACAATCGTTCAAATGATGTGGATATTGCTAACATTGGCTTGCGGTTTGATTTTTAAGTTTTTCATCAAACGGCAATGATTAAATTGAAAAGGGGGCATTAAAAATATGCCCTCTTTCTATCTTTATCTATTTAACTCAAGTTTCGGAGTTCAAATCCAACAATAAAAATCGTTTATCATGTTGATATTTAAAGAAAAGGTAAGGGTTTGCGTGTTATAATCTTGTTGCTTAGACAAAAACTAAAACACACAAACCCTTA
>NZ_ML014786.1 GCF_003675895.1 Parashewanella curva
GGCTCTGGCTCTGGCTCTGGCTCTGGCTCTGGCTCTGGCTCTGGCTCTGGCTCTGGCTCTGGCTCTGGCTCTGGCTCTGGCTCTGGCTCTGGCTCTGGCTCTGGCTCTGGCTCTGGCTCTGGCTCTGCAAGAGGCTGTAGATTCACCTCATCATCGTCAAGAGCTGTGGTGTCAAAGTCAATAGCTAAATCATCAAGAGTTTCATTGCTATCCGCGACAAACTCGTCTGTTTCAATTCCTTCTATCGGCTCTGGATCTTCTATAGGTTCCAAACCTTCTATCGGCTCAAGGCTTTCATCCATTAAACCATCATCAGCTGGTAGCACAATAGGTTCAGACGAAGAGTACATCTTAGGTTCCAAGATATTTTCTTCTGGCTGTACCTCTGTTTCATCATCTTCAACTTGAGCGGAATCCGAGTCTAACTCGGTCAACTCGATATCAAACTCGGCATTATCCTCTTTGATTTCAGGTTCATTGTCACCTGCATCGTCGAGTAAAGAATCAATGCCTTGTTTTTCAAAAAATTCATCGATTATTTCATCTTGAATTCTATCAAGTTCTATCTCTGATAACTCTTCATCAGTTCTTTCCTCACTAGTATCTACTGACTCAGACGAAAGCTCTTGTCCTATGCTAAGCTCCTCGAGTTCATTGATGGGGTCTGATTCAGATGAACCTGCAACTTTCTCAGCATCAGCTAAAATACTATCAATTTCATCTACTGCTGGTTCTAGTGGTTCATCTAATTGATTCTGCTCTAGTTTCGAGAGTAGTTCTTCTGTGTCTTCACTGATTTCTTTACCATCAATTTGCTCATCTAGAGCATTAGCCCATAAAGCATCAAGGGTATTAATATCGTCTGTTTCAGATTCATCGTTTTCTATACCATCTTCAACAGCTTGTTCTTCACCGTCATCAAGATGAACCGCTATATCAGTTTGCTCCTCATTCAAATCATCAGTTTCTGAATTCAAATCTAAGTCGATTTCAGGTTCATCAGGGATTGGTGCATCTGCTAATTCGTTTGGTTTTGATTCTGGTTCAGGATCGGCACTTGAATTTCGTTTGAAAAGTAACAAAGCAATAATGATAATCAATAAGGTTGAAATGACCGTTGCTGCTACCATCGACCAGGGATTGTCTAAAATTTTGGTCCACGTTTCTTCGGGTTTCTCTACTTTTGATGCTGCAAGTTTGTCTTTCAATTCAACATTTTCTGCCACTAATGCAGCGTTTTTTTGCTTTGTCTCTAATAAGGTTTCATCTAACGTAGCGGCTCTATCGTTAAGTTTTTCAAGCTGTGCTTTTAACGCTTGCATATCTTCATGAACTGCACTCAATTCATCTTGAGTTCTGCTAAGTTCATCAGTTAAGGACATAACTTTAGCTTTTTCAGCATCTAATAAAGCTGTGAGATCGGTTATTTTTTGCTTTTGAGTCTCATCTGATTTAAGTATTGCTGACTCTTTTTTGAGTTTTACTGGTGCAGCAACTGCTTTTGCTTTAACTGGTGGTTCTTGACGTTTCCCCCAAGCTTTGTCATTTTGCGTTGCTCGATTTCTCGCAACAGATTTCGGAATAGACATTATGCTTTCAATGGGAGGGATCACTAAAAACATACCAGCTTCAAGGCTGTTGTAGTTGGTAGTGGCGAATGCATGTGGATTGGCATCATACAAAGCAGCCATTACTTGATAAATCGTGACCTGTTGATTAGGCCTAACTTTATTAGCAATACTCCAAAACGTATCATTAATTTTAGTAGGGCCATACTGGCTATTTTCTACTTTTCGTTCACCGTTTGGACCAGTAACTTTGAATTTTGTGGCAGCATGGGCAGAATTGATTATTGAATCATGTTGCCATAGAAGTGACGATGCGATAGCCAATATGCCAACCAAATACGAGGTGCGAAAGTTCATTCATCCTTTCCTTTCTTGCTCAAAAGTTGCGATTTATGCATTTGTATTTATTGAGTTTACTATAAAGTAGAAAAAATTCCCGCTATATAGCGATTAATAAAAAAGCTTGCTACAACGCAAGCTTTTCTTATATCTGACACTGTTAGTAATAGTCTCTAATTAAGATTTCAGCAATTTGTATACTGTTAAGAGCAGCGCCTTTACGAATGTTATCGGCCACAACCCATAAATTTACAGCGTTTGGCAAAAATAAATCTTTTCGTATACGCCCTACATAAACAGGGTCTGTTCCTGCAGCTTCTGTTACCGCTGTAGGATAATCAGCATCTTCAGCAAACAACTCAATGCCCTGAGCCTCATACAATACAGCTTTGATGTCTTCAGCTTCTACAGGCTGGCGAGTTTCTACATGAACTGCTTCACTGTGACCATGAAAAACAGGCACTCGAACTGCTGTCGGATTTACCATAATGCTCTCGTCACCCAAAATTTTATGGGTTTCCCACACCATTTTCATTTCTTCTTTAGTAAAGCCATTGTCCATAAAGACATCAATATGAGGGAGTGCATTAAATGCTATTTGCTTGTCATAGACCTTCGACTCAGCTGGTAAGCCTTGTAGAAGCTTTACGCACTGTCCGGATAATTCTTCAATGGCTTGTTTACCCGATCCTGACACTGACTGATATGTAGAAACATTGATTCGTTCTAAACCAAATGCATCATAAATAGGTTTTAGCGCTACTAACATCTGAATTGTTGAACAATTTGGGTTAGCAATGATGTTGCGATTTCTGAAATCGGCAATGGCTTGAGGGTTAACCTCTGGTATCACAAGCGGTACATCAATGTCATATCTAAAGTGTGAGGTGTTATCAATAACCACACACCCTGCCTCACCTGCGATAGGAGCCCATTTCTCTGATACTCTGCCACCCGCAGAAAAGAAGCCAATTTGAGCTTGGGTCCAATCAAATTCATCAACATTGATGATGGTGATATCTTCACCTCTAAAATTAATGGTATTTCCTGCGCTGTTTTTACTTCCTAATGGATATAGATTAGCAACAGGAAAATCTCTTTCTTCTAAAATCTCGATCATTGCTTGACCGACATTTCCAGATGCGCCAAGTACGGCAATATTAAATTCTTGTGACATATTTATGCTTGTTCTCTAGAAAAACCTAACTCGAATAACCAATTTTGTGACTCTTCAACGGAGGATATAGTTAATGCTGAACATTCACGGCGATGTTTATGAGCTTTTCTCATCACATCAAACTCCTTATTTGAGAAGTCTAATTGCCTGAAACTACGGTCATCATCACTTATATCGTATACCAATCGCATAAGCCGTAACAGATCTAATTGTGTAAGGTTTGCATCAAGCTGGACTTTACTGATAAAGAATTCGGGTAAAAGTTGCGAGATACTTGTTTTTACAGGCTTTGAAAGCAACTGACACACCTTCTCATATAGCATAAACGTACCTCTAGCTTTGCCTTCGACACTGTAACCAGCAATATGTGGCGTAGCGAAGTCTACCGTTGGAATCAATGCTTCAATAGGATATGGCTCACCTTCCCAGACATCGAGGACAAGTTTAATATCCTCCCTGTACTTTTTCACTCGGGTCAACGCCTGATTATCTATAACTTCACCACGACAACAATTTAATAACCAAGCATTGTGTTTAAGTTGCTTTAATTTAGCTTCATCTAAGAGATGAAATGTCTTATGTTCGCCTTCCTTGGTTAAGGGAACATGCAAGCTAATCACATCTGCACCTTCAATTACAGCCTCGAGAGAAACAAATTTACGAGGTTCGCCTTGTTCAGCTTTTATTGGATCACACAATAAAGTGTTAACTCCATATGCTTTTAGACACTTTTCTAAAGCAGAGCCTGTATTTCCAGCACCAACAATGCCTACTGTTTTGTCTTTAAGCACTTCGCCATATTTATGTGCCAATTCCAGCATGGTCGTAAAAGCGTACTCACCCACAGCAATTGCATTGCAACCCGGTGCATTTGAAAATTCAATATTTTTGGATTTTAAAAAGTCTTGATCAATATGATCAGTGCCGATTGTCGCTGTACCGACGAACTTTAATTTACTATTAGCTGCAAGTAATGATGAATTAACAGTCGTAACTGAGCGAACAAGAAGAATATCAGCATCTTTTACATCATCGGCTGTCATTGAACGACCGTCTAACTTATGCACATCACCAAATTGCTGAAAGAGCTCTTCAGCAAAAGGCATATTGGCATCTGCGATTATTTTCATATAAAAATGGGATTAAGATGGTGCATAGTAACGGTAGAAAGAATTATGCAAAACATTGAAGTGTTTAACAATAAAAAAGGCAACTAAATAGCTGCCTTATACTTTGATTACCAGTAACTATAAAACCAAAACTTTTTTATTTTTAGCGATAAACTTGCTACCGATGCCTTTGATCTTTTTTAAATCTGCAACGGATTTAAATTTACCGTTCTTTTCACGATATTTTACAATCGCAGCCGCTTTCTTTGCCCCAATCCCTTTTAGAGTTTGAAGTTGTTCCGCAGAAGCAGTATTAATATTAATCGTTTTTAGCTGTGTTGCCTCTTTAATGGCTACATTAGCTTTTTCTAACTTGGTTTTATCTCCAGCGTTCACTGGCGCAGAAATTACCGCAAGCGCAATCAATGAAGCCTGAACTAATCCTTTCATCGGCTTTCCCCTTTCCATTATTGATTGTTAATTGTTGAAACAAGTGCTCAACAATTAACCACACTACTTATAAATAAAAAAAGATCAAGCCTTAATGTCAGACAAATTAGTCTACAGCCTCATTAGACCGGCAGCTAAATCTTCAATGATATCTTCAACGTTCTCTAGCCCGATAGATATTCGGATCAAATTATCGGTAATGCCAGCTTCTGCTCTGGCTTCCTCTGTATATGGAGAGTGGGTCATAGAAGCAGGATGCTGTATCAGCGATTCTGCATCACCTAAACTGACTGCGATTGAAAATAATTCCAAAGAATTTACAAATTTCATGCTCGACTTTAGATCGGCCTCTAACTCGAAAGCCATGACTCCACCAGCTCTTTGCATCTGCGTACCGATAAATTCAGAACCTTGATGAGAATCTAGTCCTGGATAATAAACTTTCGCAACTTTAGGGTGAGATTCTAAAAAGTCAGCCACTTTTTCAGCATTATCACAATGGCGTTGTACACGCACATCTAAGGTTTTCATACCTCTTAAAATCAGCCATGCATCATGGGGAGAAATGATCCCGCCAATATCCTTGATGATTTCAAACTTCACCTTTTCCATGATTTGCTTGTTCCCACAAACAATACCAGCGACAACATCTCCGTGGCCATTAAGGTACTTGGTTGCACTGTGCACTACCATATCAATGCCGAACTCAAGAGGTCTTTGTAGAACTGGCGTCATAAAGGTGTTATCAACAATTGAAGTTACATCATGCTGCTTAGCTAACCCAGCTATTGCAACTAAATCATAAACTTCTAAATGTGGATTAACTGGTGTTTCACAAAAAAGCACTTTGGTATTAGGTTTTATCGCAGCCCGAACTTTTTCAATATCGGTAAAATCAACAAATGTAGACTCAATTCCAAAACGTTCAAATTGATGGGTCAATAATGAGAAACAGCACCCGTAAACCGTACGAGATGCAATAACATGATCGCCTTGTGCTAGGTTAGCAAGTAACGCCGACGATACCGCCGCCATACCTGATGCCGTTGCAGCAGCATCTTCTGCCCCCTCAAGGACTGCTATTTTGTTTTCAAGCTCGGTAGTCGTTGGATTTCCAAGTCGTGTATATATGTATCCCTGTTCATCTCCACTAAAGCGAGCGCCCCCTTGCTCAACTGAGTCAAACACAAACGTAGCACTTTGACTGAGTGGAGAGACTAAAGCGCCGTTAGGGTCACTGATTTTACCTGCATGAATAGCTTTGGTGGAGATGCTCCATGTATTTTTCATACCTACCTCATTTTGTTTTTATTATAAATTTGGTAAGTAAAGATACCTATAATTCCACCAATGCCTATCTTGAAGTATAAAAATCATCCTAATTCAGCTGTAAAAGCAAAATTACAATCCATAGGTAATTACTTATTTTTAGAGAAATTTTTCAACTCAATGAGTAGCAATTTATGAATATTGGTTAGTTTAGGTTTAGTTTTTTTATCAAAGGCTATAGGTCGACAAAGTGCCATGGCTTGATACCCTAACCTTGCAGTCAACAGACCTCCACCAAGACCCTGTCCTAATTTTGCCGAAAGTTTTCCTGTGAGTTCTAGAGACAATAGATGGCTACCTATATCAGTTAGTACTTCGGCAGTTCCAGCATACAAGATGTTCTTCACAATGCTTCGGGTCAGTTTAATTCGGCTTGCGTAACCTAGTTCAATACCGTAACACTTAGCTAATTCAGTGAGCATCTTTTGATTTCTTAGTAATACTAAGGCCATGTCCAATAAAGCAAATGGACTGACAGCAAGTAATAAAGCTGATTCCGCAGCATATTTATGAACAATTCTTTTAGCTTTTTTATCTTGCTCCGCTAATACCGTTTGTTCAAATAGCTTTAAAAGTTCAGCGTCATTATGCTCTTGTGAGCGAAGTCGGTTAAATTCATCCAGATTTTGTTTATCACTTGAAGTGAATGACAAGTTGCGAATAAAGGCTGCGGCTTCACCTAGTTGCATACTATTTTTTAGACGTAATGAAGTCTGCTGATGATTTTGCTGGTTTTTTAATGACTTTAATTTTTTATATTCAGATACAATTACTTTACCAGCCCAAGCTAAAATCACTCCTATTAAGCCTGAATAAACACCAAATAAAATTGGGCTTTGCTGCCACACTTGGATTAAACCTGTTACCAACTCCAAGAAAATCAGAGCAGTCAATGCTAACATTGCTATTTTGGCTAACTTTGACAAAGTAGTTAGCTTTGATACTTTTGGCTCAACATCGTCAAGCACATCAAGTTGTTTATTGATCTCAGATTCTTCCATCAACTCAAGTTCAAACTTTTGCGCAGCTTGTAATTCTACTTCTGGCTCGATTAAAAGAGTTTGTTCAGTTTCGAAAACATGCGATGGTTTAAGGTTGACTTTTTCACTCTCCATTTTAGTCAAGTTTGTCTCCTAATAAATACTGTAACAAGTGATCTAAACGTATATGTTCAAGCTGTAGTTTTTGCGCGTTAGCAAAAGAAATGGGCGGCTGAAAGTTGTTAAATTGAAAACCTTGCTTTTGCCAAAAGTCGGCTTGTGGCAACGTGCGTGGCACTTCGCCGGGAAAGATCCGCAATACATCTGAAGTTTCATCTACTCGCCCTTCAACAACTTCGACTTCTTGATCTTGATGTTTAACTAAACCATGACGTGTCACTTTAATCGCACTTATAGCCATAGTTTCGACATCACAGCCTTTAATTGAGGCCAATTGTTGAGTTTCAGACAACATATCATTAAGTAAATACAATAAATTTGATTGTTGATCTCGAGTGATCTGATCACATTTACTGGCGACAAATAATAATTTATCAATTTTTGGGGCAAACAAACGGTTCAACCAATTCGTCTGACCAAACTGAAAGCTATTTAGGACTCCAGATAACGCTTGAGTCATGTCAGTAAATTGAGTTTGGCCATGATTTAACGCTGATAAGCAATCTACCAAGACAACTTGGCGATCAAAATGCCGAAAATGGTCTCGATAAAAGGGCTTAACCACCTCATCAAGATAAGCTTTATAGCGCTGTTTTAAGATAGAAAAGTAACTATTGTCTTCGGCTCTACTCGATAAAGCTTCTAATTCAGGCTTAGACAAATGAATTAACGGAAACCATGTAAGCAATGGAGACCCCTCAAGATCACCCGGTAATAACATTCTTCCAGGTTGCGCCTGATAATAGCCATTTTCATTGACGGAAGTTGTTAATAAATTTTGATACTGCTTAGCAACTCGCTCTAAAACCAATAAATCCATTTCAGATGCAAAATCCAACTTTTGCATCTCTTCAATAAAAGTTTTATAGCCAGTTTGTTGACTTAAAATGGCTATTCGGCTTTGTTGCTCTATGCACCATTCAACAAAATTGAGCTTAAGTAACGGCAAATCAAGTAACCACTCACCCGGATAATCGATGATATCAAGCAACAGCTTACTCTTATCAAAGAGCTTACCTCTCACGCCTGATTGAGGCCTAAAATGAATGGCGAGTCTAAGTTCACTGATGTTTCTGGTTGATTCAGGCCATCTAGGTAATTCCGAAGAGAGCTGTGCCATCGCGGCATTATGAGCAAAACTTGGAATAGCAAGGTCAGGTTGTTGCTCTCTAACCACACCAAGCAATCGCTTTTCTCTAGCCACGTGCCAAAGTGGTAAATTTGAATCCTTGGTTTTGGTAGCAGAAAACAATAGTTGATGAACTAAACCCGTAATAAAGGCTGTTTTTCCTGCTCCAGATAACCCAGTTATTGCAAGACGAATATGCCTATCTGCACTTCGATTAATAACAGACTCAGTTTTACTTTTTACTTTATTAAATTGCTTAGAGAATAAACTCATAAAAAATACACACAACCAAGAAAAACGAAAAGGCGCTTAGAATGCGCCTTAAAGATTATCAATTTGACGTTTTAAGTCGTAGCTATCAGAGGTTACATGGCGCTCAAGATTTCTAAGCCTTAACTCTAATGCTCTAAACTGTTTATTAACGTCTTGCAGAGCTTGTTGAGCAGGCTCTCCTGCCTGCCAGATTTTCTTTTTCACTTCTATATCCTTATGAAGTGAACTTTCTGACTCTTCATTAGGTTTAATGTCTAAAATTACCCAAAGTGCAATGTAAATGATAAACACCATTCCAGCACCACCCAGTAAAAATACTGAAGCGGTAACGACACGAACTAACCATGTTTCAAAGCCAAAGAAATCTGCAATCCCTGCACAAACACCTGCGACTTTCCCTTGTTTGGGAATACGATATAAGGTTTTCCTATCGCTGTTGCTCATGTTTATTTCTCCACTCTGGAGACTCCGCATCTAAGATTTTTTCAAGTGTTTCGATTCGATGTGCCATCTTATCGGCTTGTGCAATCAACTGGTTTAGAGTCTTATATTCTTCTTCCGATAATCCTTGATTAATCTGCTTTTTACTGCGGTAATGCATGATAATCCATATCGGAGCCACGATAATCATAAAGAGTATCAGCGGTGCGATTAAAATATCTGGGTCCATTATTCACCTCAATTCCATAGTTAAGGTTAGCTTTTCGCTTTTTCCTTTTTCGCCTTCACTTTGGCTTTAAGCGCTTCAAGCTCATTATTAACCGTTTCTTCAGCTTCTAGTGCAGCAAACTCGTCGGCAAGGGTATTTTTCTTGCCTAAGTCATAAGCTTCAACTTGAGACTCAAGCCCTTCAACTCGACGCTCGTATTGCTCAAATTTAAGCATGGCATCATCTACTTTACTTGAATCAAGCTGACGCTTTACGTTCAAACGAGATGAAGCAGTTTGTGTACGCATAACAATGGTCTTCTGACGCGCTTTTGCATCCGCCAGCTTTTCTTGCAATTGAACCACTTCTTCTTTCAAGCGAGCAATTTGCTCTTCAATCACAAGTAATTCATCGCTCAACGCTTTTACTAAGTCAGAAGCTTTTTGTTTTTCAACCAGTGCAGCCTTTGCTAAGTCTTCACGATCTTTTGATAAAGCAAGTTCAGCTTTACCTTCCCAGTCTTGCACTTGCTCTTCTGCTTTAGCTACACGGCGAAGAATTTCTTTTTTCTCAGCCAGTACCTTAGCGTTAGTGGAGCGAACCTCTACCAGTGTGTCTTCCATTTCCTGAATGATCAGGCGAACCATTTTTTCAGGATCTTCTGCTTTATCGAGTAGTGAGCTGATATTTGAATTAATAATATCGGCAAAACGTGAAAAAATTCCCATCATTCTATCCTCAAAGTTGTTGATGTCGGATTTACTACTACAGATACTGTGCCAACTTTTCAAAAGCCAACAATAACAACATGTTAAACAAATTTATAACTTTTTCTTTCATTTCGATAAACAGCATCATATTATATTTTTCACCAAAAGTTAGTGGAAATTACCAATAACCACATGAGTAATTCATTCAAACAAGATAATTTGATTGGCGAATCTAATGCACTGCTGGAAGTTTTAGAGCATGTATCGCAAGTTGCACCTCTATCCAAGCCAGTGTTGATTATTGGTGAACGAGGTACGGGTAAAGAGCTTATCGCAGAGCGGTTACATTATCTATCGAAACGATGGGATCAGAGCTTTATTAAATTAAATTGCTCGTCTTTAAGTGAAAATTTGCTTGAAAGTGAATTATTTGGCCATGAATCAGGTGCTTTTACTGGGGCAAAAGGTCGTCACGAGGGACGATTCGAACGTGCTGACGGTGGAACCTTATTTCTTGATGAATTAGCGAATACCAGTGGTTTGATTCAAGAAAAGCTTTTACGAGTTATTGAATATGGTGAATTTGAACGTGTGGGTGGCAGTAAAACAGTTCAAACTGATGTTCGCTTAATATGTGCCGCTAATGAAGATTTACCCTCTTTGGCCGAGGCTGGAGAATTTAGAGCAGACTTGCTGGATAGGTTAGCGTTTGATGTTATCACTCTTCCACCTCTGCGTTACCGCAAAGAAGATATTATGCCACTGGCTGAGTATTTCGCTATGGGCATGGTTAAGCAGTTAGAAATGCCATTTTTTACAGGGTTTTCTCAACATGCCGTTCAACAATTACATGATTATGAATGGCCGGGTAATATTCGTGAGTTAAAAAATGCGATTGAACGAAGTGTTTATCGTTATGGAATGGAAGCTGAGCCGATTTCAGAAATCAGTCTCGACCCTTTCGAGTCTCCATATCGTCCTAAACAAAGGGTTAGAACCGTTTCTCAGCGTACCGCAAAAGAAGAAATATCAATAAACACACCAGCACCAATTGAAGCTACAGACATTAGTAAACCAGAAGCAAAGCCTCAATTAGAGTTCCCTATCCAATTTAAAGAAGCCACTGAAGCATTTGAAATTGATTTAATTAAAAATGCCTTAGAGCATAGCCAGTTTAATCAGCGAAAAACCGCTGATAATCTTGGTTTGAGTTATCATCAGCTGCGTGGGATCTTAAAGAAGTACAATTTATTGGAAAAGCCTTAAAATTTAAGGCTATTCCAAGCAATAAGGTATTGAAATTTCACTTAGGTTATTGTGTAGACTAATTTGCTATTTCTTCACCCATGGGAGCTACATCTTTAGAGATCTCGTTTAAAATTACTTTAACACAACCATCTTCTTCTTTATCTTCACTGTATTTGTTTTCCTTCTGATCTGAAATTAGGTAATCTCGAATAGTTTCAGCAAGTACCGCTGTTTCGCTTTCAGGAACAATTTCTTTGTGATGTCTCTCTATATTCGCAACAAGGTTAATCGTTTCTATTGCACTACTCATTTCATTCTCACTTAATTAACATAAATATTTTTGTTAAATACTAAGCAAGGAGTTGTTAAAAAACTTATACATGAACTAGGTTTAATCCCTTGGAAATAAATGATTCAAATTACATATCTTTGTTTTCAACATTGTCGCTTTTGCTCTATGGCTGTTAGAATGTAAAAAGATCAAACAAACCACTCACAATTAATGATGAAACTGGCTCGAAATCGGTTCATTTTAGTTCTCGCTGTTTGCCTGAGCTTAATTACACTTTCAGGCTGTCAGCCACAAAATGTTCCCATTGGATTAGTATATTGCTCTGAGGGAAACCCAGAAAGTTTTAACCCTCAGATTGTAACTCTAGGAACAACCATAGATGCTAGCTCGCATCAAATTTACAATCATTTGATTGAATATGATGTCACTACAGGTAAAGTCTCGCCATCGCTCGCAACATCTTGGCAAGTAAGCAAGGATGGAAAAGTATACACATTTAAGCTTCGAAAAGGTGTTAAATTCCATCGCGCCCAATGGTTTACCCCAAGCAGAAACTTTAATGCACTTGATGTGCTTTTTTCATTTAATAGAATAATTAGAGCAGATAACCCTTACCATGATGTATCTGCAACTGGTTATCCTTTTTTTCAAAGTATTGGATTTCAATCTTTAGTCAAAGATATTTCAGCACCAGATTTATACACAGTAACATTCACATTAAATCGTCCAGATGCCAGTTTTCTAGCAAATTTAGCATCTGATTTTGCGGTAGTTTTATCTCAAGAATATGCTGACTTTCTCCTAAAAGCCGGAACTCCACAAAGGATCGATCAGTTTGCTATCGGTACCGGTCCATTTGTATTAAAACAATACGTTAAAAATGAATACATTCGTTATCAGCGAAATAATGATTACTGGGGAAAGCGGACAGTAATAGAACACTTAGTGTTTGACATTACCAGAAAAAACTCACAAAGATTGGCTAAGTTACTTACTGATGATTGTGGTGTCTCTGCCTTACCAAAACCTCTTGAATTAAAAGTGGCGAACCAATATCCGCACGTACAAATCCAACAGCAAAGAGGGATGAATGTTGCATTTTGGGCATTTAACACCTTAAAACCTCCATTTGATGACCCAGAAGTGAGACAAGCTTTGGCCATGGCCATCAACAAGAGTGACATTTTAAGTGTAGTTTATCGACAAACAGCAGTGGAAGCCGACAGTATTTTACCTCCTGCTTCTTGGGCACATAGTATCAACCCTACACATCAAGGTTATAACCCAGTAAAGGCTAAACAAATTTTGCAAAAAAAAGGGTTAACAAATTTAAGGATGAATATTTTAACAATGCCTACAGCTAGGACTTACAACCCTAACCCTGTTAAAACGGCTCAATTGATTCAGGCTGATTTGGCTAAAGTTGGAATCAAAGCCCATATTCATAGCAACGATTGGAGGGTATTGTCTAAAAAACTAAACCGCTCCCAATACGATTCTGTTTTACTTGGTTGGAACGCTGATAATAGTGATCCAGATAACTTCTTTTCACCTTTCTTAAGTTGCGCGGCTCTTAAGTCTAACAATAATCGTTCCCAGTGGTGTGATACGAAATTTGATTCTATTCTTGAGCAAGCTAAAACTGTGACAGATCAAGCTGATAGAAAAAAACTCTATCAAAAGGCTGAAATGTTATTGAGTGAGCAAATGCCATTAGTTCCCTTGGCACACTCGAATCGAATTATTTTAAAACGCACTGATATAAAAGGAGTGAAACTTGCTTCTTACGGAGGCATATCATTTGCTAAGGCATATCATAATAAGGAGCAGAACGACTGATCATGACTTGGTATTTAGTTCGACGATTAAATTTATTTATTGCTACGTCTTGCGTGATGCTAATGGTGCTTTTTTACGTCACCCATTTATTTCCTGTTTCGCCAGCTGTAGCATTATCAGGCATTGCCGATCCATCCCCTTCACAACAACAGGTCATTACTCAGGCTTATAGTTTAAATAGCAATATAATCAGTCAATTTATTGCTTATGTTCAAAATAGGTTGAGTGGGGATTTTGGGGTGTCTCTAACTTCACACCATCCTATTTCTCAAGAACTGTTTGTCGTTTTACCTGCATCATTTGAATTGGCGGTCATCGCAGGGTTAATTGCCTTAGTTGTAGGGATACCAATTGGAGTTCTTGCGTCATTTAATCACCATAAAATGACCCAAAACGTTATTGTTGCCACTACGTTGACAGGCTATTCGTTACCCGTTTTTTGGATAGGGCTAATGTTGGCCCATTGGTTTGGGATTCAACAAGACTGGTTACCAGTATCAGGGCAAATTAATTTGCTATATGAGATAAAACCAGTCACAGGCTTCTTGGTAATAGACAGTCTTTTGGCTAGTAAACAATATGGAATGTCAGCCTTTTATGATGCACTACAGCACATCATTTTACCTGCTGTCACATTATCCATTTTGCCGCTAACCGTTGTTATTCGTATCACCCGCTCTGCAATGCAAAATGTGATGAGTCAAACTTATATTCGTGCAGCAGAAGCACGTGGATTGCATACAGGCCAAATCATCATCAAGCATGCCTTGCCTAACGCTCTCATTCCAGTGTTTAAACAACTAGGCGTTATGCTAGGCCCTTTTGCCAGTTACGCGATTTTAGTAGAAGTTAGCTTTGCATGGCCGGGCGTTGGCTATTGGCTCGTATCAGGTATTTACCAGCGTGATTATACAGTTATTCAAGGTGGCGTATTCGTTGTAGCCCTGTTGATTATTTTCTTAAACATTTTAATTGATGTGATTCACAGCCTCGTTAACCCGATCACTAAGAAAGAACTTTATGGCCAGAATTAGAATTTACCAAGACGATGCCATCCCATCTCCAACCAAAAGAACATGGATGGCATTTTCATCAAACCCTTTTGCATTGATTGGACTATGGCTGCTTTTCGTCTTAGTTTTTGTGATGCTATTTGGGGAGTTGTTAGCGCCCTTCCCGCCAGAATTACAAGATCCTAATGCACTATTACTACCACCATCGTGGGATCAAAGCGGAACTGTTACTCACTTTTTTGGCACAGATGAACTGGGTCGAGATATTCTAAGTCGTGTGCTTCATGGTACACACCTTACTTTTGGATTGTCGTTGATTGTCGTTGTTGCCGCACTAATTATCGGCTTCTTACTAGGTTCACTATCCGGCATGATGAGTGGTATCAAATCGAGTATTTTAGGTCATTTATTAGATGCACTATTATCTATTCCGTCGTTAATACTAGCGATGTTAGTCGTTGCAGTATTAGGAGCTGGACTAGAAAATGTGTTCTGGGCTGTTGGCTTAGCCCTTGTTCCGCAATTTGTTCGAGCAATTCACCAAGCAATCCATGAAGAGCTCCAAAAGGAATATGTGACAGCTGCAAGGCTGGATGGTGCTAATTCATTACAAATATACTGGTATGTGATCATGCCAAATGTTTGGGATATTGTGATAATTCAAGTGACTTTGGCACTATCTGTCGCTGTTCTTGATATTGCCGCACTGGGTTTTCTTAATCTTGGTGCTCAAGCGCCAAGTCCCGAATGGGGAGCAATGGTAATGCAAGGAACTGAGCATTTTCTTATCGCTCCTTGGACTGTAACCATTCCTGGCGTCGCAATTTTGATTACCGTTTTGGCTATTAATTTAGTGGGGGATGGCTTACGCTCAGCTTTATCCCCTCAACGCAATTAAGGTTGAGTTATTATGCCCTTACTTGATATTAGAAACTTAACCATTGAGCTTGATACTCCCCACGGAAAAGTCAAAGCACTAGAAAAAGTAAGCATGATTTTAAATGCTGGTGACATTAGAGGACTTCTAGGAGAATCAGGATCTGGTCGCAGCCTACTTGCAAAAGCCATCATAGGTCTTGAAGACCCAAATTGGACAATTAGCGCAGATAGAATGATGTTCGATGGTAAAAATTTGATGACCATGTCATCAAGTGAACGCCGAGAACTTATGGGTTCAAGCATTTCGATGATTTTCCAAGACCCATCTGGCAGCTTTGATCCAGCAAAAACCATCGGCTCTCAACTATTAGAGAGCATGCCTGTTCCGAAAGGAACTCGCTTTTGGCAACGCGGCGCTGCAAAATTAAAAATGGCTAATAAATGGCTTCATAAAGTCGGGATCAAAAACACTGAAACCATTATGGATAGTTATGCATGGGAATTGTCCGAAGGTGAATGTCAAAAAGTAATGATAGCGATGGCCATCGCCCATCGTCCAAAGCTATTAATTGCTGATGAACCCACAACCAATATGGAGGCCAGCACACGGGCACAAATATTTCGCTTGCTGACCCAATTAAACCAACTTCAAAACGTAACTGTTTTATTGATAAGTCATGAGCTAGAGAATTTGACTAAATGGTGTAATAGCTTAACCGTACTGTATTGTGGTCAAGTTGCAGAATCAGGTTTAACAGATAAAATCGTTGAAAAGCCTTTTCATCCATACACTAAGACCTTGATGGATCATTACGCAAACGACAAGTTTCGAGCCAGTAGTAAAATGATATTAGACACTCTGCCAGGTTCGATTCCAGCTTTACAACATCTCCCCATTGGCTGTCGTTTAGGCCCTCGATGCCCAAAAGCTGAACGACAATGTGTGAATCAACCTTTGCCCTCTCATCGTAAAGAGCACAGCTATTCTTGTCACTTTCCTTATAATCAAGAGAATAACGAATGAGCCAACCACTGCTTGAGGTGAAAAACCTCAAAAAAACATACTTTTCAGGTTATAAGGGCTTTAAGCGTCAGTGCTCTCAGGCTTTACAACCCATTTCATTCTCACTCGAAGAGGGCGAAACGTTGGCGATTGTGGGTGAAGCTGGCTCAGGAAAAAGTACATTAGCCAAAATTCTTGTTGGCGCAGAGGCACGCAGTGGCGGAGAAATTCTTTTTGATGGCAGCCCACTTGAAAAACGGAATGTAAAGCAGCGCTGTCGTCTGATTAGAATGATCTTTCAAGACCCAAATACGTCTTTGAATCCTCGTCTGACGATAGGTGAATTACTTGATGAACCTTTAAAATTCAATACTTCATTATCTGATCGACAGCGACACGATCAAGTACTCTCAATTTTAAAAAAAGTAGGCCTACTTCCAGAGCACGCCGACTTCTACCCTCACATGATCTCAGAGGGGCAAAAGCAAAGAGTGGCAGTCGCAAGAGCTTTAATGCTAAACCCCAAAATCATCATCGCAGATGAAGCATTAACAGCGTTAGATTTATCAGTAAGAGCTCAAATTTTAAATCTATTGATTGAACTGCAAAAAGAGCTAGGGCTCTCTTTTATCTTTGTATCTCATAACCTTAATATTATTCGCCACATTAGTGATAATGTGATCGTATTGTTTAAGGGTGAAATTGTAGAGCGAGCTTCGACAGAACAATTATTCACTGACCCTCAACATCCTTACACTCAGAAATTGCTAAGGGATCAGGAATTATGCTAACTGCTCCAACCACTTTAAGATTTACTCATTTCAAGTAAAAATAAGTGCCAATTTAACACATAAATTATTATTCTATCCCCAATCGACTCAACAGAAGAATAACTATGATCATCAAACCAAAAATTCGTGGTTTTATCTGTACCACGACACACCCAGTAGGCTGTGAAGCAAACGTTCTTGAACAAATTAATATAACCAAAGCCAATGCCAACTTAAAGAAGGGTCCTAAAAAAGTACTTGTTATTGGTTCATCAAGCGGATATGGCCTTGCCTCTCGTATCACGGCTGCATTTGGTAACAACGCCGCTACTATCGGCGTATTCTTTGAAAAGCCAGGAACAGAGAAAAAACCGGGCACTGCTGGTTGGTATAACTCTGCTGCTTTTGACAAATTTGCCAAAGCTGAAGGCTTATACTCAAAGAGCATCAACTGTGACGCATTCAGCCATGAAGCTAAACAAAAGACCATTGAGCTGATTAAACAAGATCTTGGTCAAGTAGATATGGTGGTGTACTCACTGGCTTCTCCAGTTCGTAAAATGCCAGATTCAGGTGAAGTGATCCGCTCTTCACTTAAACCAATCGGTGAAACTTACTCTTCAACTGCAGTTGATACCAATAAAGACACGATTATTGAAGCTCATGTTGAACCCGCTACTGAGCAAGAAATTGCAGACACAGTAACAGTTATGGGCGGTCAAGATTGGGAGCTTTGGATTGATGCTCTATCTGAAGCAGGCGTACTAACCGACAACTGTAAAACGGTTGCTTATAGTTACATCGGTACTGACATGACTTGGCCAATCTATTGGCATGGCGCTTTAGGTAAAGCCAAAATGGATTTAGACCGTGCAGCCCACGCTCTAAATGAGAAACTTGGTGTTAATGGCGGTAGTGCCAACGTTGCTGTACTTAAGAGTGTCGTTACCCAAGCAAGTTCCGCTATTCCTGTAATGCCACTTTACATCGCTATGGTATTTAAGAAAATGCGCGCAGCAGGTTTACACGAAGGTTGTATTGAACAAATCAACCGCATGTTCAGCGATCGCCTATACCGTATTGATGGACATGCAGCAGAAGTTGACGAAAGTAACCGTTTACGCCTAGATGACTGGGAATTACGAGACGAAATTCAACAACACTGTCGTGAGTTATGGCCTACCGTAACCTCTGAAAACTTAAAAGACTTAACCGATTACCAAGAATATAAAGATGAATTCTTACAACTATTCGGTTTTGGAATTGAAGGCATTGACTACGAGGCTGATGTTAATCCACTTGTCGATTTCGATGTAATCGAACTTTAACGCCTTTAGTTTTCTGATTTTCTAACGCCGCTCCAATGCGGCGTTTTTTAATGTTAATTAATCATTGACAACTCTACAAATAACAAACATATATTTTTCACTTATAAATCAACGACATCCACATCGAACTCCACTTGATATTTTAATCGTTTCCCTAGCTTCATTATTTATTATTCACTTTCAATGCCATTATACTTCTAATGTATTACTTTAGAAGCTAACTTATAATGTTTGAGATAAAGCTATGGCAAGTGTTAAACCTGAAATTCCCTTGAAGACGGAAAGTTCCTGTTCGTGGCGATGGCTTAGCAAATACGAATTTGATGAATCGGAGTCATGGGCTGAAATTGAGATAATAACTCCTGGTGAAGGTTACAAATCTAAGATCCTTGAAGTCAGAAAAACAACAAACTCTGGTTCTAACTCTCCTAACGCTGCGTTTTTTGAAACAACACAAGCACCAGAAGTTTCAACGAATTTTAAACAAGAAGAGCTCCTACCTCATAAAGCACTTGATGAACAAGCTGCTCCACCAAAAGTCTTACCGCAAGAAACTCTTTGCAAAATACCTAATGCAAATGGCTCTGGGCCAATTATTCCAAGCTCTTCGATAGGCGAATTCGATATGGCGGACGACATTATTCAATTAGATGAAGTGGAAAACAAAGCAAATAAAACTATCCACAGAACCATTCAAGTTAAAAATGAAGATGGTAAAATGGTTAATGAGATGTGTAGTATCACCAGCGCCGATGCTCAACAAAATGAGTCCTATTCTAGAACTCTAGTAGCAGGACGTACAAGCGAACATGCTGATGAGTTTAGACAAAAAGTAAAAGCTACAGGAACATTAGAAACTTCACTTGCATTAGAAGCTTTCGAACATTACCTAACTGGTCTTGAGCACGCTATAGAGTACATTGGACCGACATTCCCAAGTCATCATGGTTCTAATGAACTTGATGAATCATACCTAAAAGGTGTTCCGGAGAGTAAGTTTACAGAATATCTTGATTTTATGCGTAATGAACACTTTCCCCACTGTCAACAACCTTTTCTTATGCAAGTCGTAGGTATAAAAAAAGATTGGGCTCCAGACCATGCGATATTAGTTGTTTACTCTAAAGATGGAGCCATAATCATAGACTCTAAGGATAACATCTACCCTAGTACAGAAACGTATCCAACTATGACAATTCAGTTTAAATCGTATAACGATGGTAGCATTTTGAGCTGGCTCTTGGATTATAACAATTGTGTACGCTATGCCATCGGCACTGGGCTTTTGATTGCACATGAACTTAGATGTACCAATCCGAACAATCGTATAGAAGAAACCAAAAACAAAAGAGGTATGGAGCAATTAATTCGATCTCTTGAGCCTTTTAAAGCTCCCCCAAGTGCATGTTTTGCTTATAGGAAAGAAAACAGTAGCCAATAAGAAAAAATCCCCTCCATTTCTGGAGAGGATTTTGATACACCTATTTAGTAAACAACTTATAGATTACTGTAGCTCACTAATCTCATTCGCATCTTCAGCATAAGTAATTTCAGCTTTAGATTTTAAATATGCAATTAATGAACGGTAATCTAACTCTGAGAAGTTATTCGCTAACTGCTGTTGTAAACTGCCGATTACTGCATCATTGATGCCTTCCGCAGGGTTAACCTTATCAAGAGCAACTACCGCATAGCCATTTGTTAGCTCAACTGTACCAACTGTAGGCGCTTGTTCTGGTTTAGATAGCTTAAATACTTCTGAAACAAGTTCAAGCTGTAACTCTCTATCATAACGGTGAACGTTAGCCTTCGTGGTTAGCTTAACTTCTGGCTTACCTGCTTTGATACTTGCAGCATATTCTTCAGCTTTGATTTTAGCTTGGTCATTAGCTTTATCTTGCTTGATACGGGCAACGATATCAGCTTTCACTTCATCAAATGATTTAGTTCCCGCTACCTTGTGTTCGTTCACACGCAAAACAATCACATGGTTATCACCAAGTTCAATCACATCACTGTTCATGCCTTGATCTAACACTTGCTCAGAAAATGCAGCCTTGATCACTTTAGGGTCATTCAATACTGCAGGAGGATTATTACGAGCAAATAAACCAGAGTGCATCACTTTAGCATTTACGGCTTTAGCTGCATCTTCTAATGTATCAGGTACTTCATAGCTGGTATCGGCCAGCTTCTGTTGCAGTGAGTAGAATTCATCATCAGCCTTACGCTTTTTAAGTTCTTTTTCAATATCAGCTTTAACATCTGCAAAAGCTTGAGTTTGAACTGGCTTTTCATCAAGTAGTTTAATCAGGTGAAAACCAAACTCTGATTTTACAATACCAGACACCTGACCTTTTTTTAGTTTGAATAATGCATCATCAAATGCAGGGTCCATAACACCTTGCTCGTACCAATCAAGTTTACCGCCATTTTTAGCGCTAAAGGTATCTTGAGAGTCCTTTTTAGCAAGTTCGGCAAAATCAGCACCATTGTCTAATTCTTTTTTAATGGCTTCAATTTTTGATTTTGCTGCTGCTTCATCGTCACCAAAAGGAATTAAGATATGAGCAGGAAGACGCTTTTCAGTAGTTTGATACTGATTCTTATGCTCATCATAGTAAGTCTTTGCATCTTCTTCAGAAACGTTAACCTTATTAGCAAAGTCAGCTGCATTTAGCTCAACGTAATCTAGGCTTACTTGTTCAGGACGTACAAACTGGTTTGTATTTTGATCGTAGTAATCTTTAGCCTGTTCGTCAGTCACTTTTATGTCTGCTTTGTATGGCTCAGCATCAACAATCGCATAGCGGATATCACGGCTTTGACCTTGTAGTTCTGCAATATCTTTTGCTTCACTCTTTAGTGCAAATTCAGAACCGATCAACGCTTCTACTAGTTGACGACGAGTCATATCTACACGCATGCTTTCACTAAAGGCTGCAGGTTGATAGCCTAATTGACGAAGAACAGCTTGAAAACGATCATTATCAAAGTGACCATCGGTTTGAAACGCTGGCTCAGAAAGGATTGCTTGTTTTACCTGCGCATCTGAAACGGTTAAATTTAAATTAGAAGCAGCTTGGTCTACAAGCTTTTGAGCAACTAAGCGCTCTAATACACTTTTTTTAACACTCTTTAAGTAATCATCATTTGAGGCTAGTGTGTCAAACATTTCGCCTAATTGTTGTTGTAGACGATTACGTTCATTTTGATACAGTTGCTCTAATTCAGCTTTGCTGATCTCTTCACCGTTTACCGTAGCAGCAGCCACAGTTGTTTTTGAGCCTAAATAACTGCTCACACCTGCAAAGGCAAAAGATAAGATCACAAGAATTAAAATTGTTTTAGCAATTACACCTTGTGAACCCTCGCGAATCTTTTCTAACATCAGATATCTCGCTTAGTTAAGTAATAAAAAAGGCGCCAATGATGTGCGCCTTTTCTTTGGTAATATGAATTTTCGAATTCAACATCAATTAGTACTGAATTGTAATCGTTATCATCACTGTTTGTCGATCACATATCAGTCATAATTGTTACTATATTGTATCTACAATCCAAAGCCCTAAATTCGTAAAAAGCACTGCGTTGCAGTGCTTAAATACAAATACCTTAAAGGCTACAAAATCACTATTCTTAGTTAACAGCGTCTTTTAGTGCTTTACCAGCTTTAAAAGCAGGTACTTTAGCAGCAGCGATTTTGATTTCTGCACCAGTTTGTGGGTTACGGCCTGTACGTGCAGCGCGCTCACGTACTTCAAATGTACCAAAACCAACAAGAGAAATTTTGTCACCGCTCTTTAAAGTGTCAGTTACAGCAGCAATAAAAGAGTCTAGTGCGCGACCAGCAGCAGCTTTAGTGATGTCTGCATCAGACGCGATTTTCTCAATTAGTTCAGATTTGTTCATGTCATCCCCTTGAATGTACTATTTTAATCACCGCAACCAAGTCCTTCTATATCTACGCGGTTTGCGGATGCTTTGTATAAAGCTTGAAAATATTATCAAGCAAATTTAAAAAACCAATTTAATATTGGAAGCAGCTATAAATCAATTGCCCCAACACCTGTCGAGGCTTGATTATCCACTTACCTAGGCTACCACAGGTCTGCGGTTTGTTAAGCCCTTTTTTCAATTTTTTTAAGTGAATAGCGTTATTTTTTTGATTTTTGCTCTTTTTTTACCACTTCGAAGCCCTTCACAGGGTTTTCTAAAGCAAGTTCGAGCACTTCATCCACCCATCTAACAGGGAAGATTTTAAGATCAGCTTTTACATTATCTGGAATTTCTTCAAGATCTCGCTCATTTTCATGTGGAATTAATACTCGTTTTATTCCACCACGATGCGCTGCAAGTAGCTTTTCTTTTAAACCACCAATAGGTAAAACTTCACCTCGTAAAGTAATTTCCCCTGTCATGGCGATATCGGCACATACTGGATTTCCAGTTAAGCTCGACACCAATGCCGTACACATAGCGGCACCAGCTGATGGTCCATCTTTTGGTGTTGCACCTTCAGGCACATGCACATGGATATCACGCTTTTCATGGAAGTCGGCATTGATACCTAACTCCTCAGCTCGAGCCCGTACCACAGTCAATGCAGCTTGAATTGACTCTTGCATGACATCACCTAACGAACCTGTGTATGTAAGCTTACCTTTGCCCGGGACTGAGGTCGCTTCGATAGTCAGTAAATCACCACCAACTTGAGTCCATGCAAGACCCGTTACCTGTCCTACTTGGTTATTAGACTCCGCCTTACCATAATCGTGACGCTGAACACCCAAGAACTCTTTAATGTTACTTTCATTTACAGTCACCGTTTTAAGAGATTTATCTAATAAAATCTGTTTTACAACTTTACGGCAAACTTTCGATAATTCACGCTCAAGAGCACGAACCCCTGCTTCACGAGTATAATAACGAATCATGCTAATAATGGCACTGTCATCTACTGAGATCTCAGCTGGTTTCAAGCCATTGCGTTCAACTTGCTTTGGCAACAAATGTTGCTTAGCAATGTTTAATTTTTCGTCCTCTGTATAACCTGATAGACGAATGACTTCCATACGGTCTAATAACGGACCAGGAATATCCATCGAGTTAGAGGTTGCCACAAACATGACATCAGACAAATCATAATCAATTTCAAGATAATGATCGTTAAATGTTGTGTTTTGTTCTGGGTCAAGCACCTCTAGTAATGCTGAAGCAGGGTCGCCTCGCATATCTGAGCTCATTTTGTCTATTTCATCCAAAAGGAAAAGCGGATTTTTAACCTCTACTTTTGCCATCTTTTGAATAATCTTTCCTGGCATAGAACCGATATAAGTACGACGGTGGCCACGAATTTCTGCTTCATCTCTCACGCCACCCAATGCAACACGAACATACTTACGACCAGTTGCCTTGGCAATGGATTGCCCAAGAGAAGTCTTACCAACCCCTGGAGGTCCTACTAAACACAAAATAGGCCCTTTAAGTTGTTTAACGCGACTTTGAACTGCTAGATACTCAAGAATGCGCTCTTTGACTTTTTCTAAGCCATAGTGGTCAGTATCTAGTACTTGTTCAGCTTTAGACAAATCACGTTTGATTTTAGAACGTTTCTTCCACGGTACAGATGTCATCCAATCGATGTAGCTTCGAACCACGGTGGCCTCTGCTGACATTGGTGACATCATTTTTAGTTTCTTAAGTTCAGCAAGCGTTTTATTTTTTGCCTCTTCAGGCATTTGAGCATCTTCGACTTTTTGAGTGAGGACATCAAATTCGTCATGTCCCTCGTCTAAGTCTCCTAGCTCTTTTTGAATGGCTTTCATTTGCTCATTCAAATAATACTCACGCTGACTTTTCTCCATCTGCTTCTTAACACGAGTACGAATGCGTTTTTCGACCTGCAATAAGTCGATCTCCGCTTCCATCATACTCATCAGATATTCAAGACGTTCAGCAACATTGAACATCTCAAGGACAGACTGTTTATCTGCAAGCTTTAGTGGCATGTGCGCAGCCATGGTATCAGCAAGGCGAGCGGCTTCATCAATTCCTGAAAGTGAAGTGAGTACTTCAGGTGGAATTTTCTTGTTAAGCTTTATGTAGCCTTCAAACTGTCCAATGGCGCTACGCACCAAAACTTCTTCTTCTTTAGCTTCTAATGTTTCCGTTTCTTGCACGTTTGCACTGGCAACAAAGAAATCTTGTTCTTGGGTGAACTTTTCAATAACTGCTCTTTTACCACCTTCAACAAGTACCTTAACAGTACCATCGGGCAGTTTGAGCAATTGCAAAATTGAAGCCACTGTACCAACACCGAAAATATCATCAGTGGTTGGTTCATCTAGGTCGGCGTCTCGCTGGGCAACTAGGATAATCTGTTTATCCTGTTCCATTGCTGCTTCAAGGCAACGAATTGATTTTTCGCGGCCAATAAACAACGGAATAACCATGTGCGGATAGACTACCACATCCCTCAGTGGCAATACGGGGAGTTCGATATGCGTAGCACTCTCTTGGGTCATATTGCAATTCCGTGTGATGAGTAAAAAGGAGGTAAAAATAACTTTATATAAAGACTATATAAGGGCGTTAGATGCCCTTTCAATAGCATAGACAAAAAAAAGGAGCTTAATGCTCCTTTTTCAATCTAGAATACTAATTTTTTTAGACGACAATCAGTATTATGATGATTTATTGTTCACCACTCGCCACTTGTGTCTCTTGGTTGTTGTAAATCAGAATAGGATCTGACTCACCGTTTACCACAGACTCATCAACAACAACTTTACTAACATCATTGTTAGATGGAATGTCGTACATGCTATCAAGTAAAATGTTTTCAACAATTGAGCGTAGACCACGGGCACCTGTATTGCGCTCCATCGCTTTTTGAGCAATTGCCTTTAATGCATCTTCACGGAATTCAAGCTCGACTTCTTCCATATTGAATAGAGCAGCATACTGCTTTGTGATGGCATTTTTAGGCTCAGACAGAATCTGAACTAATGCATCTTCATCAAGCTCTTTCAAAGTAGCAACAACAGGTAGACGACCAATAAATTCAGGAATCAAACCAAATTTTACCAAATCCTCCGGCTCAACATGCTCAAAAGTCTCTGAAACTGACTTCTTGTCAGCATCACTGGTTACTGTCGCTCCGAAACCAATTCCTTTTCCTGTATCGATGCGTTGGTCAATAACCTTTTCTAAACCGGCAAATGCACCACCACAAATAAATAAGATCTTCGAAGTGTCTACCTGAAGAAATTCTTGTTGAGGATGCTTACGTCCACCTTGTGGGGGAACAGCGGCAACTGTACCTTCAATCAGCTTCAATAATGCTTGCTGAACACCCTCACCTGATACATCACGGGTAATTGATGGGTTATCTGCTTTACGACTGATCTTGTCAATTTCGTCAATGTAAACAATACCACGCTGAGCTTTTTCAACGTCGTAATCACATTTTTGTAGTAGCTTTTGAATGATGTTTTCAACATCTTCACCAACGTAACCCGCTTCAGTTAAGGTCGTTGCATCGGCCATAGTAAATGGCACATTCAGAGAGCGCGCTAACGTTTCTGCAAGTAAAGTCTTACCGCTACCCGTTGGACCAATCAACAGAATATTACTTTTACTTAATTCTACTTCAGTGTTTGGATCTGAATGCTTAAGTCGTTTGTAGTGGTTATAAACTGCAACAGCTAGCACTCGTTTCGCTTTATCTTGCCCAATCACATAGTCATCAAGGTGCTGACGCAGTTCGTGAGGTGTTGGCAGTTTATCTTCATCTGACTTTGGAGAAATATCTTTGATCTCTTCACGAATAATATCGTTACATAGCTCAACACATTCATCACAGACATACACAGATGGACCAGCAATTAGCTTACGCACTTCGTGTTGGCTTTTTCCACAAAAAGAGCAATACAGCAATTTACCGCTATCGCCACTACTATTATTGTCGGCCATTATTTTACCTCTTTATGCCACTTTAAAATGGCATAGTGATTTTGAATCCTATTATCTGAGCATAACCCAGACTTGTTAAAAAATCAGTCTCTGTGTGTTAAGACTGAGTCGATCAATCCATAATCTAATGCTTGTTCAGCACTCATAAAATTGTCACGATCTGTATCTTTTTCAATAACTTCCAGCGGTTGTCCCGTGTGTTCTGCCAAAACTTTATTTAATTTTTCTTTAATGCCTAGGATCTCTTGAGCGTGAATTGCGATATCCGAAGCTTGACCTTGGAAGCCACCTAATGGTTGATGGATCATTACACGAGAGTTAGGCAAACAATGGCGCTTGCCTTTAGTACCACCCGCTAATAAGAAAGCCCCCATGCTGGCTGCTTGACCTAAACAAACCGTGCTTACGTCTGGTTTGATAAATTTCATAGTGTCATAAATTGCCATACCAGCCGTTACTGAACCACCAGGTGAATTAATATAAAGATAGATATCTTTATCAGGGCTTTCTGATTCTAAAAACAGAAGCTGAGCAACAATTAAGTTAGCCATGTGTTCTTCAATTTGACCAACTAAGAAAATTACTCGCTCTTTTAATAGACGAGAGTATATATCATATGAACGCTCACCTTTAGCAGTTTGTTCGACTACCATTGGAACCAATGAATTCAGGACAGATTCTGGCGCTTTATGCATTATTTATTTTCCTTAAAATAAAAATGGCTCGCACGAGGAGCCTCATACGAACCATTATAAATGGCTTCTAGCCGTTCAAGTCAAGCTTGAGTTTATGCTTGGGCATTTGCCTTGTTCATAAATTCTTCAAACTGTACTTCCTTATCAGAAACCTTAGCAGCTTTCAGTACTTCTTCAACTGCTTGCTCTTCAAGGGCAACGTTACGCATGTTCTGCATAAGTTCTTCGTTCTTGTTGTAGTATTCAACAACTTCAGAAGGGTCTTCGTATGCAGAAGCCATAGATTCGATTAGAGAGTTAACTTTATCGTCATCAGCTTTAAGTTCGTTAGTCTTAATAACTTCACCAAGAAGTAGACCGATCTTAACACGACGCTCAGCTTGCTCAGTAAATAACTCAGCTGGTAGCTCAGGCATGTTGTTATTTTGATCAGCACCGCCAAAGCGTTGAAGTGCTTGCTGACGTAGAGCATGAACTTCGCCATCGATTAATGCTTTTGGTAGCTCGATTTCGTTGTTGTCTAATAGACCGTTGATCACTTGCTCTTTAACGTTTGCTTTAAGCGCTTGCTCAAGCTCACGAGTCATGTTCTTACGGATTTCAGCTTTAAGAGCGTCAACGCCACCTTCAGCTACACCAAATAGACCAGCAAAGTCTTCGTTTACTTCTGGTAATGTACCGCCTTGAACTTCAGTCAAAGTGATAGCAAACTTAGCCGCTTTACCTTTTAGGTTTTCAGCGTGGTAATCTTCAGGGAAAGTTACGTCGATATCGAATTCTTCACCCGCTTTCTTACCAAGGATGCCGTCTTCGAAGCCAGGGATCATACGACCACTACCTAGTTGAAGTTCGAAATCTTCAGCTTTACCGCCTTCAAACTCTTCACCATCAACAGTACCAACAAAGTTCATTTTAACTTTGTCACCGTCTTCTGACGCGCGCTCAACCACTTCATAAGTAGCGTGTTGCTTACGTAGAGTTTCGATCATGTTATCAACGTCAGCGTCAGTTACTTCTGCAACTGGCTTTTCAACGTTGATTGCATCTAAAGCTTTAAGCTCAACTTCAGGATAAACTTCAAAAGTAGCAGTGAACTCAAAGTTCTCGCCTTCTGTAGTACCTGGTGTAAATGCTGGTGCACCTGCTGGGTTAATTTTTTCAGCAATGATTGCTTCAACGAAATTGCGTTGCATGAATTCATTTTTAATATCATGCTCAATAGCAGCACCGTAACGCTTTTGAATAACGCTTACAGGTACTTTACCAGGACGGAACCCAGCGATTTTAGCACGGCGTGCTTCTTGTACCAGTGCGTTTTTGATTAGCTTTTCTAGATCGCCTGCAGGTACAGAGATCGTTAAACGACGCTCCAAACCTTGGGTTGTTTCTACAGAAACTTGCATTATTTTACCTCGAAATTTGTCTAACGTCCTTTGTCATAGCCGAAGCCTCAGCTACGTTTAAGAATTCGTTCTTGGGTGTTTAATACACCGAGTTACTTTGATATAAGACGCGCCATTATAGCCATGCTTATCTATATACTCAAGTAGGGCAGAAAAGCTGAGAATTCAGCTATTTTAAGAGTGTGAATTATGTCGAGTTTAAGAACCAACTGAATAGCAAAAGGCGACCGTTAAGGTCGCCTTTTTAAAAGAGTGGGGTGACTGATGGGGTTCGAACCCACGACAACCGGAATCACAATCCGGGACTCTACCAACTGAGCTACAATCACCGCTGAAACTAATTTTATATCTTTCTAAATAGAAAGATGGTACGCCCGGCAGGATTCGAACCTGCGACCATCCGCTTAGAAGGCGGATGCTCTATCCAACTGAGCTACGGGCGCATGGCATTTTTATTAAAAATGTCCTAAACCGGAAATAGCTTCCTTAGCTATTTTAGTCACTCACCGTGGCAAATGACAATAAATTTGGTCGGTGATAGAGGATTCGAACCTCTGACCCTCTGCTCCCAAAGCAGATGCGCTACCGGGCTGCGCTAATCACCGAGAGTGTTTCAAGCTAGCCTGCTGCTTGAGAACGGAGCGAATATTATAGCCTCTGATTTTTTCCGTCAACGATTTTTTTGAAAAAGCTTACTGTGTGATGAATTAACAAGCTAATTAAGCTTTTTTCATGCATTTTGAGAGGCTTTCACAATGACAGCAATACCTACTATTGATAGAATACGCCCGATTATTAATTGAGTTAGCCTATTACAATAAATAAAAATGCGTTACTGGCGTTAATACCCTCCATTAAAAAATGCCTTTAACAAACATCGTGGGTCGATAATAACTACTTAATTAAAGTCTTATTTTTAGGGCACGCCCTAACCTTTGCATCGCATTTAAAGGATATCCTACACCTATGACTGCCCAAATAATTGATGGCAAGGCAATCGCTAAATCCATTCGTAGCCAATTAAAAAACCAAGTTGCTGAGCGTATCGCTCAGGGTAAAAGAGCTCCAGGACTAGCTGTAATACTCGTCGGTTCCGATCCCGCCTCTGAAGTTTATGTTGGTAGCAAACGCCGTGCTTGTGAAGAAGTAGGCTTTATCTCTCACTCTCACGACCTCCCATCTAACACTACAGAATTAGAATTACTTCGAATTATCGACCAATGTAACGAAGACCCTTCTGTAGATGGTATTCTTGTTCAATTACCCTTACCTGAACATATCAATGAAGAAAAAATCATTGAACGAATTCGTCCTGATAAAGATGTCGATGGTTTCCACCCATACAATGTAGGACGCCTTGCTCAGCGTATTCCACTTCTTCGTTCATGCACTCCGAAAGGGATCATGACTTTAATTGAGTCAACGGGTGTTGATACTTACGGATTAGATGCAACAATTGTAGGTGCCTCCAATATTGTTGGTCGTCCAATGACGCTTGAACTACTTTTAGCAGGAAGCACGACTATGACTTGTCACCGCTTCACTAAGAACTTAGAAGAAAAGGTTCGACAAGCAGATTTATTAGTCGTTGCAGTAGGAAAACCAAACTTTATTCCAGGTGAATGGATTAAAGAAGGTGCTGTAGTGATTGATGTGGGTATTAATCGCCTTGAAGACGGCAGTTTGGTTGGTGATATTCAATATGAAGAAGCCGTTAAGCGTGCCAGCTTTATCACGCCAGTTCCTGGTGGTGTTGGCCCAATGACTATTGTTAGCCTATTAGAAAATACCTTATTTGCGGCTGAAGAGTATCACGATTAGTCGTTAGAGATGCCCATTAAAAAGCCAGCAAACTGCTGGCTTTTTTTGTGCTTAACTATAAATTACTTCTTACGCCAAGTAGTACCGTTAGCACCATCCTCTAAGATGACACCAAGTGCATTTAACGCATCACGGGCTTTATCGGCTGCTGGCCAGTCCTTTTCTGTTCTTGCACGGTTACGTTCAACAATTAAAGCTTCGATTTCAGCCACTTCATCTTGACTGCCCTCACCTTTAAAGAAGGCTTCTGGCTCTTGCTTCAATAAGCCTAGAACATCAGCTAGCTGCTTTAGCTTAGCACCTAGTGCGTTTGCTGCGGCATCATCTTTACCTTTAAGGCGATTGATTTCACGCGCCATATCAAACAGTACAGAATAAGCTTCTGGCGTATTGAAGTCGTCATCCATCGCAGCATCAAATTTAGCTACAAATTCGGGTACTTCAGCAGGCTCTACACTCAAATCCAAGCCGTTAATTGCCGTATATAAACGTTCAACAGCTGCACGAGCTTGATTCAAGTTATCTTCGGTGTAGTTGATTTGGCTACGATAATGACCTGACAACAAGAAATAACGTACAGATTCAGAATCATAATGCTCAAGTACATCACGAATGGTAAAGAAGTTATTCAATGACTTCGACATTTTCTCTTTGTCGATCATCACCATACCTGAGTGCATCCAATAATTTACATAAGGTGTATCATGGGCACAGCATGACTGGGCAATTTCATTTTCATGGTGTGGAAATTGTAAGTCTGAACCACCACCATGAATATCAAAATGCAGTCCTAAATGTTTGCTATTCATTGCTGAACATTCAATGTGCCAGCCTGGACGACCTGGTCCCCATGGTGAATCCCAAGTAGGCTCACCTGGTTTAGACATTTTCCATAACACAAAATCCATTGGATTTTCTTTTGAATCTTCAACCTCAACGCGAGCACCTGCTTTTAGTTGATCTAAGTCTTGACCAGATAAACGGCCGTAATCAGCAAATGATTCAACGCGGAATAGTACGTCGCCACTTTCTGATACGTATGCATGGTCGCGTTCTATCAGGCGCTCAACCATATCAATCATTTCAGGGATATGCTGAGTCGCACGAGGTTCTAGATCTGGACGGATCATATTTAACGCATCGAAATCTGCGTACATTTCATTGATCAAGCGCTCAGTCAACGCATCACAAGATTCGTTGTTTTCGTTAGCACGCTTAATAATTTTATCGTCAACATCAGTAATGTTGCGGTGGTAATCAAGGTTGTAGCCTTTATAACGAAGGTAACGGGCAATCATGTCAAAAGACACAAAGGTTCTACCATGGCCAATGTGACAGAGATCGTAAATGGTGACTCCACAAACATACATGCCAACTTTGTCTGAACGAATTGGCGTAAACTCTTCTTTTTTGCGGGTCAAGCTGTTGTATATCTTCAGCATCTTCGATCTCTTTTTGGAAAACTAAAACAATTGTGGATTAGCAACACATATCCACTTACCAATATGACTACATAATTAATGTGTCACAGAGGTAAAATTCTAGCATGGTGACAATAAAGTTGAATACACTTGATTTAACTTCTGATGAACTAATTGAGTGAAATATAGGATTAAGCTAAAATTCAGCTTTATTCTATGAAGTAATTAGCGAAATGATCACATTACATACAAACTTTGGCGATATCAAAATCAAACTTAATCATGAAAAAGCGCCTATCACAGCAGCTAACTTTGAGTCTTATGTTAAAGACGGCTTTTTTGATGGTACTATTTTCCACCGTGTTATTGATGGATTCATGATCCAAGGTGGTGGTTTCACTGAAGACATGCAACAAAAAACGACTAAAGAAGCGATTCAAAACGAAGCAAATAATGGTCTTTCTAACAAGAAAGGTACACTTGCAATGGCTCGTACTCAAGCTCCTCACTCTGCTTCTTCACAGTTCTTTATCAATGTAAAAGATAATGATTTCTTAGATTTCAAATCTGAAACTCTTCAAGGCTGGGGCTACTGTGTATTCGGTGAAGTAGTAGAAGGCATGGACGTTGTTGAGAAAATCAAGAACGTTGCAACTGGCACTAAAGGTATGCATGCTGACGTACCATTAGAAGCGGTTATTATTGAAAAAGTATCTATCGACGGCTAATTTTTTAGTATGAGCGTACTTTTTATTGGTGATCTTCATTTAAGTGAAGATCACCCTTATATCACAGATTGTTTTTTTCATTTTTTGCAGACTCATGCACAAAAAGCTGAGGCGCTGTACATCCTTGGTGATCTTTTTGAAGTGTGGGTTGGTGATGATGTAGCCGAGCCGTTTGCAATAGAAGTTGCTGAAAAACTCAAGGCTATATCCCGATACACCAAAATTTATTTTATCAATGGCAATCGTGACTTCTTATTAAGCCACAGATATGCACGTCAAGCCGGAATGAAAATTTTGGATGAAGTTCATACCTTAGACTTATACGGTAAACCTACGGTTATACTCCATGGTGATAGCCTTTGTACTTTAGATGAAGACTATCAAAAATTCCGCGAGTTTCGAAACAAAGCTTGGGTAAAATGGTTATATGCCAGTCTACCGGGTGGTATCCGCAGAGCCATAGCTAGCAAAATTCGAAATAAAAGCAAAAGTTCAAACCAATATAAAACCACTCAAATCATGGATGTTGAGCCTTCTGCTGTGAAAAAGCTAATGCAGCAAACTAACACGGTACAAATGATTCACGGACATACCCATAGGCCAGGTTATAACCAAGTCGATGAAATCAGAGAGCGAATTGTGGTTGGTGACTGGTATGAACAAGGCAGTATGTTAGAAGTATCTCAAGATGGAGCGACGTTACACACACTGCCTTTTTAGTGCCTCAACTACTGAGGCACTCCACTATGAAACTTAAAATCAGAATCTGGAGTACTGATTAACTCAGATTCTTTCTCACCAAAAAACGCCACTCGTTCTGAAATATCGCCACCTTCAATTTCTTCAGCCAGCATTAAGTAGTCTTGATAATGTCGAGCTTCACTTCGAAGTAAAGAAACATAAAAGTCACCTAAACGTTTATCAACATGAGGAGCAATCGCTGCAAAACGTTCACAAGATCTGGCTTCAATGTATGCACCGATGATTAACTTATCAATCAAGGTATCAGGTTCATAGCTGGTTACATGACGGATCATGCCTTTGGCATATCGACTTGAAGTGATGTTTTCGTATGGTATATCAAACTCATCCATCAATTCCAAAACTTGATAAAAATGGTGCAATTCTTCTTTTATCAAAAGCACCATTTTATCTACCAAGTCTTGACCATAAGGCATACCGGACTTAGGTAGCATGGATTTGGTTAACGTATTGTGTTTAACCAGTTCGCGCCAATCACCTTCTTTACGATAAGCAAAATCTTCAAATGGCTTTAACCATTCTAATAAGGCATCGCCACTTTCTTTATCTACGGCATACTTGCGAATCAAGTACATGGCACTTTGAGCGGCTTTTAACTCACAGATTAGATGATCGATTAAAATTACCGACAAATTTTCAGGCTTTATCGCCTCTGTTATCCATTCGTCAGGGGTTCTGCACTTTAAAAATTGATGAATTGGAGAAAGTAACTCTGTGTAGCTCAACGACTGAATTTCCTTAAATAACAATAGCGCGATTGTATCGCAATCAGCGTTTACTCCAAAGTCGTAACTGTCATTTACAAACTAAAACCATAAAAAAATGCCCGTCGATAAAACGGGCATTTATATTTATTTCATTACTTCTCTATTGGTTCGTCTTGGCAAATTCAAATGCAACATCTTGATGTACAGCAGGAAGATCTGCGACGGTAACAGAACTATCATTTGGTTTTAAAATTGCGGAATGCCCATCTGACGAATGCTCAGCAATATAACCTTCATAGATTTTTATAGAGCCATCACCTTGACGTTTTGCCCAACGAACTCTGCTTCCCCGCCAAGTTTTGTCCCCAGTGGCAATGTTAGAAAAATCAAGATAATTGGATCTATCATCGGAGCTGGTATTTTCTTTTCTTAACGTTATGCGCCCATTGCTATCGATACTATCCACAACAAAGAAACGGCTGTTTCCAAAGGTATCGATATTTAAAGGTGCGTCTTGGAATTGATCACCTGAAGTCATAAGTAACCACGGATAAAAATTACTTGAATCAATATAAGTATCAGTTGTGACTTGAGCATCGAGATTAATTGGAGCAAATACTCCTGATTTAGAGCTATTCACGACAGCAAGGCTTGGTGAATACCAGCCTGACACAGGCGGGGCATCGTTATAGTTGTCAGTATTGAAATCCCCTCTACTTTCACCTTTGTCTTTTACTGTCTCAATAATACTTGGGTGAAAACTAAAAGTGTTACCGCTTGTAGCCCCTCGATCTAACTGTCCGATAGAAAAGAGAAAGCTATCAGGCAAAAATTTCATACTAGATATCCCACTTTTTCCGATTAACGTATTTGTTGAGTCATGCTGATCTAGTAGCCTACTCACATAACTAAAATAATTTTTAGGGAATTTAGTTGAACTGTTTAAAGGCTTGAGTTTGAGATAGAGTTTACTTTCGATACCTGTCATAGCATGCGTTAAGTCTACATCTTTAAAAGTAATACCACCTTCAATAAAAATACTTAATGGAGAACCATTGCCACCTTTAAACTCTACTGGTACTGCATCTTTAGTAATTTGAATTCCGGGTTTACTTACGATTGTAGCATTAGCAGAGTCATCTAATGTGATTAATGACACCTGCACGTTATGAATGCCATTTGAGATACCATAAACATTGCAAAACTTACTTGTAGCAAGGAAAGTAGAAGTATCTTGTTCCCCAAATGTGTTATTACTGTGGGCAATGGGTTTTGCAAACCCAATTATTCTTGTTGAAGGAATACTTTCACCATTAAGTTTTGCATTTTCACTTTGTTGAGAGGCGACACTAGGATTAGGAAATGTACCTGCAAATGCTGTTTGCAAATCTAAATCCATTTTTATGCGTCTTACTTTTTGATTCGATTGCTGATCTGTTTGTACGCCATCAAAATTCGTCGTATAGTCCTTGAACTCCTTTAATCCATCAATTAAAAAACGCTGATTATTGGTTGGATCAATCACTTCAAAACCAGATAAATCCTTGCTAGTTACACCTGCATTTACATTAAAAAAACCAAGATGCTTGGGCATGGTAATTAACGCTGTAGAGTCGGCACCGCCACAATTTACATTAATAGGAATTGTTCCAGCTTGAACACTCGAAGCAAATACAGCTACAGAGATAGCAAAAATTACTTCGATATTGGTTATGAATATCTTCTTAAGCATAATAATACCTCAATTGGATTCAGGTGCTCTTGGAGTGAACACCAAACGTAACTTATGAGGTATAAGCATATAATATATAACGTCTTAATTTGATTAATGTTTATTCATAATAACACTGCTTATCTCGAAGTTTTTGCAAACTCAAACTCGACCACATCACCCATACGTTGCAAGGTATTCAGTGACTTAGAATTACCGTTTAAATTAAGAAAACTTAACTCCCATTAGGTACTTAATTAAAACGATTAATTCTCCGTTGACTAAAGCTAATGCTGCTACGCCTAAATTACTTCCCAACGCCCACCAGAGCTAACGTTAACAATCAATCTGACTTCGTATTGTAAATCAGCACTGTATTGGGGAGATACATCACAGTATGTGGTAAAGGTAATGACTCCAAAAGTATCATTAAGTGTAGGGTTGCTTATTGATGTTGAATTTTGACCATTCATTAGACTGTCATGATCAAAATTACTGTCTTGGTTACGCTCTAAGAATTTAACTTTGAAACGTCTCACTCTTTGTTCGACTGCTGATCGGTAACGAGTTTATCTAGGGTTACGGCAAAATCGATATTGTATTTCATTCCCGAAACGGCGTATGTGATATTTGAGTTAGGATCTTTAAACTCTAAGCCATAAATATCACTTGGGATTACATCTGAATTAACAAAAAATAACCCTAGATTTTTAGGGAAAAGAAAAACAGTATTGTTTGAGCTTGATGTGTGAGGACACTCCATGTGCAAAGGTATTGTGCCGGCAAAGACTCCAAATGAAATCCAGTTAAAAATCCAAATGATGTAAACCAACACACTCTTGAGAGTCATAGGATAACATTGTTTTAAAGAAGTATTCTTTCATCCTAATAAGCTTGGCTGAATTACGATTTAACGTTGGCATTGTGTTTTTTAGATACAACGTTTTCTTATTGGTTAATTCACTGTTTTAGCAAATTCCATGGCAATCACATCTCCTTTTTGCGGCAGAGTATCGAGTGATTTTTCATCATCATTTAAATTGAGAAAAGCATAAGAACCATCTTCAGAATGCCAACCAAAATACCCTTCATAAATTTTGGCTCGACCATCTTTGGGGCGCCTTACCCACCTGACTCGACTTCCCCACCAAACTTGGTCACCATCAGCCACATGTGAAAAATCAAAATATGTGGGCAGCTCATTGGCGTTTTCATCCATCCTTTTAAGCTTTATTCGACCGTTAACGTCTATGCTATCAACCATAAAGAAACGATCATTTCCAAAAACGTTTAAATCTATTGGCTGATTTTGAAAACTGTCACCTTGGCTCATCAAATAGTCTTGTAATGCAATGTTTCTCGTATTAAAAGTATTAACTTCGGCTTCAGAAGACAGGTTAAGTGGGCCTTGAACGTTACCATAACCAATATTGTACATATTTAGATTTGGAACATACCAACCAGATATAGGAGGTGCATCGTTATAATCTCCTGATGTGGGATATTGCCCAGGGATATCTTGAGTTGGAACGGTTTCGAGGATCATAGGAGCAAAGTTAAATTGATTTCCTGTACTGGTATTATTATCAAAATCGCCAAGATTGATTGAAACACCACCTTTAATTAACTCCATACTTGAAAGAATATTATTCAAGGTCTCTTTATTTTGTTTATCAAAATGGACTATATAACGATTTAAATACCCGAAAGCATGCTCTGGTAAATTTGAAGCATTATTTAGAGGGGTGATATGTAATTCAAGTCTATGCAGGTATCCATCAACGGCCTGTGATAAATCAACATTTTTGAATGAAATTTCTCCCTCAATAAAAACACTTAATGGCGAACCATTGCCTCCTTTAAATTCTACAGGAACCGCATTTTCAGTAACACTTACTCCCGGTTGACTAACAACCGCTGCCTGATGCACGCCAGTCTTTTTGACTAAAGAGATTTCAACATCGTGAGTTTCATTTGACTCACCATAAAAATGACAAAATTGAACAGTAGTAACAAATGTCACTGTATCTTGATTTTTGGGTATTGAAGAAACACTATGCTGAGGAGAGGCAAAGCCTAATATTTGAGTTATAGGAACTGAAATACCATCTACATTACTCACTTCCAGCTGGCTTTTGGGTTTGACTTTTAGGCTAGGCTTTATTCCAGCAAAAGTATTACCAATATTTAAATCCAGCTTAAATCTTTTCACTCTGGTATTTGATTGCTGATCGGTTTCAACAGCATCATAGGTTGTTGTAAATTCTGCGGAGTCACTAAAGCCGTCAATCAAAAAGTGTTTATCCTTGATAGGATCATTAATATCAAACCCAGATAACTCATGACTATCTACATCAGCATTGACATTAAAAAATCCTAAGTGCTTAGACATTGTTATCGTCGCATAGCCATCATAGGAGTCACAGTTAACATTGATCCTTACTGTACCGGCATGCACTACTGGCGATAAAATACCGAAAATTAAAAATAACAATGAGTTGAACTGAAATCAAATAGGCTTTTTATACATAATGCTAACGGCTACAGGAACTCAAGATGCTGAGATTATAAAAAGTTTTGGTATCTCGCGTAATTAAATTTCATTCACTTTATGCGCAAACTTATTCTACTTTTGCAAACTCAAATGCAATCACATCATCTTTTTTAGGCAAGGTCGATAATGACTTACCTCCACTATACAAATTAAGGAAGGCGTAGCTACCATCAGGTGCATGCCAAGCAAAATATCCTTCTTGAATTTTGTCATTTCCTTTTTCATCCTTAATTAACCACCGAATTAAATTTCCAAACTTAGTTATATTGCCATCACTAAGCTTGGAAAAATCGAAATAGATTGGAGTAGTATCATCATTTGGTTGTAACTTCTTCAGTCTAACTCTACCTTCAGAATCAACACTGTCGACGATATAAAATCGACCATTGTCAAAGACATTAGGGTTTAATAATTGGTTTTGGAACACACTCCCCTGCTCGATCAACTCTGCCATTTGAATTGACTCTTTAGAATCATTACTACTGATAACAACTGGAACTTGGCTAAACGATTTTACGGACTCAAAGATATCAGGTTGATTTTCCGCATTCATTTTCTGAAGGGTAACATCAGGAACATACCAACCGGGTGCAGGAGGTGGAGCATCGTAACCAGCCAGCGTTTGTTGAATTGAAGGTAAACTATTAAAGTCAGTATCAACTACTGTATCTTTATCAATTCTTGCAACTGAAAGATTGATGCTATGAGAATCAATTTCATAACTAGCAGCATCACTATAGCTGCCAATTGGATTATGTTGTGAATAGTAAGGAAGAAATGTTATTTCCCCCTTTCTATATGAAGCGTCAGGTAGTAAAGACTCATTATTACTTGGTATTAGAGTTAAATCGATATTATCAAATGGGTTATCTTTTGGAATTGCTTTTGAATAATTAATCCCAGTCTCAGTGATCCCACCTTCAATATAAATGCTCAAAGGTGAACCATTACCACCTTTAAAGTCAACGGGAATAGCGTCATCAGTGGTTACGACTCCAGGCAGGCTTATTAAACCATAATGAGGCGTTATGTATTTTGTCCCTAATTTGACCTCTCCTTTTAAATCTTTTTGAACATTGGGGTTATTCACGCAAAAGTGATTATATCCCTTAATTTTAACGGTATCTGACTCTGAGTTACTGAAATTATTATCTTGCTTCGGGCTTCCAAATTTAAGTTTTAAGCGCCTTACTTGTTTGCCTGACTGTTGATCAGTAGCCAGTTTATTTAACTCAACACTATAATTTATGGACTCCTTAAGGCCTGAAAAAAGAATGGTGTTAAAGCCCGGTACTAATGGCCCAAACACCCACAAACTAGTGATATTATTAGGTGTAATAGCCGGACGTATTGAAAAAAAACCAAGGACTCTAGGGATAGTGAGAATAGCTGGAGCAGAAACATCAGCTGAACACTCTAAATGCACTGAAATGTCTTCTGAAAAAGCATTATTCATTACCATGGTTAACCCAAGGCATGCCATTGATGCAAGTTTATTGATCGCGTTCATAGTGTTGATTAAGTTGAATCGATTTACTCAATGTTAATAACAAATGCCTGAATACAGTCTGAACTCACACTGTTGCCATCTGCACACCACTTCTCTTTAGCTTTGATGAACGCAAAAAATGGCTTAAAACTTATTGTTTTTAAGCCATACACAATCGAACATCTTGAGACTCATCCAACTTTTGCAAATTCAAACGCTATCACTTCGCCTTTTTTAGGTAAGGTTGATAATGATTTAACACCATCATTTAAATTGAGGATTCCATAGCTTCCATCTGGAGCATGATAACCAAAATACCCTTCTTGCATTTTTCATTACCTTTTTCGTCATTAATCAACCAGCGGACTCGGCTTCCCCACCATGTTATGTCACCGTTACTGAGTCGAGAAAAATCAAAATAGTGAGATTGCACACCGTTTGGCAAAGGTGCAATCGTTTTAAGCTTTATCCGCCCTTCTGCATCAACACTATCTACAATATAAAATCGTCCATCTTTAAAGACTGAAGGATCGAGAAGGTCATTTTGAAAGGCATCTCCTAATTTGATTAGTTTTGCCATTTGAAGAGATAAATCATGTTACGCACTAACAGCTTTTAGAGACTGAAGTTCTGTAAAGCTGTTAGTGCGTAACATGAGTTAATAACTGCACTCAAGCAAACCGATAACACTATGGCCAATTTATACTCGTGATACCTGAAGATGCAGGATTTCAGCGAGAATTTATTACCATTTAGACAAGGCATTTATCCGTAGGAATAGTTGTTCTATTTCAAGGGTAAATAACGCAGTGAAAAAGGCAATTAAACTCGCACTGCGTGGGCTTTTCAGCATTGCATTATTCTTTGTTGCGAAAGCTTAAATTAGCCCGCTAGTTCTTCACTTTCACGCCTCGAATAATGCAATGCTGAAAAAGCCCTGAAAGTTGCATCTTCAAGTATCACGAGTATATATTTGGGATTCATAATCTGAAGGAAACCTTGATACGACGATTCCCTCAGTGTAAGTATTTGAGACTGTATTTAACCTGAACTTAAAAGGTAACCTTAAGTTTTGGGGAATGTGGGACGGCTTGGCAAGCTAGAATTTTCCCTGATTTAACTTCACTTTCTTCAAGTGCTGAATTATTTGGCATATTAACTTCACCATCTTCTAATACACATTGGCAAGTACCACACAGCCCTGCCTCACAAGAATGAGGAGCATTAATCCCTGCTTCAAGCATAGCTTGCAGCAAACTTTCACCAGCATTCACCTTTAACTTATGCTGCTCACCATTCAACAGCACTTGTAAATCAGCATCTACACCACCTTCAAGCTCTGTCGGTTTTCCTAAGCCAAAGTATTCGGAATGAATTCTATTATTAGGCACATCGATGCCCTTTAATGCTGACTTAACATTTGGGATAAAGGAATCTGGGCCGCAAATATAATATTGGCAGTCTTGGGCATACGGTGGGTTTTCACTAATAAAAGCTTGAACCGCTTTATCATCAATCCTACCCGTTCGCCAAGGGCTTGACTTAAACCAGCTAGGTGAACTGTGACAATGCTGTACCACTAATCTATCGGAATATTTCTTTTCTAATTGGTTAAGCTCGTCAGCAAAAATAGTGCTTGCCCCATCTTTATTTCCATATAGCAAATAAGCAAAACTATTGGCTTCTTTTTCAAGCACACTGGTGATCATAGCGTAAATAGGAGTAATTCCGGAGCCTGCCGCAAAAAAATAATGACTTCTTCTTTTGCTCTGTTCTGGCTCTAAAACAAAGTTTCCATTTGGCTGAGTCGCTTTAACTAGTTCACCAACACTTAATCCCTCATTGATGTATGTTGAAACTCTGCCCTTCTTAACCTTTTTTACGGTAATTCTAAGTTTGTTGGGTTTATCCGATGAGACTGAATAGTTTCGAGTATAACTTTCTCCAGCTACTTCGAATTGAAGCCTGATATGCTGCCCAGCTTTCCAATGAAATAAATCCTTTAAATTATCAGCAATTGAAAAACACACAGAAACAGAATCTTTTGTTTCTTGTGAAATATTCGAAACAGTTAAATCATACCAGTGCATTTATACCAATCCTTATTGAGATGTGAACAGCTCAGAGCTGTGCCAGTGGTGCAAGTACAATCTAAATTGATGCAGACATAGCTGCACTACGTCAAAGAAATTTAGGGCAGTAATTGTGACACTGGCAAGCTCCCGAGGGCAAGGACAAAGGCTTTCATAGCTATGTTACAAGTTTTCATATTATCTCAATAGTATTTCAAACTGGTGCCTTGCTCTGCAAGCCTTTGTTTCTTGCTGAGTGAGCACATTTCAATGCGGATTGGTATTATTCCGACAAATACGGCTTCAAATACTCTAACACCACTTGTTGATGCTCCCGAACAGGCGATTCCCCATTCTCAGCCGAAGGTCCGAGTTCAAAATAAGGACTTTGAAATGATTTTTGTTGCTGCTCACAAACATAAATGTCTTCTTGCATAAAATCAGCTGAACCAAGCGGGTGCTTGCTGTCTTCATTTGGATATTTGGCCGTGATTCGTTTCTGCCAAAAAGAAGCCGAACGCATACTATATTTGGCAAACTCCCAATCCGATGCTGGCATCACTTTGGTTCTGACTTCAACTCGTGTTTTATCTACAGAGACAGGAATAACATGGAATACTGACCAAGCCGCTTCTGATTCACCTAATCCAATCCCTGGAAACAACATAGGGACGTAAGCACCAAGTAACTCTTTTGGGATATGATCAATCAATGGCATTGAAGAGTGTTTTTCAAGGTTTGCGGCATACTCCTCATCGAGAGGTTCCCAAAATGCAAAGTGTGGTCCAGCAAAACCAAATTCCGCTTTTGAGTGATCATACATATTTAGCGTACCACTATGAAGTTGAGCAAGATGGTAATGGTCGATATAGTTCTCAACCACGATTTTCCAGTTAGCATTTATTTCTTCAACAACTTTATAATCTTTCGCTTCAATTAATTTTTCTACTTGGTGTGGCCCTAGCAAGCTTTCAACTGGGCTAAACCATTCAGTGATAGACATAGGATTTTCATCTGGATGCACCCAAAGCATACCTCGCCAAATATCGACTGAAGCACGTTTCAGTCCAAGGCAACTTTTATCTAAGTTCGCAAACTCAGCCGCCATTTTCGGTACAGATATAAGCTCACCTTCGAGATCGTAAGTCCAATCATGATATGGACAAGTTATCGATTTTTGTGCCTTTCCTTCTGCTCTTAATAATTGAGTTCCTTTATGACGACACATATTGTGGAAAGCTCTTAAGCGATGATCTCGCCCCATTACGATAATGATGCTGTTCAAACCTGCTTGAATAGATTTGTACTGACCCGGCTCAGTAATATCCTCCATCAAACCAGCAAAATACCAATTCTTGGAAAAAATATGCTTCATTTCCAAATCGAACCACTCGGGATCGGTATAGGCTTTTAGCGGAATCACATCATTTTTATTCATACTAACTTCCTAAAGAATGCATCATAACAACGAAAAACTACACAAAGATGAAGCAACTCGCTGCAACTACAGCCCAAATTAACATGGTAAACCAGTACATCCCTGGTTCTTCCTCACGTTTATAAGATTGCCAGATATAGGCCTCTCCTCGAACCAAGTCGAATAACAGCCATAAAATAAGGAAAAAACCAAGCCAATAGCTCCAAGGTAAAGACATGAACATAATTGAACCTCAAATATAAATTGTCACAATGAAAATAAATATACCATAACATTAAATAGAGTCAATTATGCCACCGAATAGAGGCTGATTTATATCTATAGCTAAACCAATATAAAATGACTTTCTCAGAGCTTTCTGTGGAGACACAATTTGAGGCGCATCAATACAATAATGTAGATACCTTATAAATTGATGTAACAAAAAAGTGTGCCTCCACAGAAGCTCCTAGCAGGCTGGTTTAAAAGAAATTTATGCTGTGTTAAATCGTCTCAACGTAGCAATGTAATAACGACAGCTTTGTATGTCGGTAACAACTATGTATTCACCGATTTGCCTTGCCTAAACTTCTTTTAATTCCAGCTGAGTGCGTCATTTTATATTGATTTAGCTATATAGCTTGACTCTTTTAAATTTTTGTTCAATAAATAGACTATAACCATAAGGTTTGTGCAGGTTTCCTGCACTGTGGTGTGAGACGTAAAAATTGTCTAAACCATTATTTGTTTATTCGGGAGTTGGTTAAGGCAATTGATACCTTGTCCGAGGCACCGTGGATCATTAGCTAATAATGACCATGGATGGTAAACGAGTAATGAAAAGGGATAATTATAATGATCTTAAATCACCTAATGGGTTTATATACCCAACCTAAGAAAGAGTGGCAAAACATTGAAAAAAACCATGAATCGCTACAAAGTAGTTTATCTCATGTGTTATTAGTTGCTTTAATTCCTGCACTTTGTGCATATATCGGCTCTGCTCATATTGGTTGGAATCCTGTAGCAAGCTCAGAGAAATTATTTTTAACTACTCATAGCGCGATTTTAATGTCTATTGCTATGTACTTCGGTTTATTGGTTGGCGTGTTTGCTCTCGCATATTTAGCCCATTGGATGGCAAAAACCTTTGATGCTAAACCTACCTTTACTCAAGCCATTGAATTAGCTTCATATACCGCTACTCCCATGTTTATGGTCGGATTATCGGCACTCTATCCAGAGCTATGGTTTATGATGACAGTAGGACTATTTGGGGTTGCTTACTCTGTATACTTACTCTACACAGGCGTTCCCATCATTATGAATATACCTGAAGAAAAGGGCTTTATTTATTCGAGTTCTCTCGTCACATGTGGCCTATGTCTACTAGTAGCATTAATGGCAACAAGCGTAATTTTATGGAGTAATGGCTTTGGCCCAGAATTAGCAGGCGGATAGGTTCAATTGCTAAAATCGAGTAGGAGGGAGCCTCACGGCTCCCGTCCTCTCACACCACCGTACAAGCGATGTCGCATACGGCGGTTCCAATTATACTGCTAACGTCTTGTACCCTTCTAACAACGAGTACAGTCCCATC
>NZ_ML014787.1 GCF_003675895.1 Parashewanella curva
TTTCTATCTATGCGGACTCTTCATTGATAGAATTTTTGTTAGCATCCGAAGATGATAACTGGATGTTTCTATCTCTGCGAGTGTCCACACAGATTTGCTTGATACTTATTTTTAAAGAACATTGTGCTTTATCAGCACCCCCGCTCTAGCATTCTCTTCAGCGGGTCAGGGCTGCGTATTCTACGCATTTTCCTGTGGTCGTCAACAACTTTTTTAAACTTATTTTCAAAAGAGTTTTCGACCGTTTAAAAAGTGACTTAATCGCTTTCACTTTTTACCTTGAAGCTCAAGGCTGTCCTAACTCGTTTTGCTTTGAAACTCTCGATAACCTCGCTTGTTTCGCCGCTGTGCCGTGTCAGTGGTGGCGCATTATAGGGAGCTTAGAATTTTGCGCAACCCCTTTTTGAAAGAAAAATACGATTTTTTCATTGGATGGCTAGATACCCAGCAATACGTATAAAAAAAGGGCGCTTTTCGTGAAAAAGCCCCCTTTTATGTCGGATAGTTACTGTTTATGGTCCGAAGAATCGAGTTTCTTGTTCGACTTCTACGTCTTTATTCTTGTTTTCTTCTATCACTTTTATGTTGAACTTAGTGATAGGCAGTTTTAAGTCGTATGGATCTACTGCAATGCTAATAGGCAAGGTATAGACTTTTCCTGCATCTACCTTAATGGTTTTAGGCCCTATCCATTGATAGTCAGTTAACCCATTGGCACTGAAATGATATTGCTGTGCTTGTTCCGTTTTATTGAGGATCTTTAAGGTATAGGTATTTTCAACCAAGCCAGCGTCGGTTTCACGATACAACTGATTACGATCTCTTAGAATATCTAAACGAACAGGATCAACATGGAACAAGGCAAGCATAAACACACCGCACATTACTACCATAGTGATCCCGTACCCCACCAACTTAGGTCGCACTACGTGTTCATGTTTACCTTCAAGTTTATTTTCGGTGGTGTAACTGATCAGCCCTTTATCATAGCCCATGCGTTCCATAGTTTGATCACAGGCATCAATACACGAACCACAGTTAATGCATTCATATTGAAGACCGTTACGAATATCAATTCCTGTCGGACAAACCTGTACACATAAGTCACAGTCAATACAATCACCTAAGCCCAACTCTTTGGGGTCGGCTTTACGGGAACGAGGACCACGTGATTCACCACGTTGAGTATCATAACCCACGATAAAGGTGTTTTTATCAAACATCGCCGATTGGAATCTGGCATATGGACACATGTGAATACACATGATTTCACGCATCCATCCTGCATTGCCATAGGTCGCAAACATAAAGAACAGCACCCAGAAGTAAATCAGTCCTGATGCTTGCAGGGTGAAAACCTCGGTATAGATTTCAGTCGTTGGCACAAAGTACGACATAAATGTCATAGAAGTTAACAATGAAAAACTGAGCCAAGCGCTGTGTTTTGCGGTTTTTCGCCAGAGTTTATTGAAACTCCATGGCATTTTATCTAGCTTGATACGTTTGTTACGCGAGCCTTCTAGTTTTTCTTCAAACCAAATAAAGATAAAGGTCCATACGGTTTGCGGACAGGTGTAACCACACCAGACTCGCCCTAAATAGGTAGTGACAAAAAATAGACCAAACGCGGCTATCATCAATAAGGCGGCGAGTAAGGTTAAGTCTTGTGGCCAGATGGTTAGGCCAAAAATATGAAACTTTTGTTCCGCGAGGTTAAAGTAGACAGCTTGCCTATCACCGTATGGGATCCAAGGTAACAGCATAAAGCCCAGCATGGCAATCCAGCCCATGCGTCGCCTTAAAGTCGTCCACATCCCTTCTACTGCACGAACATAGATCTGGTTGCTTGGGTTAAATTTATCAACTTTATCTGCATCTGGTTGATGAATTTTGATTTGCTTGTCTTTTCGATAATCCTTTCGGGGGCGCTCTGCACTCATACCTATACCTACGTTAATACTTCTGTATTTCATTCTCGCTTAACATTGAGAGTATCTTCTCCCTTTATGTCATCGAGTTAGCTGCGTTCATACATTAAATGGTTTATGCGGTGATATTGTGACCTATGAAATGAATCAAGCAAAATAATATGATCTGAAATTTTGTTTTATTTGATCTAAGTCAATTATATTAGAAACTACTAATATTGATTTTATTGCTTGATTAACAAATCTATTAAGGCTTAATAGTCCAGATAGTTCACTGGAGTGTCTTTCTCTGAAGACTACAACTGTTTGACAATCTTTTTATTTGACCACATCACGCTTGCAGCGAATTATAAAGTCAGAATACAAGGTATAATAGATACAGAAACTGATTTTTTGTCTATAACAGTTTTATCTTTTAGGGTGTTCAATGTCTAAATACGAACAATTGATGGCAAGTATTCGCAATCAAATAAATGATGGTGTTTGGGAAGTGGGTGAAAAGCTGCCCTCTCTTCGCAAGCAGTCTTCTCTTTCTGGTTTAAGTTTAATGACAGTACTTAATGCCTATCAAGCACTGGAAAGCCAAGGTTTAGTTGTCTCTCATCCTCGATCAGGCTATCTTGTTGCACCCAAGATCATCCCCCCTGAATACAAGAAGACAAAAGCCAACTATCATGCGGCCGAACATATCGATAGCAATGATCTTATTTTCGATGTATTACAGACCAGCAGACAACCCGGCCTTATCAATTTTGGTTCAGCTTACCCAGATCCCTCGCTTTATCCTAGAACCCAAATCAATCGCTCCCTCGCGACTGCAGCGAAAACGATGCCGACGTCAGCCATGCTGGACAATTTTCCACCTGGAAATGAGGAACTGAGGCACATCATTTCAAAACGTTATGCCACTCAAGGCATGAGTGTATCACCCGATGAAATTGTGATCACATCTGGGGCGCTTGAAGGGCTAAATTTGTGCTTACAATCCGTCACTAAACCTGGTGATTGGGTGATTGTTGAATCACCTACCTTTTATGGCTCGATTCAGTCTTTGCAAAAATTAGGGCTAAAAGCACTGGCAATCCGCACTCATCCACAAACTGGAATCGATTTAGAAGCATTAGAGGTCGCGCTTAAAACTCATGATGTCAAAGCGTGCTGGTTAATGACAAACCATCAAAACCCTCTTGGATTTACACTACCACTTGAAAACAAAAAAAAACTAGCAACAATTTTAAATCGTTATCAAACCTATTTAATCGAAGATGATGTTTATAACGAATTGTTCTCAAGTAATCAAAAACCTCTACCAGCTAAAGCCTTGGAACATAGTGCCATGACAATGCACTGCTCATCATTTTCAAAATCATTAGTTGCAGGATTTCGGATTGGCTGGGTAGCAGCAGGATCGCAAGCAAAATCAATTCAAAAACTCCAGTTAATGACCTCCATGGCTGCCAGTGCTCCAATGCAGCTTGCTATGACTCGTTTTCTGACCACAAAAAGCTATGAAACGCATTTACGTCAACTGCGTAGAACTTTGGCGCAGAGAAAATATTCAATGTGGAAGGTCTTAAATCAGTACATGCCAAGCGATGTGAATATCACATTTTCAGAAGGAGGGTATTTTTTGTGGGTTGAATTGCCAGAACATATCAATGCTTATGACTTATACCTTAATGCACTAAAACATAATATACATATCGCCCCAGGAACTATGTTCTCGTTAACGGATCAATTTGAGCACTGCTTTCGTTTAAATGCCTCTTTTGAATGCACTGATGAGTATGTTGAGGGAATTAAGATACTTGCTGAGTTGATCAAACAACTATGTAAAAACTAAGTTGCTCACTCTCCATTATCGAAGAATGAGCAACACCGTTATCGAATATTTTGTGCAATCGACTTATTCATTTCTTGTAGCATGGTTTGCATACTGTTTATTAAACTCACCGTCACGTTATAGGTCTGCATGATCTTTTGTAGTTGTAGTTGCGACTGTGATACAAAATCCGAAGCTCGGTTAGAGACATTTTCCAAAGCATCTTTAACGGCTTCTAATTGGCCTTTGTTCAATTTAGGACTTGAGATTGCATGACCATCAGAATCTTTAAAGTCAGTAAAGAAATTGCCTTTCCAAACATTTCCATGGTCGTTCCAACTTATTTCAGAACCATTAACGGTGACATCAGCTGGTGAACCAGCATAAAACCATTTTCCATCTTTTTCAGTAAGAGTACGGTGCCCAATGCTACCATTACTCCACTGAATATTGACGTTCATGGTGCCATTTGGAAACTTATCGGTAAAATGACCATAAAGATAGGTATCAATGGATTTACCATCAACTTTAACCCCGTTTTCACGCATGTAGTTGACGACGTCATCAGGCAAGGCATCAGCCCCTTTATCACCCTGCTTAGATACATCGGCGATTTTCTCATTGACCATGTTGGCCATATCCTGAGCATCACGAGAAACCTTGGCTTTTTCTTGCATTTGAAGATACTTAGCATTAGCTAACTCAGATAATAGATTCATAAACAGGTAAAGCACAGCAATGCCTCCAGACAGTACTGAATCACCTTGCTGAGCCAATTGATCATCTACTGACCATTTATCCATGCCGTCCACGTCTTTAAGCTGCTCTGTATGCTGTGAAATATGATCGTTAATGATGCTATTCATCGCCTCGGATACTCTTTCACTTTTGCGCATAACCATCTGATCTTGAACGCCTTGCAAGGCACCATAGTGTTGCCTCGGATCCATTTGGTGGTGAACTGGCTGCATTACCTCTATACCCATCTGAAACTCCTTTTCAAACTCTATCGAATATTTTGTGCAATGGATTTGTTCATCTCTTGCAGCATGGTTTGCATACTATTAATTAAGCTAACCGTAACGTTATAAGTCTGCATGATTTTTTGAAGTTGCAATTGTGCCTGAGAGACAAAATCTGACGCACGGTTAGAAACGTTTTCAAGCGCATCTTTGACGGCTTCTAACTGCCCCTTATTGAGTTTGACGTGTGGAATGGGTGGCTGCCCAGGCTCTGAAGGAATCGTTCCTGAGAAATTTAAATACCCAACAACTTCATCTCCTCCTGTATCCATAACTTTAAAATTATGAAACGTAATGGTATTACCAGAAATAGTATATGGCGTTAACTCTGGATTGACCTTGCCACTGTAATCTTGATGTGGATAAGGCGATGTTCCTTTATCAAAATAAACATCACCATTGGGCTTAATACTGATGTGTATATCAGGTGCTTTATATGGCTGGCCATTGGGTAATTTCATACCTGGAGATTGCTGAATACTAGATGCAGGAATGCTAACTTTGTAGCTAAAATCAGGATCGGTATGAGTTAAGTATTCATCAATGGATTTGCCATCGACCTTAATACCATTGTCCCTCATATAAAGGATCACATCATCTGGTAACTCTGCCGATCCTTTATCCCCCTGCTTCGACACATCAGCGATTTTTTCATTTACTTCATTAGCCTTATCCTGAGCATCACGAGATACTTTGGCTTTTCCTTGCATTTGAAGGTACTTAGTATTTGCTAACTCAGACAATAGATTCATAAACAGGTAAAGCACTGCAATACCACCAGAAAGTACGGAATCTCCTTGTCCAGCTAATGCTTGATCAACATCCCACTTATCCATACCATCAACATCTTTAAGCTCCTCAGTATGTTGTGAGATATGATCGTTAATAAGGTTATCCATTGCTTGTGATACTTTCTGACTCTTACGACGAACCACCATATCTTGTACCCCTTGCAAGGCACCGTAGTGTTGCTTAGGATCAAATGCGTGATAACCGGGTAACTGAGGCGGCATGCTTTCTATTCCCATAAAGAACTCCTTTTAACGCTATCGAATATTCTGAGCAATAGATTTGTTCATCTCTTCTAGCAAAGTTTGCATACTATTAATCAAGCTAACGGTGACGTTATAGGTCTGCATGACTTTTTGAAGTTGCAACTGAGACTGCGAAACAAAATCAGAGGCTCGATTAGAAACATTTTCGAGTGCATCTTTTACAGCTTCTAATTGACCTTTATCTAACTTTTTCGTTTCATCGTTACCTAAATAAGCATCAATAGATTTACCATCAACTTGTATATCATTGTCTTTCATATATTTAATAACATCACTAGGTAAGGCGTCAGTTCCTTTATCACCCTGTTTGGCTACATCGGCAATTTGCTCATTCACTTCGTTCGCCTTGTCTTGTGCATCCCTAGACACTTTGGCTTTCTCTTGCATTTGCAGATACTTGCCATTTGCTAGTTCAGATAACAAGTTCATAAAGGTATACAGCACACCAATGCCACCCGATAATACCGAATCACCACTTTGCCCCAACTGATAGTCGGTATCCCACTTATCCATCCCATCAACGCCTTGCAGCTGTGCCATGTGCTCACTGACGTGCTGCTTTGCCTGTTGATCAAACTGCTCCATCACAGATTGCTTACCATTTTGGTTTAGCTTTTTTTGTAAAGCGTAAACATCCTCGCGGTGACCGCTGGAATCCATTATTGCGGGGTGACTTGCCCATGAGCCTACTGAACCACTATCAATGCCCGTCATGCAGACGCTCTCCTTGTCATAAAGTAATATTTATAACTTACAATTGTTTATATAAAGGGTAGCTGGAATTTTGTGGGTTACAATTTTGCGAATTCAAACAATGAATAATCGTTAGCAGATAAACCGAGAAGTGATAAGTGATATTTGCAGAGAAAGCTCCAGAGCTAAGAGTTGGTAATAGAAAGAAAGGCCAAATTGGAATCCAACTTGGCCATATAAAAAATCAAAAACGAGCGACTAACCAGTCTTTATTTTTCGAAAAATATAAAGTACGAACTTTGCCTTTACCTTCAATATTCACCATATTGACTTGAGTTGGCCACAAATCACGGAGCGTACCATTATATAATTTGATGCCTTTCAAGTTCGCCGGATGAGTCACTTCCTGATAAACCCAAAAGAACTTACCATCAACTTCATAGCCAACATTTTTCAGCGCTAATGGCTTATCTTGCAGAGTGCGAGCAAAAAACTGCTTCGCAACATAGTCAGCAAACTGCTGCTGAGTTTTCTTGGCACTTAAAATATCGGCATTTCTATCAAACAAATCCTGAACGGCATGTTCAGTATCATGCAGATAGAAACGGTGCATGACTTCAATTAAATGAGTGCGTTTATTAAATAGCACTGTGGTTTCTGCCGCTTTTTGTTGATGGGCAGGCACAGGGCTTGCCAGCATCATCAAAAAGACCAGAAACAATAGTGGCAAACTGCGAGCCATTATTTTTCCTCTTTTGATTCAGACTTGTTATCGTCTTCTTTTTTATCTGTTTTTAACTCTGTTTTAATGTCTTGCATAATGTCTCGGCGAACCTTGTCAGAAGATTTTTTCTTCTTATAGGCTTCAACACGTGATGGAATAATGCGACGTGGATAATGGTTATTTTCCATATCGACATCAGCCGTTTCCCAATGTGGATCTACTGTCACACTGACCAGTTGTTTATTTTTGTCAGTAACAATCAGCTTACGAACCTTTTTTGGACTGCGACGCCAAATTTCCGCAGGCACATATTGCTCTTCCACGCTGCCATCGGCATAAGTCAGTTCCAACAAAATAGGCATAACTAAACCACCGATGTTAGAAAACTCCAACACATAGTAGTTTTTATCTTCTTTCACCGCGCGTGCTAAAACTTTACGCTCCCACGGCTCTAGACCTTTTAAGAACTTCTGGTACTTGTTACGCTCTTTATTGGTGACGGTAAAGCGATCATTTTCATCATAAAAATCACTCACATCAGGATTTTTGTCGATCCACAAGGTTTTCCCTTCAGCCTTGTTACGTTCAACAAAGTAAGATGTTGGCTTATCCTGTTCAATTTGACGAAGACGCCCATAATCAATGTCTGGATCATGGGTATCTAATCGCATTTGATACACCTTATCTAAAGAGATATCTACATGATCGGTAGTGTAGAACCAACCACGCCAGAACCAATCTAAATCAACACCAGAAGCTTCTTCCATAGTTCGGAAGAAATCCGATGGAGTTGGACGCTTAAAGCGCCAACGCTCAGAATACTCTTTAAAAGCAAAATCAAATAGTTCACGACCTAATATCACTTCACGCAAGATATTCAACGCCGCGGCTGGCTTGGTATACGCATTCGGCCCCAAGCGCAATACGCTGTCTGATTGCGTCATAATCGGCACTTGGTTTTCTGACTTCATGTAACCAACGATATCACGTGGTTCAACGCCCCAAGGAATATTAGGATCCCATTCTCGGCCAGCAACACCGTCAAGGAAGCTATTTAGTCCTTCATCCATCCATGTCCACTGACGCTCATCCGAGTTCACAATCATAGGGAAGTAGATATGACCAACTTCGTGGATAACCACCCCAATCAAATAACGTTTTTCAGCTTGTGAGTATGTACGAGAGCCATCATCTTGTAATTCAGTACGAGGACCATTGAACGTGATCATTGGATATTCCATACCACCGACAGGCCCATTCACTGATTTTGCGGTAGGGTATGGGTAATCAAATGAAAAGCGAGAGTAGACTTCCATGGTATGAACTACCGACTCAGTCGAGTATTTCTTCCATAAGTCACCACCTTCTTTTGGATAGAAAGACATGGCCATAACAAACGGCATTTCATCGCCACCTTGTTGATAGCCTTTGGCATCCCACATAAATTTACGAGATGACCCCCAAGCGAAATCACGCACGTTTTCAGCGCTAAACTTCCACGTTTTGCGTTTGTTAGTACCCGCTTTTTCGTTTTCTAATGCTTCTTCTTCGGTTACCACGAATACAGGGCGCTTGGCGGTTTTAGCTTGCTCTAAACGTTGGCGTTGAGTCTTGGTTAATACCGCTTTAGGATTAGTTAACACACCTGTAGCACTCACGATATGATCCGCAGGCACATCAATTTCAACTTCATAGTCGCCAAACTCAAGGGTAAATTCACCGCGACCTAAGAATTCTTTGTTAGTCCATGCTTCATAATCGGTAAACGCGTGTAATCGCGGAAACCATTGCGCCAATAAGAAGATGTCATTCCCGCCTTCACGGGCATCATCTGGGAAATGTTCATAACCTGAACGCCCAGATACTGATGCCACTTCATTGATATTGAACGCAAAATCAATTTGAAACTCGACATCAGCCCCTGATTTTAGTGGCTTAGGTAAGTCGATACGCATTTGCGTACCCACAATCGTAAACTTAAGTGGCTTACCATCATCATCTTTTACTGCTTGAATATCGTAACCCAGCTTCACATCTTCCATGTATTGCTGGCGGCGCAATTCACCAAAACTGATTTTTGCAGGAGTGTTGGCATCTCCAGCTTTGGTATATGGTCCTCGACGGCCAATACCACCGAAGTCATTAGCCGCATTAGCGATGGAGTCTTTCTTAAAAATGTTTTGATCTAACTGCACCCATAAATACTTTAGCTTGTAGGGTGAATTATTATGGTAAGTGATCACTTCACTGGCAGAAATGCGGCGGTTCTTTTCATCAAGAGAAACCTTGATGTCATAATCAACTCTCTGCTGCCAATACTGCTCACCGGGCTCACCGGCAGCGCTTCGATAAACATTTGGAGTAGGTAGGACTTCATCTAATTGACGAAATTTATCTTCAAAATCGCCTTTGGTTTGTTTAATGGCAGTTGCGAAAGAATCGGCCGCAACGGGTAAAGCCAACAAAGCCAGTAGCGCTAACTTTCCTGTCATTCTCATAATTGTAGGCGTAGCTCGTTAAGGTTATTTTAATAAAAATGGGATTGAGTAAGCTCGATGAAGTGGAAAAAGCAAGCATGTTCGATATTTCCCAACACCAAAATGTTACAATGTAACAATAGTTATTAATACTATTACAGTTACATATTTATGTAAATTTTGATTGTGAACTTTATCACGCTTTCACTTTTTATCATACAAAATAGTACAATTCATTAATGGTAATACCCACCTTATAACAAACACAATGATCGTGTGACTAATAACAAAAGCACATTACGCTGCTTGTATTTGCGGTGGTGTAAACTTATAGCCTACTCCCCATACAGTTTTTACAATATCTTCATTAAAATAATGAGATAGCTTGGCGCGTAATCGATTGATATGACTATTCACGGTGTGCTCATAACCTGAATAGCTATAGCCCCAAACGGCTTCCAGCAACTGCATACGACTAAAGACTTTTTGAGGATGTTGAGCTAAATAGCAAAGTAAATCAAACTCGGTGGCGGTTAAGTTGATAGTTTGGTCGTTAGTAATCACTTCACGAGTATCTGTGTTGATATACATATCTGCAAATTGAAGATAGTTATCATTAGTAGGTGTTCTTTTAGTAAACCGTCTCAGCAGTACCTTTACTCGTGCTCTAAGCTCTAACACACTAAAGGGCTTAACCAAATAATCATCAGCACCTGACTCTAACCCAAGCACAATATCGGCTTCACTGCCTTTATTGGTTAGAAACATGATAGGGATTTCTTTCTGCTGCTCTAACAATTGCATACACAGCAACAATCCTTCACCATCAGGTAACTGACGCTCCATCAACACCAAATCAAAGTCTTGGGTATTCACATGATGTTTGGCTTCAGATAAATTTGAACAAGGAATAACATCCAAATTCAAACTTTGTAAATTCAATTGGATCTGGCTGGATAATTCATGATCAGCTTCCACTAACAAAATGCGTTTGGTGGTGATCTCATTAATGTGTGCAGATATTGATTTCACATCGAGTTCCTCGGCGGTGTCTTTCTATCACGATCTCAAATGGAGGTTTACCACTGTAGGCTCCAAGTGAGTCACTGTGATTATATTGACCCGAGTACTCAACAAAAGATTTCAAAATAAGCGGCAGCACTATGACCAAGCCAAAGTGCTGCATAGGTAGAAGAAGGGTTACTTCACTCGCTCAATCACCACTGACATACCAGGATTATCAAAGCGATGCGATGCAGATAATGCAGAACCGGTCAGCCCATCATCGGCAGAAATGACTCCCGGATGAATATGAACTTTATTAATATCATCACGTTCTGAATTATAGCCTTGACCGCCACCAGCAGGGCCAGGAACCGTACCTTTAGATTCAGTATTCGCTTCAGTGCCTGCATCATAAATATTGCCTCTAAAACTCAAGGTTTGACCTTTAGCAAGCCCAGAAACATCTATTGTTGACAGTCCAACAAAGGCATCATTGGTATTAACAGGCATAGTCAGTACTGAAACAGGCAGTAATTTGTCGACATCTAAACTAATTGTGACTTCAACTTTATTTCCAGGAAAGAGTTCACCAGAGCCAGAAGCGACTTTCTCAACGCCTTTTTCTGAGCTAAAACCGCTATTATTACCACTTTCTGCTAATCGCTCTAGCGCATTAGAAGCCGGCTCACCGACTCGATATTGCGGATACTCAGCACTGTGGGCTACCACGGTTATAGGAGAAAAAGGCTGATTAGCCGTTAAGTTCGTCACCGTAACTTTATATTCCTGTTTTACAGCAGGTGCATCTTTGGGTGGTTCAACCTGACTGTTATTGTCATTCGAACTTGGGCAACCTGTGAGTATGAGAGTACTGGCAACAATCGCCATTCCTCCTATGGTTTTAGAAAATTGCATTTTCATGATTAGGCTCCCTTTATTTCACTGTAACAACAACACGGGCAACAGGGTTTAACCAACGGTGTACGCGGCTGTCTAGGTCACTGACGCCACCAGATTTATCAAGATCACCTAATACTCCTGGGTGAATATGAACTTTATCATTGCTAGAACTATCGGTAAGACCAGAACCACCTGTTCCTGCATCTTTGCCTGGAGCAACCGGAATGCCCAATACGCCAGCCATACCCGAACCTTCAAGAACTAGCTCATTATTGGCTTCTGTCCCTGCATCATAACCATTAAGATTTAGCGTATAAGTCCCTTTCTCTGTTGGTATTTTCCAATTGCTTAAACCAATAAAGGCATCGTTGGTGGGTAAGATCATTGCAACCACAGAAAGGTATTTTCTGTCACCCGTATCAAAAGAGAATTTATCGGTTTTTCCCGATGGTGCTAACAAGCCATTAGCTGGATTTTTTACGGTTACGCCATTTGCACCTTCGACTAGCGTGACTAGATCATCAATTTGACCACCTTCAGCCATTTTTTGTAATTCTGGTGATGCTTTTTCACCCGCTTTAAATAAAGAGGTATCAGCACCATGGGCAGCCACTAAAATAGGCGTAAAGTGATTACCATGAGTTAGGTTAGTTATTGAGATTTCAAGTTGAGCAGCCGTCGCAGGTAAAGAGACCGCAGCGGTTAACATCATCGATTTTACTAGGGTTTTAAGGTTCATTTTTCTATCTCCAGATCAAGGTTTGGATATCTGGAAATGAGTGTGGCGGTTAAACTTCACTTTGCCGTGTCTAAATATTCACAAAATTATCACGATTGTCTCTTTTTTTAGAGATAAAGACAGAAAAGCGAGTCAAAATAACTCGCTTTATAAAAAAACTGTAGCTCAAACTGCACTGTATACCACCGATGTCATCGCGGCTAAACCGCATATAACAGTGAAAATTTGTGCTGGCAGTGATGTTTTATATTTTGCCATTGCAGGGACTTTATTCATGGCAAACACGGGCATTAAAAACAAAATAGCGGCGATCATTGGTGCCCCCATGGTTTCAATCATGCCTAAGATACTCGGATTTATGATTGCCACAATCCAAGTTGTCACAACGATAAAGCCCAAAGAGGCTTTTTCAACCACTGTCACAGGTAAATTAGAGCGAGATTTAACTAACCCCACTAAACCTTCCTGAGCACCGAGAAAATGCCCAAAATAGCTGGAAGTGATCGCGGCAAAGGCAACTAAAGGGCCAAGTAAAGAAATCATTGGTGATTGATGCACATTAGCCAGATACGATAGCACACTGATGTTTTGCGCTTTTGCCTCAGCTAACTGCTGTGGTGATAACGATAACACCACTGAGAATACAAAAAACATCACAAAGCCCATCAACATTAGTGCGGCACCACCGGTGATGTTATCCGTTTTTTGGATCGCAACTTCACCATATTGTAAACGTTGTGATTTTGAGAACTGACTGATCACAGGGCTATGATTAAAGGAAAATACAATGACAGGGATCGCAAGCCAAATCACCACTGGCATGGCACTCCAATCTGGACTAACCGACATCATTGAAGTGTTCCACTCAAGGATCAAATAGACTGACAGCGCCAGCAGGATGAATACTAAGGGGTAAACTAGCGCTGACGTGGCTTTTAGCATCAAGTCTTTGCCAAACACCACACCTGCTGTCATGCCTAATACCAAAATGCCTGATAGCAACCACCTTGGCATTGATACCATCTCTAATTGGTTCACCATAAACGAATCGACGGTATTGGTGATCCCTACGCCGTAAATCAACACGATTGGGTAAATGGCAAAAAAGTAAGCAAAGGTGATCACATTGGCGCCCGTTTTACCAAAGTGTTCTTCTACAGTGTCGGTAATGTCAGCTTGTGAATTTTTCGCCGACAAGACAAAGCGTGCCAAGCTCTTATGTGCAAACCACGTCATTGGTGCTGCAATCAACGCCAATATGACTAACGGCCAAAATCCACCAGCTCCTGCCTTGATGGGTAAAAACAAGACCCCTGCGCCGACCGCAGTGCCAAATAAAGACAACATCCAAGTAACGTCTTGATATGTCCATTTCGTCTTGCCCACCAATGTATTTGCTGTGTTTAAGTTTAACGCCATGAGTCTCACCTAAGTCTCAATTTTTCAATGAAATTTAATCGCTAGGGCTGAAAAAGACCATAATACGAGTAACAAACTGAGACTTAGTACACATACGATAACAACTGGTGCCCTCCATCTGCACCAAACAGAGTACTTGCTTATTCAGATGTGGGTTGATTAAGCCGCTGACTGATTTCCATTAGCCGAGATAATACTTGCAAGGTAATGGGCAGCATCACTGCGGTTTGAACAAACTCAAGAGAGTAAGTCACAATAGAGAACACTTGACCAACACTAGGGTCTATTAAGCCACTAACCATCCACAGATTCACTAATACTGCAGAAAATAGAACGATAAAAATCAGTCCATAAACCAAGGCTTCAGTATCGGATAATTTGATCTCACAGCGCTTTAAGGCTTCAAAATGAGTGCGAATAGCGGCAAATGGCTGACCGCTGAGAACATGTACTTGTTGCTCAGCCTGATCATTTAACGCCCCATTTAAGCGGGTAAATTGTTTATGGAACAATCCATATATCACCAAGATAATAAGTCCTGAACCCAGCACACAAAGTGCTAAATTAATATGAAATGTCGCCAAAATGATCATGGTTGCCACCAACTGCACGATGGCAGAAATCAATGAAGGCAAGTCTTCTTCTAAAAAGTCCACCAACTCTCGTGACATGGTCAGGCGCGCATCCTTGACCGATACTACAGAGCTTCTCAAATTGCGCTCTACCAGTTTTGATAATCTAACCCTTATCTCTCCATAGACTCGGGTATCATAAAGTCGTCGCAACACACTAACCATTATCAGCCCCAGCAATATTAATGCGAACATCAACAAAGGCTGCATGTTTTGCTTAAGTAATCCATCAATGGCATAACCGATAAATAACGGCAGCAAAATCATAAACACATTTTCAATCAGTACCATTAGCCATGTGCACATCACTTTCATAGGGTTAAAGTGCATGAGTGAACGGAGGGTAATGGCTTGTTTATACAACACTTAAAACTCCTTATTAATTATGAAGAGGAAAATAAGGTTCACGTTTCATAAAACAAGAATCAGATTGCCGCTAATCTCGAAAGCCAGTATAACTGGCATTAACAACAGATGAATTATTGTCCAGCTTTATTTTAGATAGAATTCTGTTTGGTATATTACGCAACACTAATATCTGATGCACCCCCTTACAAAAGCAAATTAGGTTAGCTATGGCCTCTAACACCATATCATCACAAGTAAAAAAGGGCTCATGTACATGGGACGGCTCTTTAAGTGATATAGCACCAAGTTTACGTCCAGAGGATGCAAAACAACAAGCAACATTAAACGTCCTCTTTAAAGGCTCAAAACACAATAGCGCTGATCTGGTATACAGCATTCATTTTGAGGGGCATCGCTGGAGAGCAGATATTCAACATCGTCGTTCTATGCTTAATTTTTGTACTAGCAGTAAAGTTAAAAAGGAAATTGAGGCCACTTTATTTCAACAATGGAAACCCATTCGTCATATGGATGCTGAAGAAGGCTTTAGCTATTGTCGTTTCTTTAAAGGTGAAACGATCAGCTCAGAACCTAGGATACCACCACAAACTTCTACAACTAGTGACCCTAGTGTCCTGCAAGATTTAGATGATGCTCTGGACGAATTCTTAATCGTTTCAAGGCCATTACTACCACAAGACAACACTACAGACTCTCAAGCAACAACTCGTGAAGCTATTGCTAAAGCCTCTAATCTTGTGCCATTCAGTGATTACTATCCTGCAATAGAAAAATGGGTAACTGAGTTTAACTTGCGACATTGTAAAGTTAGCCACAGAGTTGAAATTGAACAAAAATATTTACTGAATGCGATGCAGCAAATTCGCAAACACGGTCTTCCCTATGCTGATGCTCAGATAGTGTTAGTCCCTGTTACGCTTACAGATAGAGGGCGCTTTAAAGGCCTTCATGCTGTTCTCGCTGTCATAACAGAAGAAAGAATTTTTATTGTGGATCCCAAACATCATGAATATCCATCTCCTTTACACTCCTTAAGCACTGGTTTTCAACCATGCTATAACAGAGGCGACTGCACTCGTTATACCATGTATACCTTAAAATCTTTACTCCCGAAACTGGAGCAGCACTGCATTAATCAAACACAAGCTTCGGAGGTAGGAATACTTCTTACTGAACGACAACTGCGCAATTACTTAGTCACAATTCCCCCTTTAAATAGAAAACAAATTAATCAGTTGTTAGCAGAAGATAGCGGTGTAATAAAACGCGAACGTCGTTAGAATAAAAAACCGCCAATGGACGTAGGCGGCAAAGCAAACTAAAACAAGAAATAGGGAGGCTCTCTTGTCACAGCAAAAATATAAAAAATAAGGCCAGCAAGGAAACCTTGCTAGCCTATGGTGGAACTATTCTTCTAGGGTACTCAAATCCCCTTCATCTTGCCCTAATGCACGCGCTTTTAAGACTCGGCGCATGATTTTTCCTGAGCGGGTTTTTGGCAGTGCATCAACAAATTGTACATCTTCAGGAGTGGCAATTTTGCCCATTTCATGGCCAACATGCTCTTTAAGCTCATTAATGAGATCTTGGTTGCCAACAACCCCTTCTTTCAGAGTCACATAAACGTGAATCGCGTTGCCTTTTAGCTCATGAGGTAAACCAATGGCCGCGGCTTCGGTAACGACTGGATGGCATACTAAGGCGCTTTCAATTTCTGCGGTACCCAAGCGATAGCCACTGACTTTAAGCACTTCATCAATACGGCCTATCACCCATATATAACCATCTTCATCTTTTTTAGCACTATCACCAGCAAGGTATCGCCACTGGCCATCAACTTGTGTCCAATACAAATCTTTATAGCGTTGATCGTCTTTAAATACCGTACGTGCCATACCCGGCCAAGGGTTTTTAATGATCAGCTTACCTTCTTCATTAGGCGCAGCCGGAACACCATCATCATTAACAATTTCGACTTCATTACCAAAGAATGGTTTGGTGGCTGAGCCCGGTTTAAGCGGCGTAATTGGCAATGGACAAATCATGAAACCACCGGTTTCAGTTTGCCACCAAGTATCAATAATTGGACACTTTCCATCACCAATCACGTCATGATACCAACGCCATGCTTCAGGGTTGATGGGCTCTCCGACACTACCCAGTAATCTCAAACTCGATAAGTCGTGTTTTTTCGGCCAGCGATCACCGAAGCGCATTAATCCACGAATAGCCGTTGGTGAGGTATAAAGAATGTTGATGCCGTAATTCTCAATGATCTGCCACCAACGATTCGGATAAGGATAATTTGGTGCGCCATCGTAAAGCATAATCGTAGCACCATTGATCAATGGCCCATAGACGATATAACTGTGGCCTGTGATCCAGCCCGGATCGGCGGCACACCACCAACGGTCTTGTGGCTTGATATCAAACGCCATTCTGTGAGTGGTTGAGGTATAAACTGCGTAACCACCGTGAGTATGTAACATGCCTTTAGGTTTACCCGTTGTGCCCGAGGTATAAAGGATAAACAGTGGGTCTTCGGCGCTGGTTTGCTCTGTTTCACATTTAGAGCCCGCAATCGGCAGCGCTAATAAATCATGCAGCCAAAAATCACGGGTTGGCTCCATCTCAACATCGAGTTGATTATTCTTAACGCAGATACACACCTCGATGCTTGGGGTTCGCTTCATCGCATCATCAGCAATCGCTTTTAGATTGATTTTCTTACCACGACGAGAGCCACCATCAGCGGTGATCAACACCCTTGAGTGAGCATCATCAATGCGCTGAGCGAGGGCTTCAGTACTAAAACCACCATAAACTACAGAATGAACTGCACCGATTTTGGCACACGCTAACATCGCAAACACCAATTCAGGAATTTGTGGCATATAAATGGTAACAATATCGCCCTTTTCTACGCCCATGCTTTTGAGCACGTTGGCAAATTGTGATACTTCACGGTTCAAACCATTGTAGGAAAAGTTACGTTTTTCGCCGTTTTCACCTTCCCAGATAATCGCCATCTTATTGCGGTTGGCATTATCTAAATGGCGATCAATGGCATTATGAACAATATTGATTTCACCACCATCAAACCACTTGTACATAGGAGCATTGGACTCATCCAGCACGCTATCCCATTTTTTATACCAGCTTAAGGTTTCTGCCTGTTCCGCCCAAAATGCTTCTCTGTTTTCAACGGAATATTGATACAATTTTTCGTATTCACTGACATTGGCTTGCTCGATAACGTCCTGACTTGGATAAAACATTTCGCGCTTATCAGAATTGGTCATGTTACTTCTCCATAAAGATTGTACTTAGCATCCGTTTGTACCCGTCTGTAGGCATTGTTGTTTGTTGTAGGACACCAATTTTGAGAGCCTGAATCAACAACATTGAATGGCTCGAATATTTGAGTGATGACCAAGTTAGGGAATTTTTTGAGAAATGACTATTAGACCTAAGTCTATATAAGACGATTTAACGCTAAACACAGGCTCAGGGACACAAATGTTATTCGTGGCATTAAGCTTTATTCATAAAAGTAGCTTACTTTCAAAGTGTTATTTACCATTAAACTACACTTTACTTCATCAATAAATACCATGAGTGTATATTTGGTTAGTACGAATTCAATGGGGGATACCCCTCAAACACCCTCAAATCTCATCAATGGATTACCGCCATCAAAAGACAATGTTGATGTTGTCAACAATGGCAGTATCGCGCGTAGTAAACTTTCAGAGTTTTGCGCCCATTATCAAGTAACCAATTTATGCCGAATTCCCGTAGCCGAATTTCAGGGTGCTCGACATGTCCACGCCGTTCAATCAGGAATAGTAAATGAACTTGGTTGTAACCAACGTCAATTTGTTCATTTTAATTTGCAACACACTACAGTCGAAGTCGATAAAGAATATATCGCCCTTTCTATCGTTCAAAGTGGTCAGGGTAGCAAGTTGGGCAAGGTTGAATCTAACGAAGGCTACATCCCACCGATTCTCAGTAATCAAAACGCATTGATTTACCGTGTCGTCAACGTCAGACAAGAAGTCACGTTTGACGAACTTGAAAAAATGGCACAAGACAGTGAAGTCAACTTTAGCCACGGCCTAAATTCAATCTATGATCTTGATAGCTTAAAACAAACCCTGTTATCTCGATACCAACATTCAAGAAAAGACTTGGGCCTGACAGAAAGTAATATTTCACAGCAAACAGTAGCAATCACTTGGTTTGAACTGGTTGGCTATGTTGATGAACGTGATCAACGGGTAAATTTACCCGAACCCCAACACATTCAAGTAGGCGAAATGCGCATTCAACTTGACGATGTTCATGAATTGCTCACCATACTGAATGTCGCCCCAGAAGAAAAAAACTTTCATGATTTAGCAACCGTGGTAAAGCAATGGCGCAGACCACCCGGAATACTGAGATCTCAGCAGCCTGATGTAGTGGTTACCAAAGAGAAAAAAGCACAATGCCTTGCTGTGTTTAAAAAAATGGGCTTTGTTGATGAAACTCATCCTGCCTTAAATCAATACGATCATGGCGTGATCATGGGAGCGGCGATTCCCACCATGCAAAATAGAGTCGAACAAATGGAAAAAATAATTAAGCAAGAGGTACAATGTTCGAAGCTATTTACCTTAACCAGTGCGCGTAAATTGACAGAGCAACCAGATCAATTTACCCAATACAACCAAGCTCACAGTCAACTCACACCACTGAGTACAGAGCATAATGAAACCGATGCAATGGCACACATAGTCAGTCAATCATCTCTCTCCCCTGTCATTCCGGTTTTCTGCGATGCGATGATAGAAGAAAAAGGCATTCGCCGCCCCGCGAATACCTCTGATACGCTGCAACGTTATCAGCAACGGCATAGAGTTGAAAAGGGGAAATCGCTCTTAATGGTAACCAGCCAACCTCATGCGATGTACCAATTGGCCAGTGCTCAAAAAACATTTTTTCCTGAACGCCCTACGATAGCCTTAACGGCGAATAAAGCTCCTGAAGACACGCGCTTGATCACCTGCCTTGATTCATTAGATTCCGTATTTAGAGTGGCATGAACCATTACTGAGGCTTGAATTAAATCTTGTTAACAAGACTAACACCTTGAATTAAATTCAATACAATGAGCATAAAAAGCGAGACCAGACAGGCAGCACATGGCAACAGGCATAACGATACAAGACAACATCGATCCCTATGAAAGCGAGGATAACCCCAATTTCACCACACCAGCTCCCCAAAGAGATGAATCGGTGCACATTTTACATATTCAACTGCGCGCCACTTCTACTCAAGAATGCATTCTCTTAGCTGGCAGTAACACATATCATGCCGACATCCAAATCCTCCGCGAGCATGAGCCACATTTGAACGTCAAACAATTTATAGAGCAAAACGCCCCCGGAAAAATATTAAATCAGTTCTCTTTTGAGTTACTTGAAAAAGAAGAAGGAATGGTGTGTTCGTTTGATGTAAACCTAAAATCATACTCACCCCAACGGTGTAACCTTGTCACCAATAACAATACTTATAAGGCCGTCATTACAATTATACATGTCAACCGAAAGCCTGCAGATTTGCCCGCACCCAGTTTATTTGAAAAGACCGCTCCCCCCTGTCAAATTACAGCGCCCCAAAACACTAAGCGTCCGAGTCACCCCATCACACCCCAAACGCCCTCAGCCCCCCATCAATGCTCTGCAGAAAATCCAGCTCTGTACGGCGCCTCCAAAGCATCGACAGCTCCAAGCCAAGCAGTAAAGCAATTTTTAGAGGGTGCTACACAAGTGCCAAGTAAAACAGCTTATGCTATTTTTGAACGGTATTGGGAGCAAATCGCAGATGAAATTACGCGGTTATCTACAAATCAGTGCGTAAGTGTTAAGAAACAATGTTTTGCCCGTTTTAAGTATACTGAAATGCAAAAAAACCTTCTGGATGATTTTTTATCTAAAAATAATAAATCTAGATTCTCACGCCTTCTCTTACAGGCCATAAAAGCGAAAATCCAAACAGAACAAGATGTGTTTAATAAACTATTAATGACGCTAAACAGCTGTAAGATCCCAGCCCTCATTGATTTTGCAGAAAAAATGGTTAAGGACGTATATAGCCCAAGTTTACGTTGAGCAAAAGTCATCCTAAGAATCTACTTAAAAGTACCTGACTATACGTTTCTTAAACCAGTAACTTCTTCAAAGGCGTATCCCTCCCTTGTGTTAATTGGCTCAACTGAGCCAACAACAACTCCCCCGAAGCCACCGCATCATTCAAGGCATTATGTTCATAATGAGGAGGTAAGCCATATTCTTGTCTCAAATTGGCCAACCTGAGTCGAGAGGGATCATAAGGCGTATCACTCAAATCAAAACGACGTTTGGCGATTTGCAAGGTATCAATAATAGGAAAAACAGGCGCGACGCCATAGAGTTGCAAACAGGCTTGCTGCAGAAAACTGCGTTCGATATGGGCAAAATGCACCAACATCACTTTCCCAGCTAACTGTGCTAACAACTGTTCTATTACTCGTTCTAATGACTGACCTTGGGCTTGCTCATTATCGGTAATTTGGTGAATTTGTACGTTTTCTCTCTCAAGTTCGATATTGTGATTCACAACAGTATGTAGGCTATCAGCAAGACAAATAATGCCATGATGTATAGGCGTACATCCTACTGATAAAATATGATCTTTTTTAGAGTTTAGCCCTGTAGTTTCAAAATCTAATGCCAGTAGTTCCACCTCTTTTATTGGTGTTTGAGGCTCAGGAAACGGCACAGATAAAAAAGATTTGAGTGGTCCCTCTGGGGCTTTTTTACATTGTCGCTCTCGCACGGCATTGAGCCCAAACCAGCGTTGAAATAACATTTGAACTCCTTAACCGTAGGTGGTTTGGCGTACACTCTGCATTTCTTTAATCACTTTAAACGCATCTTTTAAATGCTCTCTATCGAGCTTAGATAGAGCATTAGGCGAGATGAAACAATCGGTTTCTTCTCCCTCTAACAATTGCTTGGCTTGGTGTTTTACTTTCGACATGGTCAAAAACTCAAAGGCTGAAAATAAGCTTTTACCCGAACCTTGAGTTAATGATGATGTCCCCATGGCCTGCGTTAACCGTTTAAGGGTATTCACTTCTTCAATGCCTTCCGATAGCGCATAAATTCGCGCCAGATCCACCACAGGTGCGATACCATTGTGTTTTAAATCCAGCGTATTTTTATGCTTGCCGTTATCGGTTAACACGAAGTCTCGAAAGAAGCCTAACGGCGGTCTGAGCTTGATGGCATTGGCAGATAAATGAGCCAAGAATAGGGTGTTGCCTTGAGTCTTTTTCAGCATTTTTTGACGAACATCTTCAAGCAGTGATTCTTTGCCATATACGCTGCGCATATCAAAAAAGATGCTGCAATGCATCAAGGCTTTTGGGTCAGGTTTATCTATCCATTGAGTAAAATACTTATGCCATACCGCTTGCGTTTGGCGCCATTTCTGATTGCTGGCCATCACATCTCCAGGACAATAAGGATAACCACATTGAGCGAGCCCATCACACACAAACTGCGCCAACTGAGTAAACCAAGGACGATGCTGCTCTTGCAGGCTGTCATCAATGATCAAAGCGTTATCTTGATCGGAACTGACCATTTGTTCTTGTCTTGCTTGAGAGCCCGCACTCACCCACACAAAGGGGACAGGTTCATCGCCTAAATGTGCTTTGGCTAACTCAATCAGCTTACAGGTAAACGCATCAGCAATCGCACTCATGGTTTTACCGACACTGCTTGCGGATGTTCCAAGCTTGGCCATGCTCACTTGTAATTTCGGTAATAAATCAGAGATATGCGACAACTCGGTCACATCTTTTGCCTTAGCAATCATGGACGATACATTGACAGAACTTAGACTTTCTTGCCTCATTAAGTCGGTAATGGTCACCATCCCTGCCAGTTGCCCTTTTCGGCTCACAGGTAAATGATGAATGCCGCGACTGTTCATTTTAATCAAGGCTTCATAAGCGCTTGCGTTCACATCAATCATTTGCACATCAGCCGTCATGATGTCTGATACTGGGGCACTAAGGGTCAGACCTTTTGCTAACCCACGACATCGAAAGTCTTTATCCGTCACAATGCCAACCAGCGCTTTATCTCTAATGATCAATAGAGATGAAAAATTACGCTCGGTCATTATCATTGCGGCTGATTGCAAGCTCGTAGTTTCCTCAATCGTCACCGCTGGGCTACTGAAAAAATCACCAATTGAGCGGTTCATCAAGGTTGACGACACAACTTCCTGCTCATTGATTTTAGAAACTTGATCTGACAATCGTTCTGCCGCAGGCTTAGTAAAAAAAGCCCCCACGTGTGGATGCTCGACACAGATTTCTAATAAACTCGAAAAACTAATGGCATAAATCAGGGTATCTTCATCAGCTTTAACCAAGGTATTACTTACGGCATCTTGCGAACAAAACACGCTGCAAATATCTCCTTCCGCTAACTTCTCAATCAATTCTTGATTATTTTTGATGACCGACAGCGTGCCTTTGCGGATCACATACAAACTCGGATCCGTTATACCTTGTGGCGGCAGAGTTTCGTCACAGCGAACATAACAAATCTGAACCTGCTTAATGAGTTTTTCCAATATCGGTTCAGGGAGTAAATCCAGCGGGTTCGTCGCTTGAATAAAGGTTTTGATTTCCGTCAGTTCACTACTCATGGCGCGTCCTTGTGTTTTCTTATGTTGTTGTTTTTACCATTGAAAACGTTAAGGGTCGAGCATTGAAATGCCCCCTTAGACTAAAGTTTAATATGTTTGTTTTCCATTGGTTGTTAGGGTCTTAACTGAAAAATTAAGTACCTGAGCATAAAACCTTAAGCAATTTATGCTCAGGTACTTATAACAATAAAAAGTAAAAGGAGATCAATGTGGAAACACAAAATAGTTACTGGGCGGAGAATTTACGCCTGATCCTGATCTGCCTCGCCATTTGGTTTGTTTCCTCATTTGGCTTTGGTTTACTGCTGGTGGAACCCTTAAATGAAATTCGCTTGGGCGGTTATAAGCTTGGTTTCTGGTTTGCCCAACAGGGATCCATATACGTGTTTGTGGCACTTGTTTTTTGGTATTCATCACAAATGAATAAGCTCGACAAAAAATATAACGTAGAGGAAAGCTGATCATGGATGAGTTAAAACTGTATACCTACATCGCGGTATTTGGCTCATTCGCCCTATACTTTGCGATTGCTTGGTGGGCGAGAGCCGGATCGACCAGCGACTTTTATGTCGCAGGTGGCGGTGTTACCCCAATTCAAAACGGAATGGCGATTGGTGCCGATTGGATGAGTGCAGCGTCATTCATTTCGATGGCGGGTCTGATTGCATTTCTGGGCTATGGTGGCTCGGTATTCTTAATGGGCTGGACAGGCGGATACGTTCTGCTGGCAACCTTGCTTGCACCATACATGCGTAAGCATGGCAAGTTCACCGTACCAGAGTTCATCAGTGATCGTTACTACTCGAAAACAGCTCGTATCGTGGCGGTTATCTGCTTAATCATAGCATCACTCACTTACATCATAGGTCAAATGAAAGGTGTAGGCGTCGCCTTCTCACGCTTCCTTGAAGTGGATTATGGCTTAGGCTTAGGCATTGGCATGATGGTGGTTTGGGTTTATGCGGTATTAGGTGGCATGAAAGGCATTACCTACACCCAAATCGCGCAATACTGTGTACTGATTTTTGCTTACACTATCCCAGCGGTATTTATCTCACTGCAACTGACAGGTAACCCAATTCCACAGCTTGGTTTGGGTAGTACTTTAGCCGACGGCAGTGGCGTGTACTTACTTGATAAGTTAGACAGTGTTGTCACCGACTTAGGCTTTAAAGAATACACCACGGATAACCTTGGCGGTACTTTAAACATGTTTGCTTACACCATGTCATTGATGATAGGTACAGCAGGTCTGCCACACGTTATTATGCGTTTCTTTACTGTGCCTTCAGTGAAAGCGGCACGCTCGTCTGCGGGTTATGCGTTAGTGTTTATTGCTCTGCTTTACACTGTTGCTCCGGCAGTTGGTGCGATGGCTCGATACAACCTGATCAACACCATTGAACCAACAGCGGGTCAGCACATGGATTACTCTGAGCGTCCGCAATGGTTTAAAGATTGGGAAAAAACTGGACTGCTTCAGTTTGAAGATAAAAACAATGACGGCAAAGTACAATACAGCGCTGATCCTAAAACCAATGAAATGGTCAAAGTTGACCGTGACATCATGGTACTGGCTAACCCTGCGATTGCAAACTTACCTAACTGGGTAATTGCACTGGTGGCAGCCGGTGGTCTAGCAGCAGCATTATCTACCGCAGCAGGTCTTCTTTTGGCGATATCCTCATCGGTCTCCCACGATCTGATGAAGGGGGTCTTAACCCCCGACATGTCTGAGAAAAACGAACTGCTTGCTGGGCGGATAGTGATGACACTCTCGATTCTAGTGGCTGGATACTTGGGACTGCATCCGCCCGGATTTGCGGCCGGGACAGTAGCACTCGCCTTTGGTCTTGCCGCGTCCAGTATCTTCCCAGCCTTAATGATGGGGATCTTCTCTAAGAAGATGAGTGGTAAAGCAGCTGTGGCGGGTATGTGTAGTGGTATTGGTATTACCATGCTGTATGTATTCCAGCACAAAGGGATCATGTTTATTCCTGGCACTTCCTTCTTGGGTGACATGGGTGAAAACTGGTTCTTCGGGATCTCACCAAACGCCTTTGGTGCAGTGGGTGCGTTAGTGAACTTCGCGGTAGCCTTTATCGTGTGTAAACTGACTGGCGATGCACCTAAAGAGATCCAACAATTGGTTGAAAACTTCCGTATTCCAAAAGGAGCGGGAGCGGCTCATAACCACTAATAATGGTTAAATTGAAAAAGGCTCTAGTTTGTCGCTAGAGCCTTTTTGTTTTCCCGTCTACTTTTTACTTTCAATAATTTGTTTAAGCTTGTCGTGATTGATTGACTCTAGAATTTCTAAATGGGTTTCAAAACCCACACCCAATTGCTTCTGTTCAAACACTTGGCCTTTCTTCCTCTCTATCCCCATTCTCATTTTGCCTTGGTAGTAAAAAAAGCTCATATGACTAGAGATGTGAGAACTTAAGCGCTGAACAGATTGAGGGATGGTAATGTCAACAAAATCGAGTCCAAAACGTGTTGAACGGCTCCATAAGCCAGAACCTAAATATTGAATTGGGTTGCCGTCTAATGAAGAGATTTCGGTATCAATCCCATTTAGGTTATCAAAGACAAACGACAACTTGTCTTTGTCGACCCTAAAGTATCTCACTCGTTGAGCTGGCCTGTAGAACCATGGATGGAATAGCCATGCGATGATGTAGTGGTTCTCATCAGAGTACACAATGGGAGAAAAAGGAATATTAAACTGATAGTTCGCTATTATGGAATTTACGTTTTCAACTTCAGTTGCAAGAGAGTAGTTAAAGCTAGCCCCTCCAGGTTCACCCGCTGATGTATTAGGTGTGAGTACAGATGCGGTACCACAGTCCTCAATCGCCGTTTCCGTTGTCTGACATTGTAATTCAAAAAAGTCGAGAGCCACCGTCTTAGTAATCTCTAAAGCAGACATTGAGCTATTATCAGGAAGTGTTTCTAAACCTGAAGCATCGGTAATTTGAGGCCAAACTTGTAAGTCATGCTGCGTACTGAGTAAAGCTGAAATATTGGCTCCGCCAACATCATAACGTTTAGCATTGATAAAATAAGCATAGTCTGAAACATTTTTACTCTATACTAGAGCATCTAAGCCTTCTGTCGGAGATACCAAAAGATTTTTCCCAACCGCACTATGACCATTTTCTGTAAATACTATTGCATTAGCTTCTTCATTTGCTATTTCAGTGAAACCTTGCTCCTGCCAGCGGCTCAGCTTGAACTCGATATTTCTTGCTGTACTATTTTCAACGGAGTTTCTGCCATCAATATAATCAAGCTCTACACCATTTGAGAGTAGTTTGTCTTGATAAGTGATCATCCCTAACTTAGATGATGTTGAGTTTGCAAGTTGCTGATAGGCATCAATATTGACGGCCTGCTTTCTGAGTGCCAATATTTTCATTTCATCAGCAATCGTCACTTTGTTCGATGGAACAGTTCCTGCGCTCACCGCCAATGAAAATGACTTTTTCATGAGCTGAATGGTAAAACGTCCTAAGCCAGAACTTCCTTGGACTTCCTCATCTGAAACTTGCCCAGTTAAATCGGGATAATTGTTTTGGGTGATCTCCTCAGTTATGGCATTGATTGCTTTCATTTGATGAGCAACAACATATTCATGACGCTCAGAATATTGAGTTTCTTCCTCTAGAACATCATTAAGTTTACTCATATTCGAGACCATCAACTCATTAAACTTATTGGCAACTTGATGAAGGTGTTTGGCTTCTAATTTTTGTTGTTCTGAACTCGTGTCATCAAACCGCGCTCTAACGTAATTACCACATAAAGGTGCATCTGTTTGAAGCCTATGCTGTAAGAATTTTGTGGCCTCTTCCTTTGTATAGCCAAAACTCATTTCATGCTTGAGCATTGTGGTGATTGGCGTGATGTTATGGCAACCCGCAGGACTGGTTAACTTAAAGGGGTTTGCTATTGGCTGATTACTTAATACGTTAATAGAATCAGTCGTCACTTCAGCCAAAAGCGGGCAGCTGTTAGCTTCTGCAGAAAGATTATTGAGCTCAAAACGCCCTTGTTCATCGCTAAGCGTATGAATTTCATTGCTGTCACAAACCATATTATTATTACAGTCAGTACAGACTTTAGCGTTTCGTATGGGATCATCTAAGACGGTGCCAGAAATTGAATATGTTTTGGGAGGCTTGGTTACCGTTTGCTTATTACTATCGTTACATGCAACTAAGGTCAATAGCGACAAAAATGACATTAAAATCAATGGATGCTTCATTTGGTACTCCTTTACCACAAATCCATCTACAGCCATTAAAAAATAGGCTTTAGACCTTAATACTGCAACCCAGAGCATAATAAACTGTGTTTTAAATTCACGACTAAATTTGTACTTTTAAGACTAGACATTTGAGCTAAAACCGAATTTACTAGAACCACAACAAAAAAGAGCATTTTATTTACATTTAAGTAAAAAAATAAAAACAATAAAGTAAAAGGAAGTCACTTGAATAAGCATACAAAACTGGCCATTGCTATTGCCCCTCTACTCGCTGTGGGCGGATACATACTGTCGGATATGTACATCGAAGACCAAGCGCAACAAGACCGTATTTTTACCTTAACCCCTGAGTCAAAGTGCGATGTCTTAGCCAAAGACTGTGTGTTGGTGTCAGGAGACTTAAAAATCAATGTCTATGATGAAAATGGTGTGACTTTTATAAACTCCACCTACCCCCTCGACCGAAGTACCTTATTTCTGGTAGACGAAAACAACAATGCCACCAGCTATCCACTTTACATGAAAGATTCGCCCTATTATTGGAGTAGTAATACCCCTCTTAAAACACAAATTGATAAGGTTGGCTCTCGCAAAAAGCTGCGCTTGATTGCACAAATTAAAGGTGGGAAATACATCAGCGAGTTCTATACACAGACGGCCAAATAAATTCGCTCACTGTTAAAACAATAACCAATAAGTTGTATTGATATGTTTCATTCATGGCAACTGCTTAGCTTAAGCATTATCTATATTGCATTACTGTTTTGGGTTGCCTACTTGGGTGACAAGTTTCGTCACAAGCTTTTTGGTGACAGAAAAGCCATTATTTATGCGCTAACCCTTGGGGTTTATTGCACCTCTTGGAGTTTTCTCGGTACAACCGCCCAAAGTGCCACCAATATTTTTTCTCACATTCCTATTTACCTTGGACCTGTCTTATTATTTGTCTTTGCGTGGCCATTCTTACTACGCATTATTCGAGTCAGTCTCCAACTCAATTTAACCTCTATCGCTGATTTACTGGCGGTTCGATTTGGTAAATCCCACAGCCTAGCTAAGCTGGTGACTTTGGTGGCACTGATTGGTACTTTGCCTTATCTGGTACTGCAAATAAAATCCATCGTTTATTCATTTGAGTTACTGCAAATAGAGTCAACGATGCCGCAATGGCAACTGGGCTTAATCGTATCCTTGATCATTGTCGCGTTCACCATTCTATTTGGTATTCGTCACATCCATGTTACCGAAAGCCACCCACAAATGATGTTAGCAATAGCGTTTGAATCGGTGATCAAACTAACGGCCTTTGTGGTTCTGGCAGTATTTGTGTGCTTTTTTATATTTGATTCGCCAATTCAGCTGTGGCAAAAAGCGGACATTAACCTCAACGAGCAATTAAGCTTTCCTAACCTCACCAGCTTATTTGGCATGCTAGTGGTCGTAATGGCAGCATTTTTAGCCCTGCCACGCCAATTTCAAGTGATGGTGGTCGAAGCCAGTCATGTAAAAGACACCAAATACAGTCGCCCGATTTTTATCCTCTACCTCACTCTATTTGCCATAATGGCGATTCCACTTGGATTAGCAGGACTTATGCTATTTGGCGACCAAGTCGCTGCTGACTCTTATGTATTGAGGCTTTCCATTATGGAACAACCCGGCTGGATAAGTTTGCTGGTATTTTTAGGTGCCATTTCCGCTGCCAGTTCAATGATGATCATTTCTTCAATGGCATTGAGTACCATGCTCAGCAATGAGATTGTGTTCCCGATCTTATTTCAGTCACAGCGCCAGCAAAGCAACTACCAATCATTTCAAGCCCGACTGCTCAACATTCGTAAGCTGCTGGTACTGTGCATTATTATGATGGGATACGCTGCTTTTTTGGTGATTGACCCAGATAGGCTCGCTTCTCTTGGAGAAATCGCGTTTGGCGCATTAGCTCAACTGACTCCAGCGTTAATTGCGGCTTTTTATTGGCGAAATGCCAGTTTAACTGGTGTATTTACTGGGATTTCTGTCGGTTTTAGCTTATGGCTATTTTTGAACTTTTTACCAAACCTTGGCATTTATGATCTCAGCCTTGCCAATGAGTATTTATCCAGTAATACCGGCTTTACCTTATTCTCATTAGCCGCGAATACCCTAGCAATGATTGTCATCTCATTATTTAGCCGACAGAGTGTACATGAGCGCGTTCAGGCCACCTTTTTTTACAACAAAACCAGTGAACTGTCCGAACTAACCCCGAAGCGATTAGCCATTGATAGCTCTGAACTGAAACTGTTATTGGTTAAATTTTTAGGCACCGATACCGCTGAAGAATGTATGGCGAATTTTAAACGCCAAGTAGATAACAAACAGCTGCCCACCGAACAATACAACCAAATTTTGATCCAACATGCCGAAAGTGCGCTTGCCACCATTATGGGCGCATCGTCGGCTCGAATGTTGATTCACTCGGTGTTACAAGGGCGCAATATCAATTTAACTGAGCTGGCCTCATTAATTGAAGAAGCCTCGAATCAACAACAATTGAAAAATCTCAGTATCCTGCACAGTGCCATTGAACATGCCAGTGAAGGGATTTCAATTATTGATAAAGAGCTGAATCTGGTGGCTTGGAATCGAAAGTATCTCGATATTTTTAACTATCCCAAAGGGGTGGTCACCATTGGTGCGCCTATTGAAGATCTCATTCGTTATAATCTGTCACAAATTTATCATGGCCAAATTAACCTTGAACAAGCGGTGCAAAAGCGCCTTGCCTATTTAAAACAAGGCACCCCTCATGCGTCAGAGCGAACCATGAACTCAGGGCAAGTGATCACCATTGAGGGTAACCCTCTGCCCAATGGTGGTTTTGTGATGATGTTCAGAGACATCACCACTTATCGACAAGCTGAAAAAGTGCTTAAAGAGCAGAACCTTGATTTAGAAACCGTCGTCCAGGCTCGAACTAAAGAATTAAAACTGGCCAATGAACAATTAGCCATCTCTCATCAAAAAGCACGTCAAGCCAACCAAAAGAAAAGCCTGTATTTAAAAGCCTGTAGCCATGACTTAATGCAGCCCTTGGAAGCCGCTCGACTGTTTACTTCTGCGTTGTCCGCTCAAAATAAACTGTCCGACAGTCAGCGTCAGCAAGTTAGTAATATCGAACAATCCCTAAAAGTGGCTAATGATATGTTATCCAGCTTAGGAGATATGGCACGCATTGAAGGCGGCAATATCAAAGTCAATGCTGAGGTATTTTCATTACTTGAGTTTCTCACCCAACTTGAAGATGAATTTACACCATTAGTTGAAGAAAAGCAGTTGGATTTTCATGTCGATAAAGTTGAAGGCTGGCTTAATACCGACCGCCATTTATTACGCCGTATTCTGCAAAACCTACTGACCAATGCTTTTCGTTATGCCTGTGACGGAAAAATTGCGGTTATCGTCAACAACAAAGACAATCACGTCGATATCGCTGTAGTTGACCACGGGCCGGGAATTTCACCTGAAAATCAAGCGCTAATTTTTGAGCCTTTTACTCAGCTCGAAAACAGCGACAGCAAAGGCTTAGGTTTGGGGCTTAATATTACTCGTGCATTTGCACAACGATTAAATGTACCTATCAAACTGACTTCAACCACAGGCCAAGGCTGTCGCTTCACTCTATCTCTGCCAACCGTATCAAGCCCTAACTTATCTCAGCCACAGCAAAAACCACAATCCGGCCTACAGGGTGTGTCTGTACTATGCATTGATAACGACCCTGAAGTCTTAGCTGGAATGGTGGAGTTACTGTCGGCATGGAAATGCGACGTCGTCGGCGTAGCCAGCAGAAGCGAAGCTCTGGCGGCTTGTAACCGTCATGGTAATCGCTATGAAATCATCCTCGCGGATTATCAGCTGGATGATAATGACAACGGCCTAGAGGTCATTGCAGCTCTTCGTGAACACTGTCAAAGAATGATACCGGCTATTTTGATCACCGCCACAACCGAAGCCGATATAGAACAAAAAGCTAAAAGAGCCAAAGCCGGTTACATGAGAAAAATGGTCAGGCCTGCTGTACTTAGAGCCATGATGAGCGCCATGCTTACTCAAACTATGCAAGATAAGTATGGCAACATCCATAACCAGTAAATTAACCATTTAATTGGTGACTAAAATCCTCGGTGATCTCTAATTGGTTTAACACCAACACCGCTTGAGTGCGGTTTTGCACGTGCAGCTTACGAAAGATAGCTGTTGCATGTGCCTTAACCGTCGCTTCAGACACATTAAGCTGATAGGCGATTTGTTTATTCAATAAGCCTTCGGCAAACATGGTTAAGATTTTAAATTGCTGTTGAGTCAGGCTGGCAATTTGCTCAGCCACTTGTGATTTACTTGGCGAACTTTCTTTACCATCAAAACCTGAGGGCAACCACACTTCCCCCATTAACACTCGGCTTATCCCATTAAAAATACTATCAATGTCTGTCGATTTAGGGATAAAACCAGATGCACCGTATTCAATGGCTTGGCTTATGGTGTCTCTATCTTCATAGGCTGACACGACGATGACGGGAATATGAGGATAGTGCTGACGGACATGAATCAAGGTATTGAATCCATGTGCACCGGGAATATTGAGATCAAGCAGTAATAAGTCAGCTTGAGAGTGTTCAACCAATACCTCTTCTAGCTGCTTAACCGTTTCCGCTTCAATAAACTGGGTTTGTGGCATCCTGCTTTTAAGCGTTTCTAGCAAAGCCTGACGAAACAAGGGATGATCATCAGCAATGATCACGTTCTCTGGCAAAAACATTATTGTTATTCTCTTTTGTTTATTTGCTTATGAGCACCTTGTGTTATCCATAACAAAACGATATTGGCAAGGTACTAACCAATTCAATTTATAGTATTTTATTCATAATATACCTGTGGTACTTCACGGTGCAACACTTCATATGATTGTTCTCGATAAGTTATGCTTTTTATCTCCTAACCTAGTCCCCTCAAGAAGGTACAATCAGGCATTATCTTCGAGTTGAAATTGGAAAGATTATGCGTGCTGCCATCATTGCGTTATCCGCTATGCTCTCGGTGCTTTACCCAGCTCACTCTTTCGCACAAATGAAAAAAATAAATGTGCCTGAAAAAAATGTGGGCAATAAACAATGTACCTTTGCTGTCGAACACACAGGACCAGGCTCAGGCCGCTTTATCGAACGAATATACAATCAACAAGACGTTGATAACTTTCATGCAAAGTATGGTGATTGCACAGACTTTATTGGTGTTTTGCTCATAACGGATAAAAGCAATAACTTTTCTACAGCCACGGCAAACTCAAGCGCCATAAACAGCCTTCAAGGATTAGCTCAAATTCACAGTGCCACTTATATCTATATCGAAAACACTCAATTAACAAACCTCAAAGGGTTTAACAACTTACAAAACGTCAGTAACTTTACCATCAGCTCTAACCCTAACCTGCCCTCACTTGATGGCCTGCAAAGCCTAAATACGGTGTCCTCCTTCACCCTGCAATCTAACCCTTCACTCACTTCACTATCTGGGCTAAACAGCCTAACTTCAGCCTCGCTCACCATAAAAGATAATAATAAACTGACCTCGTTAACGGGGCTGGACTCATTGGCATCGGTTTACGATATGGATATTGAAGACAATCAAGCCCTTATCAACTTTGAAGGTCTGACAAAACTCACTAAAATTAACAGTCTCACTCTTAGAAACAATGCGGTATTTGCTAATTTTAAAGGCGCAGCTCAGCTGCAACACATCAGTACCTTATCCTTGTACGTCAACCCAGTGTTTGAGGGGTTTACAGGGCTAGATAATCTCACAGATATAGGCACTCTTACCGCAGAATACAACCCTAAATGGGGCGACTTTGAAGGGCTATCAAAAGTGAACAGCATTGAACATATTGTCCTAAACAATAATCAACAATTAACCTCCTTTTCTGGCTTAGATCAACTGCAAGATGTGAATACGCTGGAGTTAACCAATAACCCTTCCATTGAGAATATTGATGCGTTAAGTCAAACCCTTGGCGCTTATAATCAAATCGACATTGAAAATAACCCTAAGCTGTCTTCTATTAAAGGGTTAAAAGGGAATTTAGGTATTCAAGCGGCTGACGGCTATAACGGTGATCTGACCGTCGTAAACAATCCATCATTAACGTCACTTGATGGTTTGGATAGTATGGTAAAAGTAGAGGGCAGTATTTTACTTAAAAACAATGCCGCCTTAACCTCAATCAAAGCTCTGTCGCATTTACAGCGGATCGGCAAAGACATCCAAATAACTGACACCGCTCTAACTTCCTTAGATGGATTAGAACATCTTGAGCTGCCCTCAAGTTCAGCTGATCATCACCTGATTTTACAAGACAATTCTGGATTATCAGATTGCAGTGCCGTCTGCCACTTATCCGCAACCGATGGCTATGTGCAGTTAATTGGGGAAAATGGAACTTGCCAACAAAGCCTCGATGCCTGTCATTAATTCAAAAGAATCGTTCGTATGGCGTTTAGTGCAGCCATACTGACTGCTCAAGCTTACAAGTGATAGTTTTCTGACATTGAGGTGAAATTATGGCATCCAAAGCAAGTGCTCCCAACGCAATCGATATTCCTTACTTCAACCGAACGATTCCAACTGATGCTTTTTCAGCCTTAGGGCAACTCCCCATAGGGCAAAAGTTCACTATCATGCTAGAGCACCCTGATGGCTCTAAATCATTTCAATGCACACAAGTGCGTGAATGTAATGCTTTAGGGCTTAAAGTCACTAAATTCATAGATACAAAAGCGAAAAAATCACGCGAATCCAAATTTAAAGCCATTGATTATTCCGTGACCCTCACTCCAATAACCAAAAAAGATATTGAAACTTTTATAACCCAGTTTAGGCTTGGAATGAGCACGCGTTCACCTGAGTTATTTGTATGCTGCAAAGAGGGAAATAAAGCCGACCTTGAAACGCTTATTAAATCAGGCATCAACCTAAATCAAAAAGATGAACATGGTGTCACCCCACTTTATTACGCATACCAAAACAATCACCAAGGCATTATTGAGCTGCTGTTTCAACATGGAGCTAACCCCAACATAACAGACCCAAAAGGGGAATCGATATTTCTTCACATTGCCGAAAAAGGCGAGGTTGCAATAATGCGCTTATTTGTACAGCAATCCATCCCCTTACAACTCAATACCAAAAGAGCATCTGGCGAGTGGACACCTCTACATTTAGCCGCCATGCACAACTCGTTAGAGATGTTCAAAATTTTTATGGATGCCCAGACAAACAAGCTTGCAGTCACCCAAAGCAAACGCTGCATTTGGCATATTGTTGCTGAAAACAGAGACATTCATTTTTTAAACGTACTGATTGAAAGAAAAATACGAGGAGGCCAATCCATTACAGTTGATGGCTATACACCGCTGCATCTAGCAGCCGAAAACGGAGACTTTGAAGTCTTTAAACGTTTATTGTCAGCCACCAACGCACCATTATTGAGTGTCACTCAAAACATTCATTGTCTTTGGCATCTAGTGGTAACCAGAGGTGCCCCTAGATTTATACAGCTTCTGATAAACAAAAATATTGCTGGTATTGATTGGAAGGATAATAATAATTCAACACCACTGCTACTGGCAGCACAACAAGGTACCTTAGCTAACCTTACCTTATTGTGCCAATCACAATTAACGTCTAAAAATGCAAAAACCAAAGACCAAAAATCCGCTTGGCACTTCGTTGCTCGCCGAAATGACCCTCTGCTTTTCGATGTCGTAATGAAACACCATAACGTAGGTCATGCTTTGGAGAAGGATGGAAAAGGATGGTTACCACTGCATTATGCTACTCGATACGGCAGTCCTGAAATGTTCGTCAAAGTCCTGTCGATCTCGGGTACGGAATATGATGCTTTAACCAACGATCAAGAAGCCTTAATTCACCTAGCCGCCTACAGGACTAAAGCTTATTTTGTACAATACCTACTGCCCAAGGGAATTGGTGGTCACATTAATGCGTTAACAAAAAGTGGGGAGTCCGCACTTCAACTAGCCGTTCAAAAAGGCTCCGTAGAGACCCTAAACTATCTCCTCCAGCAAAGTCGGCTGAAAAAAGACATCAAAACGGTTAAAGATAGCGCTACAGTGATTCACCTTGCGCAGCAAAGAAGCAATACCGATATTATGAAATGTTTATTAGCCGATCCATCAATAAAATCACTGGTTAACGTTGCGAACAAACATGGTCATACCCCGCTTCACTATTGTGTAGCGAATAATCGACTTGAAATGCTAAAGCTCTTGATCAGTAACGGTGCTGATGTCCTAATTACACCTAAAGACGGAGAGTCTCTACATGCTATAGCGAAACGATGTAAAGCACCCGATTGCGCAACTTACTTAGCAACGCTTGATGCTTTTAAGCGCAGCTGAGTCTGCATTATGATTGATGTGAGCTCTCATGTTCATACAGTCAAGCATGCCTGATTAATGGCTAAAAAGTGCCCAGAGAAATTGTTCAACCACTCTGCTATGCACACCAACAACGGATCGACGATGAATAACATTTAACTGTTATAACTTTGTTATTTTTGAAACAATGGTCGCCCATAAAACTGCGCTCTTCAGGCTTAGTTATGTCGATACCGAGCTCTCTGCCACTTTGGCATCTAAAGCAAATATCATACACTTTAGATGATGTTGTAATGTGCGAACACCGTGAATCTTCTAGTATTTTGGACAAACTCTGTCAGTGGTTTGAAGCAGAAAATAAAGAAATCATCATAACCCCTTTTCTTTCACAACTGTTTGACCAAGCACTTCCTGTCATGAAGCTGCGTGCGTGGCAACGGCTTCGTTCACATGCTTTTCGTGCTGAAGATCTTGTTTTAAGGATTACCCCATACCGTCACCTAACGGCCGTATTCAGAGGAAAGGAATCTATTGAAATCACACTTAGGGATGATTCATTTCCAGAACTCAATATGTTTGAAGCATTCCTTGCGGATGCGATTGCCTCTTCAAGAGATACATGCACAATGCGGAGTTTTAGCCTAGATATAGATAGGGGAGAATACTCTTTTATCACTCCATCAGATGAAACAACATATTCGGTTGGTGATCAAATAGATAAAACGATAAAACTGGCTTATGCCGAGACCTTTTTTTCTTCAGCGGCAGATAAACAATTAATCTACCGTTTTTGCTACCAGTTTTTTCCTATAATACTTTTTGAGCAAGTCTTCCAAGAATATACTGTCACTTTTCATTATGAATCCGATTGCAACTATATACTTGAACGATTGGCTGATAACCAATTCTTAATCACCAACATTTTCAGGCTCAGCTATAAAGAAAATCCATTCGAGCTAAGTATTCATCGCTTTCCTGACAGTAGTTACATCAAGTCGATAAAAGTTATCGCCACTGTACTTGTTATTGGAAGTGACTTTTTATGTGTTAATTTTGAACGTATTTTTAGCTATTTTAAAGAAGAAGAATTACAGCAACTCACCAATAACGGTATCGAACTTAAGGTCATCCCGAGGCCTGAGCCTCTTCGCCCAAATAAAACTATCCCTCACAAATTAAACTCTCAGCGCCTCAAGGCTTAAAGCTAAGATGAGATAATTCCAGACATCTCAAGTAACAAGATAGATTTTTTAAAATATCAAACAGTTCAAACTACATTAAGGGTCGAATCTTTAAAATGGGCTTACTAATATCGAATATGAGTGGGTTGAATGTTTGCATTTTCAGTTACAAGCTATTCATCGGATCCCGTGGCTAAGGAACCTCCACCCCCCAGCCCTAAACTCCAACATAAATCGGAGTATCAAGTATCAACTATTGATGATGACCGAACTCCAACTCCAGCAACAAAGTTTCATCATTCTTCCACTTCAAAAGAACCCGTCATTATTGAGGGTGAAACTCACTTACACAAGACTCCCCAAAAGAAAAGCGCTATCATCATCAACGGCGAAACATGGGATACACATAAAGTCGAGCAACTGTTGAAACAAAAACAAAGTGATCCCAGCACCAAACTCAAACTGCAACCGTATCAGTTACCCGGTTTCGACGTTTGGTTAAACAATCTAGAAAGCGATCTTGCGGGTGCCACGCCATTATATGCCGCCTGTGCCTATGCCGAATTAGATCTGTTGAAAGCATTACTCACATTACAACTTAAGCACCCAGACGAAGATATTGGCCTCGCTGCTGTCAACAAGCATTCAAAGCACACGCCATTTTCTATCGCATGTAAATATGAACATAAAGACATCATTTCTGTGTTACTCGACTTTCATGCTCAAGACCCCAAAATTTCCATCGGGCTTGAGCATCTTACCCTTGTAGGCAACTCAATATTACGCCAAGCCGTTATTGAAAATAAAAAAGTCACGGTTAAATTATTATTAAACTTCATCACTCAGCACCCTGAGTTAACTAACTTTCAAAATACTCGGTGTAAAAATGAGAGCGAGAAATATTTGTGGAATTTAGGTGTCTATTATCAGTATTCAGCTAGCAATTTTCCGCTCTATATAGCCACACAGAAGAGATATAGTGATATCGTGCGCTTACTGTTAGAGTTTAAACGAACCAATCCACATATTCAGATTGGCACCTCACAACCACACAAGACTCAACGTAACACCGCCTTTCAACTGGCTTGTAAGCAAGGTGATCTCACAACTGCCGCCTTATTTTTACACTTTAAGCTCCAAGCACCCAATAGCTTGTTTCAAATATATAAACCGCATCTCGACACTCATAATTCACCGTTATTTGAAGCGGTTATACAACAAAAAGTCGAGGTGGTAGCGCTCTTGATCAATTTCAAAATTAAATACCCTGAGATAGACATAGGAGCTGATGATCTCCACAAGCAAAAGGGGACGACGCCACTGTTTGAGGCTTGTAAGATCGGTAATCCTCAAATCGTTCGCTTGTTTTTAACATTAAAAGCCGCGGTTCCTAATGCCGATATAGGACTTGCCGATGTCCACCCGTCCACAGGCAACACGCCTTTTTTTGAAGTTTGCGAAAGAGGGCACGTTGAAGTACTGAATGAGTTTTTAGAATTTATTCCTCAACATGAAGACATTGATACGGGTATTGGTTGGCTGCACCCACACTCAAAAAATCCGCCTTTTTTTCATGTGATCATAAATAATCAAACTCCAATGGTGGATAGGTTCCTCAAATTTAAAGCCCTGCATCCACACATTGTCATTGGATTACATTATCAACTTGATGATTCTGGGGATTCCGTTTTTCACATCGCCACTAGACAAGGGAATTTGGCTCAAGTTAAGCAACTGCTTGCAGCAAAAAAATCAAACCCAAGGTTACTTATTGGTGAGAATTACCTGAATCATAAGGAATTTACGCCAGTACATGAAGCCAGCATTTTAGGACAAACTGAAGTCATTGAACATTTAGTTAACTTACAATCTCAAGAACCAGATTTGCAATTGAGTTTCGCTTATCAACACCCCACTACTGGAGAAACCCCGTTAATAGCCGCCATTAAGGCCGAACAACCTGAAACCGTCAAAGCCATGCTCAGCAATCGCTATGTCGAAATTGGTATTGATATACCTGATCCCGAAACAAAACTTAGACCCGCACAACTGGCCAACAGGAAAAAACAAGTCGAAATAGACAAGTTATTACAGGAACTCGATGAACAATTTGAAAAAGATAGTGAAACCATTGAAGCCTTTATCAACAGTTTACATACCAAAGCCGTATCAACGGATGTATAGCGATATAATCAATCTTGATTAAACGCCTGATAGACTTGTTGAAACAGTGTGCTAACCTGCCCTTTTAATTCTTCGGAGGGTAACACCTTCAATAAAGCATCGACTTTATCTTTATGGTCGGCTGCAACATCATAATTTCTCTGCTGAGTTTCAAGTTGCTTCAGCCATGTTGTATGCAGAGGAAAGCCCATATTCAGTTGTGGGTGACTCATTTTGTATTGAGGGCCAGCACTTAAATTGTCGGCATCAAAAAACCAAAATTCAGTATTGCTTGACCAGTCATCATCGGTGTCATCAGAGCGATAATGATCAGAGAAAATAGCGCAGCACACCAAATAGCCACCAGCAATTTCATTTTTGCTCGCATCGACTTTGGGGACATAAGTCGGCGAGGTGACTAAGTAACCATCAGGACACGAATAACTGTCAGCTACCGTCAACACAGACTCAGGCCTTTCCCCCGTTTCTAACCACGTATGCAACGCACATTTATCAATACTGATTTTATTCACCATCGCTGGTGACTCATTGGCAATCAGTTCCAACATTGCTTCTTTAGATTGACGACGGTTAGGATAGTTGCCGTACAGTTCATCCATAATCTGGGGTAAAGTGTTATTCCATAATGGCGCACCAAACCAATAAATATGCTGAAACTGTTTGACTGGGTAAGTGTCACGATACGCATATAAACCCAACACTGGTGTGTATTGTTTAGAGTCGTCCAGTGATAAATCAACTTTGTCTGCGGTTTGGGCATCAACATCAACCACAATTACCGCCGGACTATTGATATCCATTCCAGCAATCAGCATGCCCGACTCGGCCTTCATACTGTCACCAGAAAACATTGACCGATCGACCGAATGGATAAACTCAGCTGGATCGGAAGCGTAAGACATCCCAGCATGGAGCACTAATTTATTGTCGCTTGACTGTTGATAGTCCACTACAAAGTGAACCATTTCACCTGCAACAGTGATTTTTTTAGCCACAACTGATGAGCTATTTATCTTTTGAAACTGATCACGGTTAATAACATACAAATGAGTGTCAGATGACTGCGGATAGGTAAATACCACTCTCACCACTTGTTTAAATTTAGCGATGCATTCTGCGACAAATTTAGGTTCATGTTGAGTCTTAAAATCGTCTGAAAACGGTGAATAATCCTCAGTAAAAAATTGACTGGGCAAAGCATCAAGTAAGGATATTTTAAATGCGGTATCGGCAAATAATATATGATGTTCAGTTATCCCCATCATATGAGTGCTTTGCTGGATCACAATTGGTCGACCATTTTCATCCACCACATCAAAGCTATCAACACCAATACTGTTACCATTCCAACGGTGCAGCTTAACCCCGTTATATCCATCCAAATGAAACGCATCTAAAAGCCCCAATAATTTCTCAAAGGCCGCCATAAACAACTCCATGACTGGATAGTGCTTATGAGCAATCACCTTTGACGCTCTTTCCTTAAAATCGTTTTTGATTTTATCTTTCATAAAGTTATCGAAAGATACTTGGGTATTCGTCACAAACAACTCACCCGTTGTCGGATCAAATGCAGGGTGAGCTGTCGACATCAACATGCTAAAAGGCATCAAATTAAGCGGGTATTTATCTAACAGTGGCGTCCAATCACTATTTTTCCCCACAGGTGAAATCAACTTGAGCGATATTGGGTCAACCTCAAACGGACGCATTACATCGTTGGTTATCAATAGTCTTTCTGTGTCGGAGTCAGGAAATCTAAGAGGAACAAACGCCGTTGATGCTTGCTTTAACATACCCAAAATAGGTGAAACACGACCCAAGCCTAAGTTTGCCCAAGGAATTAACTTAGAATAGCTGTCTTTATATTGAAAACTGATTTGATCCGCATAATAGCTCGGTGTCGCCGCAATTCGCGTGGTTAACTCCGCCTTACCTGAATTGAAACTCAACCGATAAATCATGCCATCGCCATTAAATAACGCCGTTCCACCATCCTCACAAGGCAGAACCACCTTATTATTTTCTTTTGTAGTGGCTGATGAAACAGAACCTACTGCAGATACAATAAATACCGAACCGATTAAATCATCGGGAAGTAACGCTGGCGCACCTATAGCATCAACAATCGATAATTCTAAGGGTTGGTGAGCATCATCTTGACCATAAAATTCTCGGCGACTACAAGACATGATCGCTTTAGGGAAACTGGATTCCATCGTTAGACCTGCAAGTTAATGAGTAGTGTGAGGAACAAGTTCAAGCAAGGTAAATTGGGGAAACAATAGCAATGGTTTGGTTAAAGAAGAGGAGGGCTGATTAACGTTTTCTTTGAGTAGATTTTTGGCAACTACGGGCCTTATTACCAATCCAGCACTCAGTAATACACCGCCTGTTGTTAAGAATTGTCTTCGAGTCCATCTCATAGCACGACCTAATTACTATTAAATTAAGTAGTTAGCATATACCTCCCCATAGATAAATGAAGGAGCAAATCGAAATACCTTATATTGCACTCACGATCTCAAATTTTGATCTTTTTTATCAAAACTCGATCCATATCAAACATCGAGACAGTTTTGTCTCATACAATACATTTATGAATCACCAATGGGATAGGTAAGTGAATCCTAAGCAATCTGTCAGAGACAAGCTGATTGAAACAGGCACTTCGTTATTAGCCATTAACCCTGGCGCGAGCCTTAGCGAAATTGCCAAACAGGCCGGAGTGGGACGGGCATCGTTACACCGCCACTTTTCCAGTAAAGAAGCGCTAGTATCGGTATTGAGCATGGAAGCTATTCGTCAGTTTAAAACAGCGCTCAATGCAGCGGTGATCAGCTCTGAGATCCCCATAGAACAATTATCTAAGCTAATTGAGCTACTGGTGCCTCACGGTGATTGTGTTCATTTCATTCTGTATGAATGGAAGACATTTGAACACCAAGACATCATGACGGAATACTTATCATTAGAAAGCGAGATTTTAGAACTGATTGAGTCTTGCAAACAACAAGGCGCTATCGATATCACAATGAGCAGCCGCTGGATTTACTATTTGATTGATTCAACCGTATACACCGCGTGGTATGCAATACAAGATGGAACACTCGCCGCCAGAGAAGCCCCTAAAGTGGCTTCATACAACGTACTTAATGGGCTAAAGAGGTAGCATTATGAATATTTTGATCATTAAAGCGTCAGCCGAATCTGATTTCAAAGATTACAAAAAATATATGTCTTCACCACCACAAGGCATTTTCTCTTTAGCGGCGGCAATGCCCAATGCGCATTCATTTGAAATCATAGATGAAACCAATGGTGATAAACTCAGCAAAAAGCAGATTGAGTGGGCACAATTGGCCATTTTGACCGCATCAACACCCGATATCACTCATGCTTATCAATTAGCGCAAAAGCTAAAAGAGAGTAGTTTAATGGTGGTGTTGTCAGGGCTTCATGTCACCTTTTTACCCAGCGAGGCCGCGTACTACGCCGATTCGGTGATCATTGGCGAAGCTGAGCCAGTATGGCAAACGCTACTGGCAGATGCAGATAAAGGTCTGTTAAAGCCGTCATACAAAAGTAATGAGCAAGTGGATATGGGTAATCTTAACCCATGGCCAAACACCGCCGATCTTAAAGAGCGTTACGGCACGTGGGGTGTACTGGTTGGTCGTGGTTGTAAAAACAGTTGTAGTTATTGCACTGTGCGTCCTTTCTTCAAGCGTGAAGTCTTTCGGCCGGTATCGCATGTAATTGATGAAATCAGAGCCTCAGGTAAAAAGTACTTAGAGCTGCATGCCGACAACTTATGCTCTGATCCTGATTATGCTTTTGAACTGTTTACTGAGCTCAAAAAGCTCAAGGTGCAATGGGTCGGGGAAGCCACTTTGGATTTTGCTGAAAATGAAGCCTTAGTTGAAGCGGCAGCGCAATCGGGTCTCACATATCTGCTGGTGGGCTTAGAAACCTGCTCGCATCCAGCGCTAAAAATGGCAGGAAAAGGTTTTATCAAACCCGCCAGAGCCAAAGAGTTGATCCGTCGATTGCATGATAATGACATCGTCGTGGATAGCTGTATGTTGTTTGGGTTTGATGAGCACGAAAAAGACATCTTCGATGAAACCATTGCCTTTGTGGATGACGTAAAACTGGATGTGATCCATCCCAACTTTATTACTCCATTTCCCGGCACCAAGTTTTACAATCAACTGCTAAGAGAAGAACGTCTACTCAGTAATGACTGGGCGGATTACGATTGCTCACATGTGGTATTTCAGCCCAAACACATGACCCCACAAGAACTTGAGAATGGCGTGATAAAAGTCAGAGACACCCTTTACAGCACTGGACGCAGGCTCAAACGCTTTGCCCGTGTGACATCTATGCAAGGATTGTATGTGTCTTCAATGACCACTTAATGTCCAATTTACACTCAAATCGAGTAGGAGGGAGCCTCACGGCTCCCGTCCTCTCACACCACCGTACAAGCGATGTCGCATACGGCGGTTCCAATTATACTGCTAACTTCTTGTACCCTTCTAACAACGAGTACAGTCCCATCTCTTTAAACCTCTGATTTGGTAAAGCTTGATTCAGTTGTGGCGTTTTCGAGAGTTTCCACCAACCTTTGTCAGATGCTGCTAACTTCCAAGC
>NZ_ML014788.1 GCF_003675895.1 Parashewanella curva
TTATTAGCTGGCTTATGGGTCTTTTTACAGCTCAACGAAGTTCTTTCTAACTATACCATTGAGGAGATTGAAGCATTTAGAGAGTTGGCTAGTTCGTTTTTTGGACAAACCATGTAGATACCTATGGTTAAAATAGTATAAGTCAGTTTAAAGATAAAAACTTCCATAATATAGAATTACATTTGATTAAAGTTTCAAGGCTTCTTAGGTTGATACAAGTATAATTATCCCATTGTGCGAGTCTTATAACCACTTGGGCATATACCAAAGTACTTTTTAAAACAGCGGCTAAAATGGCTTGTATTGGTAAAACCAACTTCAAAGCAAGCCGTTGTTACCTTTTGACCTTGCTTTATCAGGCCCGCCGCCCTTTTTAATCGCAATTGAAGTTGAAACGCCGCAGGAGAACAGCCGAAATGAGTTTTAAATTGAGTAAAAAACTTCGACCTACTCATACATGACAATTTACACAACTGCTCAACATCGAGCTGAGAGTCTAAATTTTCGACAATATAATTTACTGATGCATTTATACCATTAGACTCAGGATCTTGTTCGCAGTGTTCCAAAATGAAGCTTCTCGTTTGCTCTCTCAATAAACGAATGGTTAGCTCAGTTATGGCTAGATCGATTAGATAGTTTCGATCTTGATGATTTTCAATGTAAACCTGAACAATTCGGTTTAACAGTTGCTGTGTAGATGATGTATGGTGTGTATGAATGGAGTTTGGCCTGTAACACCAACAACCGTAATCTTTATCAAGAGGTTTAGACTGTTCTAGCTTATCTATAACCTTCTTAATTCGATCTGTTGATATTTCGATAGCTAAGCATGTTGTCGGTTCCGAAATTGTTGCTTCAGGAAAATCAATTTTTACTTGATTATTGGGCGCAATAACAAAGGATTCATGAGGCAAGAATTGGCTGGGGCAAGCAAGTGAATCATCGTACATGATTTTTTTACCTGAAATCATTCCACAAAAAAGTAACTGATCTGATAAGAGTGGAATTTTATCAGCTTGCTCGTAAGTATCATAAATACTCAGTTCAGTATCCGGAGCTGTAAAGCTAATTTTATTTTCAACCAGTACCTGAGGTTTCTTTCGTAATTCAGATAGTTGTTCACGAATCATACGCCTATTCCAATGTTTTTATTTTGTACTGAGAGTCATTTATTGTGGATTAGCAGCAAAGTTAAATTCATTTTGTGTCTTTACGTTAATAAGAAAAACCGATAAATACAATAGAAGGACATCATATGATTTACTCTGCTCCCGGCTCAAAAGATGCCATCGTTAATTTTAAACCTAGGTATCAAAATTTCATTGGTGGTCAATGGGTTGAACCTTGCGACGGCCAATACTTTCAAAATATCAGCCCTGTTAACGGCCAACCTTTTTGCGAAATTCCACGCTCGAACGCAAAAGACATCGAACTAGCATTAGATGCCGCACATAAAGCTAAAGATTCATGGGGTGCAACATCTGTCACTGAACGCTCCAGTCTTTTGTTAAAAATTGCAGATCGTATCGAACAGAATATCGAATACCTTGCGGTAGCTGAAACTTGGGATAATGGCAAAGCTGTGCGAGAAACATTAGCAGCCGACTTGCCACTTGCAGTGGATCATTTCAGATATTTTGCGGGTTGTTTACGCGCGCAAGAAGGCTCTATTGGCGAAATAGATGAAAAAACCGTTTCATATCATTTCCATGAACCATTAGGTGTTGTTGGCCAAATTATTCCTTGGAACTTCCCTATTCTTATGGCAGCTTGGAAGCTAGGTCCTGCACTTGCAGCTGGTAATTGCGTCGTTCTAAAACCAGCAGAACAAACACCAGCATCTATTTTACTTTTAGTTGAATTAATTGAAGACCTTCTCCCAGCAGGTGTCCTCAACATCGTAAATGGTTATGGTGAAGAAGCCGGTCAAGCATTAGCCACCAGCAAGCGTATTGCAAAAATAGCCTTTACGGGTTCAACGCCAGTTGGTTCACACATCCTTAAATGCGCTGCCGAAAATATCATTCCATCGACTGTAGAACTCGGCGGCAAGTCACCCAATATTTTCTTTAAAGATGTAATGGATCAAGAAGATGAGTATTTAAGTAAATGTATAGAAGGTGTTGTACTAGCATACTTTAACCAAGGTGAAGTCTGTACCTGCCCTTCCCGTTTATTTGTACATGAAGATATTTATTCTAAATTTATTGAGAAAGTTATTGAGCGCTCCAAGGCTATTAAACGAGGTAATCCATTAGATACTGACACCATGGTTGGCGCTCAAGCATCGCAAGAACAATACGATAAGATCATGGGTTACATAAAAATTGGCCGTGAAGAAGGTGCGGAAGTACTACTCGGTGGCGAAGCTGAATCATTAGATAGTGAGCACAGTAATGGCTTTTATATCAAACCTACCTTACTAAAAGGTACAAATGATATGCGAATTTTCCAAGAAGAAATTTTTGGCCCTGTGATTTCGCTTTGTACATTTAAGGATGAAGACGAAGTCATTGAACTGGCAAATAGTTCAGAATTTGGCTTAGGCGCAGGTGTTTGGACTCGTGATATGAACCTTGCATATCGTATGGGTCGAAAGATTGAAGCTGGTCGGATTTGGACTAACTGTTATCACATGTACCCAGCGCATGCAGCCTTCGGAGGATATAAAAAATCAGGTGTTGGCCGCGAAACCCATAAAATGGCACTTGAACATTATCAGCAAACCAAAAACCTGTTAGTTAGCTATGATGTTAATCCGCTAGGTTTCTTCTAGAAATTAAAAAAGCGAATGATGGTTTCAATTATCCATCCCTTATATCAAGTGGTAGTGATTAATTGAAACCTTCCTTTCTCGTACACATCAACGTCGAAATAATTTTTCTTTCAATATATTAATCGGCTTTTTGATTATTTGAAAAATTTGACGCAAGCCCAACAATGAAATTAGTTCAATCTTTTGAAATCTAGTCAGCATTTGTGGTTGGAATTGTCCAATTAAGCGCAACACGTGCGAATGAGTTACAGCTTTCGCTATCAGCCAAACCGGAGAAAACTTAAATCGACATATTGTGATACGTTCAAAATCCACCATATAAAGCTTACCTTTTTCATCTACTAATAAATCCCTTAAAGGCAGAGCATGTCTTGCGATGCCATGTGAAAGCAACTGATTCACAATCCCTTTTAATTGTTTAATATGTGACTGCGATAAGCATGTTGGTTTTATACCTGGCAAACGACTCATTTCAAAACTCATTTCATTTTTATTTACATTAATAAGCTTTGGAACTCGTTTGAAGTCAACGAGTTGTTTCAACGCATAAATTTCGAGTTTAAAGCGCTTTAAACTGTCTCGTTGAGGCAAAAACCTTTTGATAACATTATGTTGATTGATTTCAACATACATTTTCCCTGTTCGGTAGATCCTTCTATTAATACTCTCAATCATCACAACTCCTTTTCTCTAGCACAATTCCTTGTTGAATAACGCCCAACTGAAGCGTAGAACATTATATTCACACCTAAGTACTTGTAATATTAGTTTAACCGTATCTATCCATGAGTTTCAAAACATCTGCTTCCATATCTTCGTTTTTTATTTGCGGTATTCTACCAGGCACGACTTGTGGCTTAATAATTCCGATTTTCAAACCTTTTGGAGATACTAATGTCATAGTTGCACTGTGACTAATTAGATAATTTTTGCCTTCCCCTACTTTTGAATAAGCCATTCCTAGGTTCCGTGTGAGTGGTAACAATTGTGATTGACTACCAGTAACAGCGATAAAATGCTTATTAAAAAATGTTGTGTACTCTTTTAACTTGTGAAGGCTATCGCGTTCAGGATCAACTGAAATAAAAACAATCTGAAATGGATGGTCTTTTTTTAATTTAGGGTATGCTGCGGCAAGTTTAGTCATGGCTGTTGGACAAATATCTGGACATGTTGTGTAACCAACAAAAAATAAAGTCCATTTGCCTTGTAGACTCTCATTTGTGAATGACTTTCCATATTGATTTGTTAAGTGAAATGGTATAACTAACTTTTTGGTCGGATATTCCGTAGTCGTGATCAGTGTCAATGGCCGATGGTGTTGATAATATGCTAATCCACCACCTAATAGTCCAAAAGTAATCAAACAGCTAATCACTAATGATTTTGATTGCATCATCTGCCCTTATAAGTAATGGTCAAGCAAAAACAAACTAAACAGCAGCATTAAGTAATAAATTGAAAACTTAAATACTGACATGGACGACTGCTTTGAAGGATTATATTTTAGTTTCCATGCTTGTATGAAAAACAAGGCACTTAGAATTGTCGATCCAATTAGATAAATAGCACCTGTCATACCTACAATAGCAGGAAGCAGACATGCTATTCCTAATAGCAAGGTATAAAGTAAAATAGATGTTTTTGTGTATTCAATGCCATGAGTAACAGAAAGTACAGGTATCTCAGCTTTTGCATATTCATCTTCTTTTGCAATCGCAAGCGCCCAAAAATGTGGCGGAGTCCAAAGAAAGATAATCATCACAAGCAACACTGCATTACTATCTAACTTACCAGTAATAGCTGTCCACCCTAGCAATGGAGGCATAGCACCTGCCAGACCACCAATGACAATATTTTGTGAAGTTGCTCTTTTTAAATATAAGGTATATATCACGGCATAACCAAGCAGGCTTGCAAATGTCAGCCAAGCTGTCAGAGAATTCACATAGCTAAATAAAGTGCAGAATCCAAATCCGCCAAGTATTGAAGCAAATACACTCGCTTTAAACACACTAACTCTGTGTTGTGCGACAGGCCTTTTATGTGTACGCTTCATTTTTGCATCAACTTCACGATCAATCACATGGTTAATTGTTGCCGCTGACGCTGACATCATTGCAATTCCTAATAACCCAAAAAACACCAACCTAATAGGTAATGTTCCTTGAGTTGACATGCACATTCCTACCATCACAGTTAGTAGCATGAGCGCGACTACCTTAGGCTTAGTGAGCTCTAAATAATCTCTCCAACTAAAAGGAATGCTTGTAAATGAATTAATCATTATTGCTCTATTCATCTTATTGCTCATGTTGACCACCCTGCCGCCACACATGAAAATTGATATATAGCATGCAAAGCAGAAGCATTAAGGCACCAGCATTGTGAGCCACAGCGATCCCAATGGGTAATTGAAATAATACGTTCATTACCCCTAAGCTGATTTGTAGACACAAAAATCCCAATAGCCAGTATCCACTTTTTTTAATTGTATATACCTGCTGTGACAGTAATCGAAATGCTAATGAGCCCAATACACAACTTGTCACCATTGCCCAAATCCGATGGCATATATGAATCGTCATTCGAGCATCTGAGCTTAGTACTCCGAACTCATAGCTTTTATGTAGACCTTGCAAAGGAGAAAATGCTTGAGTGAAATCTAAATGGTTTATCCAATTACCCTGACAAATAGGCAATGAAGTGCAAGCTAAAGCTGCATAATTAGTGGAAGTCCACCCACCCAATATAATTTGAATAACTAAAGTAAATAGACCAAGAGCTGCATGACGTTGTATCACTACTGCTGAGCAATGCTCCATCGCTTCATTGCGCTTGATAGAATTAAGATGAATCAGCCAAAGCAGCGAAATGACGCAGTAGCCACCCAATAAATGAGACATCACTACAATCGGCATTAACTTCATTGTAACTGTCCACATGCCAAGTAGAGCCTGAAATACTACAACAGCTACCAAACCCCATGTTAAGAGCCTTGGTGTGATTCGTTTAGTTAATGATTGAATTAATATGGCCAGAATTAGAAGACTTAGGCTGCCAGCAAGGTAACGATGGATCATCTCTAGCCATGCTTTTTCAGGTTGTAAGACATCGCCAAGAAACAGCCTATGAGTATTTTGCAGAAGCTGAGTCTGTGTCGGTACTGTCAGGTGATCGTAGCATTTAGGCCAGTCAGGACAACTTAAACCCGCATTCGATAGTCTGGTATAAGCGCCCATTAATATCACGGTGAAAGCTAATAGAATTGCACATCCAATCAATAATCTCGACTTCATTAACCCACCTTCGATAACTTCAGTAATGTTCGAATATCTGTTAATAAATGGCGAGCTTGATCTATACAAGCTTGATCATTCGTTACCATTGGATAGCTCGTTACCCATTTACCCAATGGGTCAACAACCACAAATAAACGACCAGTTAACGCTTTATTTACGGCTGAATTAGCCCTTAAATAAAAAGCATTAGTGCTCTTATCGTCAAATAGTTTATTGTTCACTAAAACAGGAGCAACTCTTGACTGATCTTTTCCTAAAGCGGTAATAGTTTGGTGCAATACAAATAATTGTTGGCGACACAAGCTAGTGCATTTATCAGGTACTTGATAAAGAACCTGCCATTTATGAGGCGCAGGATTTTCAATTTTGAGCGTTCGATAACTCATTGCTGCTGGCAGTAAGTCGCCTAAGTTAGTCGAACCTTCTCGATACCAGTGCATATTTAAAAATAGTTTGCTAAAAATCACTGGGGCGATAAACACCAGCGCTAAGCACATTAATATTTTCTGATCACTAAGCTTTGTTACCATCTAGCCTGTACCTTTTACAAAAACTGAATAAACCTATTACGACCATGGTTGTTGCCATGGCAAACCACTGAACCGCATACCCATAATTTTTTGAAGAAGGCATAGCTAATTTATGTTTTCTTTTTAATAATACCCTTCCATCGATAGTGTAAAATTGTTGCTTTGGCTGGAGCGCGACCGCCAATACCTTGTGTCCCAAGAAGCGACTTAACTGCTTGTAATTGAGGTTCTGGATTCTAATTTGCTTACCGATTTCAGGTAATAACTGGCTGCTGAACGGGTTTTTAGCAGTGTGGTACAGAGTACCAACTAACTTTACTTTTTGAGTTATTTCTTTAATCACGGGTAAATGATTACGCTGGGCATAAGCTACTATGAACCCTAAATCCACTAACAACCAAGGTTGATTTCTTTGATATTTCATCACTTGGTAAATTTCATAACCTACTTTTTTCCCTAAAATTTGATTATCAAGATAAACCAATGGCTTTGATACAGGGGTTAAATCCACTTTTGCTTGAAAACCGGTAAGTGAAGCCATATTCGAGGCGTTATTAATCTTAAAAAAACTCAACTGATGATGACTTCGAACAAAAAAACTGGTTTCCAACTGTTGGTTATGTTCACCTTTTCTCAATTGCCAAAAACCAAGCTTAACTAATAGCAAAATCAAACTGGTAAACAATAAAAAACCCACAACCTTTTTACAGCTGATGTTCTCGAAATAATTAAAGTTTGTAATCGCCATTTGTTACTTAGAGCACATACACGAATACGAATAAACAAAGCCAAACAACATCAACAAAATGCCAGTACCAACTACCAGCTTGAAAAGCAAAATGTTTATCTGGAGTAAAATGCCCTTTTAACACACGACAAAATAGAACGATGAGAAAAATGCTCCCTAGCGTCACGTGCAACCCATGAAATCCAGTAAGCATAAAGAAAGTGTTGCCATAAACCCCTGATTTAAGTGTCAGGCCTACCTCTGTATATGCATGGTAATACTCAGTGGCTTGAAAAAATAAAAAACTTAAGCCTAGTAATATGGTTAACCCAAGGCATACAGTTAGAGTTTTTCTTTTGTTCTTCTCTAAACTGACGTGAGCAAAATGCAAAGTAACTGATGAAGTCAATAAAATAACTGTATTGATTAGAGGTACCCCTAACCACGGCATAGCCTGTGTTTTATCGCCTTTAGGAGTAATAATTAGCGGCCATTGAGCTTTGAAATGAGGCCATAAAATTTGATGAGTGACTCCACCATCATGCCCACCTAACCATGGAACAGAAAACACCCTCACAAAGAATAATGCGCCAAAGAAAGCAGCAAAAAACATGACTTCAGAAAAAATAAACCAACTCATCCCTTGACGAAATGAGATATCCATCTGCTTTGAATATAAACCAGACATAGATTCAATAATCACATGCCTAAACCAACCAACAATCATAAACAAAATTGTGGCTATACCTGCCAACAGTAGATAAAGTCCATGAGTAGCCTGTCCTTTTTCTAACTCAATGACAAAATGACCAGCACCGAAAGCAATTCCAAAAAGCCCTACAGCACCTATGATTGGCCACGGGCTTTGTTCAGGCACATAATATTTTGCATAAGCATTCATGGCAGTCTCCATATAGAGTTAGCTTTCAATTTGTTTAGCCACTTCTGGATGAACAGCTAAAACAGCCTTGGTAACATCGTACAAGGTATACGACAAGGTAATCGTATGTATTTCTTTGGGTAACGCAGGGTCAATAAAAAAAACCACAGGCAAATCAGCTTTGGTTTGAGGCTTCAGCGGCTGCTGGGTAAAACAAAAACATTCAGTTTTGTGAAAATACAAAGTACCCTGACCGGGTGAGATTGAAGGAATTGCTTGGGAAACGATCAAATGATTTGAGTTATTTTTCGCATAAAACTGAGCATGAGCTAATTCGCCAGGATGCACAGTCACCTCTTTAGTGATCGCACCAAAATCATAAGGTAAGCCTGGGTGAATTTGCGTAACAAACTCAACTCTAATATTTCGACTTTTATCTACCACTAATTCTCTTTTGTATTTTTCAGGAAGATTGGATGAGTGACCATTTATACCCAGTTGTTTACACATGACGTTATAAAGAGGAACAAGCGCAAAACCAAAGCCGAACATGCCTATACAGCCACAGACTAAGTAAATCATCAGCTTTTTGTTATTACTCATCGGCGCCTTTGTCATTTACTCAACCTCTGGCGGAGTCGTAAAGGAGTGATATGGTGGTGGACTAGGTAAAGTCCATTCTAAGCCTTCAGCACCATCCCATGGTTTTGCTGGTGCAGACTCTCCACCTCTAATGCACTTAATAACTAATGCAAAAAACAATAATTGTGACAATCCAAACGCAAATCCACCTAAGGAAACAATTTTATTCAAGTTCGCAAACTGCAGGGCATAATCAGGGATCCGCCTAGGCATACCAGCCAGACCTAAAAAGTGCATGGGAAAGAACAATACATTTACAGAGATTACTGAACACCAAAAGTGCCAATTAGCTAATTTGAAGCTGTACATATGCCCAGTCCATTTAGGCAACCAATAGTAAGCTGCGGCCATAATGGCAAACACAGCACCGGTAACAAGCACATAATGAAAATGGGCTACCACAAAATATGTATTATGATATTGGAAATCTGCAGGTGTGATTGCTAGCATCAATCCAGAGAAGCCTCCAATCGTAAATAAAATGACGAAAGCAATGGCAAATAGCATCGGAGGCTCAAAAGATAACGAACCTCTCCACATGGTCGCTACCCAATTAAAAACTTTCACTCCTGTTGGAACAGCAATAATCATAGTGCAATACATGAAGAACAATTCAGAGAATAACGGCATGCCTGTGGTAAACATATGATGGCCCCACACTATGAATGACAACACAGCAATACTTACTGTGGCGTAAACCATCGAAGAGTATCCAAATAGTTTCTTACGACTAAAAGCTGGAATAATAGATGAAATGATGCCAAAAGCAGGCAGAATCATAATGTAGACTTCTGGGTGGCCAAAGAACCAGAATATATGCTGAAACATGACTGGATCACCACCACCTGCGGCATCAAAAAAACTGGTGCCAAAAAATTTATCAGTGAGCACCATTGTCACGACACCAGCGAGAACAGGCATTACAGCTATCAATAAAAATGCGGTAATAAGCCAAGTCCAGACAAAAAGTGGTAAATTCATCCACTTCATTCCGGGCGCTCTTAAATTAAAGATGGTTACAATGACATTCATTGCCCCCATGATTGAGCTGATCCCCATAATGTGAATAGAAAACACAAATAAGGCGGTACTGTCACTACTATAGTGAGTGGACAATGGCGCATAGAAAGTCCAACCAAAATTCGGGCCACCACCCGGCATAAATAACGTGCTGAGTAATATTGAAAATGCAAATGGCAATATCCAAAAGCTCCAATTATTCATTCTTGGTAATGCCATGTCTGGAGCGCCAATCATCAATGGAATCAACCAATTGGCTAGCCCAGTAAACGCGGGCATAACCGCACCGAACACCATAATCAGCCCATGAACTGTGGTCATTTGGTTGAACAAATTAGGGTCTAAAATTACTTTTCCCGGTTCAAACAGTTCTACTCTTATCAGCATCGCCATGCAGCCGCCGATCAAAAACATAATAAAACTGAACCATAGGTATAAGGTACCAATGTCTTTATGGTTAGTGGTTTTCAGCCAACGCATCATGCCTCTGGGAGGCATATGGTGATGTTCGTGGCTAGTAGAGTTAATGGTGGCTGACATTTCTGGATTCAATGTAGTCATGAGTTATCCTTATTGCTTCACCTTATGAACATCGGAGGCTTGCACAGCATCTCCCATGTTGTTTCCCCAAGAGTTCCTTTCATAAGTAATGGCCGCGGCAATTTCCTCATCAGTCAATTGCTTGCTAAACGCTTGCATAGCAGTTCCAAGGCGACCAAATTTCACGGTATGGATGTGATCATGAACGGGGCCTGTTGCTGTTTTGCTTCCTTTAAGTGCAGGAAATACACCTTGTAAACCCATGCCATTTGGCTGGTGGCATACAGCACAATGAGCTAAATAAACATTCTGACCCTCTTTCATCAAATCGGCTTTTGATAGCGTTTTCGATAAAGCGGCTTGCGCAGATTTTGCCGCGACCAATTTCGCTTGTTGTTGTGCTTTCAACCATGAATCAAATTCTTTGCCTGATACCGCTTTAACAACAATTGGCATAAAACCATGGCCTTTACCACATAGTTGAGCACATTGACCTCGATAGACACCAGTTTTATCAATTCGGGTCCATGCTTCATTGATAAAGCCAGGGTTGGCATCTTTTTGAATTGCAAAGGCTGGAATGAACCACGAATGAATGACATCTTCTGATGTGATTAAAAAGCGTATTTTCCGATTGACGGGTAAAACGAGTGGTTTATCAACTTCTAGTAAATAATCAGTATCTTTAGCTTGCTGATTATCGATTTGCTTTTGCGGGGTTTTTAATATGCTGTAAAAACCAACGCCTTTATTAAAGTAGTCGTAATGCCATTTCCATTGAGAAGCGGTTATCTTGATCGTTAAGGCCGCGTCTTTTGTATCATCCATTTTAATTAAAGTGCCTGTTGCGGGTACAGCCATAGCAATCAAGATAAGGAATGGAATGATGGTCCATGCCAACTCTACTTTAACACTCTCATGAAAATTCGCGGCTTTGTGGCCTTGAGATTTACGATGCCTAAGCATTGCGTAAATCATTGCTCCAAATACCCCTACACCTATTGCGCAGCAGATATAAAAAATGGTCATGTGAAGATGATAGATATCATGGCTAATACCAGTGACACCTTTCGTCATATTAAGTTGTGCCGCTTCCACAAAAATTGGAAATAACAGCAGGCCAACCGAAATTAATAGCCTTTTTGTATTTGAATACACCCAACGACTCCTGAAGTAACGACTTAATGCTGCTGGACGGTTTAGGTATTCCTTACGGTGAGATCCTTGATTTAGTGAGATAACTTTCTAATAAGCGGTGACTTTCTGACAGTCTAATGCATTAAAAAGCATCGAATTGTGTTGAAGGTTACTTGACTTGATTCTAAGTTCCTAAAAAAAAATCCTTTTATGAATAAGGATTAATGATGGTCAAAACGTTGTGAACATAACGTAAAGCTGATTAATAAATAACTTTATAAAAAGGTATAAAAAAGCCCTGTTTTTACAGGGCGTTATATATCTAAGCTTACAAAATTAGAATCCAAACTTGCCAAACAGTTTCTTTTTAATTTTATCTTTAAGCTTATCTTTCTCTTTATCTAGCTGTTGCTTGAGTACGGCTTGAGTATCCAATCTAAATTTGGGATCTGACAAACTTCCCGTAACCAAAAATGGAATGTCCCTGCCCCTTAGCTGATTCAAACCAGATTTATGACTATTGCTTTCTGTCACATTGACAGAAAGTTTATAAGCTAATTTATCTGTGAGTAAATTGGCGGTTCCATTACCTTTTACCTTCAAAACAGGTGAAGTTAATGCGGTATTACTAATTTGCATCACGCCATTATTAATCGCAAATTCAGTACCTAAATTTTCGAATAGAGTTTTATCCACTTCAGTTTCTTTTGGTGCAGCTTCTCCTTTTAACTGACTTTCAAAATTAGATAACATTTTACCTATATCAACACCATGATAAGCGCCATCCGTTACTGCAACACTTCCTCTTGCCGCTAGCTTTTGCTTTATCGCTAACGGTGAGACACCATGGCCACTTCCTGAGATTGATAAATTCGTTTCACCCGAAATCTCTTGAGTGTCCAATGCATCTTTTAACAATGGTTGAAACTGGAACTTAGTCAAATTAGCACTGAAGTTATAACTCGCAATTGACTTTCTTGCATCTAGACTCGCTTTACCTTGTAACTTCCCTTGATAAAGGTCACTCGAAATATCTTTTATCGTTAGGACTGAATTGGATATATTCGCCATTATACTTAAGTTACTGGCATGAACATTTTTAGCCTTAATACTTTTTATGGTAACTTTCGCGCTACCGTTTATGGAAGCTAAGGCAGAAAGATCTGGCTCTTTATTGCTCACTTCATTAGCTACTGATGCTTGCGCTGTTTCTTCATCAACTTTAGAATTTGCATTCTCTGTACCTCTAGGAAAATAAGGCGTCAAATCTACATCACCAAAATTAAAGCTGATATTGACATTCGGCACTTTTAAACCGTAATTAGCTCTAAGACTGCCATTTCCTTTTATGTCGTTAATTTGAACTTGGCTAACATCCAGATTTGCAGTTTGCTTTTCTAGATCGACATTAGCCGCTACCTTCAATACTGCATTAATATGACCTGTCGGCAGCTGATTGCCTTTTGCGCTTAGGTTTGCTTCAAAGCTTTTTATACTTAGTGATTGAAGTGTTGAAGCAACATTGATAACCCCATTACCGGTAACTTCAGCATTCAACTCAGGTTGTTTCACTGTGGCCTTCATTTTGAATGATGAATCAGAATCTAAACCAAATTTAGCAAGGTTAAAGTACTCTAGCTTCAATGTCTGCTCAGATTGAACTTGCAAATTTTGTTGATAGATAACAATATTTTCAATATCTATACCAGCAATCGAAACTGCACCAATATCTATAGTTGATTGCTCGTTCTGTTTCGTTTTGTTAACTTCAGGTTGAGGTTTAGTGTTAGCTGTATTGCCTTTTTCTTGTAACTTATAAAGGTTTGTACGACCACCTTTGTCTGTTAAGAGGTTCAGCTTCATATCCTTGAATTGAACTGTCTTCACTTCTATGTTTTTCGATAATAAAGGTAATAAAGCAACATCAGCAACAACATGATCAATTCTGATAAGTTCTTTTTTACTAAAACCCGATGGGTTCTCAATCTCTAGACCATTAACCTCAATACCGATTGTTGGAAAGAGTTTCCAGCCCAGCTCCCCATCTATGTTAGCTTTGTAGCCAGTAGCATCTTCAATTGAATCAGTAAGTTGAGGTTTAAGCTGATTAATATTAAAGAAGAGCGTGAGGTATAAAACCAGTGCGGTTATGATAACGGCAATACTTATTGCCAGTCCTTTTATCAATTTCATCTTCAAAGTCCCATAAGAAAATTTTACCTATTGTATACCTGTTGTTTCCTCTAATCCAAAACTGAATTACTTTCTTACTATCAAAAAAATGCGAACATCATCAAAACCTTAATTTATTAGTCTCACGTAAGGTTAAAACCCCCGTCTTTCAGACGGGTAGCTTTCAGCTAGCGGTTGCCTTTATGATGTATGGATGAAGTACCGACAAGGCTCTCACACAAAATACAAGATCGAGTATCACTTCGTATGGGTCACAAAATACAGATATAAAGTTCTTGTAGGGGACGTGGGTTTAAGAGTGAGGGATTTAGTCAGACAAGTTTGCGAATATCTTGAAATTGAGATATTACGCGGAGTCATAACTAAAGATCACGTTCACTTACTTGTTTCAGCTCCACCGACCATACCAGCCTCATTGATAATGAAGCGAATCAAGGGCAGAACGTCTACAAAAATATTCAATGAATATCCAATGTTAAAAAAGAAATATTGGGGTCAGCATTTCTGGGCACGAGGTTACTTTTGTGTCACAACTGGAGAGTTAACCAAAGAAATGATCGCAGAATATCTTGAACATCATTTCGAAAGAAAAGGTGATGATAATTTTGATATTGAGTAAATCGAGTCACTGAAGCCGAGTAGCGGACTTTCAGTCCGCAAAAAATAACCCACCGTCTTTCAGACGGTGGTTGTTAAGTATTTATTGAGGAACTGCAATAAAATTGTATAATTAGCAGGCTGACGCTAACTTCATTTGCAATTGCGATATAAAAGTAATGCGTAGTGTAACTTTTCACTTCATTTGATTAACCCTTTGGGAAATCAATAACACTTGTATTCGAATGGAATTATGATGAATGAGAATTTGGATTTAGAAAAAGCTATTTCTGCGCTCGATTCATATGGACTTGAACAAAAACAATCGTCGGACTTAACTCAAGCCCGTAATAAGAAGCAAATGACGGCTTATCTTGAAACGCTTGATTACAGTCTACGGAGAATGAAATTGCTTCAAGAAGCCATCATCGAAATGGTAGATTCAGAAGAACAACGCTTACTTCGGCAAGAAAAGATTCAAACCTTTAAAACAAAGGTAATTAATCTATCTCGCCAATACAATATCAGCTATGATGAAGTGTTACAGATAATGGCAAGCAATTCTTAATTTATAATCCAGCTAATATTGCTTTTTCATGAGTAATATTGAATTGAGCTAAATACTCAGAAAAAGGTTTAATATCTTTTGCTGGTCTTTTATTGCGTCCTAATAAAACTGATTCTTTAAACACATCACACCATTTTTGCAGCGCAATAGCATTATGAGTCTCACCAAATGACTCTAATGCTAATGATGCAACTTCTGCTGTGCCAAGCTGAAAGTCCCTAGATCCTTTTCTGATCATATAATTTGCTAGAAAATCTGGACTAAATGACAACATAGGAATGTTTTGTAAATATCGACTTTTACGAAACATTTTTACCGCCTCACGCCAGCAACCATCAAGTAAGATAAATATCGGCTTTTTATTTGAGAGCTCTTCCCTATTTATCGAATTAATTACGCTTGTTTTTTCTGTAGCATATTCTTCAGGGAAGATAAGGATCGGTTGATATTGTTCGTCAGAAAATAAATTTAACAACTCAGTATTTGGCTCAGTTCTCGACCAAAGAAAGGCATAAGTTTCAGGAAATAAATCTGCAATTAAGCGCCCTGTATTAGAAGGTTTTAACACTTCATCATCGTACATCACTATAGCGAATGCCGCCTCCGAATTTAATTGGCGACGGTGCGGACACAAACACCAAGTTCTTGCCTGTAAACACAGTTTGCAGCGACTGATGTTCTTTCCTCTTGCATTAAACTCAGTAGAGGATAATGATTTTCTGTAATCATACAGGCTATGAATACGATGTTTTAAAATAGTCATTTTCTTCAGCGTTAAAAAACACTCGCCAGATAACGAGTGTTAAGAAATGAATAAATTCATTGAGTATTGGTACAGATTACATAATACGGCGCAGAATAAAATCAGCACGTAATCGTTTAATACGGGTTAAGATTTTTTTTACTTCTTCTGGATAATCTTGCAAAGTGTCAATGTCTGTGTAATGAGACACTTGGTTAGTATTTTGCAAGATATGCTCACGCTCTTTCGTAAACCCTTGTTCTATTTCTTGATTAACATCATGTACTAAAATGCCATTTTCAAGATCTAATGACCAAGCACGTGGATTTAAATTTGAGCCTGTCAGTAAGTGATATTTGTTATCTGCACTGATACCTTTTAAATGAAAACTATGGTGATCATGCTTCCAAAGATGAATTTTTAATAAGCCTTTATCTACCGCCCATTGATGACGTTTCAAAAATCTCAACAGTGCTTGCTCATATATATAGGGCACAGCACCAATAGTCGAAAAATCCTCTTCAGGCGGAATAAAAAAGTCATTCGCCGTTTTATCACCCACAACAATCTCTAATTTTTTACCTTGCTTAAGGTGTTTGGTTAAAGCACGACTCAGAGAGTAAGGAGGGTTAAAATAAGGCGTGCAAATAAACAGAGACTCAATTGACTCTTTAACCACTGCAATCGCAGCTTTATTTAGTGCATTTTTACGCTTACCTAAGCCAACCAGAGGTGTAATGCGTAAACCTGAATCAACGCCACTGAATTCATAGTTACTTCTTGTAAGCCGGCTTTTTAATTTTTTGATTTGGGTCTTTGTCGGTAACACTTCGAATTCTTTTGCCTGGGCAAGTGATACGACTGCGGGCTCTTCCAATAAACTCTTCATAAAGTTTTTCATAGTACGAGCGCCGCGCTCAGATTCTATGACATGATAGCGATCGAAGCGATATTTATCCGAATGATGCAAATAAATGTTATTTAAACTCGCTCCACTGAAAAGTATCGAATCGTCTATTACAAAGCCTTTTAAGTGAAGTACGCCTAAAATCTCTTTACTTTTAACTGGTACACCATAAATTTCAATTGGATGTTCCGCTACAGATAACTTATCGCGATACATGAAATAGTTTCCACTATCCCCTTTATGACCAATTAATCCACGGCGTGCACGGTGAAAGTCAACGAATACTTTTACATCAAGTTCAGGGTTAGATTTCTTGACGGCCAATAATGCATCAATAATTTCACGACCAGCTTCATCATCTTCAAGGTATAGCGCGGAGATGTAGATGCTTTGTTGAGCGTTAGCAATACGTTTGAGTAATTCTTTACGAAACATTTCTGCTGTGAGCAACCATGACATTGAATCAGTCGAAATCGGTATGCCACTTAACTGGCTTAACAAGGTAATCTCCTTAAACTGAACAAGGGAACGTTGATGAATAAGATAGGAGCATCAACCAACCATAAAGATATAAAAGCTAAAAACTACCGATTTGTACTCTGTTGAGCAAGTTATTTGTTCATTTTTAAGATGCTAACAAGTTAGAGCGATGTAATTTTGCTCGATATTATAAATTAAAGTGCAACTTGTTTATTTTTAGACTGAACTTGCTAAAGTAGAACTTAATCTATTTTTCCATTGGATGAGGAAACGCGATGAGCCAAAATTCGTGGCAGCAACGCCGGTCAACAGAATCTAAAAATAGACGGGATGATCATCGTAGCCCATTTCAACGAGACAGAGCTCGGATATTGCATTCCGCGGCTTTTCGTCGATTACAGGCAAAGACCCAAGTTTTAGGTGTTGGAATGAATGATTTTTATCGCACTCGACTGACTCATTCTTTAGAAGTTGCACAAATTGGCACAGGAATACTCGCTCAGCTCAAACAAAAACACCCGACACATAAAGATTTACTCAGCTCGAATAGTCTTATCGAAAGCTTGTGCTTAGCTCATGATATAGGGCATCCACCTTTTGGACATGGTGGCGAAACAGCATTAAATTATATGATGCGTGATCATGGAGGCTTTGAAGGAAATGGGCAAACCTTCAGAATTCTTGCACGTTTAGAGCCCTATACCTCTCAGTGGGGAATGAATCTTACCCGCCGTACCCTGCTTGGTGTTTTAAAATATCCGGTACCCTATCAAGATTTATTTAATCGTTACGATTTGGAAAAAGTACAAAACTATCGTCAACTTAAGCCAGACCAGTGGCCAGTTGTAAAAGGGATCTACCAAGATGATATTGATATTCTTGACTGGGTGCTCGAACCATTATCTGATAATGACAAATCTCGTTTTTTAACTCACAACATTACTCAGCAGTACCATCATAAACGTAGTGTTTATAAATCACTAGATTGTTCTATTATGGAATTAGCCGATGATATTGCTTATGCGGTACATGATTTAGAAGATGCCATTGTCATGGGAATAGTGACGAAAGATCAATGGCAGCATCTGGTGGAATTCCAATTAGCTGAAATCGATAATGATTGGATTAATCAAGAGATCGTCAACTTGAAAGATAAGCTATTTAGTTTTGAACATCATATCAGAAAAGATGCGATAGGGACTTTAGTTAATAGCTTAGTTACAGCAATTTATCTTGATCAAGATGAACATTTCGATAGCCCATTGTTTAGCTACAATGCCAAGCTTCAGACTGATTTTTCTTTATTGCTCGATATCTTAAAGCGCTTCGTCTACAAAATGGTGATCCGTAGACCCGAAATCCAAATGATTGAATTTAAAGGTCAACAAATAGTGATGGAACTCTTTGAAGCTTTAGAATCGGATCCAGAACGATTGCTGCCTTATAATACTCAAGAAAGATGGCTGAAACATCAGCATGAATTTGGCAACGGTAATCGAATTTTATGTGATTATATTTCAGGTATGACTGATGATTTTGCTGGACGTTTATATCAGCAATTGTTTAGCCCTAAAACCAATAGTTTGATCGATTTAAGTTCCCAATAGCCTTTGATTATAAGATAATATACGGCTGTAAATTTAAGCGTTACTTGAGCCGTAAAATGTATAAAAAAATTATTACCATTCGTGCAAAACATGGAATTCATACTCGACCTGCCGCTCTACTCGTTAAAACTGCTAAAACATTCGATTGTGATGTGATTGTAGAATGTAATGGTAAACAAGCCAGCGCCAAGAGTTTATTCAAATTACAAACATTGGGCTTATATCAGGGTCAAGAAGTTAAAGTTTCAGCCGAAGGAACACATGCACAAGAAGCAGTTGAAAGTGTTTCCACACTTCTCGAAACCTTAAGTTAATCTACCTTACTCACAGGTATAACTATGTCAGTAACTGGAATCATAGGCTCCACAGGTCTAGCATTTGGTCAAGCCGTACACATAATCGAACAAGACTATAGTGTTGATTTGCATTTACTTCGTAAAAACGAAGTACCTAAAGAGCAACAACGCTTAAGAGAAGCTATTCATCATATACTCCAGTTATTAATCATTAGCTTAGAGCATCTCGATTCGGATTCTGAAAATTATAAGCTTATTGAATCTGATATTTTATTACTCGATGATCAAGCATTGTTAAACCAAATGCTCAATTGTATCGAGGGAAAGCGCTATTCTGCGTCTCTGGCTGTTCAGCGAACATTCGAAACTCATGCCTACGAAATTGAATGCATAGAAGATCCTATGATCGCAAGCCGTGGACAAGATATTCGACATTTATCGGCAAGAATCATTGCTTCAATCAATGGCACTTTAAGCTGGAGCTTAGAGCATCTCGATCAAGATACAATCATACTTGCACATGACATTACGCCAGCAGAGTTTGCCCTACTCCCTAAAAAATATATTAGAGGTATTGTTCTAGAAACCGGTGGCATAACAAGTCATACAGCCATCCTTGCAAGAGCAGCAGGGATTCCTGCCTTATTAGATTGCCAATATCAACATTTGAATATCCAAAATGGCCAGCCTATCGCATTAGATGCCATTGATGGCGTATTGCATCATCTTCCCGATAATGAACTTGTTAAGGCACTCAGTGATAAGCAATTAAAAGATAAATCGAAAATTAATGCGTTACTTTCAATTAAGAATCAAACAACTCAAACAGTTGATGGTCACCCAGTCTCTCTTTGGGTTAACGTCACGGGATTGAATGATGTTATTCGATCTACAGAAATTGGCTCTCTAGGTGTAGGATTATTCAGAACTGAATTCATGCTGATGCATGCAACTGAATACCCTTGTGAACAAAAACAATATCAAACATTTTGTGATGCCTTACATAGTCTAAACGGAATGCCGCTAACAATTCGAACTTTAGATCTTGGCGCAGACAAGCCGCTTCCTTTTGAACGAAAAGTACAAGAAGATAACCCAGCCCTTGGGATCAGGGGATGTAGGTATTCATTAGCTCATCCTCAATACTTTAAGCCTCAGCTAAAAGCTGCAATGCGTGCTGCAAATCATGGACACGTTCGATTAATGTTCCCAATGATTAACCAAATTGAAGAAATTGAAGAAATCAAGGCTGTCATTGAGGAGTGTAAACAAGAGTTGGTTAATAATGATATTGGCTACGGGGATTTTGAATTTGGGATTATGATTGAAACGCCAGCGGCTGTATTCAATCTCACAAGTATGCTACCTGAACTTGATTTTATAAGCATTGGGACGAATGACTTAACACAATACAGTATGGCTGCTGACCGAAGTAACACAAAGTTGGCCAGAGTCTTTCCCTCCCTTTCTCCTGCTATTTTAAAAACCATTGATCTAATCGTTATACAAGCCAAACAATTTGATGTTAGTGTTTCTCTTTGTGGTGAATTAGCAAGTGTTCCCAAAGTTGTTCCATTATTGGTTGGCCTTGGACTAAGTGAACTAAGTGTGGATCTCAATAAATTTCTAGAGATAAAATCCATAATCTGCTCTGGTGACTATAATCAATTCCAAGAGCTTGCTGAAAAAGCGTTGAAGCAGACGAAAATTCAACCACTACAGCAATTAATTTATACGCGTATTTGATAGCATTTTGAGGGAAAAATGGGCTTTATCAATCAATGCAAGCAGTGGTTTGACAATACACCGCAGCAAACACAAACAATTGACATCTATTCCCCAGTTTCAGGTGAAATAGTATCTATTGAGCAAGTTCCTGATATCGTATTTGCTGAAAAAATTGTTGGTGATGGATTAGCTATAACTCCACATGGTAGTACCATTCATGCACCAGTTGATGGAACCATTGGCAAGATTTTCGAAACTAATCATGCGTTTAGTATTGTAACTAAAGAGGGAGTTGAACTATTTATCCACTTTGGAGTTGGTACAGTAGAACTTCAAGGGACAGGGTTTTCAAGGCTTGTTGAGCAGGGAGCTGAAGTACATATTGGAGACCCAATTCTTCAATTCGATCTTAATTTTATACAAGAACAAGTAACCAGTACTGTTACACCTGTTGTGATCGCCAATATGGATGCCATTCAAGGTTTAAGTAAAAAGAAAGGCTCAGTTACCGCAAAACAGGATATTTTGTTTTCTGTAACAATTTAAACTCTCTTTATATTGACGATCTATTCTAAACCAAACCGTTACTATGCTTGATACTTCAATCAAGCATTCAGCTTTTTCCCACTCTCATGTAGTATATTCAAATCTAATAAATCAAAGAGTTGTAAAAGCACAATGACTACTATTTTTGGAATTAAAAATTGCGACACGGTTCGTAAAGCTCGCAAATGGCTAGAAACTAACAATGTTGAGCACACATTTCATGATTTTAGAGAAGATGGTTTATCTGAAGAACAAGTTAAAAGATGGGTTCAAGCGCAAGGCTGGGAAGCGGTTCTCAATAAACGTAGTACAAGCTTTAGAAATTTAGATGAAAACGATAAAACAAACCTGACAGAAACTAAGGCCATCAGCTTAATGTTGGAACACCCTACTCTAATTAAGCGCCCTGTATTACAAACGTCAAATAGCATAACACTTGGATTTAAAGCAGACACCTATCAAGGGCTATTTTAATGACACATCCAGTTATTGAACTGACCCAAGAACTAATTCGTCGCCCTTCAATCACACCGCTCGATGAAGGTTGCCAGCCACTGATGGCTGAACGTCTTGCAAAACTGGGGTTCACCATCGAGACCATGGTATTTGAAGATACGACAAATATGTGGGCAAGACGTGGTACTGATGGTCCCGTTTTTTGCTTTGCCGGCCATACCGATGTTGTACCAGTAGGAAAAGAATCAGCTTGGGAGCATCCTCCCTTTTCTGCTGAGCTTATCGATGGCTATATTAATGGGCGCGGTGCAGCTGATATGAAAGGATCTTTAGCAGCAATGATCACTGCAACCGAGTCATTTATCGGTAATAACCCAGAACATAAAGGATCAATTGCGTTTCTAATCACCAGTGATGAGGAAGGACCATTTATAAACGGTACAACCCGAGTCATAGATACTCTTGAAGCAAGAAATGAGAAAATCACTTGGGCCTTAGTTGGTGAACCTTCTTCAACGGCTCAATTGGGCGACGTAGTTAAAAATGGTCGACGAGGAAGCCTTACGGGCAATCTAACCGTTCATGGTATACAAGGGCACGTTGCTTATCCTCATCTCGCTGAAAACCCCGTTCATACTTCTGCGCATGCTCTAGCTGAACTGAGTCACCAAGAGTGGGATAATGGCAATGACTTTTTCCCGCCAACCAGTTTTCAAATCGCCAACATAAATGGTGGTACTGGTGCGTCTAATGTGATCCCAGGATATTTGGATGTAATGTTCAATTTCCGTTATTCGACTGAAGTAACAGCTGAACAATTAATCGAAAAGACGGTAGCGATTTTTGAAAAACACCAACTGAATTATGATTTGAACTGGGTCTTTAACGGCTTACCGTTTTTGACGGATAAAGGAAAGTTAGTTGAAGCAACGCAAACTGCCATTAAGCAAGTAACAGGTAGAGACACTCAATTACTTACTACAGGCGGTACATCTGATGGACGCTTTATCGCCCCAACAGGTGCAGAAGTTATTGAGTTAGGTCCAGTAAATGCCACCATCCACAAGGTGAATGAATGCGTAAAAGCAGATGATCTAATACAATTGTCTGATTGCTATGAAGCCATTTTGGAAAATCTTTTATGCTAGAAAACCTTTCTATTCACCATCCATATCTTTATGGTTTACAGCAAGACCATTTAATAAATGTTGATGGAATATTATTAGAAAGTAAGACAGCAACCGCATTTGCCAAAATGGCAGATGCTGCTTCAAAAGATGGAATCAACATTTCAATTTGCTCAGGCTTCCGTAGTTTTACTCAACAGCTTAATATTTGGAATAGTAAAGCTGCTGGTAATCGATCAGTATTAGACATCAACTCGAAAATTATAAATATCACCAAGCTTACAGACGTACAGTTGATGCAAGCCATTCTTCTCTGGTCTGCCCTACCCGGAGCTTCACGCCATCATTGGGGAACTGATATCGATGTTTTTGATGCCAATCATATCAGCAAAGCAAAATTGAAACTTATTCCAGATGAATACATGGAACATGGTCCCTGCAATGATTTATATCAGTGGTTGATACAAAACGCGACGGATTTTGGATTTGAGCACCCTTTTCAAGCAGGGAAAAGTGGCGTTAGCCCAGAACCTTGGCATATCAGTTATCGCCCTGTATCAGATATCTACCTCGAACGGTTTGATATAAATGACTTTGAAATAGTCATATCAACAGCAGATATACATTTAAAAAATGATATTCTCAAACAGTTGAACCAATTAGTAGAGAATTACGTATACAGGATCGCATTTTGAATTGGCTAGACCACATTGCCTCTTTATCTTGATATAATTCCTACCAAATCACTCAACTATATAGTGGAACTACAATGAAATTATTAAAACCACTTTTTGACAACAACCGCCAATGGGCAGAACGAATTAAAGAAGAAGACCCTAGCTTCTTTGAGAAGCTTTCTAAGCAACAAACACCTGAATATTTATGGATTGGCTGTGCGGATAGTCGAGTGCCTTCAAACCAGATCATAGATGTTATGCCAGGTGAAGTTTTTGTACATCGTAATATTGCTAACCAAGTAATCCATACTGATATTAACTGCCTAGCTGTAATCCAATATGCCGTTGAAGTATTAAAAGTAAAGCACATCATGGTAGTAGGTCATTATGGTTGTGGCGGTGTGAAGGCCTCTATGCAAAACGAAGATCGTTTTGGGCTTATTGATCACTGGTTAGATCAAATCCGCAATGTCTATCGTAAACACGAAGCAGAACTTGCTGATTTAGATGAAGATGCGAAATTCAATCGTATGTGTGAGCTGAACGTCATTGAACAAGTTGCTAATGTTGCAAGTTCAACGATTGTTCAACATGCATGGAAAAATGGTCAAGATGTGGCTGTTCATGGCTGGATATATGGAATTAATAATGGCTTGCTCAATGACTTGGATGTCACAATAGATAGAAAGATGGCTGGGTTTGCATAACTTTACAGCAATCTAAAATTACAAATAAAAAATGAAAAGAATCAATCTGCTTCCAATGTTATTATTGAGGCAGATTTTTTGTTTTAAGGCTAAGTCATGAATTTTACCCTAATCATACCCGCTCGCTATGGCTCAACCCGCTTTCCAGGAAAGCCTCTTGCCTCTATTGCTGGCAAACCAATGATCCAACATGTATATGAGCGTGCCTCTTTAGCTAAAGGCTTAGCCAACATTGTTGTAGCAACTGACGACGAACGTATTCGGGCTGTAGTTGAGGGTTTTGGTGGTAAAGTCGTTATGACGAATCCAGATGCGGCTACGGGGACTGATCGAATCAACGAAGCAATTGCAAAACTAGGCCTACCAGATGATGAAATCATCATTAACTTACAAGGTGATCAACCATTGGTTGATCCAATATCAATAGAGCAATTAATCGCACTATTCAAAAAGCACCCGGGTGAATTTGAAATGGCTACCCTTGCCTATCAAATCACGAACTCAAAAGACATTGATGACCCAATGCAAGTGAAAGTTGTATTTGATAATCAACATCATGCTTTGTATTTCTCTCGATCACGTATTCCATTTGGTCGTGATACCCGAGATTATCCTGTGTATAAACACATTGGTATGTACGCTTATACCAGCCGCTTCATCCAAGAGTTTGCCACGCTACCACATGGTAATTTAGAACAATTGGAGAAACTTGAGCAGTTACGAGCTCTTGAGCATGGACACAAAATTAAAATCGCAATTAGTGCCTTTAACTCACAAGAAGTTGATACGCCTGAAGACGTGAAAAAGTGCGAAGCGAGACTTGCCGTAGATTAGTATTGCGCATTTGGTCACCTTTTCAGGTGACCAAACATAGTTATGTCATTTCCATGGTTTGCACCCAGAGTCAGTGCACTTTACCCCTACTTTATTTTTAACTCTGCCATTGAAAATGCTCTTTCCATTCTTCTTTACTTCCATTTTGATAAACCAACTTGTTTTTGGTCTTACTAAAGCACCTTTTTCGTTGGACTTAAATGCATCTTTATCAATGCCATATTTTGGCATTGAAACAGTTAATGAACTTGAGCTCTCATTATCAAATGGAATACAGAGTTTGGCGTCGGGAAAGGTAGCCTTGCAATAACTTGCTCCATTTTCATTTTCTTTAAGAGTGTAGTTATTTTCTTGGCCTGACTGGCTTTTGATAAAAGAGGATGATGGTTGGCTTGGTATAAGTTTAACCGCAGAAATTGTTGCAGCAAAAACTAAGGATGGAGAAAAAACTAAAGCAAGTAGGCTTAGCTTAGTGATGTTTTTCATAGCTAGTCTCTCATTAATAAAAATTACACGTCCTGTTTAACTCTCCTAATTTTATTTACTTTTCAGATAACTAAAATACACATCAAATAATGACATTAGACTAAAAAATACGCAAAAAAATAAGAATTACTATCGTACTAACTAACAAGCTGTAATTGTTATGTTTTTTCAGCATATAGCTAGTAGTTATCTAGTAGTTTAAATAAATCTAGCCTAAGGACTATTAGCCTATTTAAATTTTAGAAATTACAACGTTTAATGTAACCCTTTGCTTCTAAAAGGTTATCATTATGGCTCTTACACTACCCGTCTTAGCTAGAACTGCATTTCAACCTTTAGCAAGAGCATCACGATCAATCAATGCCACAACTTACAGTGTTAACTGCCACGAATACAAAATTAACGGTTTAGTTCCAAAACGGTCTTGCTTCCAGAGTGCAAAATATTTCGAACTTACAAGACCTTCGTTTATGGAAAACAATGAAGCACCTAACCCAACACCAATTTCTAAGAACAAATTAGCTTTTGATAGCTTAGTATTGAGTGGTGCTGGCGCAAAAGCGGCTGGCTTTGCAGGGTTACTTACTGAACTTGAATCAAATTGCGGCTTAAAATCAATAAAACACATGGTTGGCACTAGTGTTGGTAGTATTGTTTTATTCGCACTTTCATTAGGTCTACCTGTGCATACTATCCATCAATGGATGGCAACCTCTGGCGCAAAATTTGATGCTGAAGTTATGAAAAATAAATTAACCTGTATCGCTACCCATGCCTTTGAGCCATATCTTGACCCCATATCTGTATATTTACAGCAAAATCATGAACCACTGATAGACCAGCACGGGAATGAATTTGATGGAACAAATGGAACGGCTTGTTTAGCCAACCTAACCTTTAGACAGCATCAACTACTTGTTGATGCCTACACAAAAGCTAACGGCACTGAAATACTACCTAATAAACTTACTGCACTAACTATCATTGCAAGTCTAAACGGTAAATATGAAATAGAATTTTCAGCTGATAATACACCACAAATACCAATAATCACTGCGGCTATAGCTAGCTCTAGTATGCCGAGGTATATGCCCGCCGTTGAGCTATCAAGTTCAAAATTCAAATGGCTGCCTCCCGTAAAAATATCTAGCGCTATTAAAGTTGTTGATGGTGGCCTAACCAACAATACGCCTCATATCTATGCAAAAGGCGAGAAAAAGCTGGTTGTAACCCCTTTTGCCGAAAAAACACTAATACCACATGGTGAAACAGCCTTAAGCGCAATTTCTGAAGAACTTAAACTGGCTGTAACATCTTTAGTTTCTGGAATTAATACATCAAGAGTCATGCGACTAAATCGCTTTGATGCTCGTATGGGATTAAGCGACCCGAGTGTTAATTTATTCTTTTTAAAAGTGAATGTTTCGTTTAAAGATTTTAAAGGTGGTTTACAGCGATTCGATCAGCTAGCGAGTGATAGTGCAAAACAAACAAAACAATACCTAGCAAAGGTACGTAAGACTCATGCCCATAGGGAAACGAGGAATAAATCAATGAACAAGCGAGAATACATAAATCAAAAATATCACTTCAAATAAATCATGCTTGTAATGAATAATGATAACTTTTCTGTTACTTTATCCTCAGGGCAAATACAAAAATTCATTATGAGTACACTTGAGATTTGGTTGATTATATTGCTGGTAATTGGGGTAATTATGAGTAATTTGGCCGTATTAAAGTACAGCGCCAAGTTTAAAATGCCCCAATTTAAAAATGATTCTGCGCAGAATAAATCTAAAAAGAAACCTAAGGAAACACCAGAAAATTAATCTGGTGTATGTATTTTATGCAATTGCAGGTTTGTTTTTAAAAATAAACTTCGCAGCCATCGATTGAAGTAATGAAACAACCGAAGTCGTTCCCCAATAGAGGCCGACTGCAGAAGATACGTTTAGCAGGCTTATTAAACAAACCACACTTATGATTGCCATCATCAAGTAGTTTACGCTTTCTGCTGTTGACGGCATAAAGTACATCGATAAACCTGTAACAAATGCAATACCTACGCTTAATAAAACATCTGATTTAGCAATATCTGAGATCCACGCAAACCGCCCTGAAAGCAAAGCACCGTTAATCACTTGAAACATAAAAATTCCAACTACTCCTTGAATTACCATGTTGATTAAATTGCTTTTATTCATCACAGAAATGCCATTGGCTTTGTACAACTCCATTAAACATTGAGATTGTTTGACAGGATCAGTTTGATACTTATCCTTAAGTTGCTCAATTTCTGGTTTGATTTGCGCCATCTTCTGACTATTCGCAAAAGTTTGTTTAAGTGATGCAAAACCCAGAGGCAGTAGAATAAGCCTAACAGCCAAAGTACAAACAATGACTGCAATACCTGATGATAGTGTGAATTCAGATTGTATAAAGTTAAAAGCTGATTGAAATAACCAATCCATGTAAGCTCCGTTTATTTTGACATATTATGTCAAAATAAAGTAAGGGATTAAAACAATACTGTCAATATGGAAGCAATATATATTTAACCGTAAAACCAATAGCATACGCTAATGGCAGCCAAGACGCTGGCCAGATCAGCAGTTAGTCCACAAGTAATAGCATGGCGTCCATTACGAATACCAACAGAACCAAAGTAAACCGCTAATACATAAAAGGTCGTCTCAGAGCTACCTTGGATAATTGCCACCAAACGCCCAGCAAATGAATCAACACCTTCGTGCTGCATCGTTTCAAGCATCAAAGCTCTCGCACCACCACCGCTAAAGGGCTTCATTATCGCAGTAGGGAGAGCATCAACAAATCTAGTATCAAAGCCTAACCAACTCACTAGAATTGCAATGGCTTGCAAGGCAACCTCCAATGCTCCTGAAGCGCGTAATAATCCAATGGCAATCAACATAGCAAGGATGTACGGAATAAGCTGAATAGATTGTCCAAAACCTTCTTTAGCCCCTTCTATAAATTCATCGTACAAGGCTACTTTTCGATAGCCTGCAACAAGAATAAAACTGAAAATTAAACACAACAATATGCCGTTACCTAATACGGTAGAGATCTCACTTATTGCCGTCGCACTTAGGGTTGTCAAATACGCCACAATAGATAGTAAACCACCAACAAGCAGCGCAGCATACCCAAGCACGACAGTATTTAATAGAGAAATCCTTTGAGCAATGGAAACAGCCGTAAGCCCTGCTATAGTCGATGCGCTTGTTGCAATCAAAATAGGTAAAAACACATCCGCAGGATGAGCCGCTCCTTGTTGAGCTCGATATAGAAATACGGTTACTGGAATTAAGGTTACCGAGGAAGTGTTTAGTACTAAAAACAAAATTTGTGCATTCGAAGCAACTGTTTTAACAGGGTTAATGGACTGTAAATCCTGCATAGCTTTCAAGCCTAATGGGGTTGCTGCATTATCTAAACCAAGTGCATTAGCCGTAAGATTCATAGTGACACTGCCGTAAGCTGGATGCCCTCTTGGCACTTCTGGCATCAACTTAGCCAGTAATGGTTCGGTGTATTTTGAAATAAACCGCACCATTCCAGCTTTTTCTCCAACGCGCATTAGTCCCATCCACAGCGTTAACACGCCAACTAGACCAATTGCAATATCGGCAGATAATTTGGAACTTTCAAATAATGCAGCGACTGAATCACTGACTACTGAAGTATTTCCAAAAGCCACTTTGCCTAAAATGACTACAAAAGCAATGACAAAGAAATACCACCAAATACGATTAAGCACGATTAAATCCCGATAGCTATAATGAAAATGATAAAAACATTAGGGCGTGTTGATCCTTCGTGTTTATTTTTGCAGCGATAAATTGGTTATTTTATGCAAGGCGGAGTTTGTGAAGTGTGGTTGCTCCACATAAACAAACGATAACGCAGCAGAAATGACCAATTTACGCTGTCTTCGATGCTTTTGAGCACTTCCTGTTCTGTGTTGTGACCAGCTGACTTAGATGACTAAGCTTCACTTCTCACGCCTTGAACAGAAAAGTGCTCAAATAGCACAAAATTTAATCCTGAAAGATCAACACGCCCTAAGCTAAAGAGTATTTGAAAAACGATATTTGGGAAAGCTATTCCATTATTTTTTGTTTTGTCTATTACTAGCAGCTTCGTATTCCTTTAACTGTCTAAAAGGCCCTTTTAGATGTTCAAATAGTTCACTAGTCTTGGCAAGCTTGCTACACTCGCACAGACTCCACAACTGCGTATCGTCAAGCACTTTATATATTTTAACAAGGTTATCCACCATAGTCGGAATACCTTTTAAATATTGAACCGTGGTCGCTCTACTGCCAAACTCACGTTTAATACTCACCAAGTTCTCAGAATCATTATCGATAAAAACAATTGTAGATTTTATTGGATTAATGCCGTTTTCTTTAAGGCATTTTGAGAGCAATTCGCCTTTATTTTCACTCTCAAAGAAGACTCTACCTCTCATGAATTTAAAGGATTTTGTTGGAAAACCGCCTTCTATGCATGCTAACTTACTTTCTACTTTTGAGTTATCGGTATGGGTGATAATACAAAGTTTTGCAAATGGGAATTGCTTTTGCAGTTGCTCTAGCTCTTCTCTACACCTAGTTTCAATGAGCTTAAAACCACCGTTTACCTGATCTTCTTGAATCAGCATATCATCCAAATCAAAACCAATAATGACATCACCATCCAATGGATCTAATTTTTTTATTAAAGGAACGAGCTCACATAAATTAAATATTTGATGTTCAACACCATCAGGTAATCCTTCAGGAATAGTGATTTGATGTAACGGGTTAATGAGCTTAGCTTGTTTACTGCAGTCAATCGTAAAATCAACTCCGCACCTTTTACCTAGTCGAGTTTGTGATTCATTCGTCTGCTTCTGTTCACCTTGTTTGACTAGAGGCGCAGTCTTTTTCTCTCCTTGATGCCATTCTCCCAACCCAGCACAATCACCACTACAATCATTGCTTACTGATAGGCTGACCGAATAAGGATTTGGTTGAAAATTAAAGATTAACTCTTGCACTGCATGACTTGTTACAGGGGAAGCAAATATGGGTGAGTTATGTGGTGATACTTCAACAGCCATGGTGACCTAATAAAAAGCCTAAACATCTTATGAATAATATCACCTGCACATAACCTAACCGTATGGTAGCCATTAAGCTTTGTTAATCAGTTGGTCAATATTTAATAGGCAGAAAATATTTAACCCATTCTGAATATCAAACTTTTTCTAGCTGTACCATAATTCGTTTTTCAGATATTGGATACTTAGTACCTAAAACCTGCGCAAAACAAGAAACGCGATACTCTTCTATCATCCATTTAGCTTCTTCAAGCTCTACGGGGATTGCTGCTAACTTTGGTAATTTAGCAATTTTAGCTTCGAGAATTTTTTCACAATTGTTAATTGAATGCATTTGTAAACGATCACGATTGGGATCGACAGGTAACTTTTCTAAACGGTTCTCAATAGATTTCAAATAACGCAAAATATCCGGTAATCTCTCCCAACCAGAAACTTCTACAAACCCTTTAAATACAAGGCGATCTAAATGCGCTTGAATGTCACTCATTGCAAAGGCAATATCTAAACTAATTTTGCCTTTTAGACGTTTTTTAATTTTTTGATGAATAGTTAAAATTTCTTCTGTTTTAAGGGCAATCTTCTCAGCTGTCTCATTAAGCTCTTGCCTCACCCAATCCCTAGCCTTATCGAAGTCATCCGCATTTCTTACATCAAGTTGTTTTTCATCCAGTAATTGCTGTACTGAAGCTGCAATAATGTCATCTATCAATATTTGTACTTGGCCAAAGGGGTTAAAGTACATGGAAAGTTTGGCTTTGTTAGGTAATTTTTGTTGCAAATGTTTCACAGGAGACGGAATATTCAAAAGAAGAAGCCTTCTTAATCCCTTTTTCTGTTGAATATCAGCTTGATTTTCATTATCAAATAATTTGATAGCTACTGAATCTTTATTATCAATCAACGCCGGAAAAGCTTTCACTTCAAAGCTACCTTTGTGCTGCTGATATTGCTTTGGCAAATCACCAAAGTTCCACTCAGTTAGCTTGTCTTTTTCTATACCTGAATCAGCTACTTTGCGAATAGCTTGCTTAACCTTACCTTGAAGCGCTGCTTGTAACTCTAATAAATCACGACCTTGAGCGACTAACTTGCCTCTATCATCTTCAACTTTAAAGTTAACAACTAAGTGCTTTTCAAGCTGGTTAAGATCAAAATCTTCTTCTGATAGACGAACACCGCTCATGCGCAGCAATTGTTTATTGAGTGCCTCTATAAACGATACTTCGAATGGCTTCATCGCTTCGACACACGCTTTTGCGTATTCTGGTGCAGGTACGAAGTTACGTCGAAGTGTCTTAGGTAATGATTTAATTAATGCTACGCATTTTTCATATCGTAAGCCAGCCACCAGCCAATCAAAACCTTGATCTTCAATTTGGTTCAGCAAAGCAATTGGAATATGAATGGACACCCCATCATCTTCATTCCCCGGTTTAAATTGATAACTAATAGGTAAAGTTAAATTTCCTTGATGCCAAGTATCAGGAAAATCAAGTTGTGACACATGCCCTGCGTCACGCTTGAACAACATTTCTGGATCAAAATGTAATAGTTTAGGCTCATTACGCTTGGCTTTATTCCACCATTTGAACAAAGTGGCAGAGCTATAAATGTTGTCTGGTAAACGCTCTTGATAAAAATCCACCAGCACTTGCTCATCAACCAGAATGTCTTTACGACGAGACTTATGTTCAAGCGCTTCCACTTCTTCTAACAGTTTGCAGTTATGAATATAAAAAGGCTCTTTGGTTCGCAGTTCACCTTCTGCAAGCGCGCTGCGGATAAAAATTTCGCGAGATTCGACTGGATCAATTTTACCGTATTGGACTTTCCGCTTATGAACAGTGGTTAAGCCATAAAGCACTTGGTTTTCAAATGCCACGACACTGCCCTGCTTTGCTTCAAAATGAGGCTCATTGTAATTTCGTTTGATGAGGTGTCCTGCGAGTGGCTCTATCCATTCAGGATTGATTTTAGCGCAGCTGCGAGCGAACAAGCGCGATGTTTCTGTAAGTTCAGCCGCCATGATCCACTTAGGTCCTTTCTTCGCCAATGGAGAACCTGGGAATACGAAAAACTTTCGATTTCGGGCGCCTAAATATTCATTGTTGTTATCTTTAAAACCAATATGACTCAACAAGCCAGACAAGATTGCCTGATGAATGCTGTCATAATCAGACTCTTCGCCTTTTAGCTTCCATTTAAGGTCGTGAACCGCTTGTCTTAATTGCGAGTATAAATCCTGCCACTCTCGAATACGCAAATAAGCTAAGAACTCTTGTTTACATTTTTTTCTGAATTGGCTGGCTGACAACTCTTTTTGTTGAGTTTGTATGTGATCCCATAAATTTAACCAAGCTACGAAATCAGAGTCTTTGTCTTTATATTTACTGTGGGCTTCATCAGCTGCTTGTTGTTTCTCTAACGGACGCTCTCTTGGATCTTGAATCGATAAACCGGCTGCAACCACCATCACTTGTTGTAAACAGCCGAGTTTATTTGCCTCTATCACCATTCTTGCCAATCTAGGATCAACTGGGATCTGAGCCAACTGGAGGCCAAGTTGCGTAAGTTGCAAACCTTTTTTACCTTTACTAACCGCAGTTAGTTCCTCAAGTAATAAAAAGCCGTCTTTGATATGCCTCGATTCTGGTGGTTGAATAAATGGGAAACCTTCAATGTCACCTAAACCGATAGCTAACATTTGTAGAATAACGGAAGCCAAGTTCGTTCTTAGGATTTCAGGATCCGTAAACTCTGGACGACTTATAAAATCATCTTCATCATACAAACGAATACAAATACCAGGCCCTACACGACCACAACGGCCTTGACGTTGATTAGCACTGGCTTGTGATACGGGTTCAATCGGTAATCGCTGTACTTTAGTACGATAGCTATAGCGGCTAATTCGAGCTGTACCGGGATCAATCACGTATCGAATACCCGGAACAGTTAACGATGTTTCGGCAACGTTAGTAGCCAGTACGATACGTCGACCAACATGAGATTTAAAAACTTTTGATTGCTCACCATAAGACAGACGAGCGTAGAGAGGCAAAACTTCGGTATCGCGATAATTTTGTTTATTAAGCTGTTCAGCAGTATCACGAATTTCGCGCTCACCATTCATGAAGATCAGAATATCCCCAAGACCTTCATCCATTAACTCTTCTACCGCAGAGAAAATACCATCGATAAGATCTAGTGATTGCCCTTCTTCTCTTACTAACGGACGATATCGGGTTTCAACAGGGAATGTTCTACCAGACACTTCAATCACAGGCGCATTATTGAAGTGCTTAGAGAAGCGATCGACATCAATGGTTGCCGAAGTAATAATGACTTTTAAATCTTTACGCTTTTTAAGGATTTCTTTTAGGTAGCCTAAGATGAAGTCAATATTCAAACTACGCTCGTGGGCTTCATCAATGATCAAAGTGTCGTATTGACTTAAATATCGATCTGAAGCTAATTCAGCCAGCAGAATACCGTCTGTCATTAATTTGATGTAACTGGTGTCTTTAATCGCATCGGCAAAACGGACTTTAAAACCTACGGTTTCACCCAACGGAGAATTGATTTCCTCTGCAATGCGCGTAGCAACAGATCGAGCGGCTAATCGCCTTGGCTGAGTATGACCAATTAAACCACGACTTCCCAAACCTAGCTCTAAACAAATTTTTGGTAACTGAGTGGTTTTCCCTGAGCCCGTTTCACCTGCAACAATCACCACTTGGTTTTCAGCAATGGCTTTAGCAATTTCACCTTTCTTTTGTGAAACAGGTAGCGCTTCTGGATAGGTCACCTTTGGTCGATTTTGATATCGAAGCTCAGCTTTTTCTTTAGCTTCTAATGCTTTTTGTTTTAGCCCTTCTAATTCTTGCTCTTTTTCAGATGAGTGAGCTTGTTTATTTAAACGAAACAAACGCCGACGGATTTTTGCCGTATCTTGAAGAAATCCTTGATTCAAAAACTCATGAGAAAGAGGGTTAACCGTCGAAGTCACTTTATAAGCCTACATCTAAAAACAAAGCATAAGATCGTATCAGCATATTAAGACTAAAAAAAGCGGTTAAGAATAATAGCTGAAGTATGTCTTGCTACACTATACAGAATTTGCCTTTTTCCTTGCATGGTGACCGATTCCTGACCACAATGAACCTATGCAAAAATATCTAGGCTCGCCCTACAAACCCAAAAGACATAATTGAAAAAGCACAACGCCTCTACCTCATTAATTCTGTTAGCTTTAATCGCTTTTTCTGCATCAGGAAAAGGGAATAAGCTCATTGATGTTGAAATAAAAGGTGTAAATGAGTCATTGACCAAAAACATAGAGGCTCATCTCGGTCCACTTCCGACTTCAAAAGCCTTACGCCGCGCTTTTATTTTTAATGCAGAAAGCAAAATACGTGAAGCAATGGAATCTCGTGGTTATTACCGCTCACAAATAGAAACAGAATTAACCAAGGGAATATGGCAATTTCAAATCAATGTCGAGCCAGGTAAAGCTACCATTATAACCAATATTGATATTCACATTGACGGTGAAATGAGTAATGACCCTGATTACCTACAATGGCGTTCTGAACTCAAATTAAAAGCTGGTCAACAGCTTAATCACGGCACTTATGAGGATATAAAGTCCTCCCTTGCAGCATTAGCAATAGATAATGGCTATTTTGATGCAGCCTATACGAAGTCAGAAATTTTAGTAAATCGCGGCTCTAATACAGCACGTATCACTTTGAACTTAGAATCAGGTAAGCGTTATATATTTGGCGATATTAGTTTTACTGGGCAAACCCTTAATGATAATGTGCTACAAAAGCTGATTCCCTTTCAAACAGGTACTCTATATTCTAGCCATTGGCTCTCCAAGTTTAATAAGGAGTTAAGTACTACTGGATATTTTTCCAGTATCAAAGTTTTACCCCAATTGCACCATTCAACAAACCATAAAATCCCTTTAAAAGTCGAGCTAGCTAATAAAGATAGGAACATTGTTGAACTTGGTTTAGGAGCTGACATTGGCACATCTAGTGAGAGAGATATCGATCCAAGGGTTCGAGTTGCTTGGGAAATGCCTCAAATTAACAAGTATGGGCACTCCCAAAGAACCATTGTGGAATGGTCACCAGAACGCCCCAAGTTCCTAACGACTTATAAAATACCTTTGACTCACCCGATTAATGACCAATTACAACTTCAGCTAGGATTGCAACAAGATAAGTATGGAGTGACACAAGACTTTGATCCCAATAACCAAAGGTTTGAAACCAAAAATAAACTTGAAGCAACCCAATATTTGTTGGGCATTGGTCGGCAACAACAATTTAAAAATGATTGGATTTTAAACTATTCGATACAAGCCACTAGGAGTAAATATACTCAAGAAAATATCACATATAACCCTAAGTTTATATTGCTGAATATCGCGTTAACTAGAGCGGTTAAAGATATGGTTAACCCGCTAGATCCACAATTTGGTTTTAGGCAGTCGTATCGTGTTGAGCAAGCGAGTACAGCTTTAGGTTCAAGTATCAACTTAACGCGATTACAAGCTCAGTTTAAATGGATTTTTACACCTTGGGATAGGCACAGGTTTGTATCAAGGCTGGATTTAGGGCTTAATATCGCTAAAAGCGCTGATTTACCAGAGATAGCCCCTTCATTACGATATTTTGCTGGTGGTGATCAAAGTATCAGAGGTTATGGGTATCAAGAACTAGGACCATTTATTGATTACACTGACAGTACTGGCCGTCACAGACAAGTTGTAGGTGGGCGATACTTAGCAGTTGGTAGCGCTGAATACCAATACTATGTCACCCCTAGCTGGCGTCTAGCCACCTTTGTTGATGCTGGTAATGCTCTTGATACTAGTCAGTTAAAACCGATTGTTTCTGCTGGTTCGGGCTTACACTGGATTTCTCCAATAGGACCAATTCGCTTGGATTTAGCGACTGGGTTAAATCACACCAACACTGTTCCAAGATCTTGGCGAATACATCTAACCATGGGAGCCGAGCTATGAACTGGAAACTTGTTCGACATTTCTGCCGTGGTTTGATTTACATACCATTAGCGGTATTCATAGTGATTGCTTTATTGGTTGGCACTCCAGTTGGCAGCCAAATCACTGTATCGGCATTGAACATATTAATTCCGCAACTTAAAGTCAGTTATCAAAGTGGCACTTTAAATAAGACCCTACATTTGAAAAATTTCGGGTGGAATAACAGTGGTGTTTCTATCGCCTCTCAAGAGATTGCACTGACATGGCAACCTCACTGTTTAGTACAGCAGCGACTTTGTATCACCGACATTAAAGCGACTAAGACACTTATAAAACTTGCTACAGAGAACAATTCAAATAAGCAAGAAGCCTTAAATACACATCATACAACTGAAAAAAGCACTAATGAATTTCAGCTTCCTTTCGGGATCATAGCTCAAAACGCACATTTTCAAGACATTAGTGTTTTTCTTGATGAGCAAAAATATGCTAGTAGCAATTTGGAGTTTTCGGCTCAATGGTTAACTTCAGGTTTGATAATTAACCAGTTAAGCTCTACTCAATTCTCTATATCTGGTGTCTGGCCAAAATCCAAACCAACGACGTCAACTACACCTCATCACCAAAATCACAATCAACCGATAAGACTTCCACAGGTAACTCTGCCCTTTCAATTGACTGTTCATAATTCCAAGTTGCTTAACTCTCAACTTGAGCTTGATGGCAGCCTTGTTAAGTTTAAACAAATCATGCTTGATGGCGTTTGGCGAGGAAGTCAATTAAGACTTAAAAAAGCGCAATTATCCCATAGTAATATAATTACAGATTTGAATGGCGAGGTAAATTTTTCAGGAAACTATCCACTGAATATTAAACTGTTGTTGAAAATCGATAACCGTAAAAACAAACTCAACACATCGCTCCCTTGGTTACACTATGTCGAAAATATGGAGCATCAGTTGGTAACAGGTGACCTATCAAATAATTTATCAAGTTTGCAATATTCGCTATTGTTAAATGGTGACATAACGGCAAAAATTTCAGGCGCAGCAGCTATTATTAAGCCAAACATACCGTTTTCAACTAACATCAAACAATTAGAAGGCAAATGGAAGTTAGAGCAAGGTTTGGTTTATGCAAGTAAAACTCAACTTACAGCAACTGGTGATCTAGACTCTGTAAATTTAAAGGCTAAAGGACATTTTAAAACTCCATTTATACCTCAAGTTGACCTTAATGTTGCGGGGAAAATCTCTGATACAGAAACCCAGATAAAACGACTCATTATTAAATCCAGTTCGGGCAATATTAACGCAACGGGTGTGTTTGCATGGAAAGATCAATATTTGTGGGATTTAAACACTAATTTTGAGCATTTTCGGCTTAAAATGTTTGGTCAAAAGTTTAGTGAAAAAATCCCAGAAATTGCTTTAAACGGTCGGCTTATATCTAAAGGAAAAATTAATACTAATCACTGGCAAATTGGAATTAAAGATAGCAATCTAACAGGCTCATACAACTCTTCTCCGCTTCTTGTTAAAGGAAGTCTTGAATTAAATTCTAACTATAACTTAAACAGCCAAGGCTTCATTGCTAAGTTTATGGGAAATGAACTTCAACTTGCTCGACATGACGACAGTGAACTTCAGGGTAAACTTATAATTCAAGAATTATCGACTTTAGTCCCGCCCCTAAGCGGAAGTATCAGTTCTGATTTTATTTCCTATCCACAAAAGCCAGCTAAATTTGATTTCAAGCTAATTGGTCATGCTCTTAAATATAAAGACTATCAACTTGAAACAATAAAAAGTTCAGGAAATTACTTTCCACTAAAAAACCACTATACAGATAGCCTGACACAGATTACCAATCTAAGTATCTACAAACAGAAATTACGTTTTCTGCAAGTGAAATCACAAGCAAATCTTACACAACAATCATCTGAAGTCACAATTCACAGCAAACTTAACGCCCATTTAAAACTAAACTCAAAAAAGACTAATACGGGTTGGTCAATCAATTTGCCACGCTTTGATGTCTTTACCAAACACACAATGTGGCAACTAAATAGGACCATCAATGCCAATTGGAGTAATACTCAAAAAATTGGCACCCTCAACCCTTTTTGTTTACTCCATAATGGAGAAGGCTTGTGTTTAAACAATGAAGCGAAAATAGGAACGTTTGGGAATGCGGAGTTTAGTTTTAATGGTGAGCTGAAAGAGCTAACCAAACCTTATTTACCTAAACACCTAGAGTTAGTAGGAAAGGCCCGTATAACCACAAAGCTAGAGTGGCAAAAAGGACAAAAACCTAGCGGCAACCTCTTTTTACAAATGCCATCGGGAACAATTCGTCTTTTTGCTCAGAAAAATGAACCAAAAGATTTTAGCTTTCAATCGTTTTCTCTTTTCGGGGATCTCAGCCATAAATGGCTTTCGATCAAATCAAATTTCAAATCTCAAAACTTGGCACATTTAAATGCTGAGTTAAATGTAGGTGTTGAACCAGAACATCCTCTTAATGGCATACTTGATATAAAAAATATTAATTTTGCCCCCATTACTGAATTTTTTCCTGCTTTCCGGACACTCAATGGTAATTTATCGAGCAAGCTCAAAATTTTTGGCACACTTAAAAAACCCTTATTAGATGGTGGGGTTTCCATTAAAAATGCTGAGCTTGTTTTAGCAAACAACCCTACACGCATTCACGCATTAAATGCGGATCTAGTTGTTAAAGATCAAAACGTAAATATTTCGAGTAAATGGAATATGGATGAAGGCAATGCTGCGTTAACAGGTACATTAAATTGGAAAGCTCAAAAGCTATTTGGAAAATTAACTCTAAAAGGAAACGGCCTTAGTGTCATCAAGCCGCCTTGGGCTATATTAACAGTAAACCCAGATATGCATATTGATATAGATGGAACCCAAGTTACATTCACAGGGAAAGTTAGTGTACCTGACGGAACCATAACTATCACACCTTTACCAAAGGAAGGCACACCACTATCGGATGATGTTGTCTTCGTAAATCAAAAACAAAAAAATCTAAACTCAAGGTTAGTAAAGCTTGTTACTAACCTAGATATTAATGTTAGTGATAAGGTAGCAATAAAAGGAATGGGGTTAGCTGCAAACTTGGGCGGCAAAATTAGTTTACGTCAAAAACAACAAGAGACCCCTTTGCTGTTTGGCTCTATTAAAGTCTTAAATGGGAGTTACCGATTTTTAGGACAAACTTTAAATATAACTGACGGGAATCTTGAGTTCATTGGCCCTCCAACCAATCCAAACATTAATATTATCGCAGTCAAAAGCATTCAAGATGAAGATCTAACTGTCGGTGTGAAGATAACAGGCCCAGCTCTAAAACCGAATGTACAACTATTCTCTAATCCAGTAAAAGAGCAAGCCGAAATTGTGTCGTATCTATTTCAAGGCCATAGCTTTTTCAATGATGACGGCGACAATTCAAATAACAGCTTACTGCTAAGCGCTGCACTCACGATAGGAAAACAAGCTGGAAACAACCCTATCAGCTCCATCAGTAACTCAGCTGAAAGTGTATTGAATAAGATAGGTCTTAAAAACGTACAACTCAATGCTAATGATGAAGGTAAAGTAGCAGTTAGTGGCTATATTGGTGATCGGTTATTAGTAAAATACGGTTATGGAGTCTTTAACCCTGGCTATGAGTTAAGTTTACGCTTTTATCTATTGTCACAACTCTATTTAGAAACAGTATCCAGCGCCGTTGGACAATCGCTTGATATTTATTATAGATTTAGCTTCAATTGAGACAAAAAAAGCGCCATCAGGCGCTTTTTTATTCAACCAAATAAACGCATTAAGCGTATACGAAGTCGATGTGCTCAACCATAGGCTTGAACGCGTGGCGTTGCATAGCTTGAGCGCGAACTTTAACTTCTTTACCGTCTACAACAACAGTTAGGTCAGTTGTATAGAAATCATCATTTAGTTGAATGTTGATGATATCTTTGTGGTTAAGAACGATTGACATAGGCTCTTTACCTTTGCCATATACAACTGCAGGAAGTTTACCAGCACGACGTAGGCGGCGGCTCGAACCTTTCCCCACTTCAGTGCGGATTTCAGCATTAAAAGTGTAAGACATATCTTTCTCACTTATATAATTCGTTAAAATAAAAAGCCAGAACCTCGACCAGTCCTGACTCATGAAAAGCTCGCGGAGTTTACCACGAAATTTTTATATCAACAAGTTTTAACGTAATTGCTGCATTAAATAAGCATAAGTTAGCGCCTTAAGTTCTGCTGCTTGGTTATTATCTGCAGCTCCGGCATGACCACCTTCAATGTTTTCATAATAGAGAACATCAAAACCCATGTCTTCCATTTTAGCTACCATCTTACGAGCATGTGCTGGGTGTACACGGTCATCACGAGTTGAAGTAGTAAAGAAAACCTTTGGATATTGCTTATCTTTACTTAAATTATGATAAGGAGAGTACGTTTTTATATAGTCCCATTCGGCAGCTACATCAGGATTTCCGTACTCACCCATCCAACTTGCACCTGCAAGTAACTTATTAAAACGCTTCATATCTAATAAAGGCACTTGGCAAACAACAGCGTTATAAAGATCAGGACGCCGAGTAAAAGCCGCACCTACTAATAAACCGCCGTTACTACCACCTTGAATGCCTAAATGGCGACTGGATGTAATGTTACGTGCAATTAAGTCTTCTGCGACTGCTTCAAAATCTTCATAAGCTTTATGGCGTTTATTCTTCAATGCAGCTTGGTGCCATGCTGGACCATACTCACCACCACCACGAATATTAGCTAATACATAAACACCGCCCTGCTCTAGCCAGTTTTTACCCGTTAAAGCAGAATAAGATGGTCGAAGCGAAATCTCAAAACCACCATAGCCGTATAGTAGAGTTGGGTTTTTGCCATCTAACTTTATATTTTTAGCCATTACTACAAAATAAGGTACTTTAGTGCCATCTTTCGACGTTGCAAAAAACTGCTTGCTCTCGAATTTATCAGCGGCAAATTGTTGCGGCATTCCTTTTAACTTTGAATATTTGCGTTTTTCGGTTTATCCGATCAGTCGTTTCGGAGTTATCCGATCACCTAAAATCCCTTTTTTCTCTTAACCTTATTTTTACCTCAAGTGATCGGATTGATCCAGTTTTCTCATAGATTCACCCTCTAATTCTATTCGGTGGCTGTTATGTACCAGCCTATCTAAAATGGCATCTGCTACAGTGGCATTGGTAATCATTTTGAACCACTCTTTCACTGGTAGTTGGCTGATAACGATGGTGCTGCTTTGCTGGTACCTGTCTTCAAGCACTTCAAGTAAATGCCCTGATTGAGCCTGGTTAAGCTTCTCAAGTCCCCA
>NZ_ML014789.1 GCF_003675895.1 Parashewanella curva
CTTCTGTATTTTGCTGGGAAAACTAGGTGATATAACAAAACAGTTACGTTATGACTCTTGTGTATAAACTCACTCATTCACCTATTTTCGCAGCAAGCTGCGGGGAATAAAACCCTCAGAGATTTAATCCTGAAAGATCAACACGCCCTAATAAAGAAGTCGTTTCAAAGGTTCAATCTTAGCCGTAGCAAACTGATATTAGGCTCATTTTCTTTGCTTCCAAGGAGTTGGAAGGTCTAGATGACTTTCCTTAGTTCCTACTTGGAGCATCTGCTGTATTGGCAACTCACAAATATGAAATTTTTGCTCAGAATACACTTCAAAGGTATGGTATTTTTTGTTCGCTTTATTTTCCGAATTAATATACAAATACGTACAGTTATCTCTTGTGTATTGACGAGTATCCCCAGTCCTACTTTCAACTTTATAAATCCGAGGCGCAGAAACTTCATCTAAAAAATTTAACTGGGATATTTCGTCTGAGGATAGCCTAGGAACACAACCGATACTTAGCTTTAACCTTCCTTCATCTACATGCTCTATAAACTTTTCAGCGTCAGCTATAAACTTTTTCGTTTTACGTCTACAAAAAGTGTAAACACTATCTGCAGATTCTTCATCAAAGCATTGAATCCCACTCGCTGTTTGATGAAAAATCCCTGCTTTTAATTTAGACTCCTTTACTTTTTTTTCTTCTAGATAAGTGAGTTTGGTAAGCTTATAAGAGGTATGAATTATCTTAATGACTGAATCTCTATGTTGGTTATACGAAGAGTGTACTGCGCTTTGCATGGCAACACCTGTTAACTTCACCAAAATGAATCTGATATTTTCTTTTGTTCTTAAGCGCGTATTTAGTAAAAGAATTTCTGTGATATTTTCAACTGAATCTTGGAGGTAGTTAGCGATTAAGGCTATAGGGATTTGTTCTATGATAGCAATGTTAACGCCTGAGATTAAGAGGGAAAAAGTGAAGCGAGATATTGTAGGGTATAAAAACCTAGACACTTGTTGAACTTTTGGATAGTCCTTAGCTCTATTTATGAGTTCTTCTGCGCCTTCACTGATCACTTTATCCGTAAGTACTTGTCCTGCATGCGATATTAACGTAGCGGTTCCTGCTACAGGCCCACCGAAGAATGTAGCAACACATGTTGAGACAGCACATTTAACCATCATTTTCACATAGTATTGCGGGATCGTAATACCTGACCAGAGTGTGTAATCACTCTGTTTTTCATTAGCAGATATTGACAGAGCTAACCTGATTGGTTGAGTCAACGAGCAGGTTGGGTGGGGAGATATCAAAACATTTAAACTCTTCGTGAACATTATCAATTAGAGTTTATGATTCAAATACTAAACTAACGCTGTACACTTCAAGAAAAAGCTATAAATGAACAATAACCACCTTCGGGGGTAACAGGATCATTATAAATGCGCTTTTCAGCTTTCTTTAAAGACAAATCAACCGATCAAAATCTCATTTTCCTTTGTTATAGCATCCAACCGGAACTGCTCGACAGCCTGAGCCAGCATGATTTCAATATCACCAGATAAATCAACTTTAGGTTGCCCTAAAAATGCTAAAGCTTGTGATAGGCTTTTTTGCGGCGGGTTAACATCAACGGCGGTAGCCGCATTTTGCTTAGAAAGCTTAAAGTTAGGTTGAGTGCAAGCTAAGGGTAAATGTAACCATTTAGGAGCTGTTAAATCTAAAGTCTGATACAAACTCAATTGTCTGCAGGTTGCTTCAAGTAAGTCACTGCCTCGAACCACTTCAGTGATCCCTTGATGAGCGTCATCAAGCACTACTGCGAGTTGATAAGCATATAAGCCATCACTGCGCTTAATAATGAAATCCTCTTCAGCAAAGTCAGCGTCAACTTTGACTTCACCTTTAAGTTCATCACTGAACAGAGCAACCCCCTGAGTATTGTGTAACCTTATTGCTCCATGCGAAATCATATGCTGCCGACAACGTCCATTATAAATACCGCCCATTTCTCGAACCATTTTTCGAGTACATTGGCAGTAATACGCTTGTTGGTGTTGCAGTAATTCATTTAGCGCTTGCTGATACGCATCAACCCGCTGGCTTTGATATAAAACAGAGCCATCCCAATGTAAACCAAAGGCTTCGAGTGTTCTTAGAATATCGTCAGCCGCACCTTTGACTTCTCGTGGTGGGTCAATATCTTCCATACGCAATAGCCATTGGCCTTTCAATGAGCGAGCTCGAAGATAACTGCCTAGAGCAGCCACAAGGGAACCAAAATGAAGTGAACCGGAGGGAGATGGCGCAAAACGGCCTATGTAGGGTGACATAACAACTTCTAAAAAGGTCAATAAAGTGAGAAAGATAGTGGCTTTCTCACTTTAAAAATGGCCTTAAAATTAGCCAGCCATTTGCTTTTCTTTGATTTCCGCAAGCGTTTTACAATCAATACATAAATCCGCTGTTGGACGAGCCTCTAGGCGACGAATACCGATTTCGATACCGCAAGAGTCGCAAAAACCAAAATCTTCTTCTTCGATTTTTTGCAATGTCTTTTCAATTTTCTTGATAAGCTTGCGCTCTCTATCACGAGCACGCAACTCTAAACTGAACTCTTCTTCTTGCGCGGCACGATCTACAGGATCTGGGAAGTTGGCGGCTTCGTCCTGCATGTGATTGAGCGTTCTATCAACTTCTTCACGCAATTGATTTCTCCAAGCTTCGAGGATCAACTTAAAGTGACTCGACTGCTCGGCGTTCATGTACTCCTCACCCGGCTTTTCCTGGTATGGTTCTACACCAGCGATAGCGAGTACGCCAAGTTTTTTATTGCCTTCAGGCATAACGCATCTCCTGTCTTCATTTGCGTTTTAAGGGCGTTTTTAAGAACGGCCGCTATCTATATCAGAAGTTTTGCACCTAGGCAAATTTTTTGCTGCAAAAAATTTTACTATGGCCTTAATCTTTTAGGTACAAGAAACATTTCTGACTAACTTCTGAAAATTAGCAAAAAAGTATAGTACGCTTCTTAGAAATACATCAAACATTGCAACAAATTTAATTTTCAGTTGCGTATTTATAAATCAACAATGTTACATTTGCTTAAAAAATCAGCTTAAAATTCCAATTATCTATGTCAGAGCAAAATTGAGCTTTTCAGATAACTGCATTTTTGAGGGATTAATCTCAGCTTTATAAGCAATTACTTCGACTCCAGCCTCAATCGCCAATGCGAGTAATTCTGCGTACTTATTGTCAATATGGCTCGCTGGCTTTACGCTATTAATCCCCGTATGTAACACGGCAAATAATAATACGGCTCGTTTGCCTGATTGGACCATTTGCATCAATTCTCTTAGGTGCTTTTGCCCACGAGTTGTAACAGCATCAGGGAAATAGCCTTGCCCATTATCCAACAAAGTGACGCTTTTTACTTCAACATAGGTATCTGGTTTATCATCATCTGTTAGCAAAAAGTCTATTTTACTGTTCTCGTCACCGTATTTTACTTCACGCTGTAAACTTGAATATCCTTTCAACTCTTCGATGATCTTTTGATTGATTGCTTCTTCTACAAGGAGATTAGCACGAATGGTATTGACGCAAATGAAATGCCCAGCTTGAGTTTGGGTGCACTCCCAACTATGTTGATATTTCCGCTTAGGGTTATCAGAAGTGCTGTACCACACTTTATCGCCAACCTCTGCAGACCCCGTCATCGCTCCCGTGTTAGAGACATGCATAGTTGCTTCGGCTCCACTAGCTAACGTTACATCGGCTAAAAAGCGTTTGTAACGCTTAATTAATGTTGCACACTCCAAAGCAGGGTAAAATTCCATAAACACTCACTGAACAATGAAAATGTAAATTGTGGCGCAAATTGTTTCTCAAAGCGAGGATCAGTTACACTGACTGCCATTTTTCCATCAAGGCAAAAAATATGACTTCTTCGATTAACATTCACCTGACACTACAACAACCTGAATCCCATTGGGGAAATTCTGATATCAGTTTTCATTCTGACTCTGCCAAGATTCATCTTAATGGGCAAGACAATTTAAGACAGATCCAAATGGCAGCAAGAAAGATACGCTCTCAAGGGATCAACGCGGTATCTTTGCAAGGCGACTCTTGGGACATCAATAATCAATGGGCTTTCTATCAAGGCTTTGCTACCGCCAAGTCGGGCTTTACTGTCGAGTGGTATGGTGACGATAAAATTCAGAAATCATTAGAGCACCGAAGAGAATCAGCCAGCTTTGCTCGCCAACTAGTCAATGCTACGCCTGAAGAGTTATCACCTGTTGCCTTAGCTGAAGCCGCTGCAGAATGGTTACAATCCTTAGCGCCTAATAAAATTACCTCTACGATCATCAAGGGAGAAGCGTTACTTGAGCATCAATGGGTCGGTATTCATGGTGTTGGTCGTGGTAGTGAACGCCCACCAGCCTTGCTTGAACTTGACTTTAATCCAAGTGGCAAATCAGACACCCCTGTAGAAGTGGCGCTTGTGGGTAAAGGCATCACTTTTGACTCAGGCGGTTATAGCATTAAGAGCTCAGAGGGAATGTTGGGCATGAAAGCCGATATGGGCGGTGCTGCAACTGTTACTGGTGCATTAGGGTTAGCGATTAAAAACGGCCTTAATAAACGCATTAAATTATTCTTATGTTGCGCAGAGAACCTGATTAGCGGTCACGCCTACAAACTGGGTGACGTACTGACATACAAAAATGGTACAACAGTTGAAGTTGTAAATACCGATGCTGAAGGTCGTTTGGTATTAGCAGATGGTTTACAAGCCGCCTCAGAAACTGGCGCTCCGCTGATCATCAATGCCGCGACCTTAACCGGAGCCGCCTATAACGCCGTTGGTACTAACTATAATGCCATTTTTTCTCCACAAACAGAGATGTTAGATTTAGCCAGAGAAAAAGCAACTGCTGTGGCTGAGCGTGTTTGGCCTTTACCAATGGATCCTTGGCATAAAGATATGTGCCCATCTCCTTATGCTGATACAGCAAACAGTCGCCCAGTTAAAGGTGGCGGTGCTGGCGGTGCTTCCAATGCAGCAGCGTTCTTATGGCGCTTTGTGCGTGATGACGCAAAATGGTTACACTTTGACTTAGCTGGCGCATTCTCTGACAACAACAGCCCACTTTGGGCGGCGGGTGGAACCGCACATGGTGTATTAACGATTGCTGAGTTGATCAAGTAATCTATTTTCCACACCAGATACACCCTCTAGTACTTGTGATATCTGAAGATAGCTTCAGGTATCACGAGCAATCCCCTATTACTTTTTATATTTCCACTAGATTAACAAAGCTTAAGTGGCTAATTTTATATTTAAAAACCACAATTAATACATGTCCGTCTAAATTCATGTTTTATGACAATAGCGAGCAAAGTTGAAACTGCACTTGTTCATAATATGCAACCACAGCCAAAGATACCTGAGGATGAAGGTTATTGGACTGAGGACGATCCAACATATGTAATCGAGTGCAAACCACAAAAATCGCAGATAATTGAATCTTGGCATCAACAGCAGAATTCCGAAGTATCCCAAGCATCTAAATCGAAAAACAAATTTACCTTACTCCAACCAACCAACAAATCGACATTCTGCCCATTAGGTAATGACTACCCTAAAACTGCACAACAATGGTTACAAAAGGCTCATATGCCCGTATCTTCTGAAAACCCTGAATTAACTTTATTACTTGATCTTGATTCCAGCTCATTTGTCGCTTTCGAATTTCACTACCAATTAAGAGCATTTTTAACTACTAACACAAGGTTTAAAGATGAAGATTGCATTTCTTGTTTCTATAAAGGTGACACCATAGCGCTCTTCATCGCTGTTGATGCACAAGCATTAAAAGCCGTTGCTCAATTTCAACAACGAGGACACAAAGTAGCCATTGTAACGAAAGGAAGATATGTGTTTGAAGATACGGCTAAGCTTTTTGCTTCATATGGTGTAGAGCTTTCAAGAGATACCTATTTCAATCGCACTGACATGCATGGTTTGAAGAAGCCTAAATTCATTGATGAAAAACTACTTGCAGGAAATAATTGCCTTTTAATAGACGACAAAGAAAAAAATAGACCAATAAACGCTTTTTTTAGCCAAATTGATTTTACCCATTTTCCATTAAAAGTTATCCCATAGATCAACAGCTTCATCTGTGACACAGAATGCAATTACATGTTAGCATTCTTAACTAAGAAATATTGATGAACCATTGCTTTTGAACACACTTCCTATTCACAGTCTTTTTCCTCAACTCCAAAGCTCTCTCACACGCAATAACCAATTAGTAATCCAAAGCCCGACAGGCTCTGGTAAATCCACTGCCTTACCGCTTGCTATGATGGATTGGCCTCAAGTTAACGGCAAAATCTTGATGCTTGAGCCAAGACGAGTAGCAACTCGAAGTATTGCTAAGTTTATTGCTCAACAACGAGGGACTGAACTGGGCGATGAAGTCGGTTATCGTGTCAGAGGGGATAAAAAAGTATCGGTCAATACTCGCTTAGAAATTGTCACAGAGGGAATATTGAGCCGCATGATCCAAAACGATCCTGAATTAACAGGGATTGGCATGATCATCTTTGATGAGGTGCATGAACGTCATCTCACCACAGATTTAGGCTTAGCGCTCGCGCTTGAAGTGCAACAAAGCCTTAGAGATGATTTAAAACTGGTTTTAATGTCTGCAACCTTGTGCTTCGATGATCTCAAAGCACTATTACCAACTGCGGATTATTTGGAGTCAGAGGGACGGAGCTTTCCAGTTAGCATCGAATACTCGCCGTCAAAAGATCCAAAAGCTTGGTTATCCCACACAGAAAGAACCATCCGCTCTCTTATCACCAATAATAGTCAAGGCGACATCCTTGTGTTTCTCCCTGGAAAAGGTGAAATACTCAAATTAGAACAAGAGCTTAATGCATATAACATCAAAGATGTTTGCGTATTAACCCTCTATGGAGAACTAGGTCATCAAGCTCAAGACGCGGTCCTTAAACCCAATCTCAATCAACGTAAAGTGATTTTATCCACCAATATTGCCGAGTCGAGTTTAACTATCGACGGCATAAAATGGGTTATCGACTCAGGTTTAAAACGTCACGCCAGTTATAATCCGAAAACAGGAGTAACGCGATTAAGCCTAAAACCCATCAGCCAATCGTCAGCAACACAACGCAGTGGTCGTGCTGGTCGAACCGCTGAGGGGCATTGCATTCGCTTATGGCGACAAGAAGATCACCAACGTCGAGTCTCAACAGATACACCAGAAATTGCCGACAGTGATTTACTTTCGATGGCGCACCATTGCAGTTATTGGGGAAGCAGGCAGTTTGATGAACTCCCGTTATTGACTCAACCACCAGCCGTTCATCAACAAAAGGCATGGGAGTTATTGCAGTCTCTCGAATTTGTTGATGACTCGCATAAAATCACCACATTAGGCAAGCGCGCTTTTGAACTTGGTACTGAGCCTCGCCTTGCGCATATGCTATTAAAAGTAGAATCGAACCCTCAACAGCTGGGATTAGCCTGCCTGCTGACAGCAGTATTAGAAGCGCGAGGGTTACCAAGAAAAAGTTGTGATATTCAACATTACCTAAACTTGTGCCTCAAAGGATCGGTTGGGCAACAAGCCAAAAGCTGGTTGAAACGATTTAATATCACCCTGCCTATTACTGACTTAATCCACAATGCTGACTGGCAAACCATAGGCTTGCTGTTGGCTTATGCTTTCCCTGATCGCATTGCAAAATCTCGTTCTGCTGGTCGATTTTTAATGGCGAACGGTAGTGGTGTAATCATTGATGAGCAAGATCCATTAGCTCAGCACACTTATGTGGTTATCGCTGATTTACAAGAAATGGACGGCAAAAGTGATGCAAGGGGCTTTTTAGCTGCCCAATGTTGCCCAGATTTATTTGAACATGAGCTTAATTACTTACTGCAAACTCATACCCATAGCGACTGGGATAAATCATCGGGGCGCTTTATTGCTGAACAACAACAACGAATTGGCCGAATAGTCGTTGCCAAACAAAAGCTTAACCAACTGACATCCAAACAACAAAGTGATGCCATTGTAAGCTATGTACATCAACAAGGGCTGACCGTTCTTAGCTGGAATGATAACACTATTCAGTTACAACAACGGCTGTTGTTAGCGGAGCAATATCTGCCTCAACTTGAGTGGCCTGATATCAGCTCAGAGTGGTTAAGCCATCATTTATCACTGTGGCTTACTCCTTATTTGTCTAATATCACAAACCTTAAACAATTATCACAAATAGACACTTATCAAATTTTGTGGAGTTTATTAAACTGGGAACAACAAACAGCGCTTGATCAACACCTTCCAACTCGTTGGCCGTTAGTTACGGGAACAAAAGCCCCTTTAACGTACACCAACGAGGGAAGAGTATTAATGAGCGTTCGCTTACAAGAAGCACTGGGGTTAGCTGAAAGTCCTAAGCTGGCGAATCATCAATTGACGGTTACTATGGAGTTGTTATCCCCAGCTCGAAGACCGATTGCAGTAACCGCTGATTTAGCCAGCTTTTGGCAAGGGCCATATAATGAAGTAAAGAAAGAAATGCGTGGGAAATATCCCAAACACCTTTGGCCAGATGATCCACAAAATACCCAAGCGACCAAGTTGACGAAAAAGAAATTAAACGGATAATAATGACGACAAAAAAAACCACCAGCAGTCGTAAAAAGACTTCTAAGCCCAAACGTTCACAAAGTTCACTCCTTAAAAAGGCATGGTCAATCTTTTGGAAGCTTGGAGTAATTACAATGGTATTGCTCACTTGCTATACCATCTATTTAGATCAAATTATTGCTCGAAAATTCGAAGGTCAAAAATGGCATTTACCCGCTCAAATTTATGGTCGTTCCATGGCTCTGTATCCGGGAGCGGCGATTAGCCATCAACAACTTATTAATGAATTAAAATTGCTGGGTTATCGAAAAGTCACTCACCCTCGCCAAGTCGGAGAATTTTCTGCTTCTTCAACTAAAGTGGATATCTGGCGTCGTTCATTCCATCACCCAGAGGGAAATCAACATCAGCAAAGAGTGATGGTGACTTTTAATCAGCAAGGTGTTCAAAGTGTTTTGCGCCCAGATCAACGACAGCTCGCTATTTTTTATCTTGAACCGATTTTATTAGATCGCATTATTACCAGCGATGGCCAAGACCGATTATTTGTTCCGGCTGACAAAATTCCACCTTTGATAGTAAAAGCCTTATTACAAACTGAAGATAGAGAGTTTTATCATCATCACGGTATTAACCCGCTCGCTATTTTACGTGCGTTATTCATCAATATATCTGCGGGTCGAACGGTTCAAGGTGGCTCAACCTTAACTCAGCAATTGGCAAAAAATTTCTTTTTGACTCCAGAGCGTTCCTTAATCCGTAAAGCTCGTGAAGCCTTAATGGCATTGGTGATCGACTACCGTTACAGCAAAGATGAAATTTTAGAGGCTTATCTCAATGAAGTTTACATGGGGCAGGATCGTGCGCGTTCAGTTCATGGCTTAGGCTTAGCTTCGCAATTTTATTTTGGTCGCCCAATTAGCGAACTGTCTATTGATCAACAAGCCTTTTTAGTTGCGGTGATTAAAGGGCCTTCTTATTACAACCCTTGGCGTAACCCAGAACGTGCAATGGAGCGTCGTGATTTAGTGCTTCGACTGCTGATGGATTCAGGCGACTTAAGCACGAGTCAATACAGACTCTCTGTAAACGCACCTTTGGGTATTCGTAAGAGCAGTCGAGAAGTTCATCAAAAACTGCCTGCTTTTTTTGATTTAGTAAAACAAGAGCTTGCTGAGCGTTATGGACCTGAACTACTAAAAATGTCAGGAATCAAGATCTATACCACTCTAGATCCTCTTGCCCAGCGCGCAGCAGAAAAAGCCGTTACCTCAACCATGAAGCGTCTACGCAAACAAGCAGGTAACCAAGACCTTCAAGTCGGCATGGTAGTGACGGATAAACTCAATGCTGGTGTAGCAGCGATGGTAGGCGATCGTAGACCTACCTATCACGGGTATAATCGTGCCATGACCATACGTCGCCCGATTGGTTCTTTAATCAAGCCATTTGTTTATGCAACGGCATTAGCAAAACCTACGACGTACAACTTAGCGTCACCTTTAGACGACAAGCCAATTACCTTGACGAACGGTAAAGGTAAAACGTGGTCACCTCAAAACGTCGACAAACAATTCCTAAATAACGTTTCGCTTCTAACTGCATTTAAACGTTCACGCAATGTCCCTACCGTTAATCTAGGCATGGCTTTAGGGGTAGCCAATGTTATGGATACACTGGTTGATGCAGGTTGGAGTGAAACCATTTCCCCTTATCCATCCATGCTATTAGGTGCTTTAAATGGCTCCCCAATGATGGTAGCACAGGTGTATCAAACCATTGCAGACTCGGGACGCATGCGTCCTTTAAGTGCCATTACCTATGTGTTAGATAATAACGATAACCTCATAGATACTCACCATGCTTCAGCCAAACAAGCGATAAGTCCCCAAGCCGATTACTTAACTCAATATGCCATGACCAAGGTAGTACAGTCAGGCACTGCAACTCGTTTACATAAACAATTTCCTAACACTCGTTTAGCAGGCAAAACCGGCACCAGTAACGATAACCGTGACTCATGGTTTGCAGGCTTCGATGAAAGAAATGTCGCTGTGGTTTGGGTAGGAAAAGACGATAATAGCAAAACGGGCTTATATGGCAGCAGTGGTGCGTTAACCGTTTATCAGCAGTTTTTGAACTATCGAAAACCAATAGCGCTTAGGTTGGCGCCACCATCAGGGATTGTTCAAGGATATTTTGATACTCAAACAGGTCTTCCAATGGAAGCCGATTGTGAGAATGTGATTCAGCTTCCTAGCGATAGTAAAAGCTATCAACCTGCCGCTAATTGCGGTAAACCGCTCTCGTGGTGGCAGAAAATTTTGTAACCTAATAAATGAAAGTTGGTTAATCATAAACGTTTGAATTATATACTCGTGATCACTGAAGATGCAGGATTTCAGGTACCACGAGTATATATCAAGCAACTTTCACAACTCTTAGCAAAACACTAATCGCTCCCTTGCAGAGAGTGACCAGCAGCACAACGCCCCCTAGCAGACATACGATCTAGCTCACAATATTTTTTCTAATAAAGTGAAAAAATTGGTTTCGCTCAACAAAACAACACTGATTTAAATTCCATCCATATTTCTGTACTTTTCAAAGGAAAAAGCATTATGAGACTTTCAAAGAAATATGTTTTTAATGGAGTAAAAGCATTAACGGTTGCTCTCCCGTTGGCTTTCTTAGCCGCTTGTGGAGGTTCAAGTCACCATGATAAAAAGCCAGAGTTAATGGGCTTTATGTATACCACCACAAATGGTGTCGGTAACAATATGGTATTACGGCTATCTCGATATGCCGATGGCTCTGTTGGCAACGAGGTCGCAACAGCAACCACAGGACTTGGTGGCGCGAATCCAACCGCTGGTGGCGATGCTAGAGGGGATTATGACTCTCAAGGCGCCATTCAAATCATTGGAAACTATTTACTTACTGTAAACTCGGGCAGTAATGACATTACAGTATTCAAGTTAAACAGAACCACTGGTGACTTGAGTCAAATGGCGAATGTTGACTCAGGTGGTGTACGCCCAGTAAGCATTGCCTATACCAAGAAAGCCAATAGCGATAACGAATATTGGGTGGTTGTAGGCAACCAGTGGAATAATCCTAATATACAAAAAGGTGCGGGAAACGCTAGCAATGCCCCTATTGAGCGCTACCCAAATGACGGATTTTTTAGAGATGGGGATACTAACAAGGACTTATCGACTGAAGACCCTAGCTCTGATCCTGAAAGAAACATAACCTTATTTAGCTTTGATTCTAGTAATGGCGCCTTAACTAAAGCAGGAGGAGTTCCACTCACCACCTACCCTAGACAAAACGGTGGCCCGACTGATGTAGTGTTTTCACCAAATGGAAGTAAACTCGCTGTAGCGACTTGGGGGGTTGCACGTTTATTTACCAGTACGCCACAAACTCCTGCTGGTGAGCAAAGACCAAGCCGAGTATATGTTTATAATTTTAACACAACCTCTGGCGCAATTAGCTCTCCTAGGCATTATGAACAAACAGGGTTAGCAGGAACTATTGGTATCAATTGGGCACCGAACAGTAATACCATTATTCACGCCAGTAACTTTAATTTGTCTTCAACATTACCTGACTATGGTTTGACAGTACTTAGTGATAATGGAACAGCAGTTACAAAAATACAAAACTTCAAAACAGGTCCAGAAGGACAGGACGAAGCTTGCTGGACACTGATCAGCCCTGACAATAAAAAGCTCTACGTTTCAAGCTTTGGTGCAAACTCAATTACACCATTTACCTTGAAAGATGATGGAACAGTAAATCAAAAACAAGATTTTGCCGTTCGCTCTAATACCGCACCCAACGTAGCCCCTGCTGGGGACACCAAAGATATGTATGTCACACCAGACAATAAATATCTTTATGTTATCGGTGCTTTTCAATCATTCACTATGAATCGATTTGATGTCACTGATAGGGGACTGAAGTACGCGAATCAATACACTTTTGAGCAAACGGAAAAAAGCCAGAAAAACACAGGAGCTCACAATTTCTTGGGACTAGTTGGATTCGATATAAAAAAATAGCCATTTGAATTTTAAATAGCTCTTAAAACGACAAGCTTACCGTTTAGATGTCATAGGTAAGCTTGTCTCAACAAAATGAAAAATAATTCATTAGTAGTCAGCTAATTACCATTGATAGGATCTGTAGCGAAAAATTGCTTTATCATCTCGGTGGTTTATGGCTGTACTATTTTTTGGAAGTGAAGTCTCTAACAAAGTAAATCTATTATCGAATGCAGACTATTATCAAAGAAAGCCCCTCAAACGCATAAGATTATTGGCGTGGAGTCTCATCTATCGAACAACTCTCAACACTTATTTAAACCACCTTGAACAATTAAACCTGCTTTGGTTAATTGAATCTCATCCCTTGTTCATCGAAAAGCCACTAAAACCCTATGGTTTGGTTACTTGGTCTATACAGCAACGTTTGGCTTATTTACTAGATCACTTTGATTTTGTACAAGCTCAATTAGGCAACAAACTGCATCAGGTGTATTCACCTCAAGGGTTAGTGTTATTTGCTTTTAAAGATAGGAATGGACAAAGCTATACCATCAAGCTCTATCAAGGGGAAGCTCGAGAAGGCAGCACGGGTCTGATACTCACCAATCATCTCAATCAAAGCATCTATTCGTTGTCATTTACTGTTTTTGGGAATGACAAACCAAGGCTTCATATCGGAAATGTGCAAGGTGCGAATAGCAGTGTGGTTGATCGCTCAAAGGTCATTGTTGAGCTAACTCGCACTTGTTTTGGTTTAAGGCCTAAGGCGCTTATTGTAGAAGTATTAATCATGCTTGCAAGACATTGGGGGATAGAGCAAATAACAGCGGTATCGAATAGAGGGCACATCTATCAGGCCATTCGATATACAGGCTCAAAAAAGCACAGCTGTAATTTTAACTATGATCAGCTTTGGCAAGAGTATAAAGCCACAGAGCTGAATGAATACTTATTTCAATTGCCATCCACTCTAACTAGAAAACGCTTAGAGACTCTCTCAACGAGTAAACGTAGCCTATACAGGAAACGCTATCAGTGGTTAGAGCAACTCAGCAACCAAATCAGTATTTCAACCAAATAGGCAGTACTTGCTTTATGTAGTCCATGAACTTACCTATTCCCACATTCCACTCTTGATACCCAAAAGGATCAGTTACTAAATTAGGAAAACCAACACCGACGCCAAACAAGCCATGAGCAATTATCCCATTATAAGGGTTGTAGCTAAGCGGCTGCTGGATATCAGAAATTTGTATATCTGTTCGCGCTTCAAAGCCAATGCAGAATACGGCTTTAGTACATTGATCTATTTTCTCATTCCAATGATCACCTTCACAATAAACCCTTTCTAAGCGATCTGGCAAAGTGCCGTCAATATTGGTTTTCGCCCATAACGCAGCGTGCTCTTTTAATCCCGTATTATCAAACAAAACATAATCATCCATATACACAGCATATTTGGTTGGACTTCGATAAAAGTTAATCACCTTTTTAACCTGCGTATTCATCAAGTTTTCAAGAGCAACCATAGCGGAATGGGAAGATCCAAACACGGCTATAGTTTCATCTACCAAGTTTTTGCTTCGAATAATTTTGTCATTCAGCGCCTCATTCAAGGGGATCGTAGGGATAGTTAATGGCAGTGTTTTAGGTTCAGAGCCTGTAGCCAGCACTACTTTACTCGCTTGAATATCTAACTCATTTCCAGTTAAACACCATTTACCATGAGTGCGAGATATTTTATTAACTTTCATTTTAAAAGAAGTAACTTGAGATAATAGTTGCTCAGTTATCCATTCCAACGGCGGCAATAGGTGGCATAAACGGCAACTGCGTTCTGGATCAATACTATGAATTTTAAACAGAGGTGCTTGGTGAAATCGAAAACTGGCACATTCATTAAAGAAGGCCATAAAGCCTTTTACTTTTGAGTTACCTTGAACTCGAAACCACTTATCACCAATATCCCCCACAGAAAAGTGTGGATCTACCCATGCAATGTCATCAGCAGGGACTCCTGAGTCAATTAAATTTCCTACGGCTGCAATCCCAGCAGGCCCAGATCCTACAACACACCACGAGTAGCTACGCATAAATACTCCCAATAATTATTTTGCAAAATTCTACTTAAGAGTAGCTTAATCAAAGCTTTCATATGGTTACACTAGCCAAAATTTAAACAACCGCCCAACGTAGGTTAACAATTTATTTACAATAATTGGATAATTATGTTTAATGGATGCCGTAAGCGGAAGGATTCGTTTCTAGTTTTCAGGATTTCATCAGCAGCACTCCACTCACAATGTAGAGATTGATGCACCTGTAGAAGCCCCTATTGCAGACAGATACTTATAACAATAAACACAGTTGTGTCTTGGACCAACTTTTATACAACAAAGTACAAGGCTGGAATGATGAGAAAACAAAACCAAACCTTTAATCTTAGTTCTCTGGGTATAGCCATCGGCTTTGCATTATCAGGACTAACCTACACCAATGTAGCTTTAGCTGATGAGACTGAAACTGCCGATGCAGAAAGTATTGAAAAAATTGCCGTAGTAGGTACTCGTTCAGCCCCTCGTTCAGTTGGTGACTCACCAGTTCCGGTGGATATTATCGGTGGCGATGAACTGGAAAAAGCGGGCAATACAGATATGCTCGAAATCCTAAAAGGCACAGTGCCATCACTCAACGTACATACTAACCCGATCAGTGATGCTGCAACTCTAGTTCGTCCAATGAACCTTCGTGGTTTGTCGGCTGACAGTACACTTATTTTGCTTAACGGTAAGCGTCGTCACCGTTCATCGGTAATCACTTTGTTAGGAGGCGGTATTAACGACGGTGCCCAAGGCCCTGACATTTCAGTTATCCCGAGTATCGCTTTAAAGCAAGTTGAAGTCCTTCGTGATGGTGCCGCTGCACAATATGGTTCTGATGCTATTGCTGGTGTTGTTAACTTCCAACTTAAAGACAGTAATGACGGTGGCAGCCTAGAAGTTAAACACGGCGAATATTATGAAGGAGACGGAACCAGTACTCAAATTTCAGGTAACATAGGCATGCCGCTTTCTGAAAACGGTTTTGCTAATGTCAGTTTTCAGTATAAAAATGCTGATGCAACGAGTCGAAGTGTTCAACGTCCTGATGCAGCCGGTTTTGCAAGTAAAGGGATAAAGGTAGACAACCCAGCACAGGTTTGGGGTTCGCCAAAAATTAAAGATGATCTGACTGTCTTTGCTAATTTAGGTTTAGAGTTAGATGAACATTCAAGTGCTTACTTATTTGGTAACTACTCTACCCGTGAAGCAAAAGGTGGTTTTTACTACCGTAACCCAAACAATCGCCCTGGCGTTTATGGTGGTATCGTTCGTGAAGTTAACGGCCAAAAAATGTATCGTCCAGGAGATGATCAAAAAGCATTGCAAGAACTTTGGGATAAAGCACCTGCAACCGTTTTAGTTGGTTCATTAGACGGAAAATCCAAACAGCTAGACTGCCCATTAGTCCCTATTGTTAATGGCATTCCAGACCAAGCTGCATTAGGCTCACTTAAAGCAGCCAATTGTTTTGCGTTTAATATGATACTACCCGGTGGCTTTACGCCTAACTTTGGTGGTGAAATCATTGATACCTCGATCACAGCTGGAACTAAAGGTGAATTCCAAATTGATTGGTTAAAAGGCATTACTTACGATTTCAGCGGTTCATATGGCCGTAACGATTCTAAGTATTTCCTATACAATACCGTTAATGCGTCTTTAGGCCCTGATACCCCGCGTGACTTTAACCCAGGTCAAGCCATCAACTCTGAGCTTACTTTCAATGCAGATTTTGTGAAGTTCTTAGATTGGGGACTAACAGATGAAGTGGCACTCGCATTTGGTGCTGAGTGGCATAAAGAAAACTACCAAGTTATTGCCGGTGATGAAGCCTCTTTCAAAGTAGGGCCATTATTTGACCAAGGTTTTAGTATTGGCTCTAACGGTTTCCCTGGTTATAAGCCTTCGGCTGCTGGCGATTACAGCTCAAACAACAAGGCCGTTTATGTTCAAACAAGCTTGCCAATGTCTGAGAACTTGCTGGTTGATGCTGCATTACGTTATGAAGATTTCGACTCTTTCGGTTCAACCTTAAACTACAAAGTGGCTGGTAGTTATCATTTAACGGATGAATTTGCGGTTCGTGGTTCAGTTAATACCGGCTTCCGTGCACCAACAGTAGGTCAGCAAAACTTCACTAACGTTCAAACTGAACTTTCGGGTGGCGTATTGGTTGACTCTGCACTGTTGCCACCAACCAACCCAATTTCTCAAGAGCTTGGTGGTAAAGCCCTGTCTCCAGAAGAATCATTCAGCTACACCTTTGGTGGTGTATTCACCTATGGTGATTTGTTTGTCACTGTCGATTACTACAACATTAAGGTTGAAGATCGTATCGGGCAATCAAACAAAATTGAGCTTAAGCCAGAACAAAAAGCGAAGCTTAAGGCTGCAGGTGTACCAAATGTTGATGGTCTAACTAAGGTCAGCTTCTTTACCAATGACTTTGACACCACAACTCAAGGTATTGATTTAGTCGCTAACTATTCAGCTCAGCTGTTTAATGGTGATTCTACCTTTGCGTTTGCTTATAACTGGAACGAAACCAAAGTAGATAAGTACTCTGAAATTACTGGTGAATTCAAAGTTGCTCGTCTTGAAAAAGATTTACCAAACCACAGAGCCACATTTACTTGGTCACAAAGCTGGGAAGACGTAAGCATGTTCACTCGTGCTAACTACTTTGGCGAATACCAAGGTGTTCACGTCGACTTTGATAAAACAGTTAAAACAGGCTCTGCAGCAGTAACCATTGATGTTGAGGTAAATTACAACTTCAATGAATCTTTCGCTCTAGCTGTTGGTGCACAAAACCTACTAGATCAAGATGCTGAGCGTTTGGATTTCCAAGGTAAGACTGGTATCCCAAATAACAATTGGGGTGGTAAGTTTTATGAAACGTCACCATTTGGCTTTAACGGTGGTTATTGGTACGTTAAAGGTACTTACAAGTTCTAAAGTTTAACTTAGATACAAAAATGCCCTGAACTTTCAGGGCATTTTTATTTGTTCAAAATTCAGAGGTTAAGCAACATTATCGAACAACTGCTGATGTAATACTTGAACGACCTGATCAGCATCTTTTCTATCAACCAAAATACACAAGTTATGTTTACTTGCACCTTGGCTGGTCATTCTGACATTAAAATCAGTTAGAGCTTCAAATACACTGTGCATCACTCCTGACTGGTTTGGAATGTCGTTACCAATCACAGCAATTAATGCTAAATCCTTTTCAACTTCAACTGTACAATTCTTAGCTAAATCATCCATTAGGGCTGAGGAAAGAAGCTCTTTTTCATCAGAGTCGGAACCAAGCTTATCTAGCGTTAATGACACATTAACTTCAGATGTCGTGATCAAATCAACACTGATTTTATGCTTAGCTAGAATCGCAAAAATCTCTGCAAGAAAGCCCTGAGCATGTAACATGTTCAAACTAAATAAATTAAGTAAAGTTTGCTCTCGTCGCATAGCCACAGCGCGATACAGAGGGCGGGATTCTGCATTTTTACGGATCCATGTGCCACCAGCTTCTGGCGCTTTACTCGAACCGACAAAAACCTGAATGTCTTGTCGTACAGCCGGTAAAATGGTCGCAGGATGAAGCACTTTGGCTCCAAAGGTCGCCATTTCAGCCGCTTCATCGAAACTGATTTCAGAAATGGGGCGAGCCGTTTCTACAAGGCGAGGGTCTGTGGTATATATCCCTGCCACATCAGTCCAAATTTCAAGGCTATGAGAGTCCAATGCTTCAGCCAGCAGTGCCGCAGAAAAATCACTACCACCACGACCTAATGTTGTCGTTCTCCCATCAAGATCACGGCCAATAAAACCTTGAGTCACAAACACACATTCGTTAATTTTCGGCGCCATAAGTGTTGTGACTTGTTCAGCGATAGCTTCAATATCAGGATTAGCCTTACCAAACTGGCTATCAGTAACCATTACATTGCGAACATCAAAAAGCGTGGCTTGCTGGGTATGAAGCTTCATCACTTCAGTAAATAGCAATGATGAACACTGTTCACCTAGAGAAAGTAATTCATCAATAATGATCTTACTACGATCGAGCACCAACGCTTCGCTTAAAAACTCAATACGCTGATGATTATTCTCAAGGGTTTCAATTACTAAAGCAGGGGCATCAATATGAGAGAGGATCTCATGATGGATTTGAGTAATTTCACTGCGAATACGGCTTCTGTCTTCATCTGTTACTCTTGGTTGAGTCAGCTCAACTAAACGGTTTGTGACACCGCTGGCCGCACTTACTACTACCACTCGAATATCAGGATTATTTACAACTATTTTGGCGCAATTTTGCATTGCTGAAAAATTGGCAACCGAAGTGCCACCAAACTTTGCAACCACTAAGGGCATTATTCCTTTTCTCCATTGCTTACATCTGGAGGGAAGTCGCTAATTAAATTGATTCTTTTCTGAAAGCTACCAAGGCTGACTTCATTGGCTTTCAGTAAAATAGGAATCAAACTAAGCTCCCCTTGTTCCACATAAAAAATTGCATTTTGCACGTACCGCTCACCAAGAATAACGGCTTGTGATTTATCTGTAAAAACGGCCCAACTTTTTTCAAAATGGGACATGTCATTAGCCGCACCAATGATAGCACGGTAAGGACAATGTAACTGTTCTATTTCATTGAGTAACAACTTATCCAAGTGGCGGTTTTGGCTTTGAGCGAGTACCTCACCTCTTGGGTTACAAGCCGTAATAATGGCAAACGATAAATGTTTCGCAATGCGTTGGGTCAATAAAAACTGAGTACAACTGTAGTTTTTCAACAGCTCTTCAATTGACTGGTTCATTTTTTAAACTCTTGAGTCCCTAAACTTAACAGTCCATTTAGCCATTTAGCCCATTCCGTTTAGGGCGTGCCCTAATACAATTTAAATTCTGTTAATTTGCTTACAAAATCTAAATCTTCGACAGTTTAGCAAATACGGTAAAAATAAAATAGATTAATTATCGTTCATAAAAGCATAAAAACTCACAAACAACCTTAGAAACAAATCGTTAAAAAACAATGACAAAAGCCTACTTTTGCACCATAAATATCCCCCCTGTCTGATTTATTAACATTTTATTTGTTAACAAATGCCTATTGCGAGTACAATGTTTAGCGTTAGCGTTGTCTTATATCGTCAAGTAGGAAACAGTTCGATACATTTTGACAAAAGGATTAAGCAGGTTAACAACGCCTGTACATAACTGATCTAATTTGTTTTAACATCGAAACTTCAAAGAAACACTCCGGCCATGGAACTTAGACCTGCTGTTTTAATCGAAGTCAGTACAGTTCGCGTTTTGATCCATTATTGTGATGAATCAAAAACATGCTTTGCGAGTCTTTAATATGGCGTTTACATTTGCCCAATAAAGACGCTTTTAGGGACTTTTTGTTCAACTAAGCCGTTGAATATGTTTGGTGAAGCTACCTCTAGCAGTGGGCATTGAAGTGTGAAAATCAATACTTCAATGCTGATTGATATTGGCACAGATTTGATAAAACTTAGGTAATAAATATGCAAAATCCGCACATTCTAATCGTTGAAGATGAAGCTGTTACCCGTAACACCTTGAGAAGTATCTTTGAGGCTGAGGGTTATGAAGTAAGCGAAGCCAATGACGGCGCCGAAATGCATAAGGCAATGCAAGACAATAAGGTCAACCTTGTTGTTATGGACATCAACCTACCTGGTAAAAACGGTCTTCTGTTGGCTCGTGAACTACGTGAGATCAACAATATTGGCTTGATTTTCCTTACTGGCCGCGACAACGAAGTCGATAAAATCTTAGGGTTAGAAATTGGTGCTGATGACTACATCACTAAACCATTCAATCCACGCGAACTGACCATTCGAGCACGTAATCTATTAACTCGTGTGAGCAATGTTGGTACTGAAATTGAAGAAAAGAGCAGTGTTGATGCATATCGTTTCAACGGCTGGACCCTTGAAATTAACAGTCGCTCATTAGTCAGCCCTCAAGGTGATTCTTACAAGCTTCCTCGCAGTGAGTTTAGAGCCATGCTTCATTTTGTTGAGAATCCGGGCAAAATTTTAACTCGTGCAGACTTGCTTCTTAAGATGACAGGTCGTGAACTTAAACCACACGACCGTACCGTTGATGTCACGATTCGTCGAATCCGTAAACATTTCGAAAGTACTCCAGATACTCCAGAAATCATCGCGACAATTCATGGCGAAGGTTATCGTTTTTGCGCTGATTTAAGCGAATAAATTAAACTCTTAATCTTCATTTTAAAAACCAGAGTCTCGACTCTGGTTTTTTTGTTTCCACATTTGAATATAAATTCATTATTCTTAGTAATTTATATATTGACAATATTTCGTAACTCATTAATTTAGATCCTTCATCCAAAATGTCCGAATGTGGCATCAGGTTTAAGTTTAGTCGCGTATTTTATGAGATAGGAAAGAGAAATGTTCAAAACCGATGACATTCGGATCAAACAAGTTAAAGAGTTACTGCCACCAGTGGCAGTCCTAGAGCGGCACCGAACAACACCGCAGGCCAGTGAAACGGTATACCAATCTAGAAAAGCCATTGAAAATATATTAGATGGCAAAGATCAACGATTACTCGCTATTGTTGGCCCTTGTTCTATTCATGATCCTAAAGCGGCTATTGAGTACGCGGAAAAACTCAAAGTGCTAAGGGATGAGCTTGCAGACGACCTCGAAATCGTCATGCGTGTTTACTTTGAAAAGCCCAGAACCACTGTTGGTTGGAAAGGGCTGATCAATGACCCATACCTCGACGAAAGCTTTCGCTTAAATGACGGACTCAGAATGGGACGCAAGTTATTGTTAGACCTAACTAACATGGGCATACCAACCGCCGTTGAATTTTTAGATATGATCACCCCTCAGTACTTAGCCGATCTCATCAGTTGGGGAGCCATTGGTGCACGCACAACAGAGTCACAAGTCCATCGAGAGCTATCGTCAGGGCTTTCATGTCCAGTCGGGTTTAAAAATGGCACCGATGGCAACATCAAAATCGCTACTGATGCCATTGGTTCTGCTAGCCAATCCCATCACTTTCTTTCTGTCACTAAATACGGACATTCAGCCATTGTAGAAACGGAAGGCAATGAATATTGCCACGTCATTTTACGTGGTGGAAAACAACCAAATTACAGCAAACAAGACGTTGATCAAGTGCTATCAGCATTAGCCAGTGCTGGTGTACGTGAAAAGGTGATGATCGATTTTAGTCACGCCAACAGTAGTAAACAGTTTAAACGCCAAATTGAGGTGGCGAATGACGTGGGTCAGCAAATTCGAAATGGTAACAAGGGTATCTTTGGCGTAATGATAGAAAGCCACCTTGTAGAGGGCCGCCAAGAATTATCATTAGAGCAGCCGTTAACTTATGGCCAAAGTATTACAGATGCTTGTTTAGGTTGGGAAGACACAGAGGCTTTACTTAGAAAACTTGCTGACGATGTAAAAGCCAGAAATCAATAACACTTCATACCGCACTCGTAGGGCTATTAATAGCTAATTGCCCTTTTTTTACTGACAAATTAACTTGATATTTTCTCAATTCTTGCAATCTAGTAAAAAATCTTTAAAAATCTCGGTTTGCTTGTTCATTAATGAATGTTATGACTCAATCTTGCGCCACTCCGTTAGCGATAGCTATTCGCCCTTTATTCCCGACTCTAGAGTCAACAGAAAAAGTCCAACCTTTGTGTTACCTAGATACCGCGGCCACCAGCCAAAAACCGTTATCGGTTATCGAGCGAATGCAGGATTATTACCTTAATGAAAACTCCAACGTCCACCGTGGCGCTTATCAACTTTCAGCACAAGCAACACAGAAGTATGAGCAAGTCAGAGAACAAGTAAAAAACTTTATTTATGCTCAACAGAGCCAACAAATTATCTTTACTCATGGAACTACTGAAGCCATTAATATGGTGGCATGGGGGATTGAACCTCAAATAACACAAGGTGATATAATCTTAGTAGACACAGCCTCTCATCACGCGAATATCGTACCTTGGCAACAATTGGCCAAACGCACTGGTGCAGAAGTAAAAGCCATAGGATTAACCACCGATTCTCGCTTTGATCTCGAATCTTACCGCCAGCTCTTAACACTAAACCCAAAAGTCGTTGCCGTACCTCATATCACCAATGCCTTAGGGACGGTAAACCCTGTCGAAACCATTGTCGAGTTAGCCAAACAAGTTAATGCCATCACTTTAATCGACGGCGCTCAAGCTGTGGCACATATGCCATTAAACGTAAGCGAGCTCGATTGTGATTTTTATGTATTCTCAGGCCACAAAATGTATGGCCCAACGGGTGTAGGAATTTTATATGGAAAAACTAGCCAACTGGAAGCCCTACAACCTTTAATGACGGGTGGTGAAATGATAAAAACCGTCAGTTTTGAGGAAACGACATTTGGCGCCTTACCAAACCGCCTAGAAGCAGGAACACCTCCCATCGCTGAAGTGATAGGGCTTGGAAAAGCTATTGAATTTATCCAAAATAACCTAACAGCTGAGCACCAAGCAGAAGAACAAGCGTTATTACAATACTTACAAGCTCAACTTAAGCAACTAAATGGCATCGAGCTCTATGGCGCTCATGAATCTAACATTGCCGTAGTCGCATTTAACTTGCTCGGCGAGCACCATCAAGATATCGGAATCTTGCTTGATCAACAAAATATCGCTATTCGATGTGGTCACCATTGCGCTATGCCTTTAATGCAGCATTTAAACTTAAAAGGATGCTGCCGTGTCTCCCTTGGGATATACTCGACCAAAGCCGATATTGATCAATTTATTACTGCTCTAAAAGCCGTACAGGAGCTATTTGCCGAATGAGACTTCCCGACAACAGCCAATTTCAGTACCAAGCCCCTGATTTCGATGAACTAGTAACACTATTTTCTAATACGAGAAGTTGGCAAGAGAAATACCGCCACTTGATGTTACTGGGGAAGCAAATTCCAACATTGGCTAAAGAGTATAGAGTCGAAGCCGCACAGGTTGACGGCTGTGAAAGTGCCGCTTGGCTTTACCATCAACAAATCAATGGTAAGCATTATTTTATTGCCGATTCAGACACCCGAATCGTTAAAGGCTTAATCGCAATTTTAATGGCCTATTTTCATGGAAAAAATACAGATGAATTGCCAGAGCAGGCTATTGAAATGGTATTTCACAACATAGGGTTGAGCCAACAACTTAGTCCATCAAGAACCAATGGCTTACAGCATATTACTCAACAAATGCAGCATAAATTTGTTAAATTAACCTGAGCTCTGTATAAGTCAACCTCTACAGTACAGCTATTTATACGTATTTCTGCGTTAGAACAGCCCGAAATAGACCAGCTATTACGAACTGTTTTGCCTTGAACTACACACAATTAGCAATACTGTAGATTGAACTTATATTTCAATCATAAAAAAAACGACACAGATTTCTTTATACAGAGCTCAGGTTAAATTACCCACTCCCTGTAGCAAAACAGAAATAGACAGCGAATAAAAGCCAATGAAATCATAACGTTAATTCAACGTGCCGTTTTGTAAAATATGTTAATTTCAATCTCAGTTAAAGTCGTTTTTAATAGAGAGAGTTATGGCTGCATCAAAACCATCTATAGGTTATCAGCAAGTCCTACAGCAAGAATTCAAGCCTCAACAAGAACCAAGTAGCCCCTCTCAAGTAGGCTTGGAAGTCAATGGGTTATACTGGTCAACAGCTCCAGCTCCAGCTTTATTTAACTCAATTTCTTCGGCCTGTCCTGACTATACCCCTCAGCCCGCTAATGGCGAGCTAAGTAATTGGTACTCTCCCTTTGGACTAGCTCTGGTGGATCAATCAGCTCACTTTTACAGTCATCAGCAACAAATGACTGGACAAATCACTCAAGCTAGGACTGATTCAGCAGCCTTTATGAACATTAAAGAGTTGCAAGATGCCGTCACTGAATATATTTCAGACACCGTCAGCCAACCTAGTCAAAGAATTCCAGCTGAAAAATATCGGCTCATTGTTCGTAAAATATTAGCTAGTAGCCTAGATGAAAACTTAAAAGCCCTATCGAAGGAGGCCATTCTATCAGCCTATATGAGCTCCCAAAAAAGCCATAATACGAATGTTTTGTTATCAGGTTTATTTAGGGCGCAGTTTACACTGCAACAATTGATACAAAATTACAATATTACCTATAGGATTTATCAACAATCCAATGCTCAAAAGGTTCATAAACTGCTTATGCAGCAATGGACAGAGATTGAAAGTCAATATGAGCAGTTACTTATTATGACGTAAATGCTAAAAGAGGTATCCAATCAGGCACTGCAAGTATGGTAACAAAAACTAAGGAATTAATTGCGCAAAGTCCCTTTTCTTCAACCCCAAAAGCACTACTTGAAGCTATTCTAACCTATCCCTTCCCTAAGGGTGAACCAGAGCAAGTCAGCCAAAATAGGATAAAGGCAATAACTCATAAAGTCTTCACTGAAAACCCTAATATGTCCGAATCCGGAGCCCTTAAATGGTTGGATGAACAAAACAAAAAATTCAGTCAACAACTTAAGAGACAGCGAACACAAAAACGTTGATGGTTACGAACAAAAAGCTTAACAGCAGGAGAGCTTGCTTACCCCAAAAAATAAGCCTTCACCTCTTATACCAATTTGCATTCAATAGTGATCGCTCAGCTGTAGCTAAAGGCCTCCATAGCTGTCAAAATTCCTTTGCCCCAGAGTGCCTATGACTGCACAAATTTTGTTTACCGACATACACTAGTGTCGTTTCTATGATTGTACTTGAACCACTGGCATCACTCTGAGTTGATCACATTTGCCCCCAAATTGGTATTAATGCGAATTGCCCAGCAAATGCAACAGCCTTTTAAAACATAAAAGAAACAATCTGTGAACAATCATTAATTAAATCATAATGCCAATTCAAAATGCTTGTTTTTAAAGTATGCTAATTTCATTCTCAATTGAAAATACTTCGATTGAGATAGGTATGTCGACAACAGATCCAACAACGGCTTTAATCCAAACCTCACTACAACCGATACCAGAAGCTACAAATTCAGAGATATACTACCCCCATGTAAATTGGGAAACACATGGTAATTATTGGCAAGTCCAGCAAACTGATACACCAGCTGAATTAGAATCCATAAGTCCTCCCTATACGACTCTTCCAGAGCAAGGGCATCAACAATTAGTATACTTCCCCATAGACAACGAAACGCGCCCACCCTCGCGCCCCGAAACTCAATCAACAGCACAAGCAAGCGGAACCGCATCCCAGCGACAACCTAGTTATACGGTAGATATACAACAATCAGTTAAAAACACAACTTTTTTTCAAGAGCTTATAGATACAGTTACAGATTATATTTTTAACTCTGTAAGCGACCGTGGTAGCCAACAAAATGGAACCATTAATAGCCAATCTATCACTGCCAAAATTAAAACCACTTCGGGCATCAATGAAGAGGTAAAGCAAGTCTTTATTGCTGCCATTTTGGCTGCAAAACAAACTACGATCAGAAACCATCAGCTGTATTGCCATATGTTAGACCTTATTAATATTCAGCTACAAATATCCACTAAACGACAGCAATATACCAATCTTCTAACGACTTACTTGAATCGACAATCACAAGGCTTATATCAAGAGCTTACAACTAAAAGGAAAGAACTAACTGAACTCTATAAGCAACTAATTTTTCATACACAATACTTAAGGGAGATAGATAAAACAGGTACTGTTTGCATGACTTCAAAATCATCAAAAATGCTGGCTGAGAGCCCTTTTTCCCCAAAACAAAAAGCGTTGCTAAAAGAATTATTGCAATTTAAGTTTTCAGACGTCGAGCCCTTTGAACAAAGGGAGCTTAGGATTGGCTATCTTCTAGACAAAACAGTTCCAAAAGAGCCTGAGTGTTGCATGTCAAAAACACTAGATTGGCTAAAAGATCAAAACGATATATTTAACCGAAAAATTGCAAGCCAGCAAGCACAAGAAGACCAAGAAGTGCAGCAACTGCTGAGTGCTCTTGAAGCAATCCCCAGTTCAATACCAATCGCAGCCCCCATCAGTTCTAAAGCCAAAATAAAACAAAGCACTAGGGTGGGAGACTTGACGCTAAGAGAACTTAAACAAGCAAATATTCGAACAAAAAAGCAACCAGTTTCTCCTCCCCCTGCGTTTAGCCCTAAATCAAATCAAGCTGAGCTAACAGTAGATGAATTGGAAGAGAGATTAAAACAATTGCGCGATGACCGTAGCCCAACATCTGAACCTGAACAGCCCGTATTACCTCAGTCTTATTCTTATCCAGCAAGTGGCACGGCCACAAGAGAAGCTGATTCCGGCCCAGTTCAAAAAGTAGAAGCTTTTTTACAACCTGACACTTCGATAACTACACCAAGGGTTACTGATACTCCAGATGCAATAACAGTTCGAATTGATACAGATGATAACGAAATAACTAAAGAGCTAAAAACTAGGTTTGAATTATTGAAATATAAAGGTAACGGCACTCCAACAATCAATTTTGTCAATGAGCATAATGAGCCTATTCCCTTTCAAATCCCAGCTGAGTTACTTAAAGAAATCCTAGCGCCAAAGCCCCCTCAAAATCAGCAAGTGTCCACTTCAACGTCACAATTAGCTAATGCAACTTCATTAAAGCCATCGATTACGGATTTAATGCTATTTTCAATAACTCCAGCTAATGTATCTACAGAACAACAAAAAGTTCGACCTGTAATAGAAGAGCCTAAACCAAGCCCTTCCGATCCGATAGCCCCATTTTTCCCTCCTTGGGAAACAACAATATCTCAAGTTGAGGAAAAGCGCTTATTAGATGAAGTCAATATTGGAAAAACTAATACAGAGTGATTTGGACGGTATAAAACTAATGCTAACTCAATAAGCTAGGGTTCAAGAAGCGTTTGTTAGGATGGCTTCATTGTTTAACCTAACAGGAATGACCCAATGAAAAAAACTACAAATATTTTATGCCTTATTGCCTCACTTTTTTTAAGCCAAATGGCAATAGCTGGAGATATAGTTGTTAAACAAGCATGGATAAGAGCCATGCCCTCCTCATCTAAGGTCGTCCCTATTTACTTAACGATGCAAAATAATGCAAATAAGTCTATCGCGTTAAAAGCCATAGCAACCAGTGCTGGTAAAGTAGAGCTGCACAAAATGGTAATGAATGATGGCATGATGAAAATGCTACCTGTAAAGCAAATCCTAATTAAAGCTAAAAGTGTAACTAAACTCGCTCCAGGTGGTTTCCACGGCATGCTAATGAATTTTACTTCTGGCGTTCCTAAATTCGGCCAAGATATTCCTTTAACGCTCACTTTCACAAATGGCGATACTCAAAACGTTGTTGCCCATGTTCAAAAGATCTAAGTTAACCTCAACTCTGAATAACGAAATCAATAACACTCTGGTTTACATTGCAGACCTTAAAATTGTATCTACAGTGCAGCTCATTTTGTGTAGTTCAAGGCAGACCAGTTCGTAATAACCTGCCCATTACGGGCTGTTCAAACACAGAAATACGCATAAGTAGCAGTGCTGTAGAGGTTGGCTTTTGCAGAGCTGAGGTTAACCAAGTTTAATCATTTGAAAACAATGCATTAGCCATTGATACGCTATCTTTATATCATTAACAATATACAGGTAATAATTATGGCTAGTGCCGACTTTTCAACATCAACACCTCCTTTACTACCCAATTCTTCTGTCATCCCAGAGGAGGTAACAGCTGACCCCCAACAAGATCCCAAAAAAGCATTAGCAACTATAAAGCAATCGTGTGAGCAGCTCATCGGTATCCTTCCTACTGCTCCCAAAGTTCCTGTAACAGATGTTGAAAAAAAAGCATTTGTATCAGACAAACATGAAACCTGTCGAGCTAACTTAACTTACCTTATCTTTGTTGCCAGCATGGAAGCCCCAAATGATTATTATCGCCCTATTCAAAAGGCAATAAGAACAGAATTGCTAGCTCCCTTACAATTGCTAATAAAGCTGTTTGACAAAAGTCAATTCCCACTAGAAATTGACACTAAAATACAGCTCCTAGATAAAACATTTAATAATTTAAAATCCCAATTAGAAGAAACAGACATTGCCATTCTCGCTCAACAGATAAAATCATCTATAGAATCTCATAAGGATATTACGCCTGTTAATGGGGAACATAGCGATACCTCCCCAACTCACCAATGGACAAGTTACCAGAAGCTTCTGATGAACTCCTTAGCTTCAGACATAGAAGTTTCTCATACCAGTCAAAGTGACAAAATTAGTTATCATGAAGCTTTTGAAGACGATGCATTTTTGTGTGAGCTACTTGAAGCAGCAATAAAAAAAGGAAAAAGAGGTGAGCCAACATTAAAGTTAATTGCAAAATACTTACAAGAGAAACAATTTGACAGCCCAATGACAGCTTCTTCTCATTCGACGAGGAACTTCTGGAAAGAATCACTTACCCGTAAAAACGAATTCCAACCAAGATACGTAGAGACACTACACAAATTAGTCCTAGCTTGCAATGATCCTCAAAACTCCTTATTGCATAAACTTGTAAAAGATAACTGCTTAGTTTCAATTAACTTTTTAAAAAATATAGAGCAAGGCTGGCTCGATGCAGAGACCTCCACGAGACATTATGATATAAGTGATACGGACTCAAGCGAAGATGAAGCTAAACAAAACACAAAAAGAGTTAAAGCTAAAAAAGTTGACACCTCTAAGGTAGACCTAGGGTGGTTATCGGTCACGAAACACTTATCAGATTCAGGTGTAATTAGCTGGGATGTTAAAGATGAACAAGGCTTCACTCCACTATATATTGCTCTAGCACAGGAAAACTTCCAGATTGCTGAAGTGCTTACTCCATGCATGCCTTTCTGTGAAACGCTCTCCATAGACGCTGAATCTCAACGAAATACACTTCATACTCTGGTTGAATACCAGCAAATTAAGCTTATCAAGCTTATAGGCCATCAAGCAGAAAAATCGGCACAGGAAGAACGTTTAACACTAATGGTTAACCAACGTGATAAAGCTGGTGAAACCCCATTACATTTTGCTTATGCGGTATGTAGACAAGATATCATTGAAGTACTTGAAAACATGGGCGCCAACTCCAGCATAAAAAATACAGCGGGGCAGACCCCAAGTCAGAGAGCACCTCAGCCTTATTGGCGAACTTAACGCTTAAATTTAGAAAATTTATACTCTAACCACTGAGTAATCAGATAATTCAAGCTCTCGATGAGTCACCAATAAAACGGTTTTTTCACTAAAAATTTCGGCAATTAAATTCAAGATATGTTGTTCCGTTTCGGAGTCAAAACTTTCCGTGGGTTCATCTAGCAAAACAATAGGACTATCTCGCAGTAAGGCTCGAGCCAAACTGAGTCTTTGCTTTTCACCTCCAGAGAGCGCTCTTCCTCCTTCTCCAATCCACAAAGACAAACCATTTTCATCTGCTAAGTAACTTAATCCTACTTGTTTGAGTGCTTGCCATAATATTTCATCTTCGACTTGCCCACCATCAGCCAAAGCTAAGGTTAGGTTGTCTTTCAAGCTGGCAGAGAAAATCTGTGCTTGCTGTTCAATATAGGTAATCGCTTGGCAAAGGCTTGCTTCAGAATAATCTTTGATATCAAGGCCATCTAGCAACACTTTCCCTGAATGAGCATCGTATATTCTGGCAATCAGGTTCAATAATGTTGTTTTGCCTCGGCCTGACTCTCCTCGTATCAAGTATTTGCCTTTTGCCTCTATAAACAAGCAAAAGTCATCCAGCAAGCAAGCGTCTTTGTGATAGCCAAACTCAACGTTACAAAACTCGATTTCGCCTTTTTTTACCACTGCCGTATTATCAGGGTAAGATAATGCTAGGCTTTTATCTTCCAGTTCATTGATCCTTTTAGCTGCTAACACGCTAGCGGCAATGTGCCCCCCTGACTGCATTAACGGCAATAACCACTCCATCAATGCCATACTGCCGATGACAATAGCGGCATATATTGGGCCTGTAATCTGTTCAGTTAATACAAAATTGGCCAATCCAGTTATTGCAGCAATAACCACCAAACCATGAAGCACGATCATTAATGCTTGTAACACACCTTGCCTTTGCACTATGCGAATTTGGGCTTGATACAGTGATGCTTCAAACTCCGCTAAATGCTGATACTTTCGCTTCCAAGCTTGAGCAACTGTCAATTCAGTTTGAGTAGAAAGCAACTCAAATACTTGTTCACGATAGGCGACTACGGCTTGTTGCTCTAGCTTCCTTGATGAATAAAATAGTTGATAACCTAGCCATGGAAGGCTAATACCAACAGCCCCTAACCCCAATAGTAAAACCAACGCTATTGTCCAAGACCACCAAGCCAACACTAAAACGGCGATACAACTTAAAATCAAATAATGGGCAACCGGTGTAAGCCCTCTTAAATACAACTGATCTAAAGTATCGATATCAGTCAATAACCGATTGAGCACATCGCCCTTTCTGAGCGTTCGTAATTGGTAAGTGGCAATACCTTGTAATCTTTGCCATATCTTAATTCGGATCTGAGTTAAGATGGTCAAGGTCACTTGATGGGTTACAATGCGCTCAAAATAGCGACCAGCGGTTCTAGCGACGGCAAGAAATCGCACCGAAGCCGCAGGAGTATAAAAATTGAAGTTTTTAATCATGAGGGCACTAAAGCCAGCGAGCGCTGTCGCCGTTAAAAACCAACCAGAAACAATCAGTAACCCGATACTGGCGATTAACGTGATAACACCAAGCAGAACACCGAGTCCCATTCCCTGCCAATGTTGACGCCATAAAGTCAAGTAAGGTTTTATGGCATGATAACTTACCCACTTGGTAGAATGCTTCATTTTTGATTCGCCCCAAGCTTCATAAATTCAGAACCAACTTTTGCTAAAACACTAACTGCTCCTTGTTCAACGATTTTCCCTTGTTTCATCACCCAAACTTCATCCATATCATTAAGCTTCGAATACTGATGAGTGCTAATGATGCAACCTGAGTCAATGGATTTTTCTAACAACACCGACCAAATCTTATCTTGATTAAGTTCATCCAAAGAAGCTGTAGGTTCATCGGCAATTAATAAAGGTTTTGACTGAAGCAAGAGGATAGCCATGGCTAACCTTTGCCCTTGCCCTACTGATAAACCTGTATTTTTTTCAGTAACCATTAGATCTAGCTGAAGCGGGTATTGCTTCACACTGTCTGCTAATCCGACTTTTTCGAGTTGCAGCCAAATTCCAGCCTTTGAGATTTCAGGTTTCAACAGCCCAAAGCTTTCTTTTATTGTGCCAAAAGGTAATCGAGGTTGTTGTGGTAACCAAGCAAGGCGTTGATACCAAGAGGCGTTTTTCAGTTGCGATAATTCGATACCATTGACGGTTAAGCTACCTTGATAGGGATAGAATCCTAACAAGCCATTAAGAAGCACGGTTTTACCACTGCCACTTTTACCAACAATCGCCACTTTTTTACCTTGCTGCCAATGAAAGTTTAATGGGCCAATTAAGGCTTTTCCTTGATGGTCACGCACCACCCAGTCCTTAGCTTCAATGCTCAAAGGCTGCTCATCTGATAATTCGCTCATCATTTCAAAATCAGGTTCTGGTTTATTCACTAGTTCAACTATCGCTTCGCTAGCGGCTACGGCTTGCGATTTGGCATGGTAATAAGCACCTAGCTCTCTTAACGGTTGATAGAACTCAGGAGCCAGTAGCAAGATAAATAACGCACTGAATAAAGATACTTTCACTCCATAAAAGCCGATGTCCAAATACTCTAGAAAACTAAAGCCCAGATAAACCGCCAACAACGCAATCGACACCGCAGCAAAAAATTCTAGTACTGCTGAACTTAAAAAAGCTAACTTAAGCACTGACATAGTGCGACTTCGATAGTCTTCAGACACCTTCTTAATTTCTGAAAGCTCAGACTGATATCGATAAAATAATTTTAAGGTCGCCAATCCAGAAATACGGTCAGCAAAATAGGCGCTTAATCGTTGTAAGGATAAGGTATGTTGTTGACTCGCTTTAGCTGCTCCCATACCGACTAAAATCATAAATAATGGAATTAAAGGTGCGGTAAGCAATAAAATTAATCCTGCTACCCAACTTTGGGGAAATACCACCACCAACAGCATTAATGGAATACACACAACCATTGCCATTTGCGGCAAATAGCGGCTATAAAATTCTTGTAGTTGCTCCACTTGCTCCACCAGCATACTACTCCATTCACCCGCGGGTTTAGTTTGAGCGTACATAGGCCCTAATTGGTGAAGCTTATGCAATATTCCTTGTCGTAATCGTTGACGAACATTCTGCCCAATTTGATAACTGTAGAGTTCTTTTCCGTAACTAATCATGGCTCTTAGCAAAGTTAAAACAAGCAACCAATAGAGAGCTGTATTTATGTCAGCCGATGATTGCTTAATAATCACTTGTTCAAGCGTGGTGGCAACAATGTACGCCTGAGCAATCAGAATAACTCCTAGGAGAGCGCCTAAAAGCACTGTTATAGATAAGGGAAATGTAGACGATTTTGCTTGAGCTTTTAGCCAAGATAAAAGCTGTTTCTCGGTATTATCGACCATAAAAATAAAAGTAAAAACAATGCTGTAGACACTATACATACGTTCAAAGAATATGCAAAGTTCAAAAGTTTTCGAAAAAAAGCCTATGGAGAACCATAGGCAAATTCACTAACGGAGAGGAAGGATGAAACAAAAATCTAAATTAATCTGTCTTAGTTAACTTCAGCTCTGCATAAATCAAAAAGTTATTAATTTCATTATACAGAGTTGAGGTTAGTTAATAACATCAAGATCGTACCAAGGGGTTGGGTTGATTGGGCAACGAAAGCGAACACCTGCTTCGGTAACGGTAACCACGTCACTGCGTTTAGTTTCACCCGGCTCAAGTGGGAACATATCTAACAGCTGATGAGACTTATGATGCTGTAGCTGGAAGCCCACTAATTTGTCGGCTTTATTAGTGATAACAAACTGGTATTTACCTTCTTTTAAACCCGCTAACGTATCTTTAGCGGTAAAGTGACCACCATGTTGATCTAAATAAATTACTGTTACTCCATCTTTATTCTGTTGTGGCGTACCAGCCATTACAGAAATAGAAAATACAGCTGCTAAAATCACGAGCATAGAGCGAGCAATATTTATTAATGAACGAGACATAATGTTTCCTTAAATTCAATTGTTACTGAGACATGTACATACTAGGTAACTCTTTGTTTTTAGGATATGTTCTATCATCTTAACTTTATGTCGTATCGTCTAAGGACTATTGATGCAACTACTTGAACAGGTATTAAAAGGATTTCACTTAAATTCGACCGTATTTCATTTAGCGAAAGCTTGTCATCATTGGAGTACCGATACTTCTGGCAGTGGAAAAGCCAGTTTTCATTTTATTTCGAGTGGTCAGGCTTATGTTGCGATGGAAGAACACGAAGGCATCCACCTTAATGAAGGCGATATCGTCATTTTTCCTCATGATGCAAAGCATCAATTAAAAGATTCCCCAACCACACCTGACACGACTCCTCTTTCTCAACACCCGATTACGAGTTCTCAGGATGGAACTGGGTTAGTATGTGGTTACTTTGATTTAGCTGAAGATGCTCGCCATCCACTAATTCAGCAATTGCCAACAATGCTACTTATTCGACAGCAGGATACTAATGGGAGTTTAAAGTTCTTATTACAATCTCTCATCACTGAAGCTGAGCATGGATTAGCCGGACAAAAACTTATCGTAGAAAAACTGTCGGAAAGCTTTTTCTTACTCCTGTTACGCCAAGAGCTATTGAATAATCAGGATTTAGGCTATGTCAAAGCCACTCTCGATCCAAAAATGAATAAGGTAATGACGGCCATTGAAAGTGATTTGTCAAAACCGTGGAGCTTAGAACAGCTAGCCTCTATCGGTGGCTATTCTCGTGCGAATTTAGCCAAACAATTCAAACAGTTTTTCAATCGCTCCGTGATGGACTATGTGATTCAACTTCGTATGTCTCTGGCGCAAAAACAGCTCAGACAAGGTAAATCTGTATGGGAAGTGGCCTTAAACGTTGGTTATCAAAACGATGCTTCATTTGCTAAAGCCTACAAAAATCACTTTGGTGTAGGACCAGGAAGAAGTCGTGAAAAGCCGAGAGGGAGCTAATACCAATTATAGTAATTAAATGCTCAACTCAGAGCTATGTATGCGCTCAAAGTACAAACGAAATTGGTGAAAACATAGTTGTTCTACGTTGAGACAATTTTGTGCCGTAATTTTTGCGCATACAAGCTCCCGAAGGGCAAGGCTAAAGGCTTCCATTACTGTGTTGCATGTTCTCGAATTAACCCGTTAGTACTTCGAACATGCGCCTTGTACTGAAAACCTTTAGCTCTTGCTGAGTGAGAGATTAATTACTGTAATTGGTATAAGACCAATTATGCGATAACGCATACTCTTTTAGATAGTTTAGCTTGTCTCTGCAGTGAATCAGTAATATCGGTGCCATAGGTAAAGTAAAAGGCTTTTTCTACTTCTTGTTTGTAAATAGAATGCGTATCAGGAATAACAGACAAAACCTTTAGATTTTTAATGTCGAACCTGTCCGCAGCAATCGTCCCCCTCAAGCCTCTTTGACCTTCAAAAGCAAGAAGCAGCTTTTTATCATCAGTCTTTTCATTCAAAGTGCAATGTGTTGGATGTTGCTTGACAAAAATCTCTATTGCTTCTGATACTGTTGTCTCATTGGTAACCCAAATTTTAAACACTCTAGAATCAAAATGGATAAAACCTATCTCAGTAGATTCAAGTACCGATATTGATTCTGCGTTTATCAAACCTGAATTAGACCCTAAACGCATTTGTAGAGTAGACATATAATCGACCAATAGTGACTAGAGGCCGTTCCCAATTAGATATAAGTCTTTAACTAGTAACGGCCTCTACACATTGAATTTCATAACTTTATAAAGAAGCTAACGCTTCACTCAGTTTATTAACACCAATCACTTCCATCCCTTCAGGCGGCCTTTTAGGGGCATTCGCTTTGGGGACAATCGCACGTTTAAAGCCGTGTTTAGCCGCCTCAACTAGACGCTCTTGTCCATTAGGCACCGGGCGAATTTCTCCCGATAACCCCACCTCACCAAACACCACAAGATCATTAGGTAGAACATTACTTCTAAAGCTAGATACCATCGCCATCAATAATGTTAAATCGGCACTGGTTTCTGTAACCTTAACACCGCCCACCACGTTAACAAATACATCTTGATCCGACATTTGCAATCCACCATGTCGATGCATCACCGCTAATAACATGGCTAAACGATTGGCGTCCATACCGACAGCAACTCGTCTCGGGTGTGACATAGAAGAATTATCCACTAGCACTTGTAACTCCACCAGCAAAGGACGCGTTCCTTCCCACACCACCATCACTAGTGAACCTGAGGCTTCACCCTCACCGCGCGACAAAAATATAGCGGAAGGATTTGCCACTTCTTTTAAGCCACGCTCCGTCATCGCAAACACACCAAGCTCATTAATAGCACCAAAGCGGTTTTTATGAGAACGTAAGGTGCGATATCGACTGTCACTGTCACCTTCGAACATTACAGAACAGTCAATACAATGCTCTAACACTTTTGGCCCAGCCAAACTGCCATCTTTAGTGACGTGACCGACCATGATCACTGCAATGCCCTGCTGTTTGGCAAAACGAGTAAGGTAAGACGCTGATTCTCTCACCTGAGACACACTACCGGGCGATGAGGTCACATCTGCCATGTGCATCACTTGAATCGAATCCACTACTATGAGTTTTGGCTTTTCTTTTACGGCAATATCACAAATGCGCTCTACACTGGTTTCCGATAGCATTCGTAGTTTATCGGTTGGCAAACCGAGTCGGTTAGCACGCATCGCCACCTGTTGTAATGACTCTTCTCCTGTAACATACAAGGCAGGCATACTTTCAGCCAATTGACATAAGGTTTGCAGCAGCAAGGTACTTTTACCAGCTCCTGGATGACCACCGATCAAAATTGCCGATCCCGGCACAATTCCGCCGCCTAACACTCGATCAAACTCTGTAAAAGAGCTTGGAATGCGTGGCAATTCATTCAAATCAATTTCATTTAAGGTTTGTACTTCACTTGCACCCTCGCCTGCATAGCCACTAAATTGAGAATTCCGAGCCGCTTTTACTGAACCTAAACGAACTTCAGTAATAGTGTTCCACTCTTTACACGCGGAACATTGCCCCTGCCAACGGGGAAAATCTTGCCCACATTCATTACAAACAAATGCTGTTTTATTCTTTGCCATTGAATTTTTAAACCATAAAATATTAACAAGTTTACCGGAAACAAGGTAAACTTGAGCACCGTCAAAGTAACTCTGGCACTGCTTTTGCTAAAGTTACCAGTCAGCGTTTTCATATTGAAATCAGCTTTCAACCGTTTTCGACGTAAAGGGATCATTTGCTAATGATCACAAGGAGTAAGCCTAACAGGCTCGCAGTAAATTAGCACGACAAAGAATCGACAATGAGTTTTGACCAAGTAAAAGCCCATCTAATTGAGCAATTAAAGCCATTTTTAATGGAAGACGATTTTGAAGATCTGTTTGAACAGTTAACCGCTGACGAAAACAGCACTGATCGCTTTTTATTAAAAATGGAATTGAATCGCTTAAGCACAAAATGTAATCGTGTGATTGACCTAAGGGATAAATCGAACCTTCCCTGCTCGACATTTGTCTTTGATAAGCAAACTCACTTTTTAGACGAGCCTGCGATAGCCAGCTTTAAAGCCGCTGTAAGCCGTTATAAAAACCTATATACCTTAGGTGCTTATGAAGAGGTCATGGCCGAACACAAACGCCGCTTACAAACCGTCCAGGTTGAAGGTATTAAAGAAAGCGTCAAAGATGAATTCATTATCCCAGGGATCGTATTAGGAACCTATTATAACCGTAGTGAAGAACGCATGAATTACAGCGTTCATATAACGGTTTCCCAAATAGGAAAAATTGATGTTGAAGGCTCAACCTTAGATCTTTCCGTTAATGGCGCCCGCATTCGGCTTTCTGCAAAACATGGATTAGACACACGTAAGCCGCTGCTTATCAAATTAACTGAGCTGAGTGACGAATACTATTATGAGGATTTACAACAAGGCATTGAATATCAAATTATCGATATAGAAGAAGACAACGATGCTCATATTCTTAGACTGAAACGTAATACCATCAGTGAACCTCTGTCAAAGTTGCTGGCTAAATTGATAAGAGATTATAAATATCGATATAAAGTCGATGTGAACGAAGTATTTTCCAACACCTTAGGGTTGGGTTATGAAAGTCATTTGCTGCCACATTTACGTCATTTACCGTTATTTTTAAATGGCACCAATAATCAATTAACTCATGCACTACTGAGTCCAGAAAACCAAGCCATAAAAAGTTACTTCACTGATGAAAATGATGTCTGTCAACTGAGTCATACTCTTACTGAAGCTCGATTAGAGCGACATCTGGCAGAGCCCAATGCTCCACAACATCACTTACTTTATTGTTTCACCCATCAAGTTAAACATACGACTTATTTTTATTCAGCCACATTATATGAGCTCAATAACCACAGCTTGAAAAACCTATTTTTTAAATTTGGAGCAAAGAAAAATAGCTGGAGAGTATTTAAACTCTCTAGTATCGTAATTGATAAATTACGAGGTTATAAAGCAGCCATAATACCGGGTGATGACAGTCATTACTCTCCTTTGGTTGAGCAACAGTTGGCCTTATACGAGCACGTAATATATTTATCTGATCTCACGACAGAGGAAGGTAGAGTTCGCTATCAAAATGTTCAATCCCAAGCTACTCCAAACTTACTTAAAGTGTTCGCACAAAAAAAAGCCAGCATCAGCCATATAAAATTTGCGACACTTGCATTTGCAGAGCGACGCCAAGAACCTAGATACAGTTTTAAAACAGAAATAAGTATTCAGCAAGATGGCCAATCTATCGTCGGTCATTCTCAAGATATTTCCACCAAAGGTTTCCAAGTCATCATGCCATCACCATCGAGTTTTAATGGTGAAAAACTCGTTTGGCTTGGATTTCCTAAATTGCAATCACTGGCAGGCAAAACTCAATTACACAACTTGCCTTACAAGCTGGTCATGCAGCGCAACAATGGTCAACAGTTGCATTTAGTGGCAGCTCAGTCTAAAGAGGCTCACACTGGCGTGACTTTCATGAATCGCCTCATTATCCATAATGAAGAAAAATTGAAACAATTATCTGAATCAGGCGAACGCACGAGTGAATTATCTGATGGATTAAAAAATTTGGTGATGCGTAAGCTGCCAGCCACGCCGTTTTTTATCGAAAAAACCCAAAAATCAGCAAAAATCTCAGCCATTGCAATAAGTTCTGAAAGAGATCCTGTTGCCGAACTCTTTGCTGCTAATTCTAAAGAATCGTTAACTTATGATTTAACCCCACTATTCGAAAATGGCTTCTTTAAAAAGCACATTATTGACTTTATCCGTCGTACCCGTTCTCATCAAGAAATGATGCATGTGGATTTTTATCTGCACTTGATCCGCCGCTCACGCGGGACTTTCGGCTTAAAGTGTGTCACAAAAGACTCCCTTACCAGTCAAAGTGAACAAATCGATTTTATTAAAACAGGACAGCAAGTAGGGCGATTTGTTGCTTTAAGAATGTTTGTAGGAGTTACTGGCAAACCAGACTTGAAATATATCCAGCAAGAACGAAAGTACATATCACAACACGCTGCACATAAAGCCAAACAACTGGAAGAGAAGCTCTGGTACACCATTGGAGTAGGTGAAATTATGGATATTACAGCTGAAGTATTGCATCGTGATCTGGGTACTAATATAAGCTAACGTAATCACCCAGAAATTGAAAAAGACTTAGACCGTGTCCCGTACATACACAACCTAACTCTGCGTGTACGGGATTCTAGTTCCCGTTAACCTTTTATGCTTTTTTACAGCGAGATTCCCACACAAGCTATTGATAATTTAAATAGAAGTGACCAGTACCATCACAACAGAATGTGATGTGGATCATTGAAACCGCAAATACCCTCATAATCACTCTTATCATTTGATTTATTTCTGCCGATATTTATAAATAATCACATTTCACAGCAACAATATATTTTCATCGTATACCTACATTTCGCATGGTGATTTAAGTATCCGTACATTTTCAACCATTAACAAAAAAACAACATAGATCTTGTAGTGTTCTCATACGGTTTACCAAATTTTAAGCATGCCAAAAGGCTTCTGTCGTGAAGCGAAACTTTTCTTGCCTTAACATTATGCTATGTTGTAAATACGACTCACCTCACTACCAAACAGGGTTAAAATTTTTCTCTTTTCTGGAGTAATACCCGATATCGCTGAACCTTGTTCTCTAATTGTAACGACGTGAACAGCGCTCATAACTTGAA